>CAMCUB010000057.1 GCA_945878845.1 Erythrobacter sanguineus | reverse complement strand
TTCGGCGCCTTCGTGGTGCGCGAGACGGCGAAGCGGACGGCGCTGAACCCGAAGACCGGCGAGAAGGTCGCGGTGAAGGCTGGCGCAGCGGTGCGCTTCAAGGCGAGCCCGGCGCTCAAGGAAGCCGCGTTTGCGGGTCTGAAGAAGGCGAAGCGCAAGGCTGCGAAGGGCTGAGTGAGCCGGCGTGTGGGCGTGCCCGCCTGCGGCTCCGCCCACGCCCACCGCTGCGTCGCGCTGTTACAATTGACCCCATGGCGGCGCGTGAATCGCTCATGCTAGGTCTAGGGAACGTCGAGATCGTGTAGCTCGCCCCCGCCGCGGGTCACCAGCCACAGCGTCGCTCGATCGAGACAGTGGCTCTCGAGCCGATGGTTCCTTCCTGGCCTCGCTGTATGCGGGGAGCAGCAGCGCGCAAGGTCGCTAGCGCCAGGCGCCGAGGATGGTTACCGCACCACCAGAATCATCGCGTAGTCGATTCATCTGACACGGAATTTTCTCTGCGGATGGGTGCAAACGGTTACCAGACTTCTGCATACGCTGCGCCTGAAGGAGCATGTTCATGGCGCAGCGCGTTCCATCGGGCCGGGAACTGGCGCGCCGGCTTGGCGTCTCCCATGTCGCGATCCAGAAGGCAGAGCGTGCCGGCCGCATCGCCCGCGAGGCCGATGGCAGCTGGGACGTAGAGGCCAGCCGGCGCAACCTGGGGGAAACCGCAACGCCAGGCCGATCGCCGCTTGCCCTTCCGGCCGAGACCACCGCCCTCGGCCGGCTGACGCTGGCGCGGCTCGCTCGTGGCGTCGAGGCGCAGCGCCTGGCCGTGGATGAGAGGAAGGGCCGCTTGATGGACATCACCGCCGCCAACCACCGCGTCGATGAAGTCGCCGCCGGCATGCGCGATGCGGTGCTGAATTGGCCGGCGCGAGTGTCGGGACAGATCGCTGCCGAGATCGGCCGCGATCCACATCTCGTGCAGACGATCCTGCAGGAGCAGATGAACGCGCTGCTGCTGGAGGTCGCCCAGCGCCTGGATCCGCCTGCCTCATCGGAGCCCGAGCCGCACGCGTGACGCGCGGTCCGCATCGACTTCCCAGCGGCGGGAAGTCGATCGGTGGGCGCCGGACCGAAGATGGTCAGCGGCGCGCGGCCCGCCGGCGCGGAGACGTTCGCCGGCCTGTGCAGCCCCGTCAATTCAGCGAAGCGGGATCCGCACGACGGAAGGCTTACGGCCCCTCGGGCTCCTGCATCCAGGCCGGGATGTCGCGCTGTGCATGCAACACCCGCCAGACGTCGAGGTGGTCCTCACGCTCGACGTAGAACACCATATACGGGTAGCGCCGAAGCGGCCAGGCGCGGAGCCCTTCCAGCCGCAGCTCGAAGGCATAGCGCGGCGAGCCCGCCGCCGGATGCTGCGCTATGCGTCGCAAGGCCCGCTCCAGCGCGTCAATGAAGGCCAGCGCGACCGGCTTGCCCGCCTCCGCCGCGTAGTGGGCGATGGCCTGGTCGATGTCCCGCTGTGCCGCCTGTCGCGGAATGACCGGCTTGGCGGTCACGCCTGCCGTTGGCGAACGCGGCGGCGGAGCGTGTCGAAATAGGCGTCATCGACCGGCGCCGTCGGGGCCGAGGCGGCGCCGTCCAGCAGCAGGCCGCGCAGGCGCTCGCGCTCCTGGTCGTTGCGGATCAGCTCGCGGACATACTCGCTGCTGGTGGAGTAGCCACGCGTGGCGACCTGCTCATCCACGAAGGACTTCAGCCCATCAGGCAGGGAAACATTCATGGTGGTCATGGCCGGGACAATACCCCGGCTTGGCAAAATTTGGCAAGAAGCATGTGCGCCGGGAGGCGATCCGAGCAGGCGGGCGGCCCGCCGATCAGCAGGATCATGTTGTGATCCAGGCCGCCGAAACATAGCAATTCCGCGCCGCTGCATCTTGCTTGGCTCGTGCGTGCCACAGCGCGAATGGTCCGTCACACGCAGAGCATCATGCCCTGCACCACGACGGAGACCGCCATGACCGACCGCACCGCCCGCGCCGCCCGCAACAAGGAAAACAGCCTGGCCGCCTTCCTGATGAAGAAGGCGGAATTCGACACCCTCCTCGCCGAACTCACCCAGGCCAGCGCGGACCATTTCGGCGCGGACCCCGAGGAGGTGCTCTGGGGCGAAGCGGCCTGGCTTTCCGATGCCACCGCGAAGCTCAAGGACATCGCGGACCAGCACTTCCACCGCGGCGAATACGCCTGCTGAAGCGGGCTGGCCCCGCACCGCCCCGACCGGCCACGCCGGCGGGGCTCCCGGCAGTAGGGGCCGATGTCCGGCACCTGAAACCGGAGACCACCACGATGACCAAGCTTTCCGACAGCCAGCGCGTGATCCTCAGCGCCGCCGCGCAGCACGAGATGGGCATCGCCCGCGCGCCGAAGACCCTGCCGGCCGCAGCCCGCAACGCGGTGTTCCGCAGCCTGATCAAGGCCAACCTGCTGACCGAGATCAACGCCCCGCGGGAGCATGTCGGGCTGGGCTGGCGCCAGGATGAGGACGGCACCTGGATCGTGGCGCGCATCACCGACGAGGGACTGCGCGCCATCGGCATCGACCCGAACGAGGGCGACGCGGTTGTCGGCGAGCCCGACTGCTCGGGCATTGAGGGCAGCGTACCCGACACGGCGCCCGCGGGCGGGCAGGACGCCGCGGAGGGGAATGCCCCCGCAGAGGCAGCCGAACCCGCCCAGGCCGCGCCCACGCCCGCCCCGCGGGGCAGCCTGCGCGGCGCCGCCGCGGCGGTGCTGGTCGCCTGGGACGCCAGCCCGGCGCAGGACGCGACCGACAACCCGATCAGCCGCGCCATCGAGGCCCTCCGCACCACCCTCGCCGGCAAGCCGCCCCGCGCCGCGCGCAAGCCCGGCACCCCGCGGAAGCCGCGCGACGGCACGAAGCAGGAGACGGTGCTGGCGATGCTCCGCCGCGAGGAGGGCGCCACCATCGCGCAGATCTGCGAGGCCACCGGGTGGCAGCAGCACACGGTTCGCGGCTTCTTCGCCGGCCTCAAGAAGCGCCAGGGGATCGAGGTGCAGGTGCTGGAGCGGGTCCGCCAGGTCGGGCCGAACAAGGAAGGCGCGCGCGGCTCCTACACGGTCTACCACTTGCCGGCCTGACACCCGGGCCGGACAGGTCCAGGGCTCGCTGCCGGACGGTAGCGGGCCCTTGCTCATGATGAGCGTCACGCGCGGCGGGAGGTCGCTGCCATGCCGGCTGCAACAGCAGTCGCGTTGATGCGGCGGTGTCGGGAGGCGAGTGTGTCAGCAGCACTCGCCCGGGACACCTCCGCATGACAGACCTTTCCGCCAAGCTTCGCAGCGCCGCGGCCAGCCTTTGCAAAGCGCCCCGTATCGGAGCAAATAGAGAACAGACTTTCCTCACGAACAAGGGCCAGTAGCGGGCCGGGTCATGACCATACACGGAATGCGCGACGCGGCTGCCTTGCCAGGGTATGGGAGATGTAGACAATCTCCGCTTCTCTTGTGCCCTGTTGAGCTGGCTTCCTAGCCTCGCCCCCACCAACAGCGCGCGTTAAGGCTCTCCTGACCCCGCTGCCATTCTGATGGGGTGGCGGGCATGGGGTCGCGTTTGCCGCACTTGGCCTGGCGCCACCCGACCGGGGCGGGCCGATGCGCATCCAGGTGTTGATACGTCCGGTCTTGACGCATCCCACGTTCAATCTGGCGCCTCATCTTGAGGGCATAAGAGCTTGCCAAATTCCGTGGGGCCGCCTCGGGCGGGGGCCGAACCTCGGCCGAGGCCAGATGTCGAACGGGTGTCCAATCTTTCCTGTTGCCAATCTATTAACAATCGCGCTATTGTGCGTTCCATGCACAGTTTCGTGCCTCCCCGCATGTCGCTGTTTCCCGCCCAAGCGTGGCGTGCAATTATGAGACATGTCGTCGCATTTGAGAGCTTGGCGCCGCTTCAGGGCTTTAACCCTCCAGAACGTCTCTGCGCGCCTGGGCATATCGCATACGACCCTCCTCCGATACGAGACGGGGGCCGTCATGACGCCTGAAGATGCGGTAAGGCGACTCGCGCAGATTTACGATTGCACCCCGGCGGAACTGCAGGTGGCGCCGGAGGAGCGCAGTAAGGGGCAGCGGGTTCATGCTGCCATCAGCCTGGCTCAGGATCTTCCGCCAGATATCGCTGAGCGCTGGATCGAAATTGGGCGAATCCTGATGGAAAAAAAGAATAAATAAATTG
>CAMCUB010000056.1 GCA_945878845.1 Erythrobacter sanguineus | reverse complement strand
CATCCTCATTCGTGAACCGCACTGTCGTGAACCCAAAGTCCCGCAACATCCGCGCGTCGCGCACCGCATCAACTTCGGCATCATGTGTGTGCCCATCGACCTCGACAATCAAGCCGCGCGCCGGACAGAAGAAGTCGACGATGCGGTTGCCGATCACGTCCTGTCTGCGGAACTTGAAGCCTTCGAAACGGCTCGATCGCAGCGCCATCCAGATGCGCTTCTCGGGCTCGGTCAGGTTGTTGCGCATGGCGCGGGCGCGGGCTTTCAAGGTTTCGACTGTGACTGCACCACCCCCAACCCCCTCCTCTGAAGAAGAGGGGGCTTCGGCGCTCATCTCCCCCTCCTCTTCAGAGGAGGGGGTCGGGGGGTGGTGAAGTCCACTGCCCGAAGTCACGCCCCCTCCGTCTGCCGATCGGTCGGCACGACCTGTTCGATCTCGATGGGGATCCCTTCCGAGATGGCCTCCTCGGGCCCCTCCCGGCTTGCCATCCAGCCGGTTGCGAGCAGCACCAGCAGGCCGGTGAGAGGCAGTCCGAAACCCCACAGCACCGCACGGCCGGTATTGATGCCGATGACTTTGAGGACGACCGCAATCAACGAGCCGGCGATGAACACCATGCCGAGGCCAGCAAGGAGAAAGATGCCTGCAATGCCATCACCCAGCCCGCCGACAAACATCACACTCCCTCCAGCAACCGATCCGCCTGCGCGCGGGCCTCGGGCGTGACCTCGGCGCCGGAGAGCATCCGCGCAATCTCCTCCTGCCGCCCCGCGTGGTCGAGCAGCACCACGGAAGTCTTCGTCACGGTCCCGCTAGAGGCCTTGGCGATGAGGTAGTGCTGGCCGCCCCGCGCCGCGACCTGCGGGCTATGCGTCACCGCCAGCAGCTGCCCCTCCTGTGAGGCGAGCCGCGCCAGCCGCTCGCCGATGGCCGAAGCCACCGCGCCGCCGACGCCGCGGTCGATTTCGTCGAAGATGATCGTCGCTGCTCCGCCCTGTTCGGCGAGCGCAACCTTCAGCGCGAGGATGAAGCGCGACAGCTCGCCCCCCGACGCGATCTTGCCCAAGGGCGCATAATCCGCGCCGGGGTTGGTCGAAATGAGAAATTCGACCGCGTCCATCCCCGCGGCCGCCCAGCGCTCCTCGGGCAGCGGGGTGACGCTGGTGCGGAAGCGCGCGGCGTCGAGCTTGAGGGGCGCCAGCTCGGCTGCCACGGCTTCATCGAGCCGCCCGGCCCCCGCGATCCGCGCGGCGTGGGCCTTCTCGGCGGCCGCGACATAGACGCTGCGGGTCTCCTTGGCTGCAGCCTCCAGTGCATCGAGCTGCGCCTCGCCGCCCTCGATCGCATCCAATCGCGCGCGCATGGTGCGCATCAGTTCGGGCAGGTCATCGACCTCGCATCGGTGCTTGCGGGCCGCGGCGCGCAGTTCGAACAGGCGGGTTTCGGCGCGTTCGAGCGCCATCGGATCGTGGACCAGCGCCTCGGCGGCTTTGGTGAGCTTTTCCTCCGCCTCGCTCGCCTCGATCACCGCGCGGTCCAATGCGGCGAGCGCTTCGGCCAGCAGCGGGTGCTGCTCGGCAATCCGGTCGAGGCGTCTTGCGGCCACGCGCAAAGCTGCCAGCGGCGAATCCGAGCCTTCCCACAGGTGCCGCAAGTCCTCGAGGTCGCCCGAGAGCTTCTCGCCCTTCTGCATGTCCGAGCGCGCGCCCGCGAGCCGCGCTTCCTCGCCCGCGACCGGCTCCAGCGTCGCAAGTTCGGCGAGGTGAGCGATGAGCAGATCCTGATCGGCCTTGGCCTGCTCCACCGCCCCGCGCGCTTCGGCCAGCTGCGCCTCGGCGCGCGCCCAACAGGCATAGGCGCGCTCGAGCCCGGCAACATCCGTCCCGGCATAGCGGTCGAGCAGCATCCGGTGCCCGCGCGGGTTCACAAGCCCGCGATCATCGTGCTGGCCGTGGAGTTCGACCAGCGCCGGGGCGAGTTCGCGCAGCAGCGCGACGCTGGCGGGCTGGTCGTTGATGAAGGCCTTGGAGCCCCCGTCGGCCCGCACCTGCCGCCGGATCATCAGCGGCTCGCCCGGTTCGATCGCGATCTCGGCCTCGTCGAGCGCGGCGGCGACCGCGCGCGGTAGAGCGGCGAAATCGAAGCTGGCGGTGACCGAAGCGCGCTCCTCGCCAGCACGCACCAGCGAGGTCTCCGCGCGGTCACCCAGCACCAACCCGAGCGCATCGAGCAGGATCGACTTGCCCGCGCCGGTCTCCCCCGTCAGCACGCCCAGCCCGCGCGCAAAATCGAGATCGAGCGCTTCGATGAGGACAATGTTGCGGATCGACAGGCGGGTGAGCATGGGTACAGGAACAGATAGCCCACACGTGCGGGCACGTCACCTGCGGAAGAACGGCCAATCCCCAAGCGTCAGCGCAGCTGCGCTCCTACCGCGAGCTGTCGCCCACCAGCGTGAACGGCGCCCAAGCATTCGGATGCGCCCAGCTGTCCGCAACGCGGTCGTGCTCCGGGTTCAGCCTGATCTCCCGCATCGCCGCCGTGAAGGCTTCAGCGCGGCTGAGCGACGGATTGGCACGCTCGATCTCGACGGTTCGGACCGTCAGCAAGGACGCCACGTCGTCGCGCACCGGCCAGTGCGAGGCGAGGAGGTTGTCGGCCCCGGCATAGAAGAACGCGCGGGCCAGCCCCGACAGGCCGGACGCGCCCTGGCTGCCATCGCCGGACGCGGTGTTGCAGGCCGAAAGGATCACCCAATCGGCATTGAGCCTGAGTTCGGCCACTTCTGACGCGGTGAGATAGCCGTCGTCGATTGTCGTGCCGTTAGCAGGCGGCGTGAACACCAGACCCGGCTCCACCGCGCCCTTGATATCGCCAGCCATCAGGCCGTGGGTGGCAATGGCGATGATCGCGACATTTTCGAGCCGGTGCCGTTTGAAGCCGGTTTCGGTGGCGCTCGCCCCAAGCTGAATGGCTGTCTCGCCGGCGCCCAAGGCCTTGGCCATGGCGCGCAGTTCGATCCCGGTGCCCGGCAGGCTGGACAGCTTGCGCAGCCGCTCGGGATCAATGCCCGTTCCTGCCTCCCCGCCCGAGCGGTAGACCGCATCAGCGGGTGCCACCGCCTCCGCCGACCGGCGGGCGACACCGCGCCGCTGCGCGGGCTTGCCGAGCACGGGATCGCCGTAGCCGACAAAGCCCGACCGCCCGACGGGCCGCTCGGTCGTCTTGCGCCGCAGCATCGCCAGCGATTGCAGCGTCGGCAGTTGGATCAAGGCGAAGCGATCACCCAGCCAATCGGTCTTGCGCAGCGCTTCGGCATCGTCGTGCTTACCTTCCGGCGGGCTCGCCACCAGCATCGCGAAGGGCAGTGATGACAGCGCGCCCGAGGCAGAGATGAACAAGTGCCGCTTGCCCTCAAGCGCGGCGGCCGAAGGCGCAACCAGTTCGGAATAGAGCGCGAAGGCGGTTGCACGATCAAACGCCAGCGGGCTCGCGCTGCCCACCTCGCGCTCCCACGCCAGCGCGTCGCTATCATCAACTGTGACGTTGGCGCCAGCAAACCACAACAGCCGCTTGGTCGCCGTGTTGATCTGATCCTCGGTCCACTGCGACCGGCGCCATTCGACATTGTCTTTGGTGACGGTGAAGACATGCGTGCCGACCGGGCCGGGGACGATCATCAGCACCGCCTCATCGCCGCGCAGCAAGGCCTGCGCCGCCGCAATGTCGAGCGGATCGGGCCGGACAAGGTCGAAATAATCCGGGAAGGACTTGGCGATGGTCGCATCAATCGCGGCGGTGCGATTGCGCGCTTCGTCCTTGTCGCGGATCAGGGTCGCGCGGCGCTGCAAGGTCTCCTCGCCGCGTTGCAGCAGGGTATCGGCAAACTGGGCGGCATTGGCGACCAGCGCTTTTTGCAGGGTCTCACGCTCGACAATCAGATCGGAAAGGCCGGTGGCCTCACGCTCGGCATAGCGGCGTACGGCAGCCTGGATCACCGCCTCGCTGGCAGAGGTTTCCATCGCGCGCTGCACCGCTTGAAAGCCCACATCGCGAATGTCGGCCTTTGCGCCTTCGATAAACAGCAAGTCGCCCGCCGCGAGATAGATCTCTGCGCGCCGGGCGGCTTCGCGGCGTACCTCGGCTTCGGACAGGCTGTCGATCCCCGCGCCGCGGCTGCGCTGTTCGAGCGCGGCAACTGTCATACGGGCGGCGCGGACCGCCGCCGCAGCATCATCAGCGCGCAAGGCAGCCTCGGCCCATTCGCGCGTCAGCGTGATCGTGGTGGGGTGATCTTCGCCCAGCACGTCCGCCGCAACTGCGCGCAGCCGAGCGAAGAGATCGCGCGCGTTGGCATGTTCCGCAACCGAAAAAAGGTTGCGGGCGCGGATTGCCAGCAGTTCCAGCACCGCCGGATCGCGCGGGTCAGGTTCTGCACCAAGGGCTTCGAGCGCCTTTTCGATCGTGGAAAGCGAGGTTTCGAAATAGCCCATTTGCCGTTCGGCTTGGGCAATCTTGGTCAGGATCGGAACCGCCAGGGTCGATTTGACGCTGGTGCTGCTGGTGTAATCCGGCGCCAGCAGCGTATAAATGTAATGGGCATCATTCGCCCGCCCTTGGGCAAGATAGAGGTCGGCCAAAACCTCCTGGTAACTGGTCTTTACGAAGTATCCGCTGACGGGCACTCTTTTGCCCTCCAACTGGCGGAGCAGCGCTTCAGCTTCGGCGTAGCGACCTTGCTGCACATAGAGCGAGGCCAGTTCGGTGATCGCGACCGGCTCCTGCCTTAATGCCAGCACATCGAGCAGCAATTTTTCCGCCTTGGGCGCATCGCCCTGCAGCCGGTAAACCTTGGCCAGCCCGGCCACCGCCGCCGGCGCGAAGGTGCTGAACGACCCGTCGGGTGTGAATTCGTCGTAATACTTCTGGTATTCGGCCTGCGCGTCCTTGAGCCGGCCTTGGCGGATGTAGATATCCGCAAGACCATAGCGATAGGTCGCCACCATCATGTCCTCGCCCTCGGCTTCGCTGAGCGCGATAAT
>CAMCUB010000055.1 GCA_945878845.1 Erythrobacter sanguineus | reverse complement strand
AGTCACCTATTGGGCGCTGATCGGCTTCGAAGGCATGCTGGCCCTGCTGCTTGGGCTCTTCGCTATCGCCGCCGCCACAGTCGGCGATGATTGCAACGCAATCGGCGTCTGCACCGTCACCATCCACGCTCCGAGTTCCGCGCTATGACCGTCCGCATCCGCGTCATCCCCTGCCTCGACGTCGCCGAGGGCCGCGTGGTCAAGGGCGTCAACTTCGTCGACCTCAAGGACGCAGGCGATCCGGTCGAGCAGGCGCGCGCCTATGATGCGGCCGGGGCGGACGAGCTGTGTTTTCTCGATATCTCCGCCAGCCACGAGGGGCGAGGCACGCTGCTCGATATGGTGCGGCGCACGGCAGAGGTGTGCTTCATGCCGCTCACCGTCGGCGGCGGGGTGCGCAGCGCCGAGGATGCGCGCGCGCTGCTGCTGGCGGGCGCAGACAAGGTGGCGGTCAACTCCGCCGCGGTCGCCCGGCCCGAGTTGGTGGGCGAGATCGCTGCCAAATTCGGCAGCCAATGCGTCGTCGCCAGCGTGGATGCGCGCCGCACGCCGCGCGGAAACTGGGAAATTTTTACCCATGGCGGCCGCAAGCCCACGGGCATCGACGCGGTGGAATATGCGCTGAAGGTCGCAGGGCTGGGCGCGGGCGAGTTGCTCGTCACCTCAATGGACGGGGACGGCACGCAGCGCGGCTACGATCTCGCTTTGACCCGCGAGATCGCCGATGCGGTCAGCGTGCCCGTGATCGCCAGTGGCGGAGTGGGGAGCCTCGAGCACCTTGTCGACGGGGTGACGAAGGGCCACGCCAGCGCGGTGCTTGCCGCCAGCATCTTCCACTTCGGCCACCACACCATCGCCGAGGCCCACGCCGCGCTGCGGGCGGCGGGGCTTCCGGCGCGGGGGTGAACCCCTCGCAGCCGTTGAAACTTCGTCATTGCGAGCGTAGCGAAGCAATCCATGGACTGCCGCGCTGCTGGCGGAAAGGTCCGAACATGGATTGCCGCGTCGCCTGCGGCTCCTCGCAATGACGAGAAAGAGCCAAGTGTCCGAAACCCTCACCCGCCTCGAAGCGACCATCGCCCAGCGCCTGACGGCTTCGCCCGAGACGAGTTACGTCGCCAAGCTCCACGCCAAGGGGCTCGCCAAGATCGCGCAGAAGCTCGGCGAGGAGGCGACCGAAACCGTGATCGCCGCGCTGGCTGGTGACGAGAAGGAACTGGTGGGCGAGGCCGCCGACCTGCTCTTCCACCTCATGGTGCTGCTCGCCGAAAAGGGCGTGGCGCTGGAACAGGTGCTCGCCGAACTCGACCGGCGCGAGGGGCTGTCCGGCCTCGCCGAAAAAGCCGCACGCACGGAGTAACCCCCCGGAGTAGAAAATGCCGATCGACCCGACCCTGCCTTATGACGACAACAACATCTTCGCTCGCATCCTGCGCGGCGAGATTCCCTCGAAGAAGGTCTACGAGGACGACTGGGCCTTCGCCTTCGAGGACATCAACCCGCAGGCCGAAGTGCACACGCTGGTGATCCCCAAGGGGCGCTATGTCAGCTGGGACGATTTCTCGGCCAAAGCCTCCGATGCGGAAATCGGCGGTTTCGTGCGTGCGGTGGGCGAAGTCGCCCGGATGAAGGGCCTCGTCGAACCCGGCTATCGCCTGCTCGCCAATATCGGCGCGCATGGCGGGCAGGAAGTGCCGCATCTGCATGTGCACATCTTCGGCGGCCAGTTCCTCGGCCCGATGATCGCGCGGCGGTGAGGCACCTTACCCCCCTCCTCTCAAGAGAAGGGGAGATGCTTTCAGCCCCCGTTAGCCTGCGGTTCATCGACAAATCGCGATGTCGCGGCTTTGCAACGGATTCCCCGCTAGGCTAGGTGGCGCCTATGACCTCTCCCAACCCTCCCGGCGGCGTCCTTGCTGGCGCGCGGCATCTTTATGCGGTGCGGGTCTATTACGAGGACACCGACCTGTCGGGGATCACCTACCACGCCAATTACCTGCGGTGGTTCGAGCGTGCGCGCTCCGACCTCTTGCGAATGCTCGGCATCGACCAGCGCGCGGCGATCGAGACGGGCGAGGGGGCTTACGCGCTTTCCGAGGTCAATCTGAAATACCTTAGCCCGGCCCGCCTCGACGACGACGTGGTGATCGAGACCCGCTGCACTGAACTCGGCGCGGCCTCGTGCCGGATGCACCAGATTGCACGGCGGGGCGACGCGATCCTGTGCGAGGCGCATTTGCGCGTCGGCTTCATCACGCTAGACGGTCGTCCGCGCCGCCAGCCCGCCGCATGGCGCGCCGCCTTCCAGAATTTCATGAATGAGGATCAGTAACCCCGTGACGCTCGACCTGCTTGCCGCCGCGCTTCCCGCTCCGACCCGCCTCGATCCGGTCGAGCTGTTCGTCGAGGCCGACATCATCGTCCAGGCCGTGATGGTCGGCCTGATCCTCGCGAGCGTGTGGGTGTGGATGATCATCGTCTCTTTCAGCCTGCGGATCGGCGGCCTCGGCAAGAAATCGCGCGAATACGAGGCCGAGTTCTGGGAGCAGCAGAACCGCGAAGGCCTGCTCACCAAACAGATGCGGAAGGAAGTCCCCGCCGCCCGCGTTGCGGCTGCCGGGCTCGACGAGTGGCGCAAGTCGACCGCCAAGCAGCCGGTCGACCGTGAAGCCGCCCGCCAGCGCATCGCCGCCGTGATGGACAGCCAGATCGCCGAGGAAGCCGACGCGCTGGCCGGGCGCCTGAATTTCCTCGCCACCGTCGGCTCGGTCGCGCCCTTCGTGGGCCTGTTCGGGACGGTGTGGGGGATCATGAACTCCTTCTTCCAGATCGGCGCGCTGCAGAGCGCTTCGCTGGCGGTCGTGGCCCCCGGCATTGCCGAGGCGCTGTTCGCGACGGCGATAGGCCTGTTCGCGGCGATCCCCGCGGTGATCGCCTACAACCGCTTCGGCGGTTCGGTGGACCGGTATGAGGCGGGGCTGCAGAGGTTCGCCGACAAGCTCCACACCGGGCTCAGCCGCGAGTTGGATCGGGCCTAATGGGAGCCAAGCTCTCATCGTCCCGCAAGGGCTCGCGCCGCTCCCGCCGCGCGGCGATGTCGGAGATCAATGTCACGCCGCTGGTCGACGTGATGCTGGTGCTGCTGATCATCTTCATGGTCACCGTGACGCTCCCCGCGGTCGGCGTGCCGGTCGATCTGCCCGATAGCCGCGCCGCGCCGGTCGAGGAAAAGCCCGACCAGATCACCGTCTCGATCGACGCGGGCGGCACGATCTATATCGAGGATGCGCCGGTGCCAGCAGGGGGCTTGCCCGCCGCGCTCGAGGCCCTCAATCGCGGGGGCGAGCCGCCGCTGGTGGTGCTGCGCGGTGATCGCAGCCTCGATTACGGCCGAGTGATGCAGGTGATGGGCGAGCTGGGCCGCGCAGGCTTCACCTCGATCTCGCTGGTCACCGACGGTTCAGTTAGCGCCCCATAACGACAGGCCAAGATGGGAGAGATCGCGCTCAGAAACGAAGAGAAGATCGGCCTCGGCGCCGCTGTGCTGCTGCATGGCGCGCTGGTGGGCGTGCTCGCGATGCAGACGATGCGGAGCGAGGTTGTCGTCTTCCCCGAGCGGATCAATGTCAGCCTCACGACTGAAGTCGGGCTTGAGGCCGCCGCGCCCGATCCCGTCCCCGAAAGCCGCGCCGCGGTCGCGCCGACGCTGGCGGACAATCCCGCGCCCGCGTCCGAGGCTGCCAGGCCCGAGCCGGCCCCGCGCGCGGCTCCGGTGCCACCCAAACCCCCGGCCCGCACGGCAACCCAGCAGCCCGCTCCCGCCCGCGAGCGCTCGCGCCCCGACCGCACGCCGCCCAAGCAGGCCGCCACTACTCCGCCCAAGAAGACCGCCGGCAAAACGGGCGGCGCCCCGCGCATCGGCGACGATTTCCTTCCCGGCAAGGGCAGCTCCACCACCACCACCGAAACCCGCGCGCCCGCCCAGACCATCGGGCCGAGCGAGCTCGCGTCGCTCGACAGCGCCGTCGCGCGGCAGGTCAAGATCAAGTGGCAGGGCCGAGTGCCGCAGGGGCCGGATGCCGACAAACTGGTGACGCGGGTGCGTTTCCGGCTCAACCCCGACGGGACGCTGGCCGGACAGCCGCAGGTGCTGGAAACCCTCGGCGTGACCGATCTCAACCGCAATCAGGTGGCGCGGCACCGGGAAGAGGCCGTGCGCGCCGTCAAGCTGGTCGGGCAATTCAAGGTTCCCTTCCCTGTCCCGGCAGATAAAACATTTACTCTGAAATTCGAGAGGAACCGGTAATGAAAGCGGCAGCACTGAAGGCGATTGGAGCGCTTCTGCTTGCGACAGCATCCAGCCACGCTGTTGCGCAGGACTTGTCTGCGCCCTTGCCGGAGGATGTTCCGGTCGAGACGGTCGACAGTGCGACAGGTGAGCGCGACATCGTCATCACCGACGAGGCCGCATGGTCCGACATCGGCATCGCCATCCCCGCCTTCGCCACCGATCGCGAGCGGGCCACGCCTGCCAATGCCGACGGCACCGGCGCGCTCGGGCGCGAGATCGCGCGGGTCATCACCGCCAACCTGCGCAACAATGGCCTCTTCAAGCCCGTCGGCCCCGACAGCCTGCCGCAGCCCGCCTTCTCCGCCGTGCGCGCGCCCGCCTATGGCGCGTGGAGCGGGCAAGGCGCGGAGATGCTGGTGCAGGGCTATGTCACCGCGCGCGACGACGGCCGGCTGGTGGTCGGCTGCTACCTTTACGACGTCCAGCTCCAGCAGCAGTTGGTGAAAGAAGGCTGGGTGGTCGCCGCGGGCGACTGGCGGCGCGCGGCGCACAAGTGTTCGGACCTCATCTTCAGCCGCCTCACCGGCGAGAGCCCGTTCTTCGACAGCCGCATCGCCTATATCGCCGAGACCGGCCCCAAGGACCGCCGGGTCAAGCGCCTCGCAGTGATGGACAGCGACGGCGCCAACCACCGCTTCCTCACCTTGGGCAGCGCCACCGCGCTCACCCCGCGCTATTCGCCCGACTATTCGAAGATCCTCTACCTCTCCTATGTCGACGGCAATCCGCGCATCTATGTCTATGACATCGGCAGCGGCAAGCAGACGCTCGTCACCGAGAACAGGAACCCCACCATTGCCCCGCGCTGGTCGCCCGATGGCAAGCACATCCTCTATTCGATGGGTCTCGCGGGCAATACCGACATCTACCGCATCCCCGCGACCGGCGGCACTGCGCAGAAGCTCACCGACAATCCGGGGATCGACGTGGGCGGCAGCTACTCGCCCGATGGCCGCCAGATCGTGTTCGAGAGCGACCGTTCGGGCAGCCAGCAGTGCTATATCATGGACGCCGACGGGAAGAACCAGAAGCGCATCAGCTTCTTCGGCGGACGCTGCGCCACGCCCGAATGGAGCCCGCGCGGCGAGCAGATCGCCTTCACGCGGATCGCGGGCGACTTCAACGTCGCGGTGATGAACACCAGCGGCGGCGGCGTGCGCGTGCTGACCAAGGGCTGGCAGGACGAGGCCCCGACCTGGGCGCCTAACGGCCGCATCATCCAGTTCTTCCGCACCGAAAAGAATTCCGGGCGTTCGGGCATCTGGCAGGTCGATCTCACCGGCCAGAACGAACGCCGCCTGCCCACGCCGGTGGACGCCTCCGACCCCGCATGGGGCCCGATCCGGCCCTGATATTTCCCCACGAAAGGAACCCTGAGCGATGAACACCAAGCTTGCGACGATACTGCTCCTCGCCTCGGCGAGCGGGCTTGCAGCCTGCGCCAAGAAGGCCCCCGACGACATTCCGCCCCCGCCGCTCGACACCACGCCGACCCCGACCCCG
>CAMCUB010000054.1 GCA_945878845.1 Erythrobacter sanguineus | reverse complement strand
AGCTGCCAGTGGTCGATATCGGGCATCCTGAAGGGCGCCTGATGCCAGCCCATCGAATAGGGGAAGCTGGTCTGGAACAGGTTGTCGTAGCGGGTGGTGAGCGCCTTGAGGATCGCGGCGAGGCTGCTGCGCTGGTCGCCAGTCAGCTGCGGCAGGCGCTGGACGGCAAAGCGCGGCAGCAGCAGCGTCTCGAACGGCCACGCCGCCCAGAAGGGGACGATGGCGAGCCAGTCGTCGTTGATCTCGACCACGCGCTCGCTTGTCGCTTCGCGCTCCGCCAGGTCTAGCAGCATCGCCCGACTGTGTTCGGCAAAGTATTCGCGTTGGCGTTCGTCCTCGGTGGCGGTCTCCTGCGGCAGGTGCGCGGTCGCCCAGATCTGGCCGTGGGGATGCGGGTTGGAGCAGCCCATCATCGCGCCCTTGTTCTCGAACACCTGCACAGCGCCGAAGCGCGCGCCGAGCTCGGCGGTCTGGTCGGCCCAGGTGTCGATCACGCTGCGCAATTGCTCCGGGGTCAACAGCGGGAGCGACTTGCCGTGATCGGGCGAGAAGCAGATCACCCGGCACACGCCTGATGACGCTTCGGCCCGGAACAGGGGATCGTGATTGGCCTCGGCCGGTTGATCCTCGGCCAGCGCGGGGAAGTCGTTGTCGAAGACGTAGACGCCTTCGTAAGCCGGGTTCGCCTCGCCGCCGACGCGCTGGTTGCCGGGGCAGAGGTAGCAGGCGGGGTCATAAGGCGGCGGCGGCGGATCGGGCTCGCTCACCTCGCCCTGCCACGGCCGCCCCATGCGCTGCGGGGAGACCTGCACCCAGCCTCCCGTCAGCGGATTGTAGCGCCGATGCGGACGGGCCGGGTCGAGGCTCATCCGAACACCTCTTCCTCGGGACGCTTGGCGAGCCCGGCGAACACCTCGCGCGGAGCGAAGCGCGCCCGCCCGCCCAGCGCAAAGCGGTTGAAGGCGAGCGCGGCAATGACGCTCGTCGCCAGCGTCACCACCATGAAGTCGATATAGTGGAGGCCAATCGCGCCCGCAGGCTCGGCGATGCAGCTGAACACCGCGTAGAGCGCAAAGCCCCACAGCACCCCGACAATCGCCGCGCGGCTCTCGACCCCGGTGAACAGCAGCCCGACAATGAAGGCCGAAAGGATCGGCATCGAGCTGAGGCCGTTCAGCTGCTGGAGCAGGTTGATGATGCTCTTGGCGTTATCGAACACCGGCACAAGCGCCACCGAGGCGACCGTCAGCACCACGGTGACGATGCCCGACAGCCGCCAGTGGTTCTCGACCTTGCCGACGAACTTCTCGTGGAAGTCGACCGCATAGAGCCCGACCGCGGCATTCATCACGGCGGCGGTGTGAGCGATCACCGCGGCGGCGATGGCGGCGGCAAAAACGCCCGAGAGCCACGGGGGCAGCACCTCGCCCACCAGCTGGCCGTAAGCGGCATCGTCAATATCGCCGAACAGCTGGAAGGCGACCACGCCCGGGATCACCACGATTGCGGGGATGATCAGGATGCGCACCACCGCGGCGGCGAGCACGCCCTTCTGCGCCTCGCGCACAGTGGGCGCGGCCATCGCTTTCTGGGTGATCGGCTGGTTGGTCGACCAGTAATAGATCTGGATAAAGATCATGCCGGTGAAGAGCGTGTGGAACGGGATCGGCGAATCCGCCGCGCCGACCATCGTCAAGCGCTCCGGCGGAACGCCGCGCGCGATGTCCCAGTCGACCGCGTTCAATGCCAGCACTACCACCAGTACTGCAATGGCGAGCACGCCTATCCCTGAATAGGTCTCCATCACCGCCACCGCTCTGAGGCCGCCCGCCATGGTATAGGCCGCCGCGACCACCCCGAGGAAGCCCGCGAGCACCAGCAGCGGAAAGTCGATCCCCGCGGTCTTGAGGAACAGCGCGCCCGAATAGAGCCCGGCAGGCAGATAGATCAGCACCATCCCGAACAGGAACAGCGCCGACACCAGCGTCCGGATGCCGCCCCCGCCATAGCGCTGCTCGAGCAGTTCGGTCACGGTCGTCACCCGCGCGCGGTAGTAGATCGGCACAAACACGAACGCGAGGATCAGCAGGCCCACAAAGCCGCTGATCTCCCACCAGGCGAGCAGCAGCATCTGGTTGCCGTTCATCCCCACCAGCTGATCGGTGGAGAGATTGGTCAATGTGATCGCGCCCGCCACGAACAGCCATGACAGCTTGCCGCCCGCCAGATAAACGTCCTTCTTCGACCCGTCATGCCCCTCGCGCCGCAGCGTTGCCCAAGTCGCCAGCGCGATCACGAGCGTCAGGCCCAGGCACACGGCGATCTGCGTCGGGTCGCCCCCTGTGGTGGCTTGTGACATTTGCGCGCTTTCCCCTCTCGTTGGGCGCGGTTACAGCGCATTGGCGGTTGGCGGACAAGCCCGCATGCGCCGCTCATCACCGGCGTGGCGGCGAGGGAGAGGGATGCGCGTAGAATTTGTGAGGCTCGACGGCGAGCGGCTGACGCTAGTGTTAGCGCTGGAAATGGGCGGCGCGGCGGACCTCGTCTATTGCGGCGCGCGCCTGCCGGAGGGCGAGGATCTCGCAATGATCGCCGCCGCCACCGCGCGCGGGCGGCACGAGAGCCAGCCCGATGTGCCGCCGGTTCCGGGGCTGCTACCAGAGGGCAAGGCCGGGTGGAGCGGGACGCCTGCGGTGCTGCTGGTCGATCATGCGAACCCGCTGGCGGGCGAGGTACGGACAGACTTCCGCTTGATCGATTGGGACTTGGCCGCGGGGGACATCCGGATTGCCTGGCACGACGAGGCTCTTGGCGCCGGCCTTACTATGCGGTGGTGCATCCAGTCAGGCGATGTCGTCAGGGCACGCTGCCACGTCAGCAATGACGGAGTGCGCATCTTCACCCTTGTCGCTCAGCCCACGCTTGTGCTGCCGATACCGGCGCGCTTCACCGGCCTCACGACATTCTCGGGCCGCTGGGCGGGCGAAATGCGCGAAACCCGGCGCCCGATGGCGCCCGATGGCTTTTCCCCAGAATCGCGCACTGGCAAGCCGGGTTTCGGCGGCGGCAACTGGCTGGTGCTGGACGATCCGACGAGGGGCGAAGTGCTGGGCGCACATCTCGCGTGGAGCGGCGATTACAGCACCCGGATCGATTGCGATACGCAGGGGCAGGGCGATGGCCGGGCGGTGTTGCAGATGGCTATTGGCGGGGAGGCCGCAGGGGAGTGCCTGCGCCCAGGAAACTCCCTTGATGCGGCAGAAGCGGTGTTCGCCCTAGCCCCCGACCGCTCGGCGCTGGCGCAGGCACTCCACGCCTATGCCCGCGCCGAGGTGCTGCCCGCCCGCGCCAATTGGGGCCCGCGCAAGGTCCACCTCAATTCATGGGAGGCGCTGGGCTTCAACCTCTCGGAAGCCGGGCTGATCGCGCTGGCCGAGGATGCCGCGCGTCTCGGCATCGAGCGTTTCGTGCTGGATGATGGCTGGTTCGGCGGACGACGCAACGACCAGACCAGCCTCGGCGACTGGTTCGTATCGCCCGACGTCTTCCCCAACGGCCTCGGCCCGCTGATCGCCCGCGTCCACGACCTCGGCATGGATTTCGGCCTGTGGGTCGAGCCCGAAATGGTCTCGCCCGACAGCGATCTTTACCGCGCCCATCCCGATTGGTGCCTGCACCACGAAGGCCGCGAGCGCCCCACCATGCGCGGCCAGCTGGCGCTCGACATGGCGCGCGCGGAGGTGCGCGATTACCTGTTCCAGCGCCTCGATGGGCTGCTGCGCGAGCACGCCATCGCCTACCTCAAGTGGGACCACAACCGCGACCTCTTCCCCTCGGCCCCGCGCCAGACCGAGGGCTTCTACGCCCTCCTCGAAGCCTTGCGCGCCGCCCATCCCAACGTCGAGATCGAAAGCTGCTCGAGCGGCGGGGGGCGGATCGATTTCGGCGTTCTCTCGCGGGTCCACCGCGTCTGGCCGAGCGACAACAACGACGCGATCGAGCGCCTCAGGATCATCCCGGCATGGTCGCAGTTCCTGCCGCTCGAAGTGCTCGGCAGCCATGTCGGCCCTTCGCCCAATCCGATCACCGGGCGCAGGCTGGCGATGGACTTCCGCGCCAAGGTCGCGATGTTCGGGCACATGGGGGTGGAGGCCGACCCCGCGCGCATGACCGACAAGGAGCGCGAGTGCCTCGCCGCGCATATCGCGCTCTACAAGGCGTGGCGCGGGGTGCTGCATGAGGGCGCGCTGTGGCGACTCGATCACTCGGATCCGAATGTCACCGGCATGATGGTGACGCATGAGGGCAAGGCGCTGGCGCTGGTCGCCCAGACCGCCTTCTCGCCGGTGTTCGATGCCGCACCGGTCCGCCTCGCAGGGCTAGACCCTGAGGCGCGCTACCGCGTCACCCTGCCCGAGCCGTGGCCGCCGCGCGCCAAGCACTACCTCGCCGCGCCGGAGCGGTGGCGGGAGGGGCTGACGCTGTCCGGCGCAGCGCTGATGACGCAGGGCCTTGCGCTGCCCCTCACCCACCCCGAAACCGCGTGGCTGATCGCGCTGGAGAGATTGCCGCAATGAAACTCGGCTGCTGCTACTACCCCGAACACTGGCCGGAAGAATGGTGGGCCGATGACGCCGCGCGCATGGCGGCGATGGGCCTCAGCCTCGTGCGGATCGGCGAATTCGCGTGGAGCCGGATCGAACCCGAGCCTGGCCAGTATGACTGGGACTGGCTCGACCGCGCGATCGAGACCCTCCACGCAGCCGGCCTCAAGGTGATCCTCGGCACGCCGACCGCGACGCCCCCCAAGTGGCTGGTCGACCAAATGCCCGACATGGTCGCCATCGACGAGCAGGGCCGCCCGCGCGGTTTCGGCTCGCGGCGGCATTATTGCTTCAGCCACGAAGGCTACCGCGCCGAGTGCCGCCGCATCGTCACCGCGCTCGCCGAGCGTTACGGCCAGCACCCCGGCATCGTCATGTGGCAGACCGACAATGAATATGGCTGCCACGACACGGTTCTCAGTTTTTCAGGCGCGGCGGCGGCGGCGTTCCGCGATTGGCTAGCCGTGCGTTACGGCGCCCCGCAGGCACTCAACGAGGCCTGGGGCAACGTCTTCTGGAGCATGGAATATCGCAGCTTCGACGAGGTCGATCCGCCGCACCTCACCGTCACCGAGGCGAACCCCGCGCACTGGCTCGACTACCGCCGCTTCGCTTCCGATCAGGTGGCGAGCTTCAACCGCGAGCAGGTCGACATCATCCGCGCCCATTCGCCGGGCCGCGACATCACCCACAACTTCATGGGCTTCTTCACCGAGTTCGATCACCACGATGTCGGCCGCGACATCGACGTGGCGACGTGGGACTCCTATCCGCTCGGGTTTCTGGAGCAGTTCTGGTTCTCGGACGCGGAGAAGGCCGCCTATTTCCGCCAGGGCCACCCCGATATCGCCGCCTTCCACCATGACCTCTACCGGGGCTGCTCGAATGGCCGCTGGGGGGTCATGGAGCAGCAGCCCGGGCCAGTGAATTGGGCGCGCTTCAACCCCGCGCCGCTGCCGGGGATGGTCGCGCTGTGGACGCTCGAGGCCTGCGCGCACGGGGCCGAGTTCACATCCTATTTCCGCTGGCGGCAGGCGCCGTTCGCGCAGGAGCAGATGCACGCCGGCCTGCTGCGCCCTGACAGCAGCGAGGCCGATGCGGCGGACGAGGCACGCGCAGCGGCGGCGGTTTTGCAAGGGATCGGCCCGCAAGTGGCGGTGATAGCGCCGGTCGCGCTGGTGTTCTCCTACGAGGCCGCATGGGTGATCGGCATCCAGCCGCAGGGGCGCAGTTTCCGCTATCTGGAACTGGTGTTCGAGGCTTACTCGGCGCTGCGGGCGAAAGGGCTCGACGTCGATATCGTCTCGCCTGACGCCGACCTGTCGGCCTACCGCATGGTGATCGTCCCGACCCTGCCGATCGTGCCAGAGGGCTTTGCCGAGAAGCTGGCGGCGCTCGATCGCCCCGTGCTGCTGGGGCCGCGATCAGGCAGCAAGACGGCCAGCTTCTGCATCCCCGAAGGTCTCGCGCCGGGGCCCTTCCGCGACCTGACCGGCGTGACCGTCACCCGTGTCGAGAGCTTGCGCGACGGCATCGCCGAACCCGCCGAGGGCTTCGCCGTCACCCGCTGGCGCGAGGATGTGGCCTCGGACCTCGCCCCCGAACTCTCGGACAGCGCGGGGCGTGGGGTGGTCTACGCCCACGAAAACATCCGCTACTGCGCGATCTGGCCCGACCGTGCGCTGCTCGCGCGATTGGTGGAGTGGATGGCGGGCGAGGCGGGTGTGGAACTGCTCGATCTGCCCGAAGGCATCCGCGTGCGCCGCTCTGCGAGCCACGTCTTCACCTTCAACTACGCCGCAGCGCCGGCCCACGTCCCCCACCTCGGCGAGACGCTCGCGCCGGCCAGCTGGCACATCGCCCCGCGCTAGCCTTCCGCGATCAGCCGCCGGTAGTGGGCCTCCAGCGTCTCGGTCCCAAATTCGGGGGTGAGATCAGCGGAATATGCGCCGCTTGCAGGATCGAGCACCAGCATGCTCTCGGTCGCGTAATAGCGCGCGATGAGGGCATATTCGGCCTTCTCGGCGAACCACGCGGAGAAAGGCGCGCCGAGTCTGAGCACCCGCTCGGCATAGTCGAACATCCGGGGCGAGACCGAGCGGAAGCGCGGCTCCTGCCCCGTCAGCGCGAAGAGCAGATCGCCCTGTTCGCGCAAGCTGATCGCCGGGCCGGGGCCGCCGATGGGGAGCACCTTGCCCAGCATCGCGGGGTTATCGATGGCCGAAGCGATAAACCGCGCCAGATCATCATCGCTGATCGGCTTGCAGCGGGTGAGGTTGCCGTCGCCGAAAATGAGGAACGGCTTACCCGCCTTCACGCGTTTCACTTGGCCCGAGAGCGACTTGAAGAAGGCGGTCGGCCGGATGATGGTGTAGCCGATCCCGCTCGCTTGCAATTCGGCCTCGAACCGCAGCTTGGCGTGCTGGAAGGCCAGCAGCGGCTTCTGCACGCAGATCGCCGAGAGCAGGATGAAATGCGCAGCCCCCGCCCCCCGCGCGGCCGCGAGCAGACGGGCGTTGGCTTCGTAATCCACCGCCCGCGCGTCCCTCGGCGCGCCCGAGCGCGAGGCGATGCAGGAGATCACGACCTCTGAGCCCCGCTCGGCCAGCGCCTGCGCCAGCTTCCGGTCATCCGCGAGGGTCGCGCGCGGGAGGACGGCGACATGGTGCCCGTCGCCCTGCAAGCGCCGCAACACCGCCGCCCCGATCGTCCCGCTCGCCCCGGCAAGGGCAATGCGGCGCGGGGATGGAGGGGCCTCGGTCATGCCCCACCCTAGCGCGGCGCGCCCAAGCGCAAAAGTGCGAGTTGCCGCCCGGCCCTCCCCCCGCCAGCCTGCCTCTCAGCGCTTGGGGAGAGGCGCCGCTGATGCAGGATCCCTATATCTACGTCGTGATCGTCAGCGCGCTGGCGCTGCTCGCCTATTACTTC
>CAMCUB010000053.1 GCA_945878845.1 Erythrobacter sanguineus | reverse complement strand
AGATTCCCGCCGACCTGATTATAGGCCTCGACCATCTGCTTCATGCAGCCGGTGCCGCCTTCGCGCGCGACCATCAGCTCGTCGGGCAGGAAGATCGCGAAGGGCTCGTCGCCCACAATCGCCCGCGCGCACCAGATCGCGTGGCCGAGCCCCAAGGGCACCTGCTGGCGCACCGCGATCACATCGCCGGGAGTGGCGCGGGTGCAATCGAGCACGGACAAATCCTTGCCCCGCTCGGTCATGGTCTGCTCAAGCTCGAAGGCGATGTCGAAATGCTCGACGATTCCCGTCTTGCCGCGCCCGGTGACGAAGATCATCTGCTCGATCCCCGCCTCGCGCGCCTCATCGACCGCGTATTGGATCAGCGGACGGTCCACCACCGGCAGCAGCTCCTTGGGGACGACCTTGGTCGCAGGCAGGAAGCGCGTGCCGAGACCGGCGACAGGGAAGACGGCTTTACGGATCGGCTTGGGAGACATTGACTGCTCTCGCTTTAAGGAACGGGGTAGCCCGCGCGTCTGTTGCTCCAGTGCCTCGCGCCATAACGCAGGTCAATGATTGTTAGGACACGCCCGCGTCGCCACGCGTGAGAGCGTTGCGCGCCATGCACTTTTCGCTAAGGCGGATTCCATGGACAAGCTGATTATCAAGGGCGGCAACCGCCTCAAGGGCACGATCCCCATTTCCGGCGCGAAGAATGCGGCGTTGACGCTGATTCCCTGCGCGCTGCTCACAGAGGAGCCGCTGACGCTCCGCAACCTGCCGCGGCTCGCCGATATCGACGGGTTCCAGCACCTGATGAACCAGTTCGGCGTCACCACCGTGATCCAGGGCACGCGGCCTGAGGATTTCGGCCGGGTGATGAGCATGGAGGCGACCCGCATCACCTCCACCGTCGCGCCCTATGATCTGGTGCGCAAGATGCGCGCTTCGATTCTGGTGCTCGGCCCGATGCTGGCCCGCAGCGGTGAGGCGACCGTCTCGATGCCCGGCGGCTGCGCGATCGGCAACCGTCCGATCGACCTGCACCTGAAGGCGCTGGAAGCGTTTGGCGCGAAGATCGAACTGGCCGCCGGATACGTGAAAGCGATGCAGCCCGATGGCGGGATGCCGGGCGGTGACTTCGATTTCCCCGTGGTCTCGGTCGGCGCGACCGAGAACGCGTTGATGGCCGCCGTCCTCGCCAACGGCACCAGCCGGTTGTTCAACGCCGCGCGCGAGCCCGAGATCGTCGATCTGTGCAACATGCTCGCCGCGATGGGCGCGGAGATCGAGGGCATCGGCACCTCCAACCTCACCATCCACGGCGTCAAGCGGCTGCACGGTGCAACCTACCGCGTCATGCCCGACCGCATCGAAGCCGGCTCCTACGCCTGCGCCGCCGCGATCACCGGAGGCGAAGTGCGGCTCGAAGGTGCCAAGGCCGACGACATGATGGCGACGATCCACGCCTTGCAAGCCATTGGCTGCGATGTGTCGTGGGATGCCAAGAGCATCACCGTCGGCGCGAGCGGGCCGCTCAAGTCGACCAACCTCACCACCGCGCCCTATCCCGGCCTTGCCACCGACATGCAGGCCCAGCTGATGGCGCTGCTGTGCAAGGCCGACGGCGCGAGCGTGCTCAAGGAAACGATCTTCGAGAACCGCTTCATGCACGTGCCCGAACTCGCGCGCATGGGGGCAGACATCACCACCGAAGGCCGCACCGCGATCGTCAAGGGCGTGGACCGCCTGACCGGAGCCGAGGTGATGGCCACCGACCTGCGCGCCTCGATGAGCCTCGTGATCGCAGGCCTCGCCGCCGAGGGCGAGACGACCGTGCGCCGGCTCTATCACTTGGACCGCGGTTACGAGCGGCTCGAGGAAAAGCTCCAGCTGGTGGGCGCGGATATCGAGCGGGTGGACGACTAGGCTCAGCTCGCTCGTCATTGCGAGCGGAGCGAAGCAATCCATCGCCTGAGCTTGCGGCTGCCGGTCGGTCCATGGATTGCAGCGGCCTTCGGCCTCGCAATGACGAAATTCAGGTGTTGGTGACGAGCCACACCCGGATCGCACTCGCCAGCCCCGGGGGCGTCGGCGACTTGATCCGCTCGGCATCGATGCGGGCGACCAACGCCGCAACCGCCAGCCCCTCGCGCGCGGCGGCGGCTTTGAGCATGTCCCAGAACAGCGGCTCGAGGCTGATCGAGGTCTGGTGGCCCGCGATGCTCAGCGAGCGTTTGACCGGGGGGTGGTAGGGGGAGTCCATTCCCCCGCCTCTAGCACTCAGGCCGCTTCGAAGTCGTCCACATATTCGGGGAGGAACACCGGCTCGCGTTCCGACCAGCCCGGCGCGGTGGCGGCGGCTTCGCTCAAGCTTTGAAGCAGCAGCTTGCGGCGCTCCGGGCGGATCGAGGGCAGCGCGCTCGCGGCGCAGAAGGCGGCCGGGAGCCAAGGCCGCACGTGCGCGCCGAGCAGGCGTTCGTAAAGGAAGCGAAACGCGGAAAAACTCGCCAGCCGCTCCTGTTCCAGATCGAAGGCAGCGACGCGCACCAGCTTGCCGAGGAAGCGCTCGACCTCGTGAGGCGTGCCGTCCTGCGGGATCAGCGCGCGCAGCGTCTTGAGGTCCTGATAGGCGACATATTGGCGGCGGATCGCGACATTCTCGCTCTCGCTGCGGCCCCAGCGCCGGAAGGCGTCGGTGCGGGCGAGGCCGATGTCGAGGCTGCGCTTGATGTAGCGCTGCTCGGCAGGGGCGAACCCGGCGAATTCCCGCATCTCGGCAATCGGCATCATCATCGCGCGTCTCCTTCGGACAGGGAGAACGTCGCGCAATATGGTTAATTAAGAGTTAGGTAGAGTCGGCCTCACCGGGTCCTTGTGTTCCGCATCGCATCCGCGATGCGAAATCCTCGCTCTCACGCCCTTCGGGCGGGTGACCCGCCTGGGGCGGTTCAGCTTCGCTTCCGCTGCGGGCGCGCGTTCGCGCTTGCGGCTGCTACGCAGCCGTTTCACCGCCACACGCAAGGTTGGGCTTAAATCAACCCCGCCAGCGGCGAACTCGGATCGGCATACATCCGCCGCGCCATTCTCCCCGCGAGATAGGCCTCGCGGCCCGCTTCCACAGCGAGCTTCATCGCGCGGGCCATGCGGATCGGGTCTTTCGCCTCGGCGATGGCGGTGTTCATCAGGATGCCGTCGCAGCCGAGCTCCATGCCAACTGCCGCGTCGGACGCGGTGCCGACGCCGGCATCGACCAGCACCGGCACCTTGGCGCCCTCGACGATCAGCCGGATCATCACCCGGTTCTGGATGCCGAGCCCCGAGCCGATCGGGGCGCCCAGTGGCATGATCGCGACCGCGCCGGCGTCTTCCAGCTGCTTGGCCGCAATCGGATCGTCGGCGCAGTAGACCATGGGGAGGAAGCCCTCTTTGGCCAGCACCTCGGTGGCTTTCAAAGTCTCGCGCATATCGGGATAGAGCGTGCGCGCCTCGCCCAGCACCTCGAGCTTTACGAGGTCCCAGCCCCCCGCCTCGCGCGCCAGCCGCAGCGTGCGCACCGCGTCTTCGCCGGTGAAACACCCAGCGGTGTTGGGGAGGTAGGTGATCTTCTTGGGGTCGATGAAGTCGGTCAGCATCGGCGCCTTGGGGTCGCTGACATTGACGCGCCGCACCGCGACCGTGACGATCTCCGCGCCGGACGCGACGACCGCGGCGGCGTTCTGCTCGAAGCTCTTGTACTTGCCCGTGCCGACGATCAGCCGCGAGGAGAAGGTGCGCCCCGCGACGGTCCAGGTATCCGCCGCATGATCGCCCCCGCCGACGAAATGCACGATCTCGAGCGTGTCACCCTCGGCCAGCGGAGCCTCGCCCAGCGTCGAGCGGGGGACGATTTCGCCATTGCGCTCGACCGCTACTTTCTCGGGCGCAAGGTCAAGCTCGCGCACCAGATCGGCGATGGTGGCGGCAGCCGAGCGATGCGGAGCGCCGTTGAGAGTGATGCTCTTGGTCATGGGCGGTGACATAGTCCCTCGCGCCCCATCCGCAACCAAGCGTTTTGCTCAGTCCGCGCTGCGCAGGTTCATCCAGTGCGCAGCCGCGACGACCGCGACGCCGACCAGCGTCAGCAAGAATTCATTGGTCCCGTGCGGCACCAGCAGCGCGACGCCCATCAGCGCGAGGCCCGCGAGTGCCACGAAGAACGGCCCGCGCCGACCGTAGCGCAGCATCCCGCGCCCGATCGCCAGCGCGGCGACGATCAGCGCCAGCAGCAGGCCGATGCGATGGATGTTCTCGTCGAGCAGGAAGTGCCCGCCGAGGCCCAGCGCCGAGACCACCACCAGCGTCGCCAGACAGTGCAATACGCAAAGGCCGGCCAGCCCGATCCCGAATTGGTCGAGTCGGCGCCGCAGCGAGGGGCGACTCGCGGGAGGAAGGGCATCGGGGGTCATGTCGGTACCGCACATATGTAATGTTGTTACATTGTGCAAGGCGGACTTGCGCTTATCGCACAGCACTTTGCGGCGAACGGGCTTGCGCGCAGGGTCGCGCAGGGACAAAGAACGCCGATTATGGCCACCTCCGCCTCCGTATCGAACCTCTTCCCGGCCGCCGCCGCAACGCGTGCGCGCCCGCTGGCGATTGCGCGCTGGCTGGAGCTCGTCGCGCTGCTGGTGGTGAAGATCGTCGTCGTCGGCGGGATCACCCGGCTGACCGAGAGCGGGCTTTCGATCACCGAATGGAACGTCGTCAGCGGCATCCTCCCGCCGCTCAGCGAGGCAGCGTGGCAGGCCGAGTTCGCCAAATACCGCGCGACCGCCGAGTTCCGGATGGAGAGCGGCCCGGCGGGGATGGACCTTGCCGCGTTCAAGTTCATCTTCTTCTGGGAGTGGTTCCACCGCATCCTCGGCCGGGTGATCGGGCTGGCCTTCCTGCTCCCGCTGATCGTCTTCGCGATCCGCCGCGCTATCCCTGCCGGCTACGGCTGGCGGCTGGCGGCGATGTTCGCGCTGATCTGCGGGCAGGGGGCGCTGGGGTGGTATATGGTGTCCTCGGGCGTGGGGCAGACGAACCTCACCGATGTGAGCCACTACCGCCTCGCCGCGCACCTCTTGACCGCGCTCTTCCTGCTGGCGGGGCTGGTCTGGACCGCGCGCGACCTGCGGGTGCTCGCCCGCGATCTCGCCGCGCGCCCTGCCCCGCTAACCATCGGGGCGGCGCTGGTGGCAGGCGTGCTGTTCGTCCAGCTGCTGCTCGGCGCTTTCGTGGCCGGGCTCAATGCCGGGCACGCAGCGAGCGACTGGCCGCTGATGAACGGGCGACTGGTGCCCGAGGCGGACTGGTCGAACGGCGTGCTGTTCACCCTCGCCAATGATCCCTTCCTGCTCCACTTCATGCACCGCTGGTGGGCGTGGGTCGCGGTCGCAGCGCTGGTGTGGCTGGCGCGCGGGGTGCGCAAGACCGATCGCTTTGCCAGCATCGCCGTCAACGCCGCCTTGGGGACGATGGTGCTGCTCGGCATCGCGACGGTGATGAGCGGCGTCTCGCTGTGGATCGCCGCCGCGCACCAACTGGTTGGCGCACTGACCGTTGTGGCGACCGTGCGCGCGATGCATTCCTACGGGCGGGCTGGATGAGCGCCTCGCTGGTCTGGTGCCCCTTCCCCGACGCCGACAGCGCCCGCGCCGCCGCCGACGCGCTGCTCGATGACGCGCTGATCGCCTGCGCCAACATCCTCGGATCCATCGAGAGTCGCTTCGTGTGGGAGGGCGCCCGCGCCAATGGCAGCGAGGTCGCGGTGCTGTTCAAGACGACGGCCGAGCGGCTCGATGACGTGGTCGAACGCCTCGGCGAACTGCACCCCTACGACACCCCGGCGATCATCGGTTGGCATGCCGACGCCGTCCATCCGGCCACTTTCGCATGGCTCGCGGGGAGCGTTTCCGACTAGCGGTATTATTTTACCGTATCCAAAAACGGCGCTTTTGCTTGACTTCGCGCCCCTCAGGCGACATCTGCGCGCCACTTCGCTCCCCCGGGCCGTGGTCAGGGCGAGTGATTCTTGCCGGACTTAACTCCCGCAGGAAAAATTTCGAACCAAGGACACATGCCATGAAGGCGCTCAGCAAGCAGACCCGGTCGATCAAACCGGCCGAGGTCGAAAAGAACTGGCACATCATCGACGCCGACGGTCTCGTCGTGGGTCGTCTTGCCTCGATCATCGCCAACATCCTACGCGGCAAGACCAAGCCGAGCTACACCCCGCACGTCGATTGCGGCGATCACGTAATCGTCATCAACGTCGAGAAGGTGAAGTTCACCGGCAACAAGATGGGAGACAAGATCTATTACAAGCACACCGGCCACCCCGGCGGCATCAAGGAAACCACCCCCAACAAGGTGCTGGGCGGCCGTTTCCCCGAGCGCGTGCTCGAAAAGGCTGTCGAGCGCATGATTCCGCGCGGTCCGCTGGGCCGTCAGCAGATGAAGGCGCTGCACCTCTATGCCGGTACCGAGCATCCCCATGACGGCCAGAAGCCGCAGGTGCTCGACGTCGCTTCCATGAACCGCAAGAACAAGGTGGCCGCATAATGTCTGACGAAACCGCCACTGTCTCGGATCTCGCCGATCTGAAGGACATCGCCGCTGGCGTTCCCCAGGGTGACGCTGCCGAAATCGCCCGCGTTGCCATGCCGCTGCGCGACCGCGAGATCGACGCGCAGGGCCGCTCCTACGCCACCGGTCGCCGCAAGGACGCGGTTGCCCGCGTGTGGGTCAAGCCGGGCACCGGCAAGATCACCATCAATGGCCGCGATCAGGAAACCTACTTCGCGCGTCCGACCCTGCGTCTGGTGATCAACCAGCCCTTCACCGTCACCGACCGTAGCGGCCAGTATGACGTGGTCTGCACCGTGCGCGGCGGCGGGCTTTCGGGTCAGGCCGGCGCGGTCAAGCACGGCATCGCCCAGGCGCTGACCAAGTACGAGCCCGAGCTGCGCAGCGCCGTGAAGGCCGAAGGCTTCCTCACCCGCGACAGCCGCGTGGTCGAGCGTAAGAAGTACGGCAAGGCCAAGGCCCGCCGCAGCTTCCAGTTCTCGAAGCGTTAAACCGAACAGTCGGTTTTTCCGAACAAAATCAAGGGGTTGCGAGAAATCGCAGCCCCTTTTTCTATGTAGCAGAATGGTAGCAGGATACTGGAATCATTGACGTTCTGGGTTCTCGGAAATAGCAGTATCGCAGCAGTCAGGGCATCTTTTGGGGGCTGACAATGGGACGAAGCTTCAAGACTCAGCTCGCGGGACAAATTGGTGAAGCTCTCGTTGTGGCGGAGCTGGGGCGGCGAGGGATCGTGGCAACAGCGTTCGCAGGCAATGTCCCTGACATTGATCTGCTCGCATACAAAGACGGCAAAACCTGTGCGCTGCAAGTGAAGGCATGGCGCAATGGCGCTGTCAGCTTTGATGCGACCAGATATCTGAATATCCAAATTGTTGATGATATTCAGTCCGTTTTGGGTTTACATGAAGAGCTTGACCCCTACCTGATCTTTGTTTTTGTGATGATCGGCGAGAAGCTTGGAGATGATCGCTTCTTTCTGCTGACACAGCGTGATCTTCAGTTGCTCATCCAGCAAGGATACACTTCGTTCTTGGACAAGCACGACGGCAAGCGCCCACGCAATGCGCAAACGACCCATAATTCAGTCACGCTTGAACAGCTTGCTCAGTTTGAGGACGAGTGGGATCTGATAGAACAACGGTTCTGTTAGATGGCATACTATGAGAACAGGATGGAGCATCTGGATGGGGATCTGATTCTCTATCAACGCAATCTTGCCACTGCCGCTCCCAACAGCAAAACCCATCGCAAAGCTAAATGGTACTGGTCTGAGCCCGAGGTTTCTACCAGCTATGAGTAGAGCCTTCGCCCGGTTTGATGCCCATGCTTGGGCGTGATGGCAACAACCGGGTTGGGGGTTAACCCCCAACCCGGTTTGCCGACTGAACCGGCTCCCATCTCAGCCGGGGTTC
>CAMCUB010000052.1 GCA_945878845.1 Erythrobacter sanguineus | reverse complement strand
CCCGCAACTTGTTGGCGCCTCGGCTAGTCAGACTTCAGGCAGCGCCTCGCCGTTGGCGATAATTGTGCGCATCGCCGCCCGCCCGCGGTTGATCCGGCTCTTGACCGTGCCGAGCTTGCAATCGGAGACCTCGGCCGCCTCCTCGTAGCTCAGCCCCGCGCCCGCGATCAGCATCAGCATCTCGCGCTGGCCATCGGGCAATTGCCGCAAGGCCCCTTCGAGATCGGCGACATGGATGCGCTCTTCCTGATCGGGAGCCTGCACCAGCAGGCGCTCGGCCGCCTCGGGCTCCCAGGCGACCATCCGGCCCTGCTTGCGCACCGCGTTGTAGAACTGGTTGCGCAGGATCGTGAAAACCCACGGACGGAACTTACTGCCCGGCAGGAAGGTATGATGAGAGACCAGGGCGCGGACCATCGTCTCCTGCACCAGATCATCGGCCATCGCCATGTCGCGCTGGCGGCATAGCGAGCGCGCGAAGCTGCGCAGTGCCGGGAGCGATGCGGTCATCTCGGCGGTGAAGCAGGGCGGCGGCTGGTTGAAAGCGGTCGTGCAGGCGGTCTTGAGCATGGCACCATGTCCTTGTGTCCCTCGCCCCTGGCGCCCTTGTCGGCGACCTTGGCGGCAAGTTCCCTAAACTCGGCAAGGATTTGAGCGCGCGGCGTCTTCCCGGAACGGCGCCAGCGCCATGATCGCGCCGCACCACAAAAAAACCCCGCCCATCGCTGGGCGGGGAGTATATTTGGGGCAATGACCGGACGGAGTGGAAACCTAACGCGCGCCCAGTCACCGAGTCACCAGAGGGATCGGGAACCCCCAGGTACTCCGATGCTGCCTGCCTCAAGCGCGGCACGCTCTAACCTAGATTGCATCTGCAACAATTCGAAGATGTCCCGAAAGCCGAAGCGCTCTGCGGATCGCCACGCACCGTCCGCCGCTAAAAGGTTTTCTCTTGCGAGGACTTCGTGGATACTCCTACGACAACGCGCAGCATATCTGAGGTGAACCACAAGGATTCGACACGCAGGGTAACTTTTGATCGAGAGAAACCTGAGCTAATCGGGAAAAGTGCAATTCCCGCAACACTCCAAGGAGCAAGCACGTGTTCAATCCCTTCCTGTTGCGACTGATGCACGCCGCCGAACTGGGCGACCAAGAGATCCAGGCGGTCGAGGAATTGTGCCGCCAGCCCCGGGATGTCGGTGCCAAGAAATATCTGTCGCGCGATGGCGACGAGATGCACTCCTTTCCGGTTGTCATCAGCGGCTGGGCTGCGCGCTACCAGATCCTGCGCGATGGTGCGCGCCAGATCACGCGCTTGCTGCTTCCCGGCGATGCCTTCTATTTCGATTGTTCGCCCAACGGCATCGCGATCGAAGAGGTCATCACGCTCAGCCCCTGCAAGATCGTCAACATCACCCACGCCGACATGCGCCGGCTGATCGACAGCTTCCCGGCCATCGGCGAGGCGATGCGCTCCTATGGCTGCATGGAGAACGCCGTGCTCGCTTCGTGGGTGGTCAATGTCGGCCGCCGCGACGCGCTCGAGCGGATGGCGCACCTCATTTGCGAGGCGCATTACCGGCTCTCGCTGGTCGATGCGCATCTGGGCCAGCAGATCTTTTTCCCGCTCACGCAGGATGATCTGGCCGACGTGCTGGGGCTGACCCCGGTGCACATCAACCGCAAGCTCCAGCAGCTGCGGCAGGACGGGCTTATCACGCTGCGCTCCAAGCAGCTGACGATCCATGACCTGCGCAGCTTGCAGCAGGTCGCGGGCTTCGATCCGTCCTACCTCGCGCCGCGGGTCCAGAACCTGCGGGAGCGTGATCGCTTGCGGGTCATCGCCGCCTGATCCCTTGATCCCGACCGTGCCGCCGCCAAAGGCGCCTGCTAGCGGGCGTCTTCGGCGGCGCGCGCCAGCGCGGCCTTGATGCGCGCGGCATCGGCGGGCTTGGTCAGGTAGCCGCTGCCCGCCAGATCATCGGGCAACATCGCGGCATCATAGCCGGTCAGGAACACGAACGGGATTCCCTTCGCCTTGAGCTCGCGGGCGAAGTCGAACGACAAGCCGTGGCCGAGGTTGATGTCGATCAGCACCGCATCAATCCGCCCCTCTTCGAGCAGCGCGGGCAGATCGGGGATCGTCGCCGAGATCGCGATCACCTTGGCGCCCGCCGCCTCGAGCGGCTGGCGGCAGTCCTGCGCCTGGTAATAATCATCCTCGAGAATGACGATGCGGTGGCCAGATAGGGTGCGGTCGGTCATGCGGCGCTCCCGTCAGGATCGCGGATCGAGAATGCTGCCGGCGTCGACCAGCGGGAACTCGAGTTCGACAAGGACGCCGGTGTCGTGCACCGTGAAGCGCCCTTCGCCCTGGAGCTCGTAAGGCACCCGCTCCTCGATCAGCTTGCGGCCGAAGCCCTTGCGGTTGTTCTTGGTCTTGTGCAGCTGCGCGGTCTCCTGCCAGCGCAAGGCAAGCCACGGCTTGTCGCCGCGCTGCTCGGCGGTCCACACGATCCGGATATAGCCGGTATCGCCGAGCGCGCCGTATTTTACAGAATTGGTCGCAAGTTCGTGGATTGCCAGCGTCACGATCTCCGCCGCGTGGGGGGAGAGCGCGATTTCCGGCCCGTCGACATGGCACTGGTCAGGCTGGACGGCGTGGACCAGCAGCTCCTCGCGCACCAGCTCGGCAAGGTCGACGCTGCGCCCCGGCGAACGGGTGAGGGTGCTCTGCGTGCGGCCCATCGCCTGGAGGCGGCCGATCAGGTGATCGACATATTCATCGACATGGCGATGGCTCGGCGCAGACAGGCGCGCGACCGAGCGGACCATGCCGATCAGGTTCCTCACCCGGTGCTGCAATTCGGCGACCAGCAGCCGCTGCCATTCCTCCTCGCGGCGGCGCTGGGTAATGTCGATCATCGCGCCGAGCATGCGCACCGCCTTGCCAGCCTCGTCGTACAGGAAGCGCCCGCGCGCCGAGACCCAGAGGGTATCGCCGGTGGGATGGCACACCCGGTACTCGTGGACATAATCCTCGCCGGTTTCCATCGCTTTGGCGGCCTTGAGCTCGACCCCGGCAAGATCATCGGGATGAACCCGATCGGACCACCGTTCGTAGGACGGGGTGACTTCGCCGACCGAGTAGCCTTCGATCCGGTAATGTTCTTCGGACCAGAACATTTCGCCGGTTTCAACATTCCATTCCCACATCGCGACCTTGCCGATCTCGCTTGCCACCCGCAGCATTTCTGCGCCCTGGAACAATTGCTGTTCGGTTTGGCGGCGCGTGGTGACGTCGGTCGCCATCCCGAACCATTCGGTGATCGCTCCGCTTTCATCGAGGACCGGCACCGCGCGCGCCGCCAGCCAGACGATATCGCCGCCGGCCGTTCGCACGCGGCTTTCGATCGCCAGCGGCGCGCGCCGGCGCACTGCATCGGCAAGCCCGGCCTCGACCGCCGCGCGGTCCCCATCGGGCACGAAATCCTCGACCCAGTTGCGCTCTTCCCCGACATCGCCAAGCAGGGGCTTGCCGCCGACCTGCTGCATCAGCGTGCATTCGGGGTTCATGCGGAAGATGAGGTCCGAACTCGCCTCGATCAGCGAATGGAGGCGGTTTTCGGAGTGCCGCAGCGCAAGCTCCATCGCCTTGCGCTTGCCGATGTCCTCGAACAGGATGCCCAGCAGATAGGGCGAAGTCTCGCCTATCGGGAAGGCGTAGACATCGAACCAGCGGTTCATCGCCTCGGATTCGCTCTCGAACCTTTCGGCAACGCCGGTCTGCGCGATGCGGCCATAGGTGGCGATCCACTTGTCTTCGATATCGGGTTGGAGCGAGCGCATCGTCTTGCCGACCGGATCGGGCAGGCCCGACTGGTGGAGAAATGCCTCATTGCCCTCGATGAACAGGTAATCGACCGGGCGGTTGTCGGCGTCGAAGATAACTTCGATGATGCAGAAGCCTTCGTCGATGGCATCGAACAGCAGCTTGTAGCGCGCATCTGCCTCGCGGCGCTTCTCGCGGGCCTGATGTTCGCCGGTGATGTCGCGGATGCGCGCCATGATCGCGCTGCGGCCGCCAAAGCGGAGCGGGGCAAGCACCACCTCGTAAAACTTCGCTCCCTCGCTCCCTTCGCGCACCAGCACCTCGGGGGCATTGCCGAGGATCACGCGTTCCAGATCGGCCGTCCAATGCGCCGCCATCTTGGGAAAGTGCTGACCGAGGGTTTGGCCGGCGAGGTCTTCGGTCCCGAACATCGCGCGCAGCGCCGGATTGATGGCAAGATAGCGCCAGTCGGTCACACTTTCGCCCGGCACGCCGACCGGCTCGAAAATGCAGGCCGCATCGGGCAGCGCGCCGAAGGCGGCGCCGAACAGGCTGTCGTCGGTCTGGGGAGAGAAGTCGGCCATGCCCTCTGCTTTCGCGCTGACCCCCAGCATAGGAACTGCGCCCGGGAAACTGATTAACATATGTTGTGTGCGCCGGAAGCCCTTGCCGCGCGCTAATGCAGGATAGGGATACGGCAAGTCATGTGGCGCAAACCGGAAGGGTCTTCCCATGGAGAATATTCCGATGCGCTTGATCCTGACGCTGCTCGCCCTTGGTGCGGGTGCCTATGTTCTTGTCCGGCGCGCAGGAAGCGGCGCTGCGCCGCGCTCGGCCGCTTTTGCCGATGGTCAGCCCTCCGAAGGCCTGAGCCCTGTGCGCGATGCCGGGCCTGAAGCGATGCGCGATCCCGCGCGGCGCGAATGGACCAAGGTCGACGAGGCCAGCGACCAGAGTTTTCCGGCCAGTGATCCGCCCGCCACCTATTAATCGGGCACATTGACCGAAAAAAATCAATGTCGGCTCATGCCAGCGTAATTCCCCGTCGGCCAATCGCATGTTGACTGGCGATATTACTGCCTTGGGTTAGTGTTATTGCACGCGTGTTCTTCTTGATGACGTCAGGACTGCCAGTCTGTCCTAGCCAGGGAATTACGACGATGCCGACATTGACTGCCTCAGGGATTGAACCCCTGTATCGTCTGCTCGGGCGCTACATGCCGCTCGAGGAAGCCGACCGCCGTGCGCTCGCGACGCTTGAGACCGGGCCGGTGTGTCACGCCGAGGCACGCAGCGACATCGCGCGCGAAGGCGACAACCCGACCGTCATCCGCCTGCTGATTTCCGGCTGGGCGTGCCGTTACAAGGACCTGCCCGACGGGCGGCGCCAGATCGTCGGCTTTTTCCTGCCGGGCGATTTTTGCGATCTCAACATCTACATCCTGTCGGAACTGGACCATTCGATCGGCGCGCTGACGGCGGTGCGCTATTACGAGATCCAGCCCGAGCAGTTCCAGGAGGTCATCGACCAGCGCCCGCAATTGCTGCGCGCGCTGCTGTGGCACGAGATGGTCTCGGCCGGGATCCAGCGCGAATGGCTGCTGTCGATCGGACAGCGCTCGCCGCTCGAGCGGCTCGGGCATCTGTTCGTCGAGCTCTATTGTCGCCTGAAGGCGGTGGGGCTGACGACGGGGACCAGTTTCGACCTGCCGATCACCCAGAACCATCTCGCCGAGGCGAATGGCCTCAGCCTCGTGCACCTGAACCGCACGATTCAGGAAATGCGGCGCGAGGGGCTGATCGAGCTGTCCGAGCGCCAATTGCGGATCGTCGATCTCGACCGGTTGAAGCAGGTGGCGATGTTCAACGACAACTACCTGCACTTCAACCGCTAGGCGCCGGTTACAGCGCAGCTATTCATTCCATCGCTCGATCCGGAAGTGTGACGGCCCCGCCACGGGGGCGGGGCGGGGCCGCCTACGGCGCGGCCTAGTAGGTCACGCCGTAATGGGAATAGACTTGGCTGTTGTAGGTCTGGTCATAGTCGGGCTCGTTGTTGTTGTCCGCATAGCGCGGCGCGTCCGCGAGCGTGTCCTTGTCGAGATCGACCACATAGCCGCTGTGATCGGTGCTGTAGTTCAGCATCTGCCAGGGGATCGGATAGTAATCGGCCCCGATCCCGAGGAAGCCCCCGAACTGCATCACGGCGTAGTCGACCTTGCCCGAACGCTTGTCGACCATGAAGTTGGTGATCGACCCGAGACGCTCGCCTGCGAGATCGTAGACAGCGGTGCCCTCGATCTTGTTCGAGGCGATAAGTTCGCGGGTTTCGTCCTTGTGGAATGTGTCAGCCATCGGGTGTTCCTCCTGTGATTGGCAGGATGGAAGGTGCTTTCCGCCCGTGATGGCGGCACTCACATAGGTCAGGCGGGGGCCGAGCCGCCCTTGCGGTGCGGTGGGCGAAGTGCGCGGTCGATATTTCGGATGCCGCTCCCCTGCCGACGGCGCTTTTTCTTTGCGTGTCAGCCGTCTGCCGAAAAGGCGAAGATGATGCGGTGGCAATACTCTTCGCCCGGCGCGAGGCGGATCGTGCCGAACGCGGGGCGGTTGGGGGTGTCGGGGAACATCTGCGGTTCCAGCGCGACGCCGTCACCCATGCGGTAGGCCTGCCCGCGCTTGCCGATCAGGCTGCCGTCGAGGAAATTGCCCGAATAGAACTGCACCCCCGGCTCGGTCGAAAGAACTTCGAGCACCCGGCCAGATAGCGGGTGGGCGAGGCGGGCGAGGAGGCGCGGCGCGCTCGCACGCTCGCGGGCGATCACCCAATTGTGGTCATAGCCGTGGCCGATGCGGATCTGGTCGTGGGCGGTGTCGCGCAGGCGCGCGCCGATCACCAGGGGCTCGCGGAAATCGAAGGGGGTGCCAGCTACGCTGGTGAAGTCTCCGGTGGGGATCGCGGTATCGTCGGTGGGCAGAAAATGCGCGGCCGGAATGGCCAGCACGTGGTCCATCGCCCCGGTGGAAGTGCCTTCGCCCGCGAGGTTCCAATAGGCGTGGTTGGTCATGTTGACGAGCGTCGGCTGGTCGGTCGTAGCCCGATAGGTGATCGCGAGCGCGCCATCATCGCCCAGCGCGTATTCGGCGGTGATGTGGAGCGTGCCCGGGAAACCCTGATCGCCGTCCGGGCTGGTGTGGGCGAAGCGGACGAAGGGCGCGAGGCTGTCGCTGGTCTCGACAATGTCCCACAGCGCCTTGTCGAAGCCCCCCGGCCCGCCGTGGAGCGCGTTGGGGCCGTTGTTGATCGGCACGCGGTATTCCTTGCCATCGAGCTCGAAACGTCCGCCCGCAATGCGGTTCGCGACCCTCCCGACGCTCGATCCGAAATAGGCGGTGTTGGCGAGATACTCTTCCAGCGTCGTATGGCCGAGCGTGACGTCGGCCAGCGCGCCGTCGCGGTCAGGCACGATCATCGACTGGAGCGTCGCGCCATAGGCGATCACCGTCGCGCTGAGCCCGCGGGCGTTCACCAGCGTCACCGCCTCGACCGCGCGGCCATCGGGCAGGTGGCCGAAGACCCGGCGATGCGCACCGGGGCGGAGGCTCTCGGAGGGGATTTCCTTCATCGCGCGCTCATTAATATGACAATAAACCGAGGGTAAGTCATGCCTCCCCGTTCATGGTCGAGGAGTGCCGATTGCGCAAATCCCTCCTCGCCGACACGGCGCTGATCGCGCGGCGGATGGCCGTTGCAGCCCAAGCGTAAGCCTCTGGATTGCGCCCCGGTCCGTTATCTGCGACGCTTGGCAAAAGACGAGACAGGGGCTTCTCGCACATGACCAAAATGGAAACCATCGGCTCCGGCCGGAACCTGACCTATGCGCTGCTCGATTCCGTCGGCAAGGCGATTGTGGTGGGGGCCTATGACGCGAGCCCCTTCCCGACCGAGGCCGACCTTGCCAAGCAGTATGAGGTCAGCCGCTCGGTGACGCGCGAGGCGGTGAAGATGCTCACCGCCAAGGGCCTGCTGGTGGCGCGCCCGCGCAAGGGCACCAGCGTGCAGCCGGCGCGGGCCTGGAACCTGTTCGATCCCGATGTGCTGCGCTGGATGCTCGAACGCAAGTTCTCGCTCGATCTGCTGCGCCAGTTCAACGAGCTGCGGATCGCGATCGAACCGATGGCCGCGGTGCTGGCGGCCGAGACGGCCGACGCAAATGGGATCGCTGCGATCGAAGCGGGCTATCAGCGGATGGTCGCGGCCGAGGCGGGGGACGATGATCCGCTCGAAGCCGACATCGCCTTCCACATCGCGGTGCTCGAGGCTGGTCTGAGCCCGTAGATTTCCTCCAGGTTTGAGTAGAGTCCGGCCCATGAAGGAGTCGGATGGATATGAAGCGGAGCAGGTTCAGCGAGGAGCAGATCATCGCGGTGTTGAAGGAACAGGAGGCCGGCATGGCGACGGCGGATGTG
>CAMCUB010000051.1 GCA_945878845.1 Erythrobacter sanguineus | reverse complement strand
CCAGCTGCCTTCGACCGGCCTCTTGACGGAAGAAAAGCGGGGCCCCGGGTCAAGCCCGGGGCGGGGGGAGACGCTTTGCATTGACACCCCGCGCCCGCTCGTCGAAGCGGTGCGCCCATGACCGACACTCTGGCTGCAATCCTGCTCGGCATCCTTGAGGGGCTGACCGAATTCCTGCCCGTCTCCTCGACCGGGCACCTGATCCTTGCCACCGAATTCCTGGGCTTCGACCAGAGCGACTGGGAGGTGTTCAACATCGCCATCCAGCCCGCCGCGATCCTCGCCATCGTGGTGCTCTATTGGCGCACCTTCTGGGATGTCGCGAAAGGCCTGTTCGGGTTCGAGAAGGGCGCGATCGCCTTCGTGCGCAACCTCCTGGTGGCGTTTTTCCCGGCGGTGATCCTCGGCCTTGCCTTCGGCGACATCATCGAGACGATGCTCGGCAATGCGGTGCTGGTGTGCTGGTCGCTGATCATCGGCGGCATCGCGATCATCGCGATCGAGCGCTGGGCGAACCCGCCAGCGGAAGGCCCGGGCGTCTCAGGCGTGCCCTTGCGCACCGCGATCCTGATCGGCGTTGTCCAGTGCCTCGCGATGATCCCCGGGGTGAGCCGTTCCGGCGCGACGATCCTCGGCGCGATGGCCTTCGGGGTGGACCGCAAGACGGCGGCCGAGTTCAGCTTCTTCCTCGCCGTGCCGACCCTGTCGGGGGCGACCGTCTACCAGCTCTACAAGCATGGCGGCGGCCTGACGGCGGACGACATCCAGTTGATTGGCATCGGTTCGGTCGCCGGTTTCCTGACTGCGCTGGTGGTCGTGAAAGTGTTCGTCGCAGTGGTGACGAAGATCGGTTTTGCGCCCTTCGCGTGGTACCGGATCGTCCTCGGCGCGGCCGGCCTTGCCTGGCTGACGCTCGGTTAAATCACTTTTCTGGAACCGTCCGCGTCCCTGCCGGTTAGGGAGGGGAACCGGCACCGCCGGTCAGGATGGAGACTTGAGACAAAATGGCGTTGCTGGTGCTGATCGTGTTGGGGGCAACTCTGGGCTGGCTGGCCTCGATCCTCGCGCGCACGGAAGCGCCGGGCAGCATTTTGCGTCAGGTTGCGCTGGGCATGCTTGCCTCGGTGGTCGCGGGCGAGATCGCCAATGACGGCACGATGATCGGCAGCCTCTCGTTCCTCAGCCTCGGCGTGGCGCTGGCGGCCTGTGCGGCGGCGCTGGTGTTATATCACGCGATTTTCACGCGCAAGCAGGCGAAAGCGTAATTTGTTACGCCCTCAGGCGCCGGGCGCAGCGCGTCCGCGCTGCTTGGCTTTCCTCGCATAAGCTCGGGCGGCCGTTCGGCCTTGCGAGGCCTTCGGCCTCGATCCTCTAGACCGGCACCGCCCCGCTGCCGCGCCCGCCGCGCAGGTGGTATTCTTGGCTACCCCGGTGCAGCACATTGTCGACATCGATCACCGCAGAGTTCGCATAGGTGAACCCGGCAGGCAGGCTGCGATAGAGCCGGTCGAAATCGCGCTCCACCGTCTGGCGGAAGAGATCGCCGAAGCTCTCGATCACGAAATAGGTCGGCTGCAGATCGCTGATGACGTAATCGGTGCGCATCACCCGGTCGACGTTGAGCATGATGCGGTTGGGGCTCTGCGCCTCCACCGCAAACTTTGCCTCGGTCGGCCCTGACAGGATCCCCGCCCCGTAAGCGCGCACCGCGCCTTCCTCTTCGATCAGCCCGAATTCGACCGTGTACCAGTAGAGCGCACCCAGCGCCTTCAACCGGTTGTAGCGCATCGCCTTCCACCCGGCGCGGCCATATTCCTGCATGTAATCGGCATAGGTGGGGTCGGTGAGCATCGGCACGTGGCCGAACACGTCATGGAAGACGTCGGGCTCCTCGATATAGTCGAAGGTCTCGCGCGTCCTGATGAAGTTCCCCGCCGGAAAGCGCCGGTTGGCGAGGTGCCAGAAGAACACGTGATCGGGGATCAGCATCGGGACAGGCACGACGCTCCACCCGGTGAGCCGGCCCAGTTCCTCCGACAGCGCGCTGAATTCCGGAATGCCCCCGCGCGAGAGGTCGAGCTTTTCGAGTCCCGCCATGAAGGCGCTACACGCGCGCCCGGGCAGCACCTCCATATGGCGGGCGAAAAGATCGTCCCACACGCCGTGATCCTCGGCCGTATAGGCGGTCTGCGCGGGCTCGAGCCAGTCCTCGCCGACATGCGCGGGCCGCGCGAGGGGCGCGGTGAAGACATCCGCCGCCATGTCTGGCAGGGTGGCAAAGTCGGGCCGGGGGTCTGCAAGAGTCGCCATGGTTGCAGGTGATACTACTTTCGCGGCCGCGCGACAAACAGGAGGGGATGCCAATGGGCATGAAGCGCAAGGATTTTGAGGCGGCGCTCGCACCGCTGACGCTCGAACTGGTCAGCATGGCGCGCTGGGTCAAGGCGAACGGCGCGCGGGTCGTGGTGCTGTTCGAGGGCCGCGACACCGCGGGCAAGGGCGGCGCGATCACCGCGGTGCGCGATAGCCTCAACCCGCGCCAGTGCCGCACCATTGCGCTCGGCAAGCCGACCGAAGCCGAGTTAGGGCAGTGGTACTTCCAGCGCTACGTCGCCCACCTGCCCACCAAGGGCGAGATCGTGCTGTTCGACCGCAGCTGGTACAACCGCGCAGGGGTCGAGAAGGTGATGGGCTATGCCGATGCAGGGCAGGTTGAGTCATTCCTCAAGGCCGTGCCGGCCTTCGAGAAGCTGCTGGTGGATGACGGCGTCCTATTGTTCAAATACTGGCTCGCCTCCGATCAGGCGCAGCAGGAAGAGCGCCTGCGCGAACGGCTGGAGGACCCGCTCAAGCGCTGGAAGCTCTCCCCCATCGATCTGGCCGCGCGCGAGAAATACGACGAGTATACCAAGGCGCGCGAGGCGATGCTCAAGGCGACCCACACCGACCACGCGCCCTGGACGCTGGTCGATTTCAACGACCAGCGGCGCGGGCGGCTGACGCTGGTGAGGGATTTGTTATCGCGCATCCCGGACACGCATGAGGAGCCCGAGGCGATTGAATTTCCGGAGCTTGGGCGGAAGCCTGCCAAGGAGAAGTACAAGGTGCTGAAGCCGATTGCGGACTTCGACATCTGATCGTCATCGCGAGGAGCGCAGCGACGCGGCGATCCATGGCCTGAGTTTTGCCTCACCGAGGTCCGGTCATGGATTGCTTCGTCCGGTCGAACAGGTTCGACCCTCCACGCAATGACGAGGCCTAGACGGTGGCAGAAGCCGCCGTCACCTGCCGCCCATCCGCCGCAAACGCCGCCAGCTCATACCCCGCCTCACTCTTGCGCATCACCAGATGCAGCGCCTCGCCCGCGATCGCGGGGGAGAGGCCGCGGAAGCTGAAGCTGCGCAACCGGTTCTCGCCCAGCTCGCGCGCGGCCAGTTGCAGCAGCAAGCTCGCGGTCAGCGGGCCGTGGACCACGAGGCCGCGATAGCGCTCCACCTCGCGCGAATAGGGCGCGTCATAGTGGATGCGGTGGGTGTTGAAGGTCAGCGCCGAGTAACGGAACAGCAGCCGCGCATCGGGAGCCAGCACCCGGTGCGCGTCCCAGCCCTCGGGCGAGAACGCACCTTCGCCCGGCGGCTGCGGGCTGAGGGCTGCGTCGGGCGCGGCGGCGTCGCGATAGACCAGCGTTTGGGTCTCGATCACCGCGATGGTGCCGTTGGCCTTGGTGACATGCTCGACATCGACGAAGGCGAGGCGGCCCGAGCCGCCCTCCTTCTCGCTGACCGCCGCGACCTTGCTGGTGCGCTCGATCACCGCCCCGATGGCGATGGGGGCGTGGAAGGCGATCTTGCTCGAAGCCCACATCCGGCGCGGCATGGGGAAGGGCGGGAGGAAGCTGTCGGCGCACTCATCGCGCTGCGGATGCCCGTCCTCGCCGAGGGCGGCGGTGGGAGCCTCGGGGGTGCAGAGCGCGAAGTGGATGCCCTGCGGCATGATCGGCGGCTGCGGCTTGGTAAGGTCGAAGGTGGCGAGCCAGCGGTCGGCGAGCCCCTCGTCCAAGCGGTCCTTGGCGCGCGCCTCGCGCCCAATCCAGGCGTCGTAGGTCACGCCGCGCGCTCGAACACCGCCGCGATGCCCTGACCGCCGCCGATGCACATCGTCTCGAGCCCGTAGCGCACCCCGCGCCGATGCATCTCGTGCGCCATGTCGGCGAGGATCCGCCCGCCGGTCGCGCCGATGGGGTGGCCGAGGCTGATGCCCGAACCGTTGACGTTGAGAATCTCGCGGCGGCAGTCTTCGTCGCTCCAGCCCCAGCCCTTGAGCACCGCGAGCACCTGCGGGGCGAAGGCCTCGTTGAGTTCGACCAGCCCGATATCGTCCCAGCTGTAGCCGCGCCGCGCGAACAGGCGCTCGACCGCAGGCACCGGGCCGATGCCCATGCGCGAGGGATCGCAGCCCGCTGCCGCCCACCCGCCGAACCACAGCATCGGGGTGAGGCCGAGCTCTTCGAGCTTGTCTTCCGCGACCACCAGACAGGCCGCTGCCGCATCGTTCTGCTGGCTGGCATTTCCGGCGGTGACGATGGCTGCGGGGTCGCGCTTGAGGTCAATTGCGGCCAGCTTGCCGAGGGACTCCGTCGAGGCGTCGATGCGGTAGCCCTCATCATGGTCGAACACCACCGGGTCGCCCTTGCGCTGCGGGATCGCTACCGGCACCAGCTGCTCGGCGAACTTGCCTTCTGCCCATGCCCGCGCGGCGTTCTGGTGCGAGCGGACCGCGAAGGCATCGGCCTCCTCGCGGGTGATGCCGTAATCCTTGGCGAGGTTCTCGGCGGTCTCGATCATGCCGGTGATGACGCCGAAGCGCTCGACCGGCTGGCTCATCACCCGGCCGCGGCTGAGGCGATCATGCAGCACCATGTCGCCCATCCGCACGCCCCCGCGCGCGGCGAGGGTGTAGTGTTCGACATTGGACATCGATTCCACCCCGCCCGCGACCACGACGTCGGCCATCCCGGTCTCGACCATCATCGCCGCGGTCGCGACCGCCTGCACGCCCGATCCGCAGCGCCGGTCGAGCTGGAAACCCGGAACCTCCAGCGGCAGCCCCGCCGCAAGCCAGCTCCAGTGGCCAATCGCAGGCGCCTCGCCATTGCCGTAGCCCTGCGAGAAGACGACGTCGTCCACCCGCGCCGGGTCAATCCCGCTGCGCTCCATCAGCGCTTTGAGGATCACCGCGCCCAATTGGCCCGCGTTCATGCTCGAAAGCCCGCCGAGGAACTTGCCCACCGGGGTGCGCAGGGGGGTGCAGATGGCGGCGCGTCTGGTCATTGCTTGTCCTTGTCCGAAAGTGCCACAGTCCCCGCATCGACCAACTTGCCGATCGCGCCGGACGAAAGCCCGAGTTTCTCAGCCAGCACCTCCTCGGAATGCTCGCCGAGGTAGGGCGCAGGCGCCGGGTCACCCGCTTCCCGGCCCGGCAGGTTCGCAAAGCTGCGGGTGGCGGGGTAGTCGAAGCCCGAGGGGTTGGCGGGGGCGGGGCCGAACAGCGGGTTGTCCGCCACCAGCACGGGGTCATTCGCGGCCTCGAAGGCAGTGCGATAGCGTTCGAAGGTGCAGGTTTGCGCGGTCATCCGGGCCTCGAGCGCGGCATAATCCATGCCGTCCGCAGCGCTCTGGAACAGCGCGAACAGCGCGGCGCGGTGCTGGAAGCGGGGCGTGTCGCCATCGGCGAAGCGCACGCCGTGCTCGGCTTCCAATGCCGCAATCCCCGCCTCGACCCCGAAGGCCTTGACCAGCCCGCTCCACTGCTTGGGCGTCAGCGCGGCGACCATGAAGCGGACGCCATCAGCGCTGCGGAAATCGCGCCCAAACGCGCCCCAGATCGCATTCCCAAGCCGCTCGCGGTCACCGCCGCGGTAGAGCACCTCGGCCATCAGCCCCGCATTCGCCATGGTGCCGATCGCGACGTCACCCAGCGGCAGGCGCACTTCGCTCCCCTCACCCGTCCGGTCACGGTGGCGCAGAGCGGCGAGCATGGCGAAGGCGCCATAGGCCCCGGTGATGAAATCCCACGCCGGGAGCACCTGGTTGACCGGCGGCGCGGTGGCCGGGTCCCAGTCCTCCGGCCCGCACATCAGCGGGTATCCGGCGGCGGCGTTCACCGTGAAGTCCATTGCCTGCCGCCCGTCATGCCAGCCCATGACGCGCAGGCTGATCATGTCCGCGCGCTTGGCCTGCATCGCGGCGTGGCTCAGAAAGCTCTGTTCGGGCAGGTTGGTGATGCATTGGCCGACCTTGGCCGCCAGCTCCACCAGCAGCTCGCGCCCCTCGCCCGATTGCAGATCGAGCGCGACCGACTTCTTGGCGCGGTTGAGGTTCTCCCACGAAAGGCTCCGCCCCTCAGTCGTCAGCATGTAGCGGTTGTAATCGAGCCCGCCCGCCTTGTGGTCGACGCGGATCACCTCCGCGCCAAGCTGCGCGCAGTAGAGGCCCGCGGTGGGCGAGGCGACGAAGCTCGAAACCTCTACAATCGAGAGGTCGTTCAGCAAGTTATACATTCTCTCTCCACTCGCGCAGCATGTGCTTGGCGATCTGGAGCTGGAGGATCTGCGTGGTGCCCTCGTAGATGCGGTAGATGCGCGCATCGCGGAAGAAGCGTTCGGCGTCGTATTCGGCGAGGTAGCCTGCGCCGCCATAGATCTGCACCACGCGGTCGACCACCCGGCCGCACATCTCGGAGGCGAAGACCTTGAAGGCGGCGGCCTTGACCAGAATGTTCTCGCCCCGGTCGGCGCGGGCGGTGACGTCTTTCATCATCGCCTCGGCGGCGTAGATCTCGATCTCGCTGTCGGCGAGCATCTGCTGGATCAGCTGGAAGTTGGCGATGGGCTCACCAAAGGCTTTGCGCTCGTTGGCGTAGCGCAGCGCGGAGTCCAGCGCGCGGCGTGCATATCCCGTGGCCGCGGCGCCCACCGAGATGCGCCCGTTATCGAGGCTCTTCATCGCGAAGACGAAGCCCTTGCCGGTCTCGCCGCCGAGCAAGGCGTCACCCGGCACGCGCACATCGTCGAGCATGATGTCGGAGATATGCGAGCCCGACTGCCCCATCTTCCTGTCGGGCGAGCCGGTCGAGACCCCCGGCGCGTTCATCGGCACCAGGAAGGCGCTGACATGGGCGTTCTTGGGCAGCGCCTCCTTGCTGGTGCGCGCCATGATCAGCGCGACATCGGCGTGAGGGGCGTTGGTGATGTAGCGCTTGGTGCCGTTGAGGATCCAGCCATTGCCGTCAGGATCGGGCGTGGCGGAGGTCGCAAGCCCCGCAGAGTCGCTGCCCGAGCCCGGCTCGGTCAGGCCGAAACAGGCGATCCGGCCTTCCGCAATCTTGGGATACCATTCGGCCTTCTGGGCTTCGGTCGCGCCGTTCTTGAGCGCGCTGGCAAACATCCCGACATTGATCGAGAAGATCGACCGATACGCAGGCGCGGCATAGGCCATAATGTTCACGACGCGGGCATATTGCGTCATGTTGAGCCCCGCGCCGCCATATTCCTCGGGCACCGAGAGGCCGAACAGGCCCATCTCGCGCATCTCGTTGACGATCGCTTCCGGGATACGGTCCTCGGCGATCACCTGCGGTTCGGCGGGGATCAGGCGTTCGCGGACATAGCGCGCGAGCTGCTCGGCGAATTGCTCGAAGGTCTCTTCGTCCATGCCGGCGTTCACGGGGGCGGAGAGGTTGGCGGGGGCGTTCATGGTGGCTGGCTTCCTTGGGAAAGGGGGCGCCTTGCTCGCCTAACGGCGGGCCTTGGCGGCGTCGCCTGTCATTTCGGCAGGCGCAGGAGTCTCGGTCGGCGCATCGGTCGGCAGGGCCTCGGGCGGGAGACGGCGCTCGTCGAGCATGCTGGCTGCCTCGTCCAGCGCCTTGGCCTCGCCCGGGCTGACCGCGCCGGGATCGCGCGCGCCCTCGCTCCCGCAGGCGGCGAGCGCGAGGGTCAGAACGGCGAGGATCGGGGCGCGGCGCATCGCGGGCAGCCTATTCAGGCGCGTCTTCGCCTTCGCCCGCAGCTTCGAGCGCCTTCCCGGCGACCGCGGCTGCGGCATCGCCCGCGGCGGTCGCGCCGGCTTCGGGAGCGACCGGCTCGGGCGCGTCGGTGGCGGTGGCGGAGGGGTCAGCGACCGGCGCATCGGTGATCGGCTCGAGCGCGCTGTCGGCGGGCATCTCGACCGTATCGGCGCTCGCCTCGGACGAGGCATCGTCGGCGCTGCCGCACCCGGCAAGGGTCAGGGCGGCGGCGGTCAGGGCGGTAAGGCTCAAAAGCTTGCGCATGGCTCGGGTTCTCTCCTGTCGCGGGGGGG
>CAMCUB010000050.1 GCA_945878845.1 Erythrobacter sanguineus | reverse complement strand
CACATCCGCCGTCGCCATGCCGGCCTCCTGCTCCTTCAACACCGCGATGATCTGCTCCTCGCTGAACCTGCTCCGCTTCATATCCATCCGACTCCTTCATGGGCCGGACTCTACTCAAACCTGGAGGAAATCTACGGGCTCAGACCAGCGCCAATATCGCCGCCCTGCGCGACGCGCGCTGGATCTGAGCGCCCCAAGCAAAAGGCCCCCGGTGTCGCCACCGGAGGCCCTTTGCGATCAGCCGGAACTTCCCGTCAGGGCACTTGGGGCAGCGTGGCCGCTGGTGCAGTTTCGGCAGGCGCGGCGGCATCCGCAGCAGCAGCGGGCGCGCCCTCCAGCGCAGCGCGGACCACGCCCTGATCGTGCAGCTTCACCAGCGCATCGACGAAGGCAAGGTCCCACATCTCCTCGTAGCCATTGACCGAGAACTTGGGCAGCGTGCCCGTCCCCTTGGTGGTCGCGGATTGCACCACCGCACCCTTGGCGCGGTCGAACAGCTGCCACTGTACCGAGATGTCGATCGTGCCCTTGAAGCCGTCGACCGAGGAGCAGATGTTCATCGCGGTCGGCTCCATCACCGCGCCAATCAAGACATCGCCCTTGGCGGCGGATTCGGAGGCGAACAGGTCGTCTGCCTTGGTGACGAGGCCGACCCCGCGCTCCTTCAGCGCGCGCGCGACGAGGCCGTCATAGCGCTCCTGCTCCTGGGTCTTCTTCTCGGCGGGAAGCTCGATGTGGCTCGGGAAGACGCACAGGGTGCCGCCCTTGACGCGCGCCTTGATGCGGTTGGTTTCGGTGTCGAGCACCACCTTCGAAAGTTCGAGCGTGCGCATCGAAATCGCCGCAACCGGAGGCGGGGCCGGGGTTTCGGCTGCGGCAGGCGCATCGGCGGGCGGCGCAACGGGAGCCTCCTGCGCAAGCGCCGGCAGCGCCAGCCCGATCAATCCCGCTGCCACAATAGCCCGTGTCACCCGCATCATGTTTGCCCCCAGTTGGTCCTTGCCGCGAGGACTAATGCCGCCCTTTGCCCATGGCAAGACAGCCCGGACCAACAGACTGGAAGATTGCGCAAAAAGGCCCCCGGTGTCGCCACCGGAGGCCCCTTTTTTTGCGTCATCGCGTCGCGGTTCAGGCGTGATACTTGGCGTAGCTCACGTCGAAACGGTCGGCGTTCATCACCTTGTTCCAGGCCGAGATGAAGTCGCACACGAACTTGCCCTCGTTCCCGCTCTCGGCATAGACCTCGGCCTGCGCGCGCAGGATCGAGTTGGAGCCGAACACGAGATCGGTGCGGGTCGCGCGCCACTTTTCCGCGCCGGTCGCGCGGTCAACGCCGACATATTCCTCGTCGCCGCTGTCATCCACGGGCGACCACTTGGTCCCCATGTCGAGCAGGTTGCGGAAGAAGTCGGGCGTCAGCTTGCCGGGGGTCTCGGTCAGCACGCCGATGCGGTGGCCGTGGTGGGCATGGTCGCTCACCGCGCCCAGCGCCCGCATCCCGCCGACCAGCACGGTCATCTCGGGCACCGACAGGCCGAGCAGGTGCGCCCGGTCGATCAGCATTTCCTCGGTGCGAACCTGCGCCTTGGTCTTGAGGTAGTTGCGGAAGCCATCGGCGAAGGGCTCGAGCGGCTCGAAGCTCGCCGCATCGGTGTGCTCGTCGGTGGCATCGCCGCGACCGCCCGTGAAGGGCACGGTCACGTCGAAACCGGCATCCTTGGCCGCCTTCTCGACCGCCGCCGAACCCGCCAGCACGATTGCGTCGGCCATGCTCAGCGCGCCGCGATGCGCTTCGATGGTGTCGAGCACCTTCGAAAGCTCCGCCGGGTCATTGACCGCCCAGCCGCGCTGCGGCTCCAGCCGGACGCGCGCGCCGTTGGCGCCGCCGCGGTGGTCCGAGTTGCGGTAGGTCGAGGCCGAGGCCCAGGCCGCCTTGACCAGCTCGCGCACCGACAGGCCGCTGCCGAGGATCGCCGCCTTGAAGCGGGCGACTTCAGCGTCCGAGGGCGTGGTGCCCGCCGGAACCGGGTCCATCCAGATCAGCGTTTCTTCCGGCACGTCCGGGCCGAGGTAACGGATCTTGGGCCCCATGTCGCGGTGGCACAGCTTGAACCACGCGCGGGCGAAGGCATCGTCGAGCTGCTCGGGATGGGCCAGGAACCGCTCCGAGATCTTGCGATACTCGGGGTCGTTCTTGAGCGCCATGTCCGCCGTCGTCATCATCGTCGGCACGCGCTTGTTGGGGTCGCGCGCGTCGGGGGCGAGGTCTTCGGGATCGGGGTTGATCGGGGTCCACTGGTTGGCACCAGCGGGCGACTGCACCAGCTCGAAGTCATACTTGAACAGCAGGCGGAAGTAATCGTGGCTCCACGCGGTCGGGTTGTTCGACCAGCTGCCTTCGATGCCCGAGGTGGTGATGTTGCCAGCGGCGATTTCATCGGCGTCGTTGAGCCAGCCGAAGCCTTGCAGGTGCAGGTCTTCGCTCTCCGGCGAGCCGCCGAAGGTGTCCGCGGGGTGCGCGCCGTGGGCCTTGCCGAAGGCGTGGCCGCCGGCGGTGAGGGCAACGGTTTCCTCGTCGTTCATCGCCATGCGGGCGAAGGTTTCGCGCATGTCGCGGGCCATGCCCTCGGGGTCATGCGGGTTGCCCTGCGGCCCTTCGGGGTTGACGTAGATGAGCCCCATCTGGATCGCGGCGAGCGGGTTTTCGATCTGCGCGCCGTCATCGGGACGGATGCGGGTGGCAACGCCTTCGTTGACCCACTGCTCCTCGGTGCCCCAGTAGACAGACTCAGGCTCGAACACGTCAGCACGGCCGCCGCCGAAGCCGAACACCGGGCCGCCCATGCTCTCGATCGCGACATTGCCGGTCAGGATGAACAGGTCAGCCCAGCTGATGTTCTTCCCGTATTTCTGCTTGATCGGCCACAGCAGGCGCCGCGCCTTGTCGAGGTTGCCGTTATCGGGCCACGAGTTGAGCGGCGCAAAGCGCTGCTGCCCGGAGCCTGCACCGCCGCGCCCGTCACCGGTGCGGTAGGTGCCTGCGGCGTGCCAGGCCATGCGGATGAAGAAGGGGCCGTAGTGGCCGTAGTCCGCCGGCCACCAGCTCTGGCTGTCGGTCATCAGCGCGGTGAGATCGGCCTTCAGCGCCGCGTAATCGAGCGTGTTGAACGCCTCGGCGTAATCGAAATCCTCGCCATAGGGATTGGCGCTCTGGCCGCGCTCGGTCAGGATGTCGACCTGAAGCGCCTGCGGCCACCAATCGCGGTTGGTGCGGCCCAGCAGGTTGCGCATCTCCATGCTGCCGTGGAAGGGGCAACCCCCGCTCATCTCTCCGGTTTTTGCGTCCATGATAGTCTCTCCTCTGACATGGCGAAATGCAGACTCGCGTCGCTGCCGCGTAGCCTATGGGGTGAGAATGACGCTTTCAGGATATTGCGTCCAATCGATTAATGCGGAGGGATTGATTGAGGGGGGCGATTAGTGAGCCTCGTCGTTGCGAGGAGCCGAAGGCGCCGGCGGCTCGCAATGACGAAGGGGGTGTAGACGAGAACGGGCTCCCCTAGGGGAGCCCGCAAGGCCGAACGGCCGCCCGCAGCGACGCGACCTTTAGGTCGCATGAGCGAGGAAGCGCGCCCGCGGAGGAGGGCGCGCCCTAACAAACTACGCCGCCTGCGCGATTTCCTCGACCGGCTCGTTGCGAATAAGGAAGTCGAACGCCCCCAAACCCGCCTTCGCGCCTTCGCCCATGGCGACCACGATCTGCTTGTGCGGCACCGTGGTGCAGTCGCCCGCGGCATAGATGCCGGGGATGTTGGTCGCGCCGTGATCGTCGATCACGATCTCGCCGAACTTGCTGAGTTCGAGGCCGGTTTCGCGCAGCCATTCGGTGTTCGGCACAAGACCGATCTGGACGAACACGCCTTCCAGCTCGATGCGGCGTTCATCGCCATTGGCGCGGTTCTTGACCACTAGGCCGTTCACGCGGGTGCCGTCACCCAGCACTTCGGTGGTCTGGCCGTTGGTGATGATCTCGACGTTCGGCATCGAGCGCAGCTTGCGCTGGAGCACCTCGTCGGCGCGCAGTTTCACGTCGAATTCGATCAGCGTCACGTGGCCGACGATCCCGGCAAGGTCGATCGCCGCTTCGACGCCCGAATTGCCGCCGCCGATCACCGCGATGCGCTTGCCCTTGAACAGCGGGCCGTCGCAGTGCGGGCAATAGGCCACGCCCTTGTTGCGATACTCCGCCTCGCCCGGCACGCCGAGGTTGCGCCAGCGCGCGCCGGTGGAGAGGATCAGCGAACGGGCGCGCAAGCTCGCGCCGTTGGCCATCACGACTTCATGGTAGCCGCCGACGTCCTTGCTCGCGCGCAGTTCCACCGCGCGGGCGAGGTCCATCAGGTCGATCTCATATTCGCCGACATGCTTCTTCAGGCTGTCAGTCAGCTTCGGGCCCTCGGTGTAAGGCGTGCCGGGGAGGTTCTCGATCCCGAGCGTGTCCATCAGCTGCCCGCCGAAACGCTCCGCCGCGATGCCGGTGCTGAAGCCTTTGCGCGCGGTGTAGACCGCCGCTGCTGCGCCCGCGGGGCCGCCGCCGATCACCAGCACCTCGAATGGCGCCTTGGCGGCGAGCTTTTCCGCCTGCTTGGCGCCCGCATTCTTGTCGAGCTTGGCGAGGATCTCGGCCAGTTCCATCTTGCCGTTGTAGAAGGGCTCGCCGTTGAGGAAGGTCGCTGGCACCGCCATGATGTCGCGCGCCTCGACTTCCGACTGGAAGGTGCCGCCCTCGATCAGGGTCGCGGTGATGCGCGGGTTTTCGAGCGCCATCAGCGTCAGCGCCTGCACCACGTCGGGGCAGTTGTGGCACGAGAGCGAGAAGAACATCTCGAAGTGGAAGTCGCCTTCCAGCGCGCGGACCTGCTCGATCAGGTCGGCGTCAACCTTGGGCGGGTGACCGCCGGCCCACAGCAGCGCGAGCACGAGGCTGGTGAATTCATGGCCCATCGGCAGGCCAGCAAAGCGCACCCACTTCTCCGCGTCTCTCGCGCGGCGGATGACGAAGCTGGGCTTGCGGGCGTCGGTGCCGTCGAAGCGCGCGGTGACGAGGTCGTGCAGCGATGCGATCTGTTCGATCAGCGCGCGGGTCTGGCGCGACTTCTCGCTGTCATCGAGCGAGGCGACCAGTTCGATGCCTTCGCGAAGGTTGCCGAGATAGGTCTTGAGCTGGGCCTGCATGGCGGCGTCGAGCATGATGTCCTCCGGGCGCGGGCATGAGAGGCCGCGCGAATATCTTGGGTGATCCGTTTCTCGGGTAACGCGGGACCGGACAGCCTGCCCCGAAAGGGGGGGGGGAGGGGCGGGCATCCGGTCCCGGCTACGACCCGAGGGCTCTTTGATGGCTCTCGGGATTTTTCGACCGGCGCGGGGCCGAGGGGGAGGGGGAGAAGCCCCGCGCTGGCCGGTCTCGTGTCGTCAGACTTTAGATCTTGCCGACCAGGTCGAGCGAGGGGGCCAGCGTGTCGCTGCCTTCTTCCCACGCCGCCGGGCAGACCTGACCGGGGTTGGCGCGCACATACTGCGCAGCCTTGATCTTGCGGGTCAGTTCGTTGGCATTGCGGCCCACGCCTTCGCAGGTGATTTCCATGATCTGGATCACGCCGTCCGGATCGACCACGAAGGTCGCACGGTCGGCAAGGCCCACGCCTTCACGCAGCACGCCGAAATTGTTCGACAGCACGTGGTTCTGGTCGCCGAGGAACGGGAAGGTCAGCTTGCCGATCTTGTCCGAGGTGTCGTGCCAGGCCTTGTGGCTGAAGTGCGTGTCGGTCGAGACGGCATAGACTTCGACGCCCATCGCCTGAAGCTGGCCGTACTTTTCGCCCATGTCTTCAAGCTCGGTCGGGCACACGAAGGTGAAGTCGGCCGGGTAGAAGAAGAACACCGACCACTTGCCCGCGAGGTCCGCGTCGGTGACGGTGAAGAAGTCCTTGCCCTTCTGGAAGGCGGTCGCGGTGAACGGCGTGAGAGTCGAACCGATGATACCCATGGGAGTTTGTCCTTATGCGGGATGGTTGAGAGGAAAATGGATGTTGCCGAGATAGTGTTTTTTGCGCTGCACAAAAGTTGATTGTTGCGATTGCGAAGATCGCTTTTTTCAATCTGTGAGGCGGGAACCAATCGGTTTTTCCGTCATGGCGGGAGGTTTCCGCAGCAGCAGTCGGTGAGCTCCCGGGGCTAACGTCGCGCATCCGGTCCAAATGCGACGAGGCGTTGCGCACATGCTGCCAGTTGTTCTAACATCATGATATTGCGCAAAATTCGTATGATGAAAAGGCTTTCATCCTAATAATATTACAAAGGTTTGGGCTAATTCTAAACTGACTGCCAGCTTCAACCAGGCATGGGAAAGGGCAGAATTTGCGCGGGCGATTGCGCCATGGCATCACCGCCGAGCGGGCGGGGGCGCGTACAACCCACAGGGAAGGACGGTCGCATGTCAGACGAATATGGCAAGCCTGCCATCACACCTATCGCGTTCGATTTCGCCACGGCTCCGCCGGCCTCTGATACGGCCTCCATCACATTGTCGGGCAAGGACGTGCTGGGCATCGTCCAGTCGGCTTTCGAGGATCTCGGGCCAACCAGCGAAAGGCTGATCGAGGTCAAGCGCGAGGTGCTCGCCGAGGTCGCCCGGGGACGGCCCGCCCATGCGCTGCGCACCGCGATCGTGGGTGCGGGCAAGTCCTGCTGCACCTGCTGCTGCTGATCCTCCTGCGCTGAGCGCGCGCTTGCGCCGCGCGCGCAAGCTGGTAACGCGGGCGCGTCATGCGCGTGCTTCTCACCGGATCCTCGGGCTGGCTCGGCCGCTTCCTCGCCCCTGCCCTGGCGCGCGCGGGCCATGCGGTGACGGGGCTCGACATCGCGCCCGGGGCGCATACCGATGTGATCGGCAGCGTGGCCGATGCCGGACTGGTCGAGCAGCTTCTCGCCGAGCACCGCTTCGAAGGCGTGATCCACGCCGGCGCGCTGCACAAGCCCGATATCGTACGCTATCCGGCGCAGGCCTTCATCGACGTCAACGTCAGCGGCACGCTCAATCTGCTCGAGGCGGCGGTGCGGCATGGGGCGGGGCCCTTTGTGTTTACCTCCACCACCTCGCTGATGATCACGCAGGCGATCCGCGACGAGGTTGCGGCGCAGGCCGTGTGGCTTGACGAGACCAGCGGGCCGCTCAAGCCGCGCAACATCTACGGCGTGACCAAGCGAGCGGCCGAGGAGCTGTGCAGGCTGTGGCACGATCTCCATGGGCTGCCGGTGGTGGCACTAAGGGTGTCGCGCTTCTTCCCCGAGGATGATGACACCCACGAGGCCCCCTCGGGCGAGAATCTCAAGGCCAACGAGTTTCTCAATCGCCGCCTCACCGTGGAGGATTGCGCCGCCGCGCACCTTGCCGCGCTCGATGCAGCGCCGCGGATCGGCTGGAGCACCTATGTGGTGAGCGCAAGCCCGCCCTTCACCCGCGCCGATGCCGCGCGGCTCAAGCATGACGCCGTCGCCCTCATCGCCGAGCGCTTCCCCGATGCGCCCGCGCTCTACGCCGCGCGCGGCTGGGTGCTGCCGGACAGCATCGGGCGGGTCTATGACCCTTCCGCGATCGAACGCGATCTGGGCTTCCGCTGCGAGACGGATTTTGCTGCTGTGCTAGCAGCGCTGAGGGAGGGCGAACCACTGCCTTTCACCCATGATCCGGGCTATGTGCCGCCCAAAGAGTTGGGGCGCTAAGGCTTACCCTATCTGCCCCCGGTGCAGCAGCTTGTGATCGGCCAGCACCAGCGCCATCATCGCCTCGACCACCGGCGTGCCGCGAATGCCGACGCAGGGATCGTGGCGGCCCTTGGTGACCACCTCCACCGCCTCGCCCGCCGAATTGATCGACTCCACCGGCGTCAGGATCGAGGAAGTCGGCTTGAACGCGACCCGGCACACCACCGGCTGCCCGGTCGAAATACCGCCCGCCGTGCCGCCCGCATGGTTGGCGAGGTAGACGGGCTTGCCGTCGGGGCCGGGGCGCATCCGGTCGGCGTTCTCTTCACCGGTCAGGCGCGCGGCTTCGAAGCCGTCGCCGATCTCGACGCCCTTGACCGCATTGATGCTCATCATCGCGGCGGCCAGATCGCTGTCGAGCTTGGCATAGATCGGCGCGCCCCAGCCGGCCGGAACCCCGGTGGCGACGCATTCGACGATCGCGCCGAGTGAAGACCCGGCCTTGCGGGCCTCGTCGACCTTCTCTTCCCAGCGCTTGGCGGCCACGGGGTCGGGGCAGAAGAACGGGTTATTGGCGATCTCGGCATAGTCGATATTCGCGGGGTCGATCCGGTCGCCGCCCAATTCGCACACATAGGCGGTGAGGGTAACCTCGGGGATCACCAGCCGCGCAACCGCGCCCGCCGCGACCCGCGCCGCAGTCTCGCGCGCCGAGGAGCGACCGCCGCCGCGATAATCGCGGATGCCGTACTTGGCGTCATAGGCATAATCGGCGTGGCCCGGGCGGTATTGCTGGGCAATGGCGCTATAGTCCTTCGAGCGCTGGTCGGTGTTCTCGATCATCAGGCTTATCGGCGTCCCGGTGGTCTTGCCTTCAAACACGCCTGAGAGAATCCGCACCAGATCATCCTCGCGCCGCTGGGTGGTGAAGCGGCTCGTGCCCGGCTTGCGGGCGTCCATGAAGGGCTGGATGAACCCTTCGCTTATCGCGAGCCCCGGCGGGCACCCGTCGACAACCGCGCCCAGCGCAGGCCCGTGGCTCTCTCCCCAGGTGGTGAAGCGCAAGACGCGCCCGAAGGTGTTCCAGCTCATGGCACGGCTCTTACCGCAAAAGTGCCGCGTGTCGAGAAGGGCGGTGCGCGACATGTTTCCTACTCGGAACAAAGCTTGTACACGCGCGCAATGACCTGCGCTTCGCCCCGCTCCGGCCGCCCTTTTGCACCCCGCGCGCGGCAGGAGAGATTTCTGCCTTTATACTGTGTCTCATTGTCTCCAACACGCGAGGCCAGCGAGTTGCGGACAGGGCGCGCCGCGCTCTGGCATCGGGGCCGCGGATCGGGCAACACCCGCGCTCAGGTAGCGTAGCGGTAGCGCAGAAGAGACACCCCATGATTGCAAAGCTCTCAGGCAGGCTCGATGCGACCGGCGAGGACTGGGCGGTGGTCGACGTGGGCGGGGTGGGCTACCTCGTCCACTGCTCCAGCCGCACGCTCGCCGCGCTGGGCGAGGTGGGCGAGGGGTGCACGGTCCACACGCAGCTGCAGGTGAGCGAGAACGACATGCGCCTCCTCGGCTTCGCCGACAGCGC
>CAMCUB010000049.1 GCA_945878845.1 Erythrobacter sanguineus | reverse complement strand
TGATTTCCAACCCCGCGCGGCTCAAGCAGACGCTCGGATGGGAGCCGCAAAACGCCGATCTCGACACGATCATCGTCCATGCGCTCGCCTGGGAGCGCAAATTGAGCGACTTGAGGGGCTGATCGGGGCAGGTTCGCATTGACGAGCCCGCGCGGCGCGGCTAACGGCACCCTTCAATTTCCGCGCGTCGGAGCCTTTCCGGCGCGCTTCTCTTTTGGAAAAGCGCCATGAAGATCGTCAACAGCCTCAAGTCGCTGAAGGGCCGTCACCGCGACAACCGCGTGATCCGTCGCCGCGGCCGCACCTATGTGATCAACAAGACCGATCGCCGCTTCAAGGCCCGCCAGGGCTGAGGATGGCGTGGCTGCCCGATGGGCGGCTGACGGATTTGGCGGCCCGCCTCCTTCCCGGAGCGCGGGCCGCGATCTTTTGGGGAGCTTGAGTTGTGCGCAAGGCCGTGGTGTTCGATATCGGGCGGGTGCTGTTCCACTGGCAGCTGGGAGCGCTGTTCGAAAAGCTGATCGACGACCGCGAGGAGCTCGACTGGTTCCTCGCCAACGTGGTCACCGAGGAATGGCACTTCGAGCATGACCGCGGCCGCCCGCTCGCCGACATGGTGCCCGAACGCATCGCGCTCTACCCGCAATATGAACGCCACATCCGCGCCTATGCGACGCGCTTCAACGAGACCGTACCCGGCCCGGTCGAGGGCTCGCATGAGCTGGTCGAGCGGCTGACGGAGGCGGGCGTGCCGCTGTTCTGCCTGACCAATTTCGGCGACGAGTTCTTCGCGATGTTCCGTCCGACCCAGCCGATCTTCGACCACTTCGCGGACATCATCGTCTCCGGCACCGAGAAGGTCGCCAAGCCCGAGCCGCGGATCTACGAAATCGTCGAGGAGCGCAGCGGGCGGCGCGGGGACGCGCTGTTCTTCACCGACGACAACCCGGCCAACATCGCTGCCGCCAAGGCGCGCGGCTGGGACGCGCATCTGTTCACCGATGCGGTGAGTCTCGAGGCGCAACTCAAGGCTTCGGGGCTTCTCTGAGTCCTTGTTTGCGTCCGCGCCTCCGCGCGGACGTCCTCGGCGCGTTTTTTGTGTTCCGCATCGCCTCCGCGATGCGACAGCCTCGCTCACACGCCCTGCGGGCGCGTCGCTGCGGGCGGCCGTTCGGCCTTGCGACCCGTCCTGCGGCGGGCCGAAGCACCGCCATACATCAATATTCGCGCTGATATCGGTCGCGCAGCGACCGCGAGCGCACGCGCGCGAGCCGCAGGTGCTCAAGCCTGAAAGGCTTGAAACAGCACCGAGGACGAACCCGCGGAGGCGGGTTCGCAACACAAAAGGCACAAAAACAAACCCCCGATCACGCTGTGGGAACGGCGTGATCGGGGGTTGTGGAGCTCCGTCCGGTTTGGAGAGGGGGGACGCCCGGACAGAGGGGGATCAGATTAGCCGTTGCACTTGGCCAGTTCTTCGGCCTCGATCGGCTGACCGAGCACCTTGAAGTTGGCGATCTCGCCCGACTTGCGGTTGAGGCCGCGGCAGATGCGCAGCGGACGCGCGCTCGCCTTGTTGGCGACGCAGGTGGTGCCTTCGCAGGTCCAGGCAACGCCGCCAGCGACGAAGCGCGCTTCGCTTGCCGGGGCGGCGAGGGTGGCGCTGTAATAGGCGGTGCCGGCCGCGCTCAGCGGGGCGCTGCTGCTGGCGACGCCGAAGCTGAGGCCGGTGTAGACCAGAGCCGAAGCGAGAATCGCGAACTTGCCGGTGCGGGGGAGGGAGAAGGAGTTGGTCATCGGGGTATCCTTTGCCTTTTGTGTTTTTGGGGCAGATGCCCCTTGGTCTCAGTCACCGTATTTTGCAACGCAACATTTCGATTCGAAACCAGTTGCTATTCGCTACCTATGGCAATAGGTTGTGAGTTGCAACTGAAAACTGAAAAATTTTTGAGCGCCGCGTAAAATCGGTTACACAAAGCCCCGGAAGGGGAAGGGACACGAACCTATGGGTGATTTGAGAGAACCGCTGCGCGAACTCATCGAATGCGGCTTGCCGCAGGCGCTGGAGGTGATGGGGGAACGCTGGTCGTTCATGATCTTGCGCGCAAGTTTCAATGGTCTCAAACACTTCGAGGAATTCCTGAGCGAGCTCGGGATTGCCCGCAACATCCTCTCCAACCGCTTGGCCAAGCTGGTCGAGCACGGAATTCTCAAGCGTGAGCCCTGCGCCGATGACCGCCGCAAGATCGAATATCGCCTGACCGAAAAAGGCATGGACCTGCTCCCGGCGATGCTCGCGTTGCGCCAGTGGGGCCAGAAATATGGCGCCGAGCGAGTCGTCGAGGACCCGGTGCTGGTCGACGAGCATGATCGCCTGCCGATCGGCCCGGTCTCGATCCTGGCGCATGACGGGCGGATTCTCGGGCCGCAGGACCTGTGGCTGGTGCGCCCCGCCGACCTCGGCAAGCGCGCCGACGGCAGCATCGCGACGCGGGGCGCTGACCTGGCGCAGGGCGACGTGGTCGATCTCGCCACCAAGAAGGCGGCGCTGCGCTAATCCGTCGATAGCCCCCACGCGGCGGGTGCCCATCGTGCCTGCCTTCGTCTAGGGCGGCGGCCATGAACGTGGCCGTGCCCCCCGAATGCCATGAAATCCTCCACCGCACCTTCGGCTACCCCGCCTTTCGCGGGCAGCAGGAGGCGGTGATTGGCCGCGTCATGGCGGGCGCGCACACGCTGGCGCTGATGCCGACAGGGGCGGGCAAGAGCCTGTGCTACCAGATCCCCGCGCTCGCCCGCTCGGGCACCGCCATCGTCATCTCGCCGCTGATCGCGCTGATGCACGACCAGATCCGCTCGGCGACCGCCGCCGGCATCCGCGCCGCCTCGATGACCTCGGCCGATAGCGACAACGCCGCCACCGCCGAGGCCTTCCGTTCGGGCGGGCTCGACCTCCTCTATGTTGCCCCCGAACGCGCCTCGACCGCCGGGTTCCACAGCCTGCTGGAGCGCGCCGAGGTCTCGCTTTTCGCCATCGACGAGGCGCATTGCGTCTCCGAATGGGGCCACGATTTCCGCCGCGATTACCGGATGCTGCGCCCGGTGCTCGACCGCTTCCCGCAAGTTCCGCGCCTCGCGCTCACCGCCACCGCCGACCGGGCGACGCGGGCCGATATTCTGGTGCAGCTGGGCATCCCCGACGAAGGCCTGATCGTTGCCGGCTTCGACCGCCCGAACATCCGCTACGCCATCACCCCGAGGGACAACGGCCCGCGCCAGATCACCGAGCTGCTCCAGCGCCTCGACGGCGCCGGGATCGTCTATGCCCCCAGCCGCAAGCAGGCCGAGGACCTCGCCGCCGCGATCACCCGCGCAGGGCGCGAGGCGGGGTTCTACCACGCGGGGCTGGAGCCGGAGCGCCGCGCCCGGGTGCAGTCCGAATTCGTCGCCTCGGAAAGCATGGTGATGGTCGCGACCATCGCCTTCGGGATGGGCATCGACAAGCCCGACGTGCGCTTCGTGATCCATGCCGGGCTCCCGAAATCGATCGAGGCCTACTACCAGGAAACCGGCCGCGCGGGCCGCGATGGCGACCCGTCCGAGGCGCACCTGTTCTGGGGCGTCTCCGACTTCGCCCGCGCGCGGCAATGGCTGGGTGAAGTCGAGCCCGAGCGCTTGCCCGCCGAAAACGCCCGCCTCAACGCGCTCGCCGCGCTGGTCGAGGCCCCGACTTGCCGCCGCGCGATTTTGCTCAAGCACTTCGGCGAGCACCCGCCCGAGACCTGCGGCAATTGCGACAACTGCCTCGAAGCGCCCAAGGTGGTCGAGGCGGGCGAACTCGCGCGCAAGCTGCTCTCCGCCGTCTACCGCACCGGCCAGAGTTTTGGGATTGGCCATATCGAGAAGGTGCTGACGGGGCAGAGCGACGAGCGCATTGTGTCACGCGCGCATGACCAGCTTTCGGTGTTCGGCATCGTCGGCGCTTCAGAGGCCCCGCTGATCCGTCCGCTCGCCCGCGCATTGGTCGCCCGCGGCATGCTGATCGCAACCGAACACGGCGGCCTTGCGCTCGGCCCCGAGGCGCGGCCCGTTCTGAAGGGCGAGGCGGGGGTGACCATCGCCGAGCCGCCCCCCAAGCGCGAACGCCGCCAGCGCCGCGCAAGGGGCGGCGCTGAGGGCGCGCCCAACCCGATCGGCAACCCGCTGTTCGAAGCCCTGCGCGCCAAGCGCAAGGCGCTCGCTAGCGAGCATGGCCTGCCCGCCTATGTCATCTTCCACGATTCGGTGCTGCGCGACATGGCGCTGCAATGCCCCGAGACGCTGGCGGAGCTGGGCACGATTCCCGGCGTGGGAGTGAAGAAGCTCGAGACTTGGGGGCCGGATTTCATCGCGGTCGTGAGGGATCACCTGAGCGGCTAGGGCTTGGCGCGGCGCACCGTGTAATCGATCCTGATGCGCACCCATGTGCCGAACTGCTCCGCCCCGCCGATGCGCGCGGGCCGCACCCGGAACTGCCACGAAGCCGCCATCACCGCGCGGCCGATCTGCGAGCCTTGGGGGCTCTCGCCAAGGAATTGGCAGTCCTCGACATAATAGCCCGACACCACGCGGCAGGCGATCAGCGCAGAGCCCGGTCCATTGGCGGTCGAGAGGTAGCCGCCGAGCTCCTGATCGGTCGGCTCGCGATACCAGCGCGCGGCGTAGAGCGGCTCGCCATTGGCCATGGTCCCGACCCGCTCGCTGTCGCCTGCGGTGCGCGGGTTGCCTGTGTCGGCAGGGCCTGCAGCCGCGCCGGGCCGGATGCGCGCACCGATGGTCGATTTGGGGCGGGCCGATGGCTGGGGCGAGGGTTGGGGTTCGGGCGGGCTCGGCGCAGGTGGCGGCAGAGGCGGGGCAGGCTGGGGGCGCAGCACCAGCGGCGAGGGCTTGATCGGCGACATCGGCACCGGCTGCTCGGTTTGCGGCGTGTCGGGCGCATCGGCGGGGGCGGATTCTTCGGGCGCGGTCGCCGCTTCGGGCTCGGGCGGGGCGGCGAATTCCTGCGCCTTGAAGGTGGTGATTTCCTCCTTGGCGTCCTCCTCGCCGACGATGTTTGCGCCCAAGGTGAGCAGCAGCAGCACGATCAGCCCCTCGATGGCGAGCGCGATGGCGAGGCTGGCGAGTTTGCGCCGCCGCGACATGTCGCGCAACACCGCAAGCCACCGCGCAAACCCGCGCGGCTCTTCCAAAGCCAGTGCTGAAGGATCCTCGAAAATCGCCTCTGCGCCTTTGTCCGGGCCGGGAGGGGGGCGGCCCTGAGGGCGCTCCTTAACCTGTCATCAGCCGATAGGATAGCGCTTCGGCGATGTGGACGCGGCCAACCGGTTCGGTGCCTGCCAGGTCGGCGATGGTGCGCGCGACGCGCAGCATCCTTGTGTAGCCGCGTGCGGAGAGGCGCAGTTTCTCGGCGGCTTGCAGGAGCAGCTTGCGGCCCGCTTCGTCGGGGGTGGCGTGGCTCTCAAGCAGATCGCCCTCGAGCTCCGCATTCGACCTTACCCCGCGCGCCACGGCCCGCTGGCGCGCAGCGGCAACGCGGGCGGCGACCGCCTCGCTGCCCTCGGCAGGCGGGGGCAGGGTCATGTCGAGCGCGCTCACCGCGCCGACATGGACGTGGAGGTCGATGCGGTCGAGCAAGGGGCCCGACAGGCGGCTCTGGTAGTCGCCGATGCAGCGCGGATACTTGTTGCAGTTCCGCGCCGGATCGCCCGCATAGCCGCAGCGGCACGGATTCATCGCCGCCACCAGTTGCACGCGCGCGGGGAAGGTCACGTGGGCATTGGCGCGGGCGACATCGACACGGCCGGTCTCGAGCGGCTGGCGCAGCGAATCGAGCACCGGGCGCTGGAATTCGGGCAGTTCGTCGAGAAACAGCACGCCGAGATGCGCAAGGCTGACCTCCCCTGGGCGCACCTTCAGCCCGCCGCCGGTGAGCGCGGCCATGCTCGCCGAATGGTGCGGGGCGCGGAACGGGCGGGCGCGGCTGATACGGCCGGCTTCCAGCATCCCGGCGACCGATTGCACCATCGACACTTCCAGCGCCTCGGCGGGCGTCAGCGGCGGGAGGATGCCCGGCAGGCACGAGGCGAGCAGACTCTTGCCCGATCCGGGCGGGCCGACCATCATCAGGTTGTGGCCACCCGCCGCGGCGATTTCGAGCGCGCGCTTGGCGGTTTCCTGACCCTTCACCTGCCTGAGATCATTGCCCCCCGGCGCCTCGGCCACCGCGCCGCGCGCCGGTTCGGGGAGCACCAACGAGCCCTTCAAATGCCCCAACAGGCTGGTGAGATCGCGCGGGGCGAGCACCGGCACCCCGCTCGCCCAGCGCGCCTCGGGGCCTTGTTCCATCGGGCAGATCAGCCCGCTGCCGACGGTGCTCGCATGGAGCGCGGCGATCAGCACGCCAGGGCTGGCGACCACCCGGCCATCGAGCGCCAGCTCGCCCACCGCGATCCAGTCGCCCAATTGCTCGGCATCGGTCACGCCCATCGTCGCCAGCAGCGCGAGCGCTATCGGCAAGTCGAAATGCGATCCGTCCTTGGGCAGGTCGGCGGGCGAGAGGTTGACGGTGATCCGCTTGGGCGGCAGCGCGAGGCCGATCGCGGCGAGCGCGGCATAGACCCGCTCGCGGCTCTCGCTCACCGCCTTGTCGGGCAGGCCGACGACATTGAAGCGCGGCAGGCCGGGGCCGATATGGCACTGCACCTCGACCTCGCGCGCCTCCAGCCCGAGATAGGCAACCGTTCTCACCAGCGCGACCATCGGCAACCCCCCTCGCGGCTCCCAAGGCGCTGATTGTGCGGTGTTTTGGCAGGCTTGTCGAGCAATTAGGGTTAGCCGCTCCTTCGCGCAGGCCCCCGTGCGAATGCTAAGGCTTTTTTAAAGCATAAATCTTGGCGAAATCGGAAGGGGCGGCGGGCGACATTCGCTCCCATGAACCGCGCCCTTGCCTTGCTTTTGGCCGCCCTTGCGCTGCTGCTCCCCGGCAGCGGCGCGCTGGCGCAACAAAGCTCGCGCGTCGTCAGCCACGTCAGCTGGGTCGAGGAATGGGATCTGGCGACCGGCGAATGGGTGCGCGTCGAGGACAGCCCCGCGATCGTTAGCCGCGCCGCCTACGAACCGGTCTCCAGCACTGTCAGCCGCGCCGGTGCGACCACCATTACTGAAACCATCGTCGAGGAACCGCAACCCGTCCGCTTCATCGCATCGGGTGCGCGCCTGCCCGCCGGTGCCGCGGGGATCGCCGCCTTCGGGCCGTTCCGCGTGATCGACGCCAAGCGCGCTGCGCTCGTCGCGCCCACCGATGCCGCATCGCCGCAGGCCTTCGCCGCGATGCTCGCCGCCTTCCCGGGGCTCGAGGTCATTGCCTTCGTCGATGCTCCGGGGACCAGCCACGATCTGGCCAACCTGCGGCTCGGCCGCGCCATCCGGGCCGCCGGGCTCGCCACGCATGTCCCGGCGGGCGGGTCGGCGCGTTCGGGCGCGGTCGAGCTGTTTCTTGCCGGCACCCGCCGCACGATCGACCCCGGCGCGCTGTTCGCGGTGCACTCCTGGCGCGACGAGCGCGGCCGCGAGCCCGCCGACTTCGCCCCCGACGCTCCGGAAAACCGCCTCTATCTCGACTATTACGCCGAGATGGGCATGAGCGAGACCCAAGCGCGCGATTTCTACGCCATGACCAATTCGGTGCCGCACGCGGGCGCGCTGTGGCTCGAGGGCACCGAGATGGCGCGCTGGATTGCCCCTGCTGCGCTCAGCATCGACGATGATGCGGCGAGCACCGTCCGCTTCGCGCTGGCCCGTGCGGGCGCAACGCTTGGCGCGGCGCTGCGTGCGCCGCTGTTCGCCCAGAGCCCGCCCGCTGCGCCTGCGCCGCGTCTGGCCTATGCCGTTCAGGGTGCGGGCCTGCTTGACTCTCTTGCCGCTTTCCCATAACGGCCCGCCTCTGTTTACGGCTCGCGTTCGTCGCGGGCCCCGGTGTCTGTTGCCGGTTAGCTTTTCGAGGATGATATGAAGCGTACCTTCCAGCCCAGCAATCTCGTGCGCGCCCGTCGTCACGGTTTCTTCGCCCGCAAGGCCACCCCTGGCGGCCAGAAGGTCCTGCGCGCCCGCCGCGCCCGCGGCCGCAAGAAGCTCTGCGCGTAATTCTTTGCGCACCCGCCTCCGCGGGTGCGATTTCCTCGCTCACGCGATCTGAAGATCGCGTCGCTGCGGACGGCCGTTCGGCCTTGCGGGTCCCCTCTGGGGACCCGATTGCGTTTCCGGCGTCGAGGGATAGAACGATTCAAACCGCATCAGCGGTTCGCAAGCGCGAACGCGCGCCGGCCGGTAGGCTGAAGCCAAGGCGGACGGATGTCCGCCGCCCGGCGTTTGAGGGCGTAAACAAATGACTCAGGCGGCCAGCACCAATCCTCCGATGAAAACGCTGACCAAGCGCGCTGATTTCCTCGCGGCCAATTCGGGCATCCGCAACGCCCGCGCGGGGTTCGTGCTGCTCACCCGCCCGAATGACGGGCAGGGCATGCGGTTTGGGATCACCGTGACCAAGAAGATCGGCAATGCCGTGGTGCGCAACCGCATGAAGCGCCGCTTCCGCGAGCTGCTGCGCGCCGCGCTTCCTGCGCAGGGTTTGGCCGACCACGATCACGTGCTGATCGGCCGCGCGGGCGGGGTCGAGCGTGATTTTCACCTGATGGCCGATGAGCTCGCCAAGGCGGTGGAGCGCGCGCGCGAGGGGCGCGGCGATCCTTCGGGCGGGCGGCGTCCGCGTAAGGGAAGCCGTGGGGGGCAGCGCAAATGAAGCAGATCCTCATCCTCATCGCGCGGGCGTGGCAGCTTGGCCCTTCGCGCATCTTGCCGCCTTCGTGCCGCTACTATCCGTCCTGCAGCCAATACGCGATCGAGGCGCTTGGCAAATACGGCGCACTCAAGGGTGGATGGATGGCGTTCAAGCGGCTAATGCGCTGCCACCCTTGGGGCGGGCACGGTCACGATCCCGTGCCTTAGGCCCGTTTCCTGAGGTCCGAAATTCCCGGGGGTCTGGAAACGGGACCGCCTTACCCCCATAATACACCCATTGTCGCATCTCGCGGGGCTTACACTTGGACAATCGCAATCTCCTTCTCGCTGTCGTGCTTTCGGGCCTGCTGATCCTGGGATGGGATGTCGGCCTGCGCTATTTCTACCCCGAAGCCTCGATGTCGGCGCAGACCAGCCCGAAGGCAGCGACCGCCGCCGCCAAGGACGCAGGCGCGGCCAAGGGTGCAGCCGCCCTCGGGGCCGAGACCGCCGCGCGCAAGGTCGACCTCAAGACCGCGCTGACCAGCGGCAACCGCGTCGCCATCGACACCCCGCGCCTGTCGGGCTCGATCAACCTCGTCGGCGCGCGGATCGATGACATCACGCTCAAGAATTACCGCGAGACGGTGAAGAAGGATTCGGGCCCCGTCCGCCTCTTCGCGCCCGAGGGCACGACCTCGCAGTATTTCGCGCAGTTCGGCTTTGTCGTGGGCGGCAACCGCCAGGCTCCGAACCTGCTGTGGCAGGCGGACGGCACCAAGCTGACCCCGACGACGCCCGTGACGCTCACCCGCACCGAGGCGGACGGCATCACCTACCGTATCCGCTTTGCAGTCGACGCCAATTACATGATCACCGCCAGCCAATCGGTCAGCAATGCCGGTCCGGCGGCGGCGGTTGTCCAGCCCTTCGCGCTGATCAAGCGCACCAGCACCAATGCGACGATCGACCAGTATGCCTCGCACTCCGGCGCGGTGGGCGTGTTCAACGATACGCTCTACGATCCGCATTCCTATGCCGAGCTCGAGGAAATCTTCGCGCCCAAGCGCGCGCAGTTCGCCCGCGGCGAAATCACCGAAATCCCCTCGGACAAGCCCGAAGGCGCGCCCGACTGGCTGGGCTTCACCGACCAGTACTGGCTCTCCGCTCTCGTCCCCGGAGACGGGAAGGGCAACGTCAAGGTCGACGACGCGGGCTTCCGCAGCCTCGGCGGCAACCTCTACCGCACCGATCTGATCTACGGCCCGACCACCGTGCCCGCAGGCGGCAGCCTGACGCAAGAGACGCGGCTTTTTGCCGGGGCCAAGGACAGCCAGATCCTCGACGTCTATGAAGAGGGCGGGATCACCAATTTCGGCCTCGCGATCAGCTGGGGCTGGTTCGGCATCGTTGAACGGCCGATCCTGTGGCTGCTGCGCACCTTGAATGGCGTGGTCGGCAATTTCGGCCTCGCGATCATCCTGCTCACCGTCATCATCCGCGGCCTGATGTTCCCGATTGCGCAGAAGGGCTTTGCCTCGATGGCGGCGATGAAGGCGGTGCAGCCCAAGATGAAGGAAATCCAGGAGCGCTTCGCCGACGACAAGCAGCGCCAGCAGCAGGAGATCATGAAGCTCTACAAGGACGAGAAGGTGAACCCCTTGTCCGGCTGCCTGCCGATGCTGATCCAGATCCCGGTGTTCTTCGCGCTTTACAAGGTGCTGGTCCTCGCGATCGAGATGCGGCACGAGCCCTTCATCCTGTGGATCCGCGACCTGTCCTCGCCTGACCCGGCGCACATCCTCAACCTGTTCGGGATGCTGCCCTTCATGATCCCCGACGGGAGCTTCCTTGCCATCGGGCCGCTCGCGGTGCTGCTGGGGATCACCATGTGGCTGACCTTCAAGCTCAATCCGGCGGCGATGGATCCGACGCAGCAGCAGATCTTCGCGATTATGCCGTGGATGATGATGTTCGTGATGGCGCCGTTTGCCGCGGGCTTGCTGCTTTACTGGGTGACCTCGAACATCCTCACCGTCGCCCAGCAGAGCTATCTCTATTCGAAGCACCCGCAATTGAAGGCGGCGACTGCGGCGGCGGAGAAACAGAAAACGGCGAAGGGTTAGGGCCGCCAAGTGGACGATCCCGAACTTCAGGCAGCGCTCGAGGAAGCGGCATCGCGGCTCTTTTCCGGGCCGGTCGATTTCCTGCGCTCGGCCCCGCAGCTGCAATTCCTGCCCGAGCCGATCGTGCCGGAAATCGCCTTCTGCGGGCGGAGCAACGTGGGCAAGTCCTCGCTGCTCAACGCGCTGACGGGGCGCAGGGCGATCGCGCGCGCATCGGTGACACCGGGGCGCACGCAGGAATTGAACTTCTTCGACGTCGGCCGCCCCGAGGAAGAGGGCGGGTTGCCGCTGTTCCGCCTCGTCGACATGCCCGGCTACGGCTTTGCCAAGGCGCCGGTGAAGGTGGTCGAGAAGTGGAAGGCGCTGGTGAACTCCTTCCTGCGCGGCCGTCAGGTTCTCAGCCGCACGCTGGTGCTGGTCGACAGCCGCCACGGGTTGAAGGAGGTCGACCGCGAGATGATGACAATGCTCGACAAGGCCGCGGCCTCCTATCGCATCGTCCTCACCAAGACCGACAAGATCAAGGCGAGCGAGCTTGCCGCAGTGGCCGAAAAGACCGCCGCCGAAGCCAAGAAGCATGTCGCCGCGCACCCCGAAATCCACCTCACCAGCTCCGAGAAGGGCATGGGCATCGAGCGCCTGCGCGCCGCCGTCGTCGCCGACGCGCTGGGTGAGGGGTGGATGGGGTAGGGGCCCCTTTTCGCGCCCTGCTCGGGGATCGCGCTAAGCGATTGACAAGCCCTGACCCCGGTCATTATCGGCGCCCTAAGTGTGCTGCGGGCTGCGACCCGCGAATCCATCACGAGGGCGTGAACGATGATCGTGAAGCGGGTGAAGTTGGCGTTTGCCATGGCGTTGGCGGCAATGTCGCTGGCGTCCTGTACCTCCTTCACCGAGACCGGCTGTTCGGACGAGGCCTCCAAGGGTGCGCTCGAGAACGCGATCCGCGACGGACTGGAAAAGGTCACCATCGCCCGCGCCAAGGACGAGAACGGCAATTCGCTGATCCCCGCCTCCTCGATCCGCGCCTCGATTGCCAAGATCAAGCTGATTATCACCGACATCCGCACCACCAAGGAAGACCCGAACAGCACCAAGCGCTTCTGCACTGGCTCGCTCAAGATCGTCTTCACCCCCGAAACCTTCGAATCCGCCGAAGCCGCGCGTGAACTGCTCGGGCTATCCAAGATCAGCGATGCGATCGACGATGCGGGCCTCGAGAAGGGCGCGGACTACTTGCAGGGCGAGCTCGATTACGCGGTCCAGCCGACCGACGATGGCAGCAAGGTCTTCGCCGAGTTCGAGGGCGCCGACGGCAAGCTCGAGATCTTCGGCGAAGTGGTCGCCGCCTCGCTGCTGCGCGACAAGATCGAGAACAAGGTGCGGGTCGAAAAGCAGGAAGCCGAACAGGCCCGCAAGGAAGAGGAAGAGGCGGTCAATGCGATGCTGACCGCCGAATACGAGGCGGCCGCGGCGCAGCGCAAGGCCTCGAACGAGGCGATCGCGGTAGTCTGGAACTCGATCGACGCTGACACCCGCCAGCAGTTGCTGCCGCAGCAGAAGGCGTGGATCAAGCAGAAGGACGCCGGCTGCAAGGTCGAAGGCCTGCAATATTCGACCGAACAGACCGAACAGCGCACCGCCGAGGCAACCTGCCAGGCGCGCGAGAACACCCGCCGAATGGAGCAGCTGCGCGGCTATATTTCCTATAACAGCGGTTATTAGGCCGGAGCTATTCCTTCGACCGGCGGAAGCCTGCCGCGATTGCCTCGCGTTCGGTGCAGAACAGCGCCTCGGGGCGGGTGCCGTCGTAATAGCGCTGGCCAGGCAGGTGGTAGATATAGTCGCCGTAGCGGCTGTGGTTGCCCTTGATCGCGCAGCCGAAGGCGTTGGTGTAGCGCTGCTCGCGCGCCGGGCGTTGCGGGGCCGCGCGGGCGGGGCTTTCGTCCGCCGCCGCGCGCGCCAATTGCGGCGAACCTTGCGGATTGGCGGCGCGCCATGCAGCCGGTTCCTCGAACTCGCCCGCCCAGATCCCGAACTGTAACTGCCGCGCCAGATCGCGCGCTTCGGCATATTCGGAAGGCGCATCGTCCCCGAACGGAACCGCAAACCCGCGCCGCACCATCTCATGGCCGAGATCGAATAGCGCAGTGCGGCAGGTCGCCAGCGTGCGGCCATAGCGGTCGGTGCCCTGCGCAGTGCATTCCAAGGACCCGCCGGAGAGGATTTCGTGCAGGGCCGCCGCCGCATCCCTGCCGCAGTCCCACGCCTGCCCTTCGCGCCGGCCTTGCTGCGCGCGTTCGGGCGCGTCGATGCCGATGAGGCGGATGCG
>CAMCUB010000048.1 GCA_945878845.1 Erythrobacter sanguineus | reverse complement strand
GACCCCGACCCCGACCCCGCGCCCGACAACGCCGGGCGGCCCGGCTGTCGGCACGCAGGCGCACTTCGCAGGCGCGGTCGGGTCCTCGACCACGATCTATTTCGAGACCGATCGCTACAATGTCGACACGCAGGATGCCGCCGCGCTGCAAGCGCAGGCGCAGTATTTCGCGCGCTATCCGCATATCACCTTCACCATTGAAGGCCACGCCGACGAACGCGGCACGCGCGAATACAACATCGCGCTGGGCGAAAAGCGCGCCAATGCGGCCAAGGCCTATCTGGTCAGCCTCGGCGTCGATGGCAATCGCATTGCGGTCGTTAGCTACGGCAAGGAGCGTCCGGTCGCGCTGGCCTCGAACGAGAGCGCCTGGGCGCAGAACCGCCGCGCCGCGAGCGTCATCATCAACTGATCAGCTGAGGAGCAGGCCGGGCGAAAGTTCGGCCTGCACCGCGACCGGGGCTTCGATCCCTGCCATCTCGCGCGCGCCGGTGACCACGCACAGCCCCGCGAGCGCGAGCACGCAGAACAGGCTGGAGAGGGTCAGTTGCTGGCTCATGATACGCGGTCCTTCTGCAATGCAACATTTCACATTGCAACCGGTTCCCGTGTTCTCACGCCTTTCCATTTCGGGCCATAGCGCCTAGATTGAACGCGTGACCCAATCGACCAACGACATGACCCCCGGAAGCTTCCGGTGACCCGCGCGCGCCGGTCAATGGATTGGGGCTTCCCGCGCTGGCGGCCCTATGGCTCCTCGCAGGAGGCGGTCAATGTCCGCATCTGCGACCGTCACGGGTGCGACGAGCCGGGCAATTGCCCCGCGCCCAAGGCCCCCAACAGCCGCGACCGGTGGTATTTCTGCCAGAAGCACGCGGCCGAATATAACTCCAAGTGGGATTACTTCGAAGGCCTCGACAAGGCCGAGAAGGAAGAGCGCGCCCGCGCCGAACAGCAGGAAAGCGCAGGCTATGCCGAAAGCGCGCATTACGGCTGGGCGGGCTCGGGCGACGGTTCGCGCTCGGCCGACGAAATGCGCGCGCTCGAGGTGCTGGGGCTCGAATCCGACGCCGATTTCGCCGCGGTCAAGAAAGCCTACCGCGCCCGCGCCAAGGAAGTGCACCCCGATGTGAAGCCCGGCGATGCCGAGGCGGCCAAGCAGTTCCAGCTGATCCAGACCTCGTATGAGGTGCTGCGCGCGGCGGAAGAACGGCGCGAGTGGCGGGGCTGATTGCGCCGACTTATTCGGGGAAAAGGTCGTAGTATTCGTTGCGGTCGGCAAAACCGCCGACCTTGCGGCCGGGGATCGAGAGCCTCATCAGGTCGGGATGGAGCCTGACCGTGGGGTCGTCGAATTGGGCCTGCTGCTCAAGCAGATATTCGATGTCCCCAAGCCGCATCTGCCGATCTTGCTCGGCATTTTCGTCGCTGTTGAGCCCATGGCTGTCGCGGCAATCATAGGCGATCTCGGAGCGCGGGAAGCCGTTCGTGTTGAAGCGCTGCACGATGTATTTGAGCATGGGGGCGACGGCGAATTCGTCCTCGCCCATCGGCTCGTCGCAGTCTTGCCAGTCGTATCCGGTGGGCTCGCCTTTCCAGAAGGTCATCACCGCGGTGGCCTTGTCGCAATCGGGCTGGCTGACGATCCAGTAGAGCGCGCCCAGCCGGTCGTCCCAGTTGAGGTTGTCGGCATAGCGGTGCCAGTCGTCGGGTGAACGGCTGGCGAGGAACGCCATCTGGCGCTGGAAAAGCTCTTCCTGCTCGCGTTCGAAATCGTCGAGGGCTGGGTTCATGGCGGCTGGTTCCGGATGCGCGGTGTTGGTCCGAAGTGCCTAATCGGGAATGATAAAAAATCGTTGAAGGGTTGTCTTGCCGACGATGGCGCAGGCGCCGCCCAGCATCGCCTCGCGCGGTTGGCAAGAAAGCATTTTCCTATTCGCTGACCGTGTGACAGCTTGCAGGAATGACCTTCTCCGTGCCCCCTTCCGCCTTCGCTTGTGCCGCCTCAGGCAGGCCTGCGCGGGGGAGGGGTTTTCGCCTTTATACTGTGTCTCATGTGTCTCACGGTTCAGCCTTGGCGCCTCAAGGCTGAACGGATGGGGGCGGCCCCGCAAAGCCCTTGCCCTTCGAGTCGATCTGCGGATCGGGGTTGTCGTTCCACCACGGCACGTCGGTCCAGGGGCGCACGTCAACCTCGTGGCTCCAGCAATTGCGGGGTTGGTGGGCGAGGTGCCAGTAGGTCTCGGCTAGCGCGGCGGGGTCGATGAGGCCGTCGGTGCCCTTGCCCTGCTTGAAGGCATCGAACTTGTCGCCGAGCAGCTTGCCGAGCGTGTCGGGGGCGTCGACCGGGCCGTCGACGATGACGTGGGCGACGTGGACGCCTTGGCGTGCGAACTCGGCGTTGAGGGTCTGGCACAGCATCCGCCGCCCGCCCATCGCCGCGGCGTGGCTGTGCTGTCCGGCATTGCCGCGCACCGCCGCGGTGGCGGAGGTGACGAGCAGGGTGCCGTGGGGGCCGCCGTCCTTGGCCCGCTCGACCATGTGCGGGAACAGCGCGTGGGCCAAGCGGAAGACGCCATAGGTGCCGAGCCGCCAGCCGAGCTCGAAGATGCGGTGCGGGGTCTGGTCGAGCGCGCGGTTCCCGATCTGCGCGCCGAGGTTGTAGAGCGCGGCTCTGATGGGGCCGATCTCGGCCTCGGTGCGCGCGACCAGCTCCTCGATGCTGCCGTCCTCGGCCGCGTTGAGGAGAGTGCCGGTGGCGCTGCCGCCTGCCGCCTCGATCTGGCCCACCATGCGGGCGAGGCCCTCCTCGTCCGAGCGGCGGGCGAGCACCGCGTGGTAGCCCCCGGCGGCGAAGCGAAGGGCGGCATTGCCCCCGATCCCGGCGCCCGCGCCGATCACCAGGAACACCGGCTTGCGGCTATCGGTCATGTCACTCTCCCTCCGGTCGGCGGCGCGTCAGGTCAGCGCCGCGATAGTCCATACCACGGCGACGATCAGCACCGCCCCTGCCACATCCAGCAGCGCGCCCGCTGTCACCATCGCCCCGATGCGGATACGCCCCGTCGCCCAGGCGATCGCGTTGGGCCCGGTGCCGGCCGGGAGCATGAAGCCCCAGCTCGCCGCAAGCGCTGCCGGGAGCGCCAGCAGGATGGGGTCGACGCCCAGCGCCACCACCAGCGAGGCGACCACTGGGACGATGCCCGTGGCGGTCGCGACGTTGCTCGCGAACTCGGTGATCACGATCACCAGCACCGTCACCGCAAGCGCGACCAGCAGCAGCGGCCAGGCCTCGAGCGGGAGCAGCGCGGCGCCGATCCACTTGGCAAGGCCCGAGGCCGACATGCCTGCCGCCAGCGCGAGGCCTCCGCCGAACATGAAGATGACGCTCCACGGCGCGCGCTCGGCCTCCTGCCACACCAGCAGCGGGCGGCCGGTGCCGTCGGGCAGGAGGAACAGCGCCAGCGCGGCGATGACGGCGATGGTGCCGTCGGTCCACGCGCCGGGCGGCAGAGCTGCGGCGACCAGCGGCTGGGTGACCCAGGCGATGAAGGTGACGAACGCGATTGGCACAAGCCGCTTCTCGGGCGTGGTCCATGCTGCATGGCTGTCGATCGCGGCGCGTGCGGCGGCGACATCGAAGGGATGCTCGGCCACGCGCTGCACCCGCGCGACGATGTAGGCGGCGAGCGGCACGCTCAGCAGGACAAGCGGGATGCCGTAGAGCGACCACTCGGCAAAGGTGATGCGCCCGCCCGCCAGCTTGTCGAGCAGCCCCACCGCGATGGCATTGGTGGGCGAGCCGACGATGGTGCCGAGCCCGCCGATGCTCGCGGCAAAGGCGATGCCCATGGGCAGCGCGCCGTGGATGCCATCCTGCTGGACGCCTTCTGCGTCGCCTCCAGAAGAGCCGCCCTCCAGCACCGCCAGCGCCATCGGCATCATGATCAGCGCGGTCGAAGTGTTGGAGATGAACATCGAGAGCAGCGCGGTCGAGAGCATGAAGGCGACCAGCAGCCGCACCGGCCCGCCGTCCGCGCCGACTGCGCGCAGGATCGCGAGGGCAAGCCGACGGTGGAGGCCGGTGCGCTCGATCGCGAGCGCGATGAAGGCGCCGCCCAGCAGCAGGAACAGGATCGGGGAGTAGTAGGTGCTCGCGGTCTTCTCGGCATCCGAGACCCCCGCCAGCGGCAGGATCACGAAGGGCAGCATCGCGGTCACCGCGAGCGGCACCGCCTCGGTCATCCACCACGCCGCCATCCACAGGGTGAGCCCCGCGACCAGCCACGCAGCCGGAGCCATGCCCGCAGGCGGGGCGGTCAGCGCGGTGAGGGCAAAGGCGAGCGGGCCGAGCACACGGCCGATCGTCCGGGGGTCGATCCGGCGAGCGGTCATGCGATGCGTGTCTCCCCCGGGCATGGTGTGAGGGACTATCAGCAGGGGCAGGGGGCGGGCAAGGAAAAGGGGCGGAAACCTTGCGGCCCGCCCCTCTTGTCCTTTGCCGGAACCGCGCGCTTACTTGGGCGCGAGCACCATCAGCATCTGGCGGCCTTCGAGCCGCGGGAAGGCTTCGACCTTGGCATATTCCGCTACGTCGTCCTGCACCTGCTTCAGCAAGTCCATGCCGAGGTGCTGGTGCGCCATTTCGCGCCCGCGGAAGCGCAGGGTGATCTTCACCTTGTCGCCGTTCTCGATGAACTTGTGCACGTTGCGCATCTTCACGTCATAATCATGGGTGTCGATGTTCGGACGCATCTTCACTTCCTTGATGTCCTGCGTCTTCTGCGTCTTGCGTGCGAGGTTCGCCTTCTTCTGCGCCTCGTAGCGATACTTGCCGACATCGAGGTACTTGCACACCGGCGGGTCCGCGTTGGGGGACACTTCGACGAGGTTCAGGCCCTTTTCGTTGGCCTGCTCAATCGCTTCGCGGGTGAACATCACGCCGAGGTTTTCGCCTTCGTCATCGATGACGCGAACCTTGGGGACGTTGATCATGAAATCAAACCGAGGACCGCTTTTTACGGGCGGGGCCATCGAGCGCCGGGGGGGACGTGATATGGGGTGTTCTCCTGTGGTGGCTTACTTGCTGGCGGCTATGTAGTGCGAAACTTGGCCGAGCGCTAGGTGGAGTCTTAGGGCGCGCGGTAAAGGTGCACGCCCCATGGTGCCTCGTGGAAATCGATCAGGCCGAGGCCCGCAGCGCGCGGCAGGAACCACAAGGCGAAAGTGAAGAAGCCGGCACCGACCGCCACGAAGACGAGGCTGATCGGCAGGGGTGGCCTGCGGTCAGATCCCGCGAGAAGCAAACCGACAGACAGGCCGCCGAGCAGTGCAGTGCTGCGCCACAAGGCCGATAGAGGGAAGGTGTCGCCGAACAGCTGTCCCGTGGCGATCGCGAGCGTGGTGTAGGCCATTGCCATCATCGGCAGACCCGCGGCAAACCATGCCCATATGATGGGACGCCCGGCGCGCAGCGGCATCACGATCCCGAGCAGCACGGGCACTGCCAGCCAGATTGCCAAATGCCAGACCGTCAGTGTGTCCCAGACATACAGCAGCGGGACGAACCGGTTCATGCCGCCGCCAGCCACAGCGGGAAGCGCGCGATGCGCCCGGCGGCGGGCATCAGCGCCTCGATTGCGCGCGCGGGTTGCAGCGCGCCGAGGATTTCGGGGTGGCCCGCGTCGAGTCCGCCGGTGAGGGTGCCGAAGGCGGGGAGAATCATGCGTTCGGCCCCGCTGCTGCTGCGGCCCATGACCGCACAGGGCCGGGCGATGTGGCGGTTGCGGACGTTGACCCGCAGCTTGGGGTGGTAGTGGCCGGACAGCTCGGGCGTAGTCTCTCCGGCGCGCGCTTCGTGGCGCAGGATCACGCCGCCCAATTCCAGTTCGGGGAGGATCGCCCCGCCAAAGCCCTTGGGGAGCGCCTCGTCATGGTTGCCGGTGATCCACACCCAGTCGAGCGCGCGGGTCAGCGCTTCCAGCATCCCGGTGCAATGCGCATCGAGTCGCAGCGCGCCCGCGTCATCGTGGAAATTATCGCCCAGCGTGATGACCCGCCGCGCGCCCGTCACCCGCACCGCGTCGGCCAGCCGTTCCAGCGTGTCGCGGCTGTCATAGGGCGGGAGCATCTGGCCCCTTGCGGCAAACCAGCTCGCCTTCTCCAAGTGCAGGTCGGCGACCAGCAGCGCGCGCTCGGCAGGCCAGTAGAGCGCGCGGCCTTGCCCGAGGGCAAGCTCGTGTCCGGCGAAGGGGAAGGGGGCGAACATAGCGCGAACCATGCTCGTCCCCTGCCCACAATTCCGCCGCTTGGCAACCATGCTGCGGGCCGAGCCGGAGGCCAAAGCCCCACTTGTGCCTCGCGCGCCTTCGCTTATGGTGGGCGAAGATTACGGACGGGGATGTATGACGGACTGGACACCTTACACGGACCGCGCGCGCGTGTGGTTCGAAGCCTTGCGCGATGACATCTGCGCCGAATTCGAGGCGATTGAACGCGAGGCAGGCTCTGACGCCGCCTTCCAATACACCGCCTGGAACCGCGAGGAGGAGGGCAACCCCGATCCCGGCGGCGGCACGCAGGGCCTGATGAAGGGCAAGGTGTTCGAGAAGGTCGGGGTCAATGTCTCGACCGTGCGCGGCAGCTTTGCCAAGGAATTCGCAGGCAGCATCAACGGGGCGAGCGCCGAGGCGCCTGGTTTTGTCGCCACCGGCATCAGCCTTGTCGCCCACATGAGCAATCCGCATGTGCCCGCAGTGCACATGAACACCCGCTTCCTCACCACCACCAAGGCGTGGTTCGGCGGCGGCGCGGACCTCAACCCGCCGCTCCCCTATGCAGAGGACACGGCGCAGTTCCACGACGCCATGCGCGCCGCCTGCGATCCGCACAACGAGACCTATTACGAGCGCTATTCCAAGTGGGCGGAGGAGTATTTCTACATCCCCCACCGCAAGGTCGGGCGCGGGGTGGGAGGCATTTTCTGCGACCACCTCGAATGCCCCGATGACGCCGCGTGGGAGCGCAATTTCGCGTTCATTCAGGACATCGGCAAGCAGTTCCTCGAAGCCTTCCCCGCGATCGTGCGCAAGCGGATGAACACGCCCTTCGATGCGGTCGACGAGGCGCAGATGTTCGAATACCGGGGGCGCTATGCCGAGTTCAACCTCGTCTACGACCGCGGCACGATCTTCGGCCTCAAGACCGGCGGGAATATCGACGCGATCCTGATGAGCCTGCCGCCGCGCGCGACGTGGTCATAAGCCGCAATGCCGCACAGGATCAGGGCGGCGTGACCCTGACCCAATCGACCAGCATCTCCGCTTCACCGGCTGTGATCGCATCGACGGTCGATTGCGGCAGGCCGCGATAGGGCGTTGTCACGCCGTTCACGCCGAAGGGATAATCCCCGCCCAGGGCGAAGTTCAGGATGATGTGCTTGGGCGTGTCGAAGGCCCAGGGGCCGGATCGCTCGACTTCGCTGCGCGTGATGCGGAAATATTCATTGCCGTCGACCGCAAAGGCGATCGCGGTGCTGCTCCACTCGGCCGAGTAGATGTGCCAATCGCTGACCCGCACTCCGGCAGGGAAGTTGAACCGGCGCGAAAAGGCGTTGGCGCCGGAATAGCCCGAGCCATGCAAGGCTGCGGAGATCCAGCCCGGCTCGCCGACAAATTCCATGATGTCGATCTCGCCCGTGGCAGGCCAGGTGCCATTGCCGAGCAGCCAGAAAGCCGGCCAGAGGCCAGTGCCTTCCGACATCCTGATCCGCGCTTGTGCCCGGCCGTAGGTGAAATCATAGGCGCCGCGCGTGTCGATCCGTCCGGACTGGAAATCGGCACGCCGGTCGCTGCGAGGGTCCTGACCGGGCGCCCATTTGGGCTTGAGCACCAGAACCCCGCCATCGGCCCCGGCGACATTGCTGCGCAGAGCAATCGTGTCGGGGCTGTTCACATAGGCCTGAAGCTCGTTGTTGACCCAGAAATTCGGCCCTTCCGCTTTCCAGATGGCGGTGTTGAGCTGGCCGGCGTTGAATTCCTCGGCAAAGGCAATGGTGGTGGGTGTCGGCGAGGGCGAAGGGGATGGCGTCGGCGTCGGGCCCGAGGCGATCGGGGCGGACGGCGACGGTGACGCGTCTTCTCCCCCGCAGCCTGCAAGCAGAACAATGGCTGCGCCAGCCAGCAGCCAACGTCGTATGCGCATAGCCATTGCTCTCTTCATCCTCTTCCCAATTTGAGAGCGTTATCAAACCCGCGCAGGCCTTGTCCATGGCCCGCTTGCCCGGGCCCGTGAAGATTGCCCCGCCTTCGGGTGTAGTTGTGCATTGCAATACGGTCTGAGGGGCAGCACATAGTTAGCGATGCTCCGCCAGTACGAACTCGTCGAGAAGGTCCTCGATTACGACCCGCAAGCCGACGAGGCGATGCTCAACCGCGCCTATGTCTACACCGTGCAGAAGCACGGCAGCCAGAAACGTGCGAGCGGCGACCCCTATTTCAGCCACCCCGTCGAAGTCGCGGGGTTGATGACCGACCTGAAGCTCGATCAGGCGACCATCATCACCGCGCTGCTCCACGATACGGTCGAGGACACGCTCGCCACGATCGAGGATATCGAGGCGCATTTCGGCCCCGAGGTCGCGCGGCTGGTCGACGGGGTGACCAAGCTCTCCAAGATCGAGGCCATGCCCGAGAACGAGCGGGCGGCGGAGAACCTGCGCAAGTTCCTGCTCGCCATGTCGGAAGACATACGCGTGCTGCTGGTCAAGCTGGCCGACCGGCTGCACAACATGCGCACGCTCCACTTCATCAAGAACCCCGAGAAGCGCAAACGCATCGCGCGCGAGACGATGGATATCTACGCCCCTCTCGCCGAGCGGGTGGGCATGTATGAATATATGCGCGAGATGCAGGCGCTCGCGTTCCGCGAGCTTGAGCCGGAAGCCTACGCCACCATCACCAACCGGCTCGAACAGCTGCGCTCGCAAGGCGGCGGGCAGGTCGATGACATCGCCCTCAAGATCAAGCAGCGCCTCGCCGAAGCGGGCCTCAAGGTCGAGATCTGGGGGCGGGAGAAGCACCCCTTTTCGATCTGGCACAAGATGGCCGAGCGCCATGTCAGCTTCGAACAGGTCACCGACATCATGGCCTTCCGCGTCCTCACCGACACCGAAGAGGACTGCTACCGCGCGCTCGGCACCCTGCACACCACGTGGCAGTTCCTGCCCGGCAAGTTCAAGGACTATATCTCGACCCCCAAGTCGAACGGCTACCGCAGCTTGCACACCTCGCTGATGTACGAGAATTCGATGCGCGTCGAAGTGCAGATCCGCACGCGCGAGATGCACCGCACCAACGAATTCGGCCTCGCCGCGCACTGGGCCTACAAGCAGGGCGACAAGCCCGACGGCGCGGTCGGCTGGCTGCGCGACCTGATCGAGATCGTCGATGCCAGTCACGATGCCGAGGAACTGCTCGAGCATACCCGCATGGCGATCTATCAGGATCGCATCTTCGCTTTCACCCCCAAGGGCGCGCTGTTCCAGCTGCCCAAGGGCGCGACCGCAGTCGACTTTGCCTTTGCGGTCCACACCAAGCTCGGCCTTCAGACCGCAGGGGTGAAGATCAATGGCCGCCACATGCCGCTGCGCACGCCGCTGGCGAATGGCGATGTGGTGGAGATCATCAAGAACCCCCACGCCTCGCCGCAGCTGTCATGGCTCGCTTTCGTTGTCACCGGCAAGGCGCGCGCTGCCGTGCGCCGCGCGGTGCGGATGAAGGAGCGTGACGAGGTCGCCGCGATCGGCTCGAAACTGTTCGACGAGATTTCCGCCCGCGTGCCCGCCCGGATCGGCAAGAAGGCGATCCGCGCTGCGGTAGAACGGCTCGGGCTGGAGGAGCCCGACGACCTCATGTACGCGATCGGCGCCGCCAAGATCGCCGACCGCGAGGTGATGGAGGCGCTTGTCCCCGGCTGTACCGCCGGGATCGAAGAAGACGAACACTGGGAGCGCCGCGAACGCGCGATCTCGATCACCGGCCTCACGCCCGGGGTCGCCTTCGACCTCGCCCCGTGCTGCCACCCCGTCCCCGGCGACCGCATCGTCGGCATCCGCCGCAAGGGCGAGCCGGTGCTGGTCCACGCGATCGACTGCATGGAGCTGGTAAGCGGGGTCGACAGCGACTGGATCGATCTGGCGTGGGGCAAGCAATCGGTCGGCGCGACGGGGCAGCTCTCGGTGACGATCTACGACCGGCTCGGCACGCTCGCGGAGATGGCGGGCATCTTCGCGCAGAACAAGGCGAACATCATCACGCTGATGCAGGCGCATATCGACCATCCTTTCGTGACCTATGACGTCGAGGTCGAGGTGGAGGATGTGGGGCACCTCAATCGCATCGTCTCGGCCCTGCGCGCCAGCGACGCGGTGGCGCAGGCGGAGCGGCAGTAGGTTGCCGGTAGTCGGGCTCGATCACGTCCAGCTCGCGATTCCCGAGGGCGGCGAGGATGAGGCGCGGCGGTTCTTTGGCGGATTGCTCGGTATGGCCGAGGTGCCCAAGCCCGCCAACCAGTCGCCGAGCGGCTGCTGGTTCACCGGCGGCGGTGCGGCCCTCCACATCGGCATCGACCCCGATTTCCGCCCGGCGAAGAAGGCGCACCCCGCGCTGCTGGTCGATGACCTTGCAGCGCTTCGCGAAGCATTGGCAGCGGCGGGCTATCCGATCCGCGAGGACAAGCCGGTGGAAGGCTACGCGCGGTTCTTCACCGAAGACCCCTTCGGCAACCGCATCGAGCTGATGCAGCGGGTTTAGCGCCAGCCCTCGTCATTGCGAGCGTAGCGAAGCAATCCATGGACCGATGTCGCACTCGCCGGATTGGTCCGCCCATGGATTGCCGCGCGGCTGCGCCGCTCGCAATGACGACTAGGGGGCCACCCGCCGCACCGGCACCTTGATGTTGCAGATATCAGCGCCGCCTGCCGGGACGATGAAGAACGGATCGCGGCGGTTGGCGATGGCGTCGGCGTAGGTCGCGAAGGTCTGGCTTTCGGTTGAGAGGTATTCGAAGCGTGGTTGCTCACTCGTCGGCAGGTCGCTCGCGACCCGCACCGTCAGGATAGGGGTGCGCTTGCCTGCCTCCTCGGCGGTGTAGAACCCCAGCGCCCCTGACCCGCGCGGCAACGAGGAGAGGTGCTCCATCCCCTCGATAATCCGGCCCACCAGCGCGATGTTGCGATCGAGATGGCGCGGCGCATGGCCGATCACGGTATAAAGCTCCGCACCCGAGCCCGTGTCGGGCGAATAGTTCCGCCCCACGCCGACCATGCCGTAGCAGTGGGTGGGCCAGAGTGTCTTCACGTCAGTCGCGTAGGGCCAACCCTTCTGATGACCGACTGAAAGCGAGTAAGGGTCAGAATAGCGCCAGTCGCCCCGCTCTTCGACGCTCTCAGAACCTTCTTCAGCGGCGGTCGCGGCGCGAAGGTCGCGGGAGGCAATTCGAACCTGGCCTACAAGCGAGTTCAAATGCTGTTCGAGCATTTCCTCGGTCGCATGCACGACATATTCCGCCTCGGTCATCACCTTCAGCCCCTCAGGCAGCGGCTTGGGCTTCCCCGTCGCCTCCGGGTTGTCGTAATTGGGATCGCCCCACTGTGTGACGTAATTGTCCTGCACCCGGTTGACCGAAATGCCGTCATACCACTTGGCGCGCGCGAACAGCCGGATGTTGTGGACCCACCCCTGCGAGAAGGGCGCGGGCATCAGCTGGATCACGACGGTGCGGGGCTTGCCGTCCGCGTCCGGGGCAAGGGTCATCACCAGCAGGTCCTCCGCCGGGATCGCCACCCAGTCGGCCTTGGGCGCGGCCGCGACGATCTCGGAGGGTGCCAGCGCGGCTGGTTTGGCAGCCTCCTGTGCGGCAAGTGGCAGCGTTAGGGCGAGCGCGGCGATGGCGGCGAAGCGTGCGGTTCTCATGGCTGCGGATGTGCCATAAGCGCCCGGGAATCAAAAACCCCTTTTCCGCACGCAAAGGGGGGCGCGAAAAAGGGGCTTTCGTGGCCGCGTTCGCAGGGAATGCCGGATCCGCGCAGCGCTGGCCTCGGCGACTCCTTTACCACGAATTCGTCCCCCGGCCAAACCGCACCGCCTTGCGAAGCCCGTCTTTCGCCGCTAGGGGCGCGTGCTTGCGCTGAAGGGCGCTCCCGTCTTCGCGCTCACAAAGCGAAGCGGTAGCGCGACAAAGGCGCGACGGAGCAGTGGCCGAGTGGTCGAAGGCGCACGCCTGGAAAGTGTGTATACGTCAAAAGCGTATCGAGGGTTCGAATCCCTCCTGCTCCGCCAACATCTCATCGCGAATCAATGAGATGGGCCTTACGGGCCCCGAAAGCCCCACGCTTTCGCACCGTTTTGCTTTTGGCGCCTAAACCCAAGAGACTGCCATACACGCCAAAATCGGTCTCTGATCGGCTTTCGTCTCTTTTCACCTAAACCCCATGGTCACCTGGTATGGGCTGAAAAGTCACGCAATTCTTGGGTTTTGCGCCTCAATGAATCCCGCTCAATTCAAGCTGATTCCAGCTGGGCGGCACCTCTTTGAGAACCCGCGGTATGGATAATCTCGAGGCCACGGGCTATTCTGTCTAGCGATGGGGTTCCGCTACCATGAACCAGACCGCGCGGGTTTTGGGATTCTGCTAGGTTTGCGATTGCCGATCGTGGATCAAGTTGAGATAAGGCTATTTCAATCGGGTTCAGATCATAATAGTCATTGATCTGACTTGGGATGAGGATTCAGAATGAGCTACAGTGCCGAAATTAGCCGTGACAACCCAACGTGCATTCTGTTCATTATTGACCAGTCAGGATCGATGGCAGACGTGATGCCATCTGGGCGCAGTAAGGCTGATTTTGTTGCCGATGTTCTGAATAAAACTATTTATACCCTCGTCACAAACTGCACAAAAGCCGATGGGGTACGAAGCTACTTCGACATCGGTGTAATTGGTTATGGCGGTCAGGGTGTTTCCGTAGGTCTAGGTGGCGGATTGACTGGAGCAATCAACTCGGTTGTGGAGATCGCCGATCATCCGCTGCGGGTGGAAGATAGAACCAGGCTGGAAGACGATGGCGCCGGTGGCGTCTTCGAACGGAAGGTGAAGTTTCCCGTCTGGTTTCAGCCTCAGGCAAGCGGTGGCACTCCCATGTACCAAGCTTTGACCCAGGCAGCAGAAGTCCTAGTGAGCTGGTGCGACAGTCATCCGGGGAACTACCCACCGACTATCCTGCATGTCACCGATGGCGAGGCGACAGACGGTAATCCGGAGCAGATTGCCGATGCGCTTAAGCAGCTCTCGACCAACGATGGACAATGCCTTTTGTTCAATCTTCACGTCTCGACAAAGGCCGGAGAAAGCGCGGCGTTTCCCGCTTCGGAAAGCGGCCTTGCTGAGGATTTTGCGCGGATGCTCTTCCGTATGTCGAGCAGTTTCCCAAGCCATATTGCGCAGCTTGCCGCAGACAAAGGCTATGGCGTCCGCGATGGGTCTAGAGGTTTCATATTCAACGGCGATCCGAAGGACATCGTGAATTTCTTCGATATCGGCACTCGCCCGAGATTGACCGCAGACCGCTAAGCAATGGAGACCCCAGGCGCTGCAGCTAGAAGGCTGGAACTAGTTTTCTGCCACTGCATTTCTAAATCGTCAGGTCAGCCCAATGAAGATAGCTGTGCATACGACGAGGACCGTCAGATATTCGTCGTTAGTGACGGTGCGAGCATTTCATATGACTCGGCGCTTTGGTCTAAAATTCTGACCGGCCATTTTGTTAAGTGCGCTGATGTCGATGAGTTTTGGCTCGAACTTGCGAGGAAAGAATTTTCCGAACATCACAATTTCGCAGATCTCTCATGGAACAAGCAAGCCGCCTTTGATCGCGGCAGTTTCGCGACACTTTTGGGCATAGAATTCGATCCCGATAAAGGTAAGGCTCACGTCCTCGGCGTTGGCGACAGCGTGCTTGTCATGATTGACGACGTGGATGGATGGATAACTTCCTACCCATACGAGGAACCTTCGCAATTCAGGCAGGATCCAATACTGTTATCGACAAAATCAGGTTCGGCGTTCGTTCCTGAGGAATCGATACAACCCCTCCAGCTATCCGAACATCCAGGAGTAGTGACCCTCCTGTTGATGACTGATGCGCTCGGCGCTTGGTGTCTAGAGTGTAAATATGAACGAGCAATTCAACTAGCCGAGTTGGCCGATGAGGAAGCGTTCAAAGATTTTCTCCGCACTGAACAGCAGGCTCAAAGAATGAGAGTCGATGATGCGACGCTCATGGTCCTGAAACTTGAGGGCGTCGCATGAGCTATCCTCAGATCGTTGAATATAACGACGCTATTCAGTCCCCAGAGCGCACGCTGACTGATCCTGAGCTCCGAAATGGTAGCGTCAAAACAAATCAGCTGGGATTGCCGCTAGCCTTGTCTGGCGGCTTTGCGCTTACATACGAAGTTAGCTCGGGAGGCAGGCGATTTGCAGTCCGCTGCTTTCATCGCGAGGTGCCTGGTATCGAGCAGCGTTACGCGGCGATATCAAATAAAATCAGGTCTTTGAATAGCGATTACTTTGTCGACTTCGATTTCCAGCCCTCAGGTATCAAGGTCGGCGGGAAGTCATATCCGCTGCTCAAAATGGACTGGGTGCAAGGCGATACCCTGGGCATTTTTCTCGATCGTCACAAGGGGCAGCAAAGTCAAATCGCTGATTTGCGGAATAAGCTAAGAGAGCTGGCTAAATATTTATCCTCACAAGACATCGCTCATGGCGACCTCCAGAACGAAAACATAATTTTAGCGAATGGCCGGCTTCGCCTGATTGACTATGATGGCATGTACGTGCCGGGAATGGTTACCGGAAAAGGTAGCGAGATCGGCCACAAGCACTTCCAACATCCAGCCCGTACGACGGGGGA
>CAMCUB010000047.1 GCA_945878845.1 Erythrobacter sanguineus | reverse complement strand
GCCCTCGGCTTCGCTGAGCGCGATAATCTTGAGATAGTAGGTTTCGGCTTCGCGCAGTCGGTTGCGATAGCCATAGAACTCTGCAAGCGTGCCCCATTCGCTCTCGAGCGACGTCGCATCAGGCAGCGCCTCCACTGCAGCCGACTTGGCAAGCAACATGCGCTCAGCCGCATCATAGCGGCCAAGCTGCTCGTAAAGCCGCAGCATTTCGGTATCGATCGGGTATTTCATCGGCAGCCCGTTCGCGTCCGCGACCATCGCTTCGAGCTCGCTCAGCGCCCCTTCCGGATCGCCGAGCCGCTGCCGGGCAGTCGCAATCCGGAACCGCCACAGCTGGGTATCGAAATCGTCGAGGCCGCGATCCGCGACATGCGCCTGAGCGAAGCGCCGGGCGAGGGCTTCGGCCTCTTTGAGCCGGGTGGCGGCGTTGTAGAACTCGTAGAGGCGCCCGGCGTGCTCGACGGTATCGTCGGCCATGGTTCCGTTGGCCTGCTCCTCGATTTCGAGAGACCGTTCGCGCAACGCCACCGCTTCGTCGTAGCGGCCTTCAGCCTTGAGGAAGAAGGAGAAATCCCAGCGGGCCTTGCGCGCCTCGACGCTGGCGATCCCGAACGCTGCCTCGGCCATCGCCTGCCATTCGGTGAAGGCGGTATGGGCCTCGTCATTGCGGCGGGCCGTCTGCAGGTCCGCCGCCAACGCCGCATACCATGCGCTTTCGCAAGGGCTGCGATCGCCAAGTTCGCGCCGGCAGACCTCGATCATGCGGCGATCCAAGGCGATCAGCGCATCGTCCCGCTCAAGATTGCGGTAGAGGCTGCGCAAGTCCTCGGCCCAGGCCAGCACGCCCTCTTGCGTCAGAACCTGCTGCTGCTCGTAGCGGTCGACCAGCTCGGCGAAAAACGGGACGGCATCGGCATACCGCTTCTCCTCCGCCAGCACATCGGCCCGCTCCGCCACTTCCGCGTCGGGCAGGGCAGAAAGGTCTTGCGCGTGAACAGCAGCGGGAAGCGCCCCCAAGGCAGCGAACGCCAAGACCAGGCGCAACGCCGCCCGATGTCCCGTCACCATGCCCCAAGTCATTGCCATACCCCCCCAGGCGGCTCTCAAAAAACCACTGCGATCGAAAGGGGCGCTATCCACAAGCAAGCGGTTAGCGCGCTATGCCGAACCGCCGAGCGCTCCGCCCCAACGCAGCGCCGTTGCTCTTAGCTCGCCGTCACACCCTCGGCGTTCTTGCCGACCAGCTTGAACGCGCGTTCGTACCATTCCGAGCCGGGGTAGTTCGCGCCCAGCACCGCGGCGTATTTCACCGCTTCCTCGCGCACGCCCAGCGCCAGGCTGCTCTCGCACAGGCGGTAGAGCGCCTCGGGAGTGTGGCTGGTGGTCTGGAACTTCTCGACCACATTGCGGAACCGCATGTCCGCCGCGAGCCACAGGCCCGAACGCTGGTAGTGGCGGCCGATCTCCATCTCCTTGCCCGCAAGGTGATCGGCGACAAGATCGAGCTTCAACCGCGCGTCGGCCGCATATTCACTCTGCGGGAAGCGCCGGTTGACCTCACGCAGCGCGGTCTGCGCCTGCTCGGTGATCTTCTGGTCGCGGTTCACGTCGCTGATCTGCTCGTAGTAGCTGAGCGCGATCAGATAGTAGGCGTAAGGCGCATCCTTGTTCCCCGGGTGGATCGACAGGAACCGCTGCGAATTGGTGATCGCCTTGTTGTAGTCACGCGCGATGTAGTAGCTGAAGGCGCTCATCAGCTGCGCGCGGCGGGCCCAGGGCGAGTAGGGGTGCTGGCGCTCCACCTCGTCAAACAGCGCCGCGGCCTGCAGCGTGTTGCCCTTGTCGAGCCGTTCCTGCGCCGAGGCATAGAGCGATTCGACATCGCGCGCCACGTAAGCGACGTCCTTCTCCCCCCCGCCCCCGGCACAGGCCGAAAGGCCCGCAAGAGTGACAGCGGCGAGCGCGGCGCGCGCGATACGGGTGGGGAGCTTCATCGACATGGGCTGCCGTATAACGAGGCCCGCGCTGAACGCCAAGTGAAGCTGCACGCCCCTCCCCCGCCGCGCGAAGATTTTCCTACTCGCCCAAAATATGTTCCTCTGACCCAATGACTCGCCGCAAAGACCCCCGCACCGCCCGCTTGCCCCTCCACGACGTCGTCGCGCAAGGGGGCGAGCTTCCCGCCTTCACCCCCGTCCCGCGCCAATACCAGCGCCACGACGGCTGGACGCCCGACCGCCAGCGCGCCTTCATCGAGGCGCTCGCCGACCTCGGCTCGGTCGAGGCCGCCGCCCGCGCGGTCGACATGAGCAGCGTCGGCGCCTACCAGCTGCGCCGCCAGCCGGGCGCCGGGGAATTCCGCGCCGCCTGGGAAGCCGCGCTCCAGCTCGGCATCCAGCGGATCGAGGACGTCGCCATGGACCGCGCGCTCAACGGCACCGAGGAACCGGTCTACTCCTACGGCAAGCTCCTCGGCACCCGCACCAAGCACAATGACCGGCTGCTGATGTTCATGCTCCGCAACCGCGCGCCCGAGCGCTTTGCCGCAGGCGGCGGCCCGAAGGGATTGAACGCGGTGAGCCAGATGCAGCTCGACCGGCTCAAGAAGCAATGGCGCGCAGAGTGGGAGGCCGAACAACCCAACGTCACCGCGGCCGAGGCGCGCGCCAGCATCGACCGCAAGATCATGGACATCCGCCGCCGCATCGAACGCGAACGCCCCGAGCGCCGCGCCGTCCTCTCGGAAGAAACCCTCGCCGCCTTCGCCCACTTCGCCGCCCTGCGCGACCGCGACCTCGCCGCGATCAACGCCGACGAGCGCACCCGCAACATGGTCGGCGGCGGCCACGGCACCCCGACCGACTTCTACGACCCGCCCGCAGCGCCTGCGCTGCCCGCACCGTCGCGCGAGGAGGATGCGCCACCCCAGCACCCGCCCGAGGGCTACTCTTACGGCAAGCCCAAGCCCGCGCCGCCGCCGAAGACGGTGTGGACGCTCAAAGACGACAACTTCGACCCTTGAGGGGCGAGGCGCGCAAAAATCCTCCCCTGCAAGGGGAGGGGGACCACCGAAGGTGGTGGAGGGGCAGGCGAGGGTGCGACGAGGTTGGCACCACTGGATGCCGATGCGCCGCACTATTTTATGCCTTTGCGGCTCTCTCCGACCGAGATTCGGTGTTGGCTGTGATCGTCTAAAGTCTGTCTGCTTGGTATCCACCGAGAGACATGGATGGACAGTGTCACACAAAAACTCCATCATGCTGACGGAAACAGAATTTTTCCCTTTTCAAAGATATCCGTTGGAGGGCGAGTTGAGGCGCGGGATCAAGTTCTTTGTGTCTGCTCTGATGCTGGTCGGAGCTAGCACCTCTGCACTGGGCGCGGAGCTTTACAACGAGACACTTGAAAATGGAACTGAGGTAATATTCCTCAACGGTCCGATTTAATCTGGAGATGAAGAACGCTTCAGAGAGCTATCCGTAAAGTATAAAAACGCAATAGTTGTTCTGAACAGCTCCGGTGGTATGTTGAAGCCTGCATTGGAGATTGGGCGCCAAATACGGCTGCAAGGTTATCGCACTCTCGTCATGGAAGACGATCAATGCGCATCGGCTTGCGCACTTATTTGGGTGGCTGGAACGCAGCGTATCTTAAGTGGCGACGGAAAAGTTGGTTTTCACGCGAGCTATATCGACGAAGGGGGCCGAAAAGTTGAGAGCGGCGTGGCGAACGCTATGGTTGGCTTTTATCTGTCGCAACTCAATTTATCAGGATCAGCTGTGATTTTCACTACTTTAGCGCCGCCTGACAAGGTCGAATGGATCAGGGCAGCAAGCTCAGGTTCGGTGCCGATTGAGTTCACTGTTTGGAAAGACCCGGCGAAGCCAGCGGTAGTTTCCATACCGCCGCCAATCCAAACCCGCCCAGCCATTAGCTCCACTCCCGCTCAAGCATCATATCAGTGGTTGCTTTCAATGCGCAAAAAATCTGGACTTTGCCATCAATGGGGCAAAGGCAATCGGAGCGAAGGGCACGCTTGCTGATATATTAGCAGACCATCTTAATCAAATATTCGAAAATGATTTAGTGATTCTGCGTATTAGTCAAGAACTTGAAGCAGCGAAAATTGATCCCGTTAGAGACCCCGCCTCTGCTCGCGTCATTATGTTCAATTTGTCTACCGTATCGCAACTAAAGGGCATGAGAAGCCTGCCCCAAAGTGACATTGATAAATTGTTCTCGATTTATGAATCGGCTATTGAGAAAAACATATCGAATTGCAGCGCATTGGTTGACATTAAATCTGAAGCGTCCGCGGATGAATTTTCCGCAATTCAGACACTTTGCAATGAAACTTTACGCGATTATCTTCGCATTCTTAGATTTTCCCTATTTGCTGAAATAGAAGATTATCCCAAACCTATTGAACTGACAGAGAGTCAGGTCGGGATAGCAGAAAACGCTTTCGCAGAAAATATATCGTCGGTCTTCGACGGTGACGAAGCTGCACTGGAGAGATTTTTCACGGTTTCAGCAGATTATAAGAAATACCCACCCAACGAATATTGTCCAGCCATGCACATAATGTTCAAAACAGTTAGCCAAATGAATGGCTTATCTGGATCTTGGATGAGAAGGCAGTTTGCTGAGTACATGTCTGAGGGGATGTGAATGCATAATCGACCCCCCAATTTGGCGCGCCGCGCGCCCTTCCGCCACTTTGGGTGATCCCCCTCCCCTTAAGGGGAGGATTGAAGGTTAGCCGCGGCAAAGCCGCAGCCGTGACGTCGAACGGGCCGGCCTGCGGCCACCCGCCGGCCGGAGTTACATCCTCTCGCTTACAGCTTGATCCCCCTCCCGCTTGCGGGAGGGGTTAGGGGTGGGAACGAGTGGAGCGAACAGAGAACGAGTACCGACGTTACAGGCCCACCCCCGGCCCCTCCCGCGAGCGGGAGGGGTGAAGGGCTGCCTTCTTTGTGTCTTTGTGGCTTTGTGTGAGACCCCACTTGCCTTCGGAGCAGCCTCGCCCGCCCCTCCACCACCTTCGGTGGTTCCCCTCCCCGTTCCGGGGAGGATTGCGGGCTGACTCACCCCTCCTCTTTAGAGGAGGGGCAGCGAGACTTGGGCGCGTCAGCGGCCTAGTCGCAGCGCGGTGGTGCCTGCGGCGTCGGAAGCGCTCGCTGCGCTCGCCACCACCCCCTACCCCCTCCTCTGAAGAGGAGGGGGAATTAGCGGCTCACTCTTCGCCCATGCGGAGAGCAGCAATGAAGGCCTCCTGAGGGATCGAGACGTTCCCATACTCCCGCATGCGCGCCTTCCCCTTCTTCTGCTTGTCCAGCAGCTTCTTCTTCCGGGAAATGTCGCCGCCATAGCACTTGGCGGTCACGTCCTTGCGCAGGGCGGCGATGGTTTCGCGGGCAATCCCCTTGCCGCCGATCGCGGCCTGGATCGGGATCTTGAAGAGGTGACGGGGAATGAGGTCTTTCAGGCGCTCGCACATGCCGCGTCCACGCTCTTCCGCGTTGGCGCGGTGGACGATCAGCGACAAAGCATCCACGGGTTCGTTGTTGACGAGGATATTCATCTTCACGAGGTCGCCCTCGCGGGTGCCGATCTGTTCGTAGTCGAAGGAGGCGTAGCCGCGCGAGATCGACTTCAGGCGGTCGTAGAAATCGAACACCACTTCGTTGAGCGGCAGTTCGTAGGTCACCTGCGCGCGGCCGCCCACGTAGGTGAGCTCGGTCTGGATGCCGCGGCGGTCCTGGCACAGTTTCAGGATCGCGCCGAGATATTCGTCGGGGGTGTAGATCACCGCCTTGATCCACGGCTCCTCGATCACCTCGATGCGGTTCTCGTCGGGCCAGTCGGCGGGGTTGTGGATGTCGATGACCTTGGCGTCCTCGTAGCGCGAATGGCCGAGGTGGATGCGGTAGACCACCGAGGGCGCGGTGGTGATGAGGTCGAGGTCGTATTCGCGGCTGAGGCGTTCCTGGATGATCTCCAGATGCAGCAACCCGAGGAAGCCGCAGCGGAAGCCGAAGCCCAATGCGGCCGAGGATTCCATCTCGAAGGAGAAGCTGGCGTCGTTGAGGCGCAGCTTGCCGATGCTTTCGCGCAGCTTTTCAAAGTCGGCGGCGTCGACCGGGAAGAGGCCGCAGAAGACGACCGGCTGGACTTCCTTGTAGCCCGCCAGCGCCTCGGTCGCGCCGCCCTTCACCGTGGTGATGGTGTCGCCGACGCGGGCCTGTTCGACTTCCTTGATCTGCGCGGTGATGAAGCCGATCTCGCCCGGGCCGAGTTCCTGCAAGTCGGTGCGCTTGGGGGTGAAGCAGCCGACGCGGTCGACAAGGTGCTGGGTGCCGCCCTGCATGAAGCGGATGTTGAGCCCCTTGGTGAGCTTGCCGTCGATCACGCGCACGAGGATGACGACGCCGAGATAGGGGTCGTACCAGGAGTCGACGAGGCTGGCGGTGAGCGGCGCTTCGATCTTGCCCTTGGGCGCGGGGATGCGGGCGACGACGGCCTCGAGCACTTCCTCGATCCCGATGCCCGATTTGGCGCTGGTGAGGACGGCGTCGGAGGCGTCGAGCCCGATGATCTCCTCGATCTCGGCCTTGACCTTGTCGGGCTCGGCGGCGGGGAGGTCGATCTTGTTGATGACGGGGACGATCTCGTGATCGTGCTCGATCGACTGGTAGACGTTGGCGAGGGTCTGGGCTTCGACGCCTTGGGCTGCGTCGACGACAAGCAGCGCGCCCTCGCACGCGGCGAGGCTGCGCGAGACCTCGTAGGCGAAGTCGACGTGGCCGGGGGTGTCCATCAGGTTGAGCTGGTAGGTCTCGCCGTTCTTGGCGGTGTAGTCGAGGCGCACGGTCTGGGCCTTGATGGTGATGCCGCGCTCCTTCTCGATGTCCATATTATCAAGGACTTGCTCGGACATCTCACGCGCGGTGAGGCCTCCGGTGAACTGGATCAGCCGGTCGGCCAGCGTGGACTTGCCATGGTCGATGTGGGCAATGATGGAGAAGTTGCGGATATGGGAGAGGTCGGTCATCGCCGCGCGATGTAGCGCCCGGTCACCGCCTTGTCATTCGCCAAAAACGCAACTGCCCCGTAGGGGTTAGCTCGGCTCGCCGCGCGAGGGTAGCGAATAGCCGAACTTGGGCACGGCCGCGCCCTGATCGACGCTGACGAACTTGCCCGGGGCGAGCGGGGCGAGCGGGGCGCCTGCTGCGGCGAGCGCATAGGGCGAGACGCGGTTGCGGGTGCACAGCCCGCCCGAGCCGTCCTCGATCAGCGACTGCTCGAACTCCAGCCCCTGCACATCGCCGTTGGAGCGCGTCACCGTCGCCACCGCCAATTGCCCGCCGCCGAGGTCGACCACGAACTGCGTGCCCCTGGGCACATCAGCAATCCCCTCGATCAGCGCGCCCGACTTGGAGAGGTTGCGCAGCGTCACCTCGTAGGCGTAGTCATCGTGGATCACCTGGATCTTGCGGAACACCGTGCGCCTGCGGGCGCGGCGGGTGCGCTCGGCGCCGGGGTCGATCTTCCACGAGCCCCCGGACATCTCGGCGACCACCGTTTCGGCATCGGCCGGTTCGCTGTAGATCGGGCCTTGGAGATGGCGCACCCCGCATTCCGTGAGCGCCGCCAGCAGCGCCGGGCTTTCGATCCCGCTCGCCATCGTGTCCATCTGCAGCGCGCCCGCCAGCGCGACGATCGCGCGCACCAAGCCCATCTCGCGGGCATCGTGGCACTCGGCCTCGGCGATCAGCTTCTGGTCGATCTTGATCGCATCGAACGGCGCGCGGCGCAGGTAAGCGAGCGAGGAATAGCCGCTTCCGAACTCGTCCAGCGTCAGCCGCACCCCGAGCTTGAACAGCGCAGCCAGTGTGCGGTCGACCACGCTTGCATCGCCGAAGAACACCGCCTCGCTGATCTCGAGCTCGAGCCGGCCTGGCGCCAGGCCCGCGCTATCCAGCGCCTCGCTGACCAGGCCCACGAAGTCGTCAGCGAGCAGCAGCGGCACCGGGACATTGACCGCCAGCCGCACGCTCTCGGGCCAGTCGGCCGCGCCCGCGCAGGCCGCGCGCACCGCCCAGCGGCCGACATCGGCGATCATTGCCGAGCCCTCGATGATCTGCGCGAATTCCTCCTCGTCGATCACGCCGCGCTGGGCATGGTTCCAGCACACATGCGCCTCGAGCGAGGCAACCGTGCCGCCAGCCGCTTCGACGATCGGCTCGAAGCGCAGGAACAGCTGCTCCTCGCGCAGCGCGGTCCCGAGATCCTGCTCAAGCCGCCGGCGGAAGATCGTCTCGTTTTCGAGCTCGCCCGAAAAGAAGCGGTATTGCGCCCGCCCGCCGTTCTTGGCGGCATAAAGCGCAAGGTCGGCCGCGCGCACGATGTCCTCGCGGGTCATGCCGTCATGCGGAGCAATCGCGATCCCGACCGAGGCGCCGATCACACAGCGCCCCTCCTCGAGGCTGTAGGGCTGACGCAGCATGGCGATGATCTTGCCTGCCAGCTCGCCCAGCACCCCGCGGTCGTCGATGTCGGGGATCAGCACCTGAAATTCGTCGCCGCCCAGCCGCCCGATCTCGCAGTCACGGTCGATCGCGCGACCGAGGCGGGCTGCGACCTGCTTGAGCAGATCGTCGCCCGCTCCATGGCCGAGCGTGTCGTTGACATGCTTGAAGCGGTCGAGATCGATCATCATCACCGCGCAAGTGCGGCGCGCGGCCTTGAAGGCGGTGAGGGTTGCTTCGATGTGGCTCGCCATGCGGTGGCGGTTGGATAGGCCGGTGAGCGAATCGTAGCGCGCGAGGCGGGCGGTTTCCTCCTCGCGGGTATATTCTTCGGTGATGTCGGCCCCGGTGCCGCGGAAGCCCACGAACTTGTCGCCTGCAGAGAAGGTCGGTTGGCCGGACAGCCGCAGCACCGCGCCCTGCGGCCGCCGCGAGGCGCGCACCGCCATGCCGACGAAGGCCTTGTGCGCCCCGAGCATCAGCGGCAGCGACTTGCCCCGCCCGTCGCTCTCGACTGCGGTGAAGATCGCGGTGAGCGGCTGGCCGATCAGCGCGTCGAGCGGCAGGTCAAGCCGCGCGGCGATGGCACCGGAGAGATAGGTGAGGTTCCCGGCCGCATCGCTCGCCCAGAACCAGCCCAGCCCCGACTGCTCGAGCTCGTCGAGCATGGCGAGGCGCTCGCCATCGGTCAGCACCGATGCGGGGCCAAGCGATCCGTTGCGACCGCCTCGGGAAGACAAGAGACCCTTCAGGGACATCTCGCGGGCAAACCTCCAGACCTCGGGCGCGCAAGGAGACCTGCCGCCGGAGCGTGTTCACCAGTTCTAAAGTCCGATGGTTACTTTTGGCCTAATGAGACTGACTGCGCGAAATTGCTAAGGCACCGTCAAGCATCCGCGCACCTACCAGCCCGCGGCCTGGCCCGGCGCGCCCTTGAGGACGGCGAAGGAGCCATCGGCGCGGCGGCGTAGCGGTTGGTGGAATTCGATGCCGACGCGGTTCTCGCGCGACCAGCGCACCTGGGCAGTGACCGATTTGTCGGCGGAGAACTCGATCCGGACAGCGCTGCCGGCGGGCATGTTCCACAGCCCTTCGATCATCGCTCCGCTTTCGGAGATGTTGCGCAGCGTCGCGTTGAGGCGGTTGCCGTTGTGGACCACCACCACGCGGCGCAGCAGGTTCTGGCGCGGCGCGCGGGCGGATTGCGGGCCGTCGGCCTCGGCGACGAGATCGCCCGAGACCAGCGCGGTCGCGTCCGAGGCGTTCATCGGCTTGAAGTAGATATAGCCCTGGATGTGCGAACAGCCGAGCAAGCGCACCAGTTCAAGCTCGTCGAGCGTCTCCACGCCCTCTGCCGTGGTGTCCATGTGCAGGGCTTCGGCGAGGCTGGTGATCGAAGCGATGATCGCGCCGTTGCGGCTGCCCTCTTCGGTGGCGCCCTGCACGAAGCTGCGGTCGATCTTGATCTTGTCGAAGGGCGCTTTCTTCAGATAGCCGAGCGACGAATAGCCTGTCCCGAAATCGTCGAGCGCAAGCCGCACGCCAACCCGCTTCAGGGCCTTGAACATCGCGTCCGTGCCCGAGCTGTCGTTGAGGAACACGCTTTCGGTGATTTCCAGCTCGAGCCGCGAGGGCGCAACCCCGGCATGGGCGAGCGCGTTGGCGACGATGGTGGGCAGATCAGGGTTGGCGAATTGCAGCGCCGAGACGTTGACCGCACAGCGGATCGAGCGCGGCCAGCGAGCAAGGTCCGCGCAGGCCGTGCGCAGTGCCCATTGGCCGATGCGGTCGATGAGCCCTGCGTCTTCGGCGATAGGAACGAACTTGGCCGGGCTGATCCACCCGCGCTTGGGGTGCTGCCAGCGCATCAGCGCCTCGAAGCCGACGATCTTCTCGTTCGCGGCATAGACCACCGGCTGGTAGTAAAGCTGCAGCTCGCCCTTGGCGATCGCTTCGCGCAGGTCCTGTTCGAGCTCGGCGCGCTCTTCGGCCGCGGCGTGGAGGTCTTCGGCGTAGAAGCGGTAGACCCCGCGCCCGGCGTCCTTGGCGGCGTAGAGCGCAAGGTCGACATTGCGGATCAGCTCGTCGCTGTTGGCGCCATGCTCGGGCGCGAGCGCGATGCCGACCGAGGCGCCGATCACCACGCTCTGGCCCTGAATCGAATAGGGCTGCGAGAGCGAGTTGATGATTTCCTGCGCCATGTGGCCGAGCGTGTGGCGGTCCTGGTGGCCGGGGACGATCACCTGGAACTCGTCGCCGCCCAGACGCCCGCAGCGCCCATGGCCGTCGATCGCGCGCTCGAGCCGCTGGGCGACCTGCTTGAGCAGCGCGTCGCCCGCCGGGTGGCCGAGCGTATCGTTGACATGCTTGAAGCGGTCGAGATCGAGCATCAGCACCGTGCAGGCGCGCTCGCGTCCGCTGGGCGCGGCGAGGATCTGCTCCAATGCCTGGCTCATCTGCACGCGGTTGGCGAGACCGGTGAGCGAATCATAGTGGGCAAGGCGCGAGACCTGCTGTTCGGAGCGGCGCTTTTCGGTGAGGTCGGTACCGTGGCCGCGGAAGCCGCAGAAGTTCTTGTAGCTGTCGTAGACCGGACGGCCCGCGAGCGACCACCAGCGTTCATCGCCGCTGGTCGCAGCGCGCACCTCGACATCGTGGAAGGCCGAGCGCGCGGACAGGTGGAAGGCCAGCGTGCGCTCGGCATCGGCGGCGCCCTGCGAGGGATCGACGATCTCCGAGAGCGGGCAGCCGACAACCTCGTCGGTGGTCTTGCCAAGCACGGTTGCGGCCTTGGGCGAGATATAGGTGATGAGCCCGCGGCGGTCGGTTTCCCAGAACCAGCCCTGCCCAGTCTCCTCGAAGCTGCGCAGGATGTCCTCGGCGCGGGCCGCGACCCGTTCGCGCGCCTCGCGGGCGAGCCGGCGGCGCTGCGCCGCCTTCCATTCGAGCCGGGCGATTAGCAATAAGGTGAGCGCGGCGGCGAGCACCGCAGCATAGGTGATGTTTTCGGGCACCAGCACGGCAAACCCGGCCCAGCTCGCGATCTTGGCGCAGAACAGCGAGATGATGCGCATGTCGAACAGCGCGGCGGCGGCGGCGTTGATGCACACGAGCGTCGCGATGGCCCATTGCCACGGCAGGCCCTCGCCCACCCACAGCGCCAGCGCGAGACCCGCGCAGGCCATCGGCAGCACGATCGCGACAAACACGATCCCAACCCTGAGCCCGCTCACCGCCTCGGCGCGGCGCTCGATCGAAGCGAACAGCGAGCCGCAGGCGAACAGCGTCGCCGAGGCGAGCGCGAAAGTCATGGTGTTGGTCGACGGCAGGCCCTGGAACACCCCCGCTGCCAGCACATAGGCGGCAACGAGGAACAGCGTCATGCCGCCGGCCTGGCGGGGGAGGAAGAAACTCTGTTCGCTGGCAGGCTCGTCAATCGCCTGCTGCAACCCGCCCGAACGTTCCGCGAGCGACCGCTCGCTCCCGCGCCGTTCGCCGCGCGCGCGGTTTTCGCCCGCGGCAGCCTCGGCAGTGGCGGCCCGGGCATTGGCGACAGAACGCAGATCGCGCCCGGACCCGAGCGGACGTGGATTGTCAGTAGCGAATTTGCGGATCGGTTCCCCAGCCATCGCTCTGCCATGCCTCAGGATGACCTAGAAAATCGTTAATCGCGATGCTTAAATCTTGAACCAAGCAGCGCCGGCCGGGGCGCGCCGCCCCGTCGCTCATGCTTGCAACTTGGGCTGCAAGGCTGCATTCTCCGGGGCGACGACAGCGTTAATCCAAAGCCGATGCAAGCGGCACGCGCAAGGTCGAACCAGAGGGGATTTCATGGCACGCAGCGAAGTGAAGCTCGAAAACGAAGCAGCCCAGTCCACCAACGCCCTGGGGCCCCTGATCGGGGTCGCACGCGAGGACTTCGTGAGCGCAGTCGCGCTGCTGCTGCGCGAGACCGCGTCCGACCCCTCGCGCTTCCTGCGCCATTCCAGCGCGATGGCGCAGGACATGGTCAAGATCCTGACCGGCAAGAGCGAGCTTGTGCCCGATCCCAAGGACAAGCGGTTCATGGACCCGGCGTGGCAATACAACCCCTTCTTCCGCGCCGGCGCGCAATATTACCTCGCGGTGCAGAAAGGAATGAAGAGCTGGCTCGAGGAGCTCGAGCTTGACGAGCTGGAGCGCAACCGCGCGAATTTCATCGCGAATATCATCCTCGATGGCCTCTCGCCCACCAACACGCTCATCGGCAACCCCACCGCGCAGAAGCAGGTCATCAATTCGGGCGGCCTCAGCCTCATCAAGGGGCTCCAGAACGCCTATAACGACATCGTCCACAACAAGGGGATGGTCAGCCAGGTCGACAAGCGCCCCTTCAAGCTGGGCAAGAATATCGCGACCTCCAAAGGCAGCGTGGTCTACCGCGACGAGATCATGGAGCTGCTGCAATATGCGCCGACCACGCCGGAAGTCTATGACATCCCTCAGCTGACGATCCCGCCGCAGATCAACAAGATGTACATCAACGACCTCTCGCCGGACAAGTCGGTGATCAAGTGGCAGGTCGACAACGGGATCCAGACCTTCGTCATCTCGTGGCGCAACCCGTCCAAGGACCAGGGCCACTGGGGCATGGCCGATTACATCGCGGCCTGCGAGAAGGCATTGGAGGTGGTCTCGGACATCTCCGGCTCGAAGAAGGTTAACGTGTCGGCCGGGTGCTCGGGCGGGCAGACCGCCTCGGTCCTCGCCTCCAAGCTAGCAGCCACCGGCAATCCGATCCTGGGCACGCTGACGCTGATGGTCTGCGTCCTCCACCCCATGCCGACCGATATCGAGGCCGGATCGCTGGTCAGCGAGAACGGGATGAAGCTCGCTCGTCAACGCGCGATGAAGGCGGGCATCATCAAGGCCGACGATCTGGCGCGCGGCTTTGCCTGGCTGCGCCCCAATGACCTGATCTGGAACTACGTCATCAACAACTACCTCCTCGGGCAGGACCCGCCGGCCTTCGACGTGCTCTTCTGGAATGCCGACGCGACAAACCTCTCCTCCAGCCTGATGGGCGATTTCCTGACGCTGTTCGAAACCCTTGCCTTCACCAAGCAGGGCGAGGTCGAGATGGCCGGGCACAAGGTCGACCTCAGCAAGGTCACCGCGGACCTCTTCATCCTCGGCGGGGTGACCGATCACATCACGCCGTGGAAGGCGACCTATCGTTCGACCCAGCTGTTCGGTTCGAAGGACGTGACCTACGTGCTCTCGCAGAGCGGCCACATGCAGGCGATCCTCAACCCGCCGGGCAACCCAAAGGCGAAGTATTTCGTGCAAGCCAAGAAGGGCAAGCTCCCCGCCACCGCCGACGAGTGGCTGCAGGGCACGCAGGAGGTCGCGGGCAGCTGGTGGCCGCTGTGGATGGAGTGGGTGCAGAAGCGCTCGGGCAAGATGAAGGCGGCGCCCGCACACCTCGGCAATGACACCTATGCAGCCATGGAAGCCGCGCCGGGACTCTACGTCGTCGAAGAAGTCTGATACAGAAGATACGCGCCAGGGGCGTTCCGGCAGCGGAACGAAAGGCGCATTGCTTGTGGGCGCGCGCGCTATGGGATCGGTGTGCGCGCCCAACCCGCCTCCCTTGTGGGGGCGAAGAAAGGACGTGAATACGTGACCAATCCCATGGACGACGCGGTCGTCTCGATGGAGCAAGTGGGCGGCCGGACGCTACGGACTGCTGCCTGGCGGCTCGATATGCCCTCCGACCATCTGCCGGTTCTGTTCTTCAACGGCATCGGCGCCAATATCGAGGCAGTGGCGCCGCTCGCGGCTGCCATGCCCGAGCGCGGCTTCATCATGTTCGACATGCCGGGCACGGGCGAATCGCCCGACCCGCTGGTGCCCTACAACCCCTTCACCATGAGCTGGACGGCATCGCAGCTGCTCGACCGGTTCGGGCTCGACGAGGTCGACGTGATGGGCGTTTCGTGGGGCGGCGCGATGGCGCAGCACTTCGCGCTCCAGCACCCGGGGCGCACCCGGCGGCTGACACTAATCGCGACCACGCCCGGGATGGTGATGGTGCCGGGCAATCCCGCCGCCTTCACCAAGATGGCCGATCCGCGCCGCTATGTGGACCCCGAGTTCATGGCGAAGCACTTCAAGACGCTCTACGGCGGGCTGACTGCGACTGCTGGCGAAGACCACAAGTCCAGCCATATCAGCCGGTTGAAGCCTCCTTCCCCGCGCGGCTACATGTACCAGCTGATGTGCATGCTGGGCTGGACGAGCCTTCCGGCGCTCCCCTTCATGAGCAAGGAAACGCTGATCATGATGGGCGAGGACGACCAGATCGTGCCGCGCATCAACGGCAAGATCCTCAAGGCGATGATCCCCAATTCGCGGCTCATGACCTTCGAAGGCGGCGGGCACCTGTTCCTGCTGACCCACGCGGACGAGAGCGTCGCGGCGATCCGCGAGTTCCTCGGCGCTCCGGACACGGCGAAGGAATCGGCACGGATGGCGGCTGCCTAGGGGCGCCGTCCTGCCATGCCCCCCGAGGCGCTGGCCGATTTTCTGCTTGGTGATCCGGTGCCCTTCGATCCGGCAGCCCTGGCGCGGCTTGAAGCACGCGCCGGGGCAGCCCTGCCCACAGACTACCGGGATTTCCTGATGTTGCACCGCAACGGCGGGATGACCTCGCCCTCGGCGATCGAGCAGCCCGGGCTCGGCACCAGCAGCGGCCACCTGATCGAGCAATTCTACGCGCTCACAGGGCTCGCCCCCGACTGGGATCGGCCCGGCATCCACAATTATCCCGTCACCACCTTGCGCGATTGGCTCGCCGTGGGCGCTCCCGAACCTGTGCAGGTGCCGCTGCACTGGATCGTGATGGGGGGTAACTGGAGCGGCGATCAATTCGCGCTCGACCTCACGGTGCCGGGCGGCGAGGTGGTGTGGTTCGATCATGAGATGCTTTTTCCAGAGGAGGATGATCCCTTCCCCAATGAGGAGGGGATGGTCCGGCTCGGCGAGACCTTTGCCGCCTTTGTCGAAGGGCTGACCGCGCCGCCTTCCGGTGCGTCGCCGCCCCCGCCGGCCGCGCGGGGCTGGTGGCAGCGCTTCTTCGGGGGCTGACCCAAGGCGTCCCTTCCCGCCCCTTGCCGCGCCGCCCGCTTTGCGACATCATCACTCGCAAAACGGGAGAGAGACATGGCGCAATACGACCTCATCATCCGCGGCGGCACGATCGTCGACGGCACCGGGGCTCCGGCCTTCACCGGCGATGTCGCGGTCAAGGACGGGCTGATCGCGGCGGTCGGCCGGGTGACGGGGAGCGCTGCGGAAGAG
>CAMCUB010000046.1 GCA_945878845.1 Erythrobacter sanguineus | reverse complement strand
GCACGTAGAAGGGCGCGTTCCACTCAAGGTCGCGGAAGGTGGTGAGGGTCAGCGCCCGGAAGCCGGTGTTGCGCGCGTCGATCTGTGCGGCGCGCACCAGCCCCGCGCCGATCCCGCGCCGCTGGAAGGCAGGCGCGACGTCCATTTCCCAGATGTGCAGCTCGCGGCTGAAGGGCTGGGCGACGAGGAAACCCGCCATCGCCTCGCCCACATGCGCGACAAGGCTGTGGCCCCGGCGGATCAGCCGCGCATAGTCCGCCTCGGAGCGGGTGCGGGCGGGATCGATCGAAGACTCGCCCGCGAAGGCCGCCGCCGCCGCGCGCTCGATCGCGGGCATGGCCTCGGCATCCTCAGGCCGCGCGAGGCGGAGCGACCACGCGCCCCGGCTCACTCCTCGGTCCGGATCAGCACCGTCTCGCCGACCAGCAGGAACAGCACGAAGGGCGCCCATGCGGCAAGCAAGGGCGGGTAGCCGCCGAAGCTCCCCATCGCCAGCGCGGCATTGTCGACCACGAAATAGGCAAAGCCCAGCGCCATGCCGATGATCGCGCGCACGAACATCTGGCCCGAACGCGCCAGGCCGAAGGCGGCGATCGAGCCGAGCAGCGGCATCAGCAGCGCGGACAAAGGCCCCGACAAGCGGTGCCACCACTTGGCGCGCATCTCGTCGGTGTTGCGGCCGGCGGCCTCGTAGGCATCGATGCTGCCCGACAGATCCCAGAAGCTTTGCACGTCGGGATCGACCGTTTGCAGCATGATCCGCTCAGGGCTGAGGTTCTGCCCCACCACCAGCGCCGCCGGACGCTCGGTGACGGCGCCCGCGACATCGAACTTGACCGGGTTCTCGAGCCGCCAGCCGGGCCCGGCATAGACCGCGCGTGTGCTGCGGATCTGTTCGCGGATGATCCCGCCGGGGCCGCGCGCGTACCAGGTGACGCCGGTCAGCACGATGTTCTGCCCCGCGCCCGAGAGCGTCGCGGCCGACAGGATGTTCTCGCCATCGGTGAGGTAGATATTGGCGCGCGGTTTGACGGCGCTGCTGTCATCGTCGGGGATCGGGCCGTAGTCCGCTGCCTCCCAAGCCTTCAGCGTCGCATTGGCGCGGGTCAGGATCCGCTCGTTGAAGCCGAAGCTCACCGCCGCGACCAGCAGCGCGGTCAGCAGCATTGGCGAGAGCACCTGATGGGCCGAAAGCCCCGCCGCGCGCATCGCGATCACCTCGCTGTTCTGGTTCAGCGGCCAGAATGTGAGGAGCGAGGCGAGCAGCACCGAATAGGGCAGGAAGTTCGATACCAGCTGCGGCAGGCGCAGGCTGGCATAGCGCAGCACCTCGCCCTGACCATTGCCGGGCGCGGCGAGAATGTCGCCGGTCTTCGACAAGAGATCGAGCGCCAGCAGCACCAGCACCAGCATGAACAGGACCGCGACGATCCGCACCACGAACAACCGGGCGAGATAGAGCGTCAGCGTGCGCGAGGGGAAGAAATCGAGCTGCATCGCGGGTTACTCGGCAGGCGCTGTGGCGGCGGCGGCACGGTAGGCGCGCGGGCGTCGGCGGGTGAACAGCTTGGCGATGCGCTTCGAGAGCTTGGCGAAGGCCATCTCCAGCGCGCCGATCGCCTGCCCGCCCGGCACATAGGCGACGCGGTAATACATCCACACGATCAGCCCCGCGAACAGCGCGAAGGGCACCCAGAAGGCGAGCATCGGATCGAGCCGCCCGAGCGCGGCGACATCCTCGCCGTACTGGTTCACCTTGTGATAGGCGACCACCATGATGATCGAGACGAACACGCCCAGCGCGCTCGTCGAGCGCTTGGGCGGGATCGCCAGCGCCACCGCGAGCAGCGGCATCAGCATCATCATCAGGATCTCGACCAGCCGGAAATTGAAGCTCGCCACGCTGGCATCGCGCTGTTGCGGGGCGGCGTCGCGGCTCCAGCCCATCCTGAGGAGTTCGGGGAGGATATATTCGCGCGTCTCGTCCCCGCGCGCGCGGAACTTCTCGATTGCAGGCAGATCGATCGGCAGGTCGTGACGGCTGAAGCTGAGCACGCGCGGGGTCTGGCCGCGCATGCCGGTATCCTGGATGATCGTGCCCTCGGTCAGGCGCAGGATGATCGTGTCGGGATTGTCGCGGGTGGCGAGGAACGCTCCCTCGCGCGCAGAGATCGAGAGCACCTGCCCCTTGGCATTGGCGACGCGGGCGAAGATGCCGACCAGCCGCCGCCCCTCGTCCTCGCTCGCCTCGATCCGCAAGGCCATGCGGTCGGCGAGCGTGGTGAATTCGCCGACCTTGATCGAGGCCCCCAGCGCGCCCGAGCGCAGTTCATATTCGAGCTGTTCGTAATAGTAGCGGCTCAGCGGCTGGACATAGAACACCAGCGCGACATTGACCGCGACCAGCACCAGCGTGATAGCATAGGGCATCCTCAGCAGGCGGAAATAGGACAGACCCACCGCACGCATCGTGTCCAGTTCCGAGGAGGTCGCGAGCTTGCGGAACGCCAGCAGCACGCCGAGCAGCAGGCCAAGCGGGATCGCAAGGCTCGCATATTCGGGGATCAGCGCGCCGAGCATCTTGAACACGACGCCCACCGGCCCGCCCTCGACTGCGACGAAATCGAACAGTCGCAGCATCTTGTCGAGCATCAGCAGCGACGCGGCGAGCGCGAAGACGCCGAGCATCGGCACGATCGTGAGCCGCAGGATGTAGCGATCGATGGCGGGGATGAAGTTGAACAAAGGGCTTTCGGATCCGTGGTCGGTTGCGCGCGCGCCGCCAAGCCCTAGCCGCTTCGCGCGGGCGCGTCATGTCCCCAATTGCTATGAAAGCATCGGCCTGAGCGGTGGATTTACCAGAAGCGGCTACCCGGGATGCCCTTGAAGGGGCCTGCTTCCTTGCTGGTGATCCACCCGCCGTAGAAGCCGCCGGGTTGGGGGGAGACCTGCTCGCCGTCGATGGTGACTTCGTCAAACGGGGCGGCGTAGAAGGCGATGTGGCCCGCGATCCCGGTAAAGCCGGATGTGGGGGAAGGGTAGGACCAGCCCGCGCCCTGAAGCCGCTCACCGCCGATGATGACGTCCCAATAGGCCGCCTGTCCCTTCCACTCGCACAGCGAGCGCGCCGGGTTGGGCGCGAGGTGCTGCATCGCGATATCCGCTTGCGGGATATAATAGGTCGGCGGATGCGAGGTTTCGAGCGTCCGCCAAGCAGCGCGAGTATCGGCGAGGGTCAGGCCCCTGTGGACGATGCGGATGTGACGGGCTGTCGGCTCGGCAATGGCAGGGCGGGGGTAGTCCCACACGCTCTCCTGACCCGGCAGGACGGGATCGGGTTCGGGGTGGTGGGGCAGGCGCATCGCCGCCCGGTCAGGCCTTCTCAAGCGTGCATTGCAGCGGGTGCTGGTTCTGGCGGGCGAAGTCCATCACCTGGTTCACCTTGGTCTCGGCGACCTCATAGGTGAAGATCCCGCACACCCCGACGCCGCGCTGGTGCACGTGGAGCATGACGCGGGTGGCCTGTTCTAGATCCATCGAGAAGAAGCGCTTCAGCACCAGCACCACGAATTCCATCGGAGTGTAATCGTCATTGAGCATCAGCACCTTGTACTGGCTCGGCTTCTTGGCCTTGGCGCGGGTCTTGGTGGCGACGCCGATCTGGCTGCCGCCCGAACCGCCGCCGTCCTTCCCGCCATCCTCGTCTTCCGCGCGCGCGGGGGCGGCGTGCTGCGGCGCGGCCTGCTGCGACGGGGGCAGCCCGGCCATTGCGGCAAGGTCAGGAAGGCGCGGTTGAAGCATGAGCCTCCATTATGGGATTCGCTTGGGCGTGTGCAAGCGATTGCGTACGAATTGTTTGGTGCCGGTCGGCGGTATGCGCCGGCCCGGTTTTGTGCTTCACTTCGGTCAGGACAGACATTCGCGAAGGGATCAGGACGTGGGCATTGGCGACGGGTTCCGAGGAAAGTCTGACGACAGCGTGCCCGAGCCCGCCCTTACGGTCGACCTCGTGACGATCGGCGGACCGCCCGAGCTCGGCCACCTGTTCATCGATGTTCCCGCGGACATGATCGCAGGAGCACTCGAAGCATGGGAATGGATCGGGCTCGACGGGCTCACCACTATCGCCGTGTCGGCTTTCGGCGAGCCGTTCTTCAGGGATACCCAAGGCGCGATCCATCAGCTCGATACGCTCGACGGCAAGCTTAACGCGGTGGCTGGCTCTCTATCCGAGTTCACCGCCATCCTTCAGGAGGAGGCTGCAAGAGACGAGCTGCTCCTTGCCGGATTGGTTTTGGGCGCGATCGGGCGCGGGCTGATCCTCGCCCCGGGCGAGTGCTACGACTTCAAGATTGCCCCGATCCTCGGCGGAGAGATTTCGGCCGACCAGATCGAGACGATGTCGTTTCTGGTGAAGCTCCACATCGCCGGTCAGCTCCACGATCAGGTCAGGCATCTTGCTCCGGGCACGAAGATCAACTCGGTGACACTGGAGCCCTAGCGCTCTTTCCGCCCACCAACATCGAACGGCTCAGACAAAGAAAAAGGCCGGCCAGACTTGCGTCTGGCCGGCCAGCGCCTTGCGGCGCGCTCTCGTGGACCGGGTTGGGAGAGAGGAGAGAGGCCCGGTCGGAGAATTCGTTGACTTAGGCGGCCTTCGAGACCTTCTCGACCGCGACGCTGACGCGGTTCGAGATCGGGGCGAAGGCTTCGTTGTAGAGCTTCACCCAGGCTTCGGTGCGCTTCGAGCCGTAGGAGACCATCGCGTCGAAGTTGCGACGGGCGAGTTCGCCCTGGAGCTGCATGAGCTCGGTCGGCGACTTCACAGCGGCGACCTTCTTGGCGTCGGCGGTGACGGTTTCGATCACGGTCTTGCCGGTTTCGACGTTGTCCTTGAGCAGTTCCTGCGCGCCGGTGAAGAAGATCTTGCCGCTTTCGACGACGGCTTCGACGTTCGCCTTGGTGAACTCGGTCGCTTCGGCGGTGAGCTCGGTGCCCTTGGCGTAGACGGTCTTGGCGCGCGCCTGGAGGTCGGCAACGGCGTTCTTGGCGGTGGCGGTGATGTCGGCGGTGTTTGCAGTGGCCATGATGGTATCCTTCAGCTTGATGACGGGATTGGTCTTGAGCGGCGCGGCAGCGGGCTTCTCAGCCTTCTTGGCCAGCACCGGCTTCTTGACCGGGAGCTTGGTTGCGGCAGTCTTGGTCTTGGCGGCCGTCTTCTTGACGGTCTTGGCAGCGGCCTTCTTGACCGGGACCGCCTTCTTGGCGGCCGGGGCCTTCTTCGGCGCGGCGGGAGTCTTGGGAGCGGGCGCTGCCTTCACCACCTTGGCGGCGGGAGCGGCAGGCTTGGCCACCGGCGCGACCTTGGCGGCAGCTTCGGCATAGGCCTTCTCGGCAGCGGCATCGATCTTGGCGACGGGCGCCGCGACCTTCGGAGCGGCAGCGGGCTTCACTTCGCCGCTCTTGATTTCACCAGCAGTGTTTTCGACTTCGGACATGGCGACCTCGCTTCATGTTGCACTGCACAAAATAGTGAATGCGGATGCGAAGTCAAGCACTTTTGTGCAGTGCACAAAAATCTTCCAAGCCATGTAAATTCAGAAGATTATACTCAGATCGTCCAGTTTGTTGCACGAGCGGGGTGCATCAGCGAGTCTTCACATAGCGCCCCGGGGCATCCTCGATGACAGGGTCGCCCTTGCCGCCCGGCACCCGCTTGCCTTCGGCAGGAACGCGGGCGTCGGACTGCTTGTGGAGCCATTCCAGCCAGTGCGGCCACCAGCTGCCCGGATGCTCGCTCGCGCCCGCAACAAAGTCCTTCAATGACGGCGCGGCGCTGTCGCCGATCCAGTACTGGTACTTGCCCGCAGCCGGCGGGTTGACCACGCCCGCGATATGCCCCGAGCCTGCCAGCAGGAACTCGATCGGCCCGGTGAAGTGCTTGGTGATCCGCCACACGCTTTCGGCCGGCGCAATGTGATCCTCGCGCCCGGCCTGCACAAAGCTGGGGGTGGCGACGCGGGTGAGGTCGATCGGCGTTCCGTCCGCCTCCAGCGCATCGGGCACCACCAGCTTGTTGTCGCGGTAGAGGTCGCGCAGATAGGCATTGTGCCATTTGGAGGGCAGGTTGGTGACGTCCCCGTTCCAGTGGAGCAGATCGAAGGCCGGGTAATCCTCGCCCAAGAGGTAGTTGTTGACGACGTAGTTCCAGATCAGGTCGCGCCCGCGCAGCGCGTTGAACGCGGCGGCGAGATAGCGCCCGTCGAGATAGCCCTGAGGCGACAATTGCCCGATCATCTCCATCTGGCTGTCGTCGATGAAATTCTTGAGGTCGCCCGCCCGCTCGAAATCGACCTGCGCGGTGAAGAAGGTGGCCGACTTGACCTTGTCTGCCTCGCCCCGCCGGTGCAGCACCGCGAGGGTCGCGGCGAGCGTGGTGCCCGCCACGCAATAGCCGATGGTGTGGACCGCGGGCACATCGAGCCGTGCGCGCGCATGGTCGATCGCTTCCATCTGGGCGCGGATGTAATCGTCCCACACCACATCGGCCATGGTCTCGTCGGCGCTCTTCCAGCTGACCACGAAGACCGAGATCCCCTGATCCACCGCCCACTTGATGAAGCTCTTCTTCGGCGTCAGATCGAGGATGTAGAAGCGGTTGATCCACGGCGGGAAGATCACCAGCGGCACTTCCAGCACCTCGGCGGTCGAGGGCGAATACTGGATCAGCTGATAGAGCGGCGTCTCGTGCACCACCTTGCCGGGGCTGGCCGCAAGGTTCTCGCCCAGCCGGAAGGCATTGGGATCGGTGTGGGTCAACTGCCCGCGCTTCAGATCGCCCACGAGGTGCTGCATCCCGCGCACCAGATTGGCGCCCTTGGTATCCATCGTGCGCTTCAGCACCACCGGATTGAGGCCAAGGAAATTGTCCGGGCTCATCGCCTCGGCGAGCGCCGTCACCGCGAATTCGAGCTGCTGGCGTTTGGACTTGTCGAGCCCGTCCATGCCTTTCACCGCGGTGCGGAAATAGTCGGCGAGCAACAGGTAGGTCTGGTGGAGGAGCAGGAACGCCGGATGCTCGCGCCACGCCGGCTCGGCAAAGCGGCGGTCGGATTTGGGGAGGGCAGCTGCATCGGGCGCTTCGCCCATCTTCCCGCCGGTCACGCCCGTTGCGAAACTTTGCATGACGCCCGACCAAAGCTGCATCTGGTCCTGCGCCATCTTGGCCGAGGCTTCGAACATCCCCTTGGGCATCTGGCCGAGCATTGCCTGCGACATCACCAGCCATTGCGCCGGATCGAGCATGTTGGTGCCCTTGGCGGCTTTGTCGGCGGCGGCGGTGGTCTGGTGGGTCGCAAAATCGAGCCAAATCTGCTGGAGCTGCGCGGCGGTGGCGGCCCATTCGGTCATGTCGCCGGGCTCGGCGCCGGGGGCGATCAGCGATTCGGTTCCCTTCCCGGCCATCATCTCCTGGAGCGCCTCGGCCTGCATGTCGAAGAAGCCCTTCAGGCTCTCACCGGCCACCGCCAGAGGGTCCTTGTCCTGTGCCATAGCTACCAAACTGTCCCTTCATCGCCGCGCGCCTGCGATAGTGCCGGTAATCGATCACCATCGCAACTTTCGGAAAAGCGCTCTTCCCACGATCCGAAACTTTGGCCTAGGAGGATCGTGCCGGCGCCTGCATCACTGCCGCACAAGACAAGGTAATGACGTCCATGAATGACCAGTTCTATCGCATGAAGCGGATGCCCCCGTATGTGATCGCGGAGGTCAACGCCATGCGTCATGCAGCCCGTCTCGAGGGGCAGGACATCATCGACCTCGGCATGGGCAACCCCGACCAGCCCCCGCCGCAGCACGTGATCGACAAGCTGTGCGAGGTTGCGGCCAAGCCCGACGCGCATGGCTATTCGCAGTCGAAGGGCATTCCGGGCCTGCGCCGCGCGCAGGCGGGTTATTATGCGCGCCGCTTCGGGGTCGAGCTTGATCCCGACAGCGAGGTGGTGGTGACGATGGGCTCGAAGGAGGGCCTCTCGAGCCTTGCGACCGCGATCATCGCGCCCGGTGACGTGGTGCTCGCGCCCAATCCCTCCTACCCGATCCACACCTTCGGCTTCATCATTGCCGGCGCCACGATCCGTTCGGTGCCGACCACGCCTGACGAGCATTACTGGGAATCGCTCGACCGGGCGATGAACTACACCGTGCCGCGCCCTAGCGTGCTGGTGGTCAGCTACCCCTCCAACCCCACCGCCGAGACCGTCGAACTGCCCTTCTACGAGCGTCTGGTGGCCTGGGCGAAGGAGAATCAGGTCTGGATCGTCAGCGATCTGGCCTATTCCGAGCTCTATTTCGACGGCAAGCCGACGCGCTCGATCATGGAAGTGGCGGGCGCCAAGGATGTCGCGATCGAATTCACCTCGATGTCGAAGACCTATTCGATGGCCGGCTGGCGGATGGGCTTTGCGGTCGGCAACAAGCAGCTGATCGCAGCGCTGACGCGGGTGAAGTCCTATCTCGATTACGGGGCCTTCACCCCGATCCAGGCTGCGGCTTGCGCCGCCCTCAACGGCCCGCAGGACATTATCGAGGCGAATCGCGAGCTCTACCATCGCCGCCGCGACGTGATGGTCGAGGCTTTCGGGCGCGCCGGGTGGGACATTCCCCCGCCGCCCGCCTCGATGTTCGCCTGGGCCCCGCTGCCACCGGCGCTGAAATCGATGGGCAGCCTCGAATTCTCCAAGCAGCTCCTGACCCAGGCGCAGGTCGCGGTCGCGCCCGGCGTGGGCTATGGCGAGAACGGCGAGGGCTACGTGCGGATCGCGATGGTCGAGAACGAACAGCGCCTTCGCCAGGCCGCGCGCAACATCAAGCGCTACCTCCAGTCCGTGGGCGTCAACAGCTCCGCGGCCTAAGCCTTTTGCGACCTCACCAAATATTCTGCTCCAAAACGGAAGAATTTCTGTCCGATTTGCGTTAGTTTGCAGGTAAGGTGGGGTGAAGCTCTCAAGGAGAGGACAATGGAGTCCGGAGCCGCAAAGCGGCTGACCGACAGACAGCTCGCCGTCATGGAACGGATTGACCGGCGCGTCCCGATCAAGGTGATCGCTACCGAGCTCGGAGTGTCCGAGACCCGGATAAACCAGCATATCCGCGCTCTGAAGGACTTCTACGACGCCGCCAGCCTCGGCGAGCTGGTCGAGAATTACCGCGCCACACTGACCCCCGAAGCGGCCGAGGCAGCGGCGGAAAACGACCCCGGGACAATTGCGGATGGAGCTTTGCTGAACCCCTTCAGCGAACCTGCATACACAAATTCTCAGATTAACGACGCGGCTGATCCGGCTGATTTCGGTGACCGGGATGACCCGGGCCGCTTGGTTCTCAGCGATGCGATGCCTCTCATGCAACAGGCACCATGGCTGAAACCTGGCGAACCGCGGGTGGTCCCCGGAGTGCTCGATGGTGAGCATGCCGTTCTGGCGCGACTGGGGGCGATCATCGGAATCGCCGCAGGCATTCTGGCGTCGGTGATTCTGGTGATCACTGCTGCAAAGACCCTCAGTGAGGCAACGGAAGGCAAGGCTTACATCTCCGTGGAAACCGAAGCTGCTGCTGGTTGAGCACCGGCGGCGCGGGAGACCGACGATGGACAATCGTATTGTCGCTGATGCACGTAATCTCAAGAAGCTGATCCGTGAAGCCGAAGGCCTTGCCGATGAAGCGATCATCGCGATGGCGCGGCTCAAGCAGGCCATGCTTGCCGCTCGCCAGAACCCGATGGTCGAGGTCAACACCGGCCAGCGCGTGCTGCTGCGCCTGACCGAAGCCGAGAGCTACGCGCTGTCGATGTCGACCAACCTGCTCAGGGTACATGACGAGCTGACCAAGGTCGCCCGCGTCCACGCCGGCGGAGACATGGGCGACCCGACCAAGATCCCGCCGAGCGATCTTGACGCCCTGCCGGTCCGCCAGCTGCGCGAAGAGGAGCGGCTGCAGGCCTGACGCATGGAAGACCTCGTGTATTTCTACAATGAATACCGGGTCCCCGCACAGCACCTGATCGCCATCCTGCTGGCAGGAGCGATCTGGCGCCGGGGCGGGGACCCGGAGCGCTGGCTGATCGCCACCTTCCTCGGCACCATGGTGGTGCCGGTCTGGTTGCTGTGGTGGCTCGGTTTCAGCTCGGCGACTGATGGGACGGTGAAGCTGTTCGGCTTGCTGATCGATGTCGTCGCTGCCGGGCTGTTCATCGCCATCGCGCTCAGAGCCAACCGCAATTATCCGCTGTGGATCGCGGCCTTCCAGCTGGTCGCGCTCGGCGGCCACATGGTGAGCATTGTGCCCATCGATGTAACGCCGCTGACGCTTGTTATTCTCGTGGTCGGGCCGTCCTATTGCCAGCTCCTGCTGCTGCTCGCCGGCTTTGTCCGCCACGTCCGGCGCGAGCGCCGCTTCGGCCCCTATCGGCCCTGGCGCATCGCCCCGCCCGCCATTGGAGGGCTGACGGCATGACCCGCGGCCTTTCCCTTTCCCCCTTCGCCGCCAGACAGGTGTGCCGATGCTGACGCAGGTTCTCTCCCCCAGCGGCGAGAGCGCACTCTCGCAGGATCAGCGCGCGACCGCGATGATCGCTTATCTGCGCAGCCTCGTGCTTGCGCCGCCCGCCCAATATGAGCGCGGGCATGCGATCTTCCTCGACGCGCACAGCGCCTGGCTCGGCGACGCGCCTTGCGGGATCGGCACGATGACGACGCTTGCGATCCGGATGCGCGCGCTGCTCGGCGAGGCGCTGCGCCACGATGCGGCCGGCATCATTCTTGCGCACAGCCACCCCTCGGGCCACTGCCGCCCGAGCGGCTGCGACATCGCCACCACCCGCCGCCTCGCCGGCGTCGCGCGGGCGCTCGACATCACGCTGATCGATCACCTGATTTTCACCACCGACGCGGTCTATTCGATGCGCGCAGGAGGGCTGCTGTGAACGCGCCGCTGCCGTCGTACCACTTCCCCGGCAACGACATCGCCGGCCCGCGCTTCCGCGAGGCAGGCGAGGTTGTGCTCGACCAGTTCCACCGCGACGGGCGAGTCGATGCCCAGTGGCTCGGCCTCCACGCGCGCGAATTCGCGCTGCTGTGGCGGCTCGCCGCGCAGCCGGGAGAGCGATTGTGCGACCAGCAGCTGCACGCCGAGGCCTTCCGCATCACCTTCGACCCGGAGCCAGAGAGGGTCACCGCCGATATCGCGCGCCTGTGCGGGAAGCTCGCCGCAGCGGGCGCCGGGCACCTGATCTGCGTCGACGGCGATGGCCGCTACTTCCTCGAAGTGCCCCCCGACCACGGTCTCTCGCGCTTCGCGGCGGGGTGAGGCGAGGCTGCGGGCAAGGGCCTCTGGACAGGGCGGGGGTGATCGGTCAATCTTGGCCCAAACACAAACCCCGAGGGATCCGCCTGACATGTCCGCCACCACGATCACCAACGACCGCGTCTCCATCGAGCTGGGCGAGGACGGCGTCGCCGACGTCCGCTTCGTGCGCGCCGAAAAGATGAACGCGCTCGATCCCGAGATGTTCGAACGGATCATCGAGGCCGGCCACGCGCTGCAGCGCATGAAGGGCCTGCGCGCGGTGGTGCTCTCGGGCGAGGGGCGGGCGTTCTGCGCCGGGCTCGATCTGTCGAACTTCTCGCGCAAGCCCCCCGAGGACGAGCCGAGCCTGACCGAGCGCACCTATGGCAATGCCAACCGCCCGCAGCAGGTGGCGATGCAGTGGCGCAAGCTCCCCGTGCCGGTGATCGCCGCGATCCACGGGGTGTGCTTTGGCGGCGGCCTCCAGATCGCGAGCGGGGCGGACATCCGCATCGCCCACCCCGAAACCCGCATGGCGATCATGGAGATGAAATGGGGCCTCGTGCCCGACATGGGCGGCTATGCGCTGTGGCGCGGCCTGGTGCGCGACGATTGCTTGCGCGAGCTGATCTACACCAACCGCGAATTCTCCGGCGCCGAGGCGCAGACGCTCGGGCTCGCCACCTATGTGGACGACAACCCTCGCGAGCGCGCCTTCGCCATCGCCCGCACCATCGCGCTCAAGAACCCCCACGCGATCCGTGCCGCCAAGCGGCTGCAAGCCGGCATGTGGGAGCAGGATACCAATGCGATCTTGATGGAGGAAAGCATCGAGCAGCACGGCATCATGCGCAGCCGCAACCAGGTCGAAGCCGTGATGGCGGAGATGGAGCGCAGGAAGCCGAACTTCGAGGACGTCTGAGGGGGCAGGCAATATCGCGCTCAGGCGCCTGCGTACACATTATGTGCTGATTTCAAAGCGGCGGGTTTTGCATGAGGGACGCGGGATTGCCCCCCTACGCATCGGGTCAACCGCAGCTTGCGCTAGAGCCGACTTCTGCGCAGTGCCCGATCTCAATCTGGCAGTAATGAACGCCTCGAACCCTGTTCGCATCTGGGTCAGATAACCTGCTCCGGTAGCGAGACCATGAGCGGTGATATAGTTTGCCGCATCGGAACAGAGCCAGGCGCTCTCCGGGGGAAGCACAATATGATGTCTCGCCGATTGATGATGGCCAGTGGAGCAGCAGCAATGGTTGCGCCCGGTCTGCTTTCGCCCGGCCCCGCGTCCGCGCCCTTGCGCGCGCAAGTCCGCAGCCGGGGTGGTGCAATCCCGCGTGATCCCGCCATCGCCGCTGCGGCTCCGCCCGTGCGTCTTGGCGACACAATCTTCACCGCTGATGATCCCGATGCCTTGTGGCAACAAGCGGGGCTGCACACAGTGCGGGTGTTCCTGCGCAAGGGCCCCTGGGCGCTGATCTGGTATCTGCAAGCGGCATCCCCGGTCGATGGCAAGCCGTTCGATGTGGTGGTGGTAGAGCGGCAACGCTGGACCAATCTGGCGGCAGAGACCCCTGCGGTCAGCTATCAGGCGAGCGTGTTTGGCCGCAGCTTCCCGCTCTACGGCCATGGCGACTTCCAGCGCTGGGTCGTCGCATCGCGCACCTGGCCTGTCTCCGATCGTGAGTTGAACCGCTGGCAAGCCATCGGCATGCTGTTGCCGTGGGGCATCGGACCAAAGCTGCAGGCCCCATCGCAATGGTCCTATCTGGACCCGGTCCCGGACTACACGCCGCTGGACAAAGGCGGGCTCACGCCGGCGATGGGGACCACCGGATTGCGCGATGAAGTGGGGCCGATTGTCCACCGGCAGGCGCGCTACATCATGGGACGCAGCGCGGAGATGCGGCGCGTGACCATGAATTACGGGCAGACCGCGGCATCAATCCCTTGGCATGTGCGCGGGGCCGATGGATTGCCGTTGCTGCTCGATACGCCCAATACGCCGCTGAAAGTGCAGCAATATTATCAAAGCTATCCCGAAGAGAGAATCATCTCCGTGAGCCCGGGGATGCGGTTTGAATGGGACATCGACAATGCGCACCGCCCGTGCCCGTCACTCATTCCGGCTTTGCTATCCGAATTGCATCCGTTTTTCGTAGAGGAGCAGGTGTTCTCCGCATGCACCGTGCTGAACACCGTTGGCCCCGACTATCGCGGCACCAGCGGCAAACTGGTTGATCAGGATCAGGGCCGCGATTGGGCCTGGTCGATGCGCGATCTGGTGCTGGCCTATGCATTGATCCGATCCATGCCGCCGCTTGATTGGTTGCCAACGGCAGAGCGCTTCGATGCGATCCTCGTCGCCAATCTCGACCGCGCGATCAGGGCACTCGCGGTGCCGGGGATGGGGCAATTGGGGATGTTCTGGGAAGGCAATGCCAGCGACAGCTCTCCCAACCCGACATTCTGGCCATCGATCCGGACGGGGCAGCGGCCCGGCGTCTATACGGGACCGATCGTCAATTACATTGCCTACACGCTCGACTGGGGGCGGCGATTGCATCCCGATCCGCGTTGGTCCCAATTGCAAATCGCCTTCGCAGAAAGGTTTCAGGCGCGGCGCTTTTTGGCAAGCGGGCCGTTCTGTTTCCTCAATCTGCCAGCACGGCTGGAGGGGCGCTGGTTCAGCGATTGGCGGCAAATGGCGCAGGCGGTTGGCCTGCCCGCCGATATTGCGCGCCAGCCATGGTACAGTTTCGACAAGCCGGTGAATGATCCGCGCGTGTATGACTACACCACCGAGTATCCCGCGACATTCTATCATGGCCTGAAATTGGCACAGGCAACCGGGACCACCAATGCCGATGTGGATACTGCGATAGCGCTATTGGAGGCGCAGATTCGCCGGGGCGATGAGGAGAGCTTTCCCGCCTTTGCCATGCGCCACGCGCGGTAAGGCGGTTCCGCGCGATACCCCGCTGCACCTTAAGGTGTCCGCCCAGTCCCGTCCCGCCCTCAGCCGAACATCGCTCCGGCTGACCTGCTCAGCCAAACACCGCCACGCATTGCAGACCGTCGAGCACCTGACGCCCCTCGGCGTCCCACAGTCTGAGGCGCTCGGAGGAATAGCCCGCGTCGGCGTGCTGGCTGGCGTTCTCTGCGAGGTACCAGCCATCGCGCGAGCGGCTCTCCGGATCGAGCACGTTGAACGACCAGTTGATCGAGCTGATCGGGCCCTGCCGCTGCATCGCCCGCATCGCGCCCGGCGGCATGACGTCGCCCATCAGCACCAGCTTGGAGACGGGATCGAGCGTGTGATCCTCGATCAGCCGCGCCCAGCGCCGCACGGTGGCACCGCGATCGGTGCCCTTGGGCTGGCCGTGGCTCAGCTCGAAGTTCTTCGCGACAAAGGCCGGGGCGAAGGCATGGGTGACAGGCTCGTTATCCTCGGGCGGACCGGGCCAATCCTCAGGCATCCCCGAGGGGTGAACCGCATTGGCCTCGCGCCCCTCGCCGAACAGCCAGTAGGCGCTCAATGCGACGCGGCCTTCGGACAGGATCTCGGAGCGCAGCTGGGTGACGTTGCGGCCCTGGCGGACGATCTGGGCGGTGAGCTCGATCTCCTCGCCCACGGGCGCGACGAAGGCGACCTGCCCTGCGCGCAGTGGCGGCAGGTCCGGAAAGGCGCGGACCGCCATGGTATAGGCCACCAGCGCCGAGGCCCCGCCATAGAGCGTGCGCCCCTGCATCCAGTCGGCGGCATGGGTAAGGCGGGCAGGGCCAGGCTGGCCGGTGACGGGTTCGAGAAGGCTTGCGATGGTCATGCGCCCAGACATGGCGCGCGCGCGCGGCTCCGTCCAGACTGACGTAAGGGAAGGGCACCCCGCCAATCACACATTGCCAAGCCCGCCCCGAATCGCTAGTGCGCCGCTTCCGTCCGAGGCTTCGTCCCCGGAAGGCTCGGCCCGATGGCGGAGTGGTTACGCAGAGGACTGCAAATCCTTGCACGCCGGTTCGATTCCGGCTCGGGCCTCCACATCTTTTTGCGATTGCGAACCCGCGGCCTTGGGCTTAGGGCGCGCAAACCGGTAAGCCGCTTTAGCTCAGTCGGTAGAGCACATCATTCGTAATGATGGGGTCACGTGTTCGAGTCACGTAAGCGGCACCACCTTTTTTCCGCACTTTCCCTAGGAAAATCATAGCCTCCCTGTGGAGGGCCTTTGGGCTTGGTGGGGCGGTTTTGCCTGCTGGACGGGTGAAAGCCACGGTGGACCCAAGGAATGGGTTAAAAGCCTTTCGCTTTGTTGTTTCGATTCGTGCAGTTCAAGGTGCTTTCAGCTGGTCGCGGACAGGAACAGGGGCTTAGGACGCTTCCGCTCCTACCAGCTGCCCAAATGGGTCCTGTTTGGGTCAAAATGGGCAACCTTTTTTAGCTGCGGCTAAGGGCGGAACTCAGCCGTTCAATCAGGCAATGAGCAACGGCCGCTCTCGACCAGAGCCGGTCGTTCACGACCGCCAAATCGAACGTCTGGTTCCGCCAATAGCTGCCATGCCGCTTTTGAAGGGAGGAAAACCTCTCTTGTGCGGCGGCCCCACGCATTGAGCCCGGGCTCCTCTTCAATCGCTTTCGCGCGATGAGCAAGATCATCCTCCCGCTATTGGCAGGAATGGCGGCAGATTTTGATCCTGCTTCGCTTCATGTCGTCCGACTCCTTGGCGTCGGACTCTAGCTCTGACTGGTAACAATCAGGGGAGCACGTCACCGCAACCGTCATCTTCTGGCTGACTCAATGAGTCCTGAGCCTAGTGTGCCATCCGAGAGCTTGAATTTTGAACTCTTGATGCGGGCCTGAAAATCATGAATTTGCGGAGCAGGAGGGCGAGATGACTGGTGCCGTATCGATTAGAGAATTCGTCAACGGCTGGCGTAGGGCTCTTCGCATCTCTGCGATGGCTCTCGGCCTATTCGCGGGGGCGGCGAATGCCAAACCCAACACGCCCTCATATGTGATTGGTGCAGAGGTGCGGTATTCGAATTCGCAACCGATCCCGCGAATTTCCTATCAATACCATGCTCAGCGGCGTTTCAGCGTAAATCTGCATCAGGGCAACGCAGGGTGGATTTTTATCGCCGCGGATGAGACCGGGAAGGAGCAGGTCTTAGATGTGACGCTTTCGGCGGCATTCGCCGATGAGTATGCTTTCGACCTGCGGCCTCGGGTTTCGTTCTTTATCGGGAAGCATGACTTCGATTTTGACGGAATTCCTGAGCTAATAATCGGTGCGCGGTCTCTCGGACCTAAATCCAACCAAGCTGATAATAGCCTATCTGTGAATGTGTTTGCATTGGCTGGGAACGATTGGGTTCGGGTAGGCAATATGGATGGACATATTATCGCTTCCGGCAATCCTAGGGTCCAAATTACAGGAAATAGAGTAAAGATACCTCGGGATTGGAGGGGGATCGTGCTGGAATGGGTATATGAAAGCGGTAGCTTTGTGAATGTCCGCTAACTTCGCATGTCTGTTGTTTGCTTAGGCCTGTTGTGAGCACGGGGTTCCGCCGGTTTTGGAATGGTCATGGCACACGACTCATCGTCGGTGGTGGTCTGAGCCCGTAGATTTCCTCCAGGTTTGAGTAGAGTCCGGCCCATGAAGGAGTCGGATGGATATGAAGCGGAGCAGGTTCAGCGAGGAGCAGATCATCGCGGTGTTGAAGGAGCAGGAGGCCGGCATGGCGACGGCGGATGT
>CAMCUB010000045.1 GCA_945878845.1 Erythrobacter sanguineus | reverse complement strand
TAGCCTGATGGTATCATTGGTGGCCGGGTGGGGAGGCGGGGCGGGTGGTCTGCGTCGCGCGCCAGCGCGACTGCAAGACAATGGTGTTGCACCTGTGCATCGCCTCGCCCCCCTGTGATTGCGGCTTGCTTGCATTGCTGCTAGGCGCGCCCACTTGAACGCAAGGGGCGAAAGCCCCGGACGCGAAATCACGGGATCTGACGGGCTCTAACGCATGACAATCGACCTTCTCGCCGCCGCTGCCGGAGCGGGCGCGCCTTCGGGGGCAGCCTTCTGGCTCAATATCGTGCCGATCGTCGGCATGATCGCGATCTTCTGGTTCCTGATCATCGCGCCGCAGATGAAGAAGCAGAAGGAACACCAGGCCAAGATCGCTGGCGTCAAGAAGGGCGATCAGGTGGTGACCGCCGGCGGCCTTGTCGGCAAGGTCGTCAAGGTTGACGATGTCTATGTCGAGCTTGATCTGGGCCCCAATGTCCGCGTCAAGGCGATCAAGGCGACGCTGGGCGACATCATTCCGCCGGCCGGCAAGCCCGCCAACGACTGATCCTGCGCGCGGCTGCATCGGCCCTGCGCGACCATGAACTTTTGCGTGTGAGACCCTGACGCAATGCTCGACTTTCCCCTCTGGAAAAAGCTTTCGCTATGGGCGACGACGCTGGCGGCCTCGCTGCTGGCGCTGCCCTCGCTGGTCAATGTCGCGGGGCTCGACTGGCCTGCCGCGCTGCCGAGCCCGCAGGTCAATCTCGGGCTCGACCTTGCCGGCGGCTCGCACCTGCTGCTCGAGGCCAAGGCGGCCGACGTGCGCGCGCAGCGGCTCGAGAACATGGAGGAGACGGTCCGCCAGCTGATGCGCAATGCGACCCCGCGCATCCGTATCGGCGATGTCTCGACGGCTGGTGGCGAGCTCTCCTTCATCCTCGAGAACGCCGCCGATATCGACCGCGCGCGCGGGCTGATCGAGCCGACCATGCAGGGCGCGACCACGGTGCGCGAGTGGGAGCTCAAGGTCGTCGATGGCCAGCGCATCGTGCTCAGCCAGACCGAGGCCGGGGTGAACCAGGCAATCGACGATGCGATGGACAGCGCCACCGAAGTCGTGCGCCGGCGCATCGACGAGCTCGGCACGCGCGAGCCGACCATCATTCGCCAGGGCGACACCCGCATCGTGGTGCAGGTGCCGGGCCTGCAAGACCCTGAAGCGCTGAAGGCGCTGGTCGGCCAGACCGCGCAGCTCGAATTCAAGCTGGTCGATCTCGACGCCTTGCCGACGAATATCCAGGCCGGCATCGCGCCTCCGGGCAGCGAGATCGTGCCCTATGCTCCCGGAACCCCGGGTGCGGGCAGCGCGATCGCGGTCAAGCGGCTGGGCGGCATCCGCGGCGACAACCTCACCGGCGCGCAGGCTGAGCGTGACCCGCAGAACGGCCAGAGCGTGGTCTCGATCGCCTTCGACGCGCAAGGCGGGGCCAAGTTCGCCAAGCTCACCACCGAGAATGTCGGCAAGCCCTTCGCGATCATCCTCGATGGCCAAGTGCTCTCCGCGCCGAACATCAACGAGCCGATCCTTGGCGGGCGGGCGCAGATTTCGGGGAGCTTCACGCCCGAGAGCTCCAACAACCTCGCGATCTCGCTGCGTTCGGGCGCGCTGCCGGTGCCGCTGGCGGTGGTCGAGGAACGCACCGTCGGGCCGGACCTTGGCGCGGACTCGATCCGCAAGGGCCTGATCGCGATGGGCATCGGCAGTCTCGCGGTGATCGCGCTGATGATCGCGACCTATGGCCGCTTCGGCATCTACGCCACGGTCGCGCTGGTGTTCAACGTGCTGATGCTGCTCGGGCTGATGGCGCTCGGCGGCTTCACGCTGAGCCTGCCGGGGATCGCGGGCTTCGTCATCACCATCGGCGCGGCGGTCGATGCCAACGTGCTGATCAACGAGCGCATCCGCGAGGAGCGCGCGCGCGGCCGCAAGGTCATCGCCGCGGTCGAGACCGGCTACAAGGAAGCCAGCCGCGCGATCTTCGACGCGAACCTCACCAACCTCATCTCCGCGCTGGCGCTGGGCATGTTCGGCTCCGGCCCGGTGCGCGGCTTTGCGGTGGTGCTGTTCATCGGGATCATCACCTCGGTGTTCACCGGCGTGACCCTCACCCGCATGTTCGTCGCCGGATGGCTGCGCAAGGCGCGCCCCAACGACATCACGATCTGAGGAGCAGGGACACATGAAACTCCTGAAGCTGGTCCCCGACAACACCAACATCCAGTTCCTGAAACTGCGGGTGCCGTTCTTCGTGCTCAGCCTTGTGCTGATCCTGGGGAGCTGGATCGCGGTCGGGGTCAACGGCCTTGCCTTCGGCGTCGACTTTGCCGGCGGGCAGGAAGTGCGTATGACCTTCACCGGGCAGCAGACCGCGCCGATCCCGAGCTTGCGCGAGAAGATCGCCGGCCTCGGCTATGGCGAGCCGGTGGTGCAGGAATTCGGCGCGCCCAACCAGGTCTCGATCCGCGTCGCGCTGCCCGAAGGCACCGAGGACAACCCCGACGCCGCCAAGAAGATCGGCGAGCAGGTAATCGCGACAGTGAAGGCTGATTACGCCGACGCCCGCGTCGACGGTAACGACACCGTTTCGGGCAAGGTCGCAGGCGAGTTCCGCAATCAGGCGATCCTCGCGCTGCTGGCGGCGATGGCGGCGGTCTCGGTCTATATCTGGGTTCGCTTCGAATGGCAGTTCGGCGTGGGCGCGATGTTCGCGCTGGTTCACGACGTGTCGATCACCTTGGGCATGTTCGCGCTGACCCAGTGGGAGTTCAGCCTCCAGATCGTCGCGGCGATCCTCGCGATCATCGGCTATTCATTGAACGACACCATCGTCGTCTACGACCGCATCCGCGAGAACCTCAAGAAGTTCCGCAAGATGGAGATGGGCGCGCTGCTCGATCTGTCGGTCAACGAGACGCTGGCGCGCACGGTGATGACCTCGCTGACGCTGTTCATCGCGCTGATCCCGCTTCTGTTCTTCGGCCCGCCGAGCCTGTTCGGCATGGTCGCGGCGATCACCGTGGGCCTGTTCGTGGGGACCTATTCCTCGGTCTACATGGCCGGGCCGCTGCTGATCTGGATGGGGGTGACGACCAACAGCTTCGTCCCCACCGAAACCGGGCTCGACAAGCAGGAAAAGATCGCCCGCGGAGAAGCGTAAGCGCCATCCCTTCCCGTCCTGAATGGATGGGGAGGGACTTTAGGCGATCAGCCTCTCATAATGCGCCGCCAGCCCGGCGGCATTCGCGTCCCAGCTGAACCCCTCGGTCAGCGCCGCGACTGCCTCACGCGGCGGCGGGTCGGCGAGGATCGCGTTGATCCCTGCCGCCACGGCATCGGGATTGCGCGCCACCAGCCGCCCGGCGACATCGCTCGCGATCAGCTCGCGCGCGCCGCCGACATCGCAGGTGACCACCGGCGTCCCGCAGGCGAGCGCCTCGACCCAGGCATTGGCGAGGCCCTCGTTCACAGTCGGCAGCACCATCACATCGGCGGCTGATAACAGCAGCGGCATCAGATCATGGTCGATCGAGCCTGCGAAGAACACGCGGCTCTCCACGCCTTCGCGCTTGCATTGCGCGCGCAACGCCGCCTCGTCCTCGCCCTTGCCGATCAGTACCAGCCGCGCCTCGGGAATGGCTTGCAGTGCCTTGATTGCAATCGCCTGGCCCTTGCGTTCGATCAGCGCGCCGACGCAGGCGAGCAGCGGAACCCCGGTCGGCATGGCAAAGCCCAGCTCCTCGGAGAGCTGGCGGCGCAATTGCGGGTGATCGAAGGGCCGGAAGCGGTCGCGGTCGAGCCCGGTGTAATGCACTGTGATCTTTTCGGATGGCATCCCCATGGCCGCCATCTGGCGGGCCAGATCGTGGCTCACCGCCAGCAGGCCCTTGGCCGCGTGCGCGGCCTCCAGCATCTGCGCCAGAGCAAAGCCTTCCTTGCCCCACAAGGTGATGTCGCTCCCGCGCGCCTTGATCGAGAGCGGCAAGGCCAATTCTCGCGCGATGATCGCCGCCGCCGGGCCGTCAGGGAAGAAGAACTGCGCATCGACGAGGTCGAACGGCGCCTCGGCGTGGAGGCGCTGCGCCAGCGGCAGCACCGCCCGCGCGATGGCCGCGGCGTTGCGGCGCGCGCCGATGCGCGGGATCAGGGTGAAGTGCGGGCGGTGGACCGTGACGCCGCCTTCCTCGGCCACTTGGGGCAGATCGGCGAGCGCGCGGTAGCGGCCGAAGGCCAGCGGGGGCAGGCCGATCGGGTTGACCACCGTCACCCGCCAGTCGCCGCGCTTCGCCAGCGCTTCGACCGAGCGCGCGACGAAGGTGCCGAACCGCGGATTGACCGGGTTGGGATAGAGCGTCGAGAGGATGAGTGCGTGCTTCACGCCGGCCTCTCTATCGCCAGCCACGTTAAAGCGCTCTCACCAGCATGAAGGCGACCGCGACCCAGGGCGGGTTGTCGACCACCACCTGCTTCTGGCCCGCGCCGGGCGGCAGCAGGCCCACGAGGTTCCCGCGCCGGTCGATCAGCCGCCCGAAGGCGAAGCGCCCGCCGGGCTTGGGGACGAGGCAATCGCGGTTGATCGCCGATTGCACAGCATCGGGATCGAGCGGGCGCAGCCACACAAGGTCGCCCGGGCGATATTCGCCGACGCTCTCGGTAACCGCGAGCACCATCGCCGGCGGGCCATCATCCGCCATAAGCGCGTCCGGCGCGAGCGCCTCGCGCGGGGTGCTGAGGGCCTGCGGGCCAGCGGCGGTGAGGTCGGCGACGATCTGCGCCGGCGCCGCGGCCCCGTCGCGCATCAGGCTGGCGGGCTCGACGCCCATCGCCGCAGCGATCTTGTTCATCCAGCCGAGCGACAGCCGCCGCATCCCGGTCTCGAGCCTGCCGATGGTCTGCGCGGTGGTTGGCGGATCACAAGCGGCGGCGAGATCGGCCAACGTCAGCCCCTTGGCCTTGCGGATATCGCGGATGCGGTTGGTCATCGTGCCTCGGAAAAGAAAATAACCGGATTGGTTTCTTCTTTCCTACAGATGATCTTTCTTGGCAAGTCTTGTCGGCAACAACCGGAGGATTCGCCCATGAAGCGCCATCTCGTCGAACGCGAACTGACCCCCGAAGGCCCGCGCCACCGTCCGGCGGGGCCGGGGGGCCTTGCGCGGGCGCGCTCGGTGACGGTCAATCTCGCCGAGAGCCCGCTCGCCTGGCTACACGCGCGCGGGCACCTGTCGGAGCGGTTGTTCGACGCGGGCGAGGCGCTGCGCGCGGATTACGAGCGCGCGCAGCTGCCCGCGAGCATCACCATGCGCTGGGACCCGGTGCGCGCCAAGTCGACTGCGCCGGGGGGGCTCGACCCGAGCGAGAAGCACATCGCCGCGCGGCGGCGGTTCGACGGGGCGATCACGGCGGCGGGGCGGGGGCTCGAGGACATCCTGTGGCGCGTGGTCTGCGCGGGCGAGGCGTTGCCGGAAGCGGAAAAGCACCTCGGATGGCCCTCGCGGAGCGGCAAACTGGTGCTGCGGATCGCGCTCGAGCGGGTGGCGGAATATTACCGGATCAGGTGAGGGCGGTTTTCGTGTTCTGGACAGTGTCTCATGTGTCTCCAACACGCGCCGCGCTGAACGGCCCGCTCATCCCTCGACCAACTCGGCGAGGGTCAGCCAGCGCTCTTCGGCCGCGTCCTTCTCGGCCCGCGCATTGGCGATGCCTTGCGAGATGGCGGCGAAGCGGGCGGGGTCGGCGGTGTAGAGCGCGGGATCGGCCAGCAGCGCCTCGCCCTTGGCAATCGCGGCATCGAGCTCGGCGATGCGCGCAGGCAGGATCTCGTAGTCGCGCTGGTCCTTGTAGGTGAGCTTGGCCGAGGGCTTGGGCGGGGGTGGGGGAGCGGCGCTCGCGGGCTTGGCGGCGCTGCTGCCAGCGGTGCCCGGCGCGGCAGGCTTGCGGCGCTTGGCCTCCCAGTCGGCATAGCCGCCCGCGACGATGTCGACCTTGCCCGACCCGTCGAGCCCGAGGGTGACGGTGACGGTGCGGTCGAGGAAGTCGCGGTCGTGGCTGACGATGAGGACGGTGCCATCGAAGTCGGCGATCACCTCCTGCAGGAGGTCGAGCGTCTCGAGGTCGAGGTCGTTGGTCGGCTCGTCGAGCACCAAGAGGTTGGCGGTGCGGGCGAACTCGCGGGCCAGCAGCAGGCGCGAGCGCTCTCCGCCCGACAGGATGCCGATCTTGGTGTCGACCAGGCCCGGATCGAACAGGAAGTCCTTGAGGTAGGCCATGACATGCTTGCGCACGCCCCGCACGTCGATCCAGTCGCCGCCCTCGGCCAGGACCTGGCGGACCGTCGCGCTCGGTTCGAGGAGCGTCCGCTGCTGGTCGATCATCACGCCCGACAGGGTGCGCGCGTGGGTGACCGAGCCGGTGTCGCTCTCGATCTCGCGGGTGAGGAGCTTGAGCAGCGTGGTCTTGCCCGCGCCGTTCGACCCGACGATCCCGATGCGGTCGCCGTTCTGGATGCGCAGGGAGAAGGGCTTGATGACCGCACGCTCTCCGTATGTCTTGGAGATGTTCTCGGCGACGATCACCGACTTCGACTTGAAGTCGTCATCCGAGGCCAGCTTCAGCTTGGCCGTGCCCGCGCCCGAGATCATCGCGGCCCTGACGGCGCGCATCTGATGCAGCTTCTCGAGCCGCCCCTGGTTGCGCTTGCGCCTTGCGGTCACCCCGCGCTCAAGCCAGTGCGCCTCGATCTTGAGCTTGGCATCGAGCCGGTCCGCATTGCGCGCTTCGTCGGCGTAGACGGTCTCCTCCCATGCCTCGTAACCGCCGAAGCCGACCTCCTTGCGCCGCATCGTCCCGCGGTCGAGCCACAGGGTCGCGCGGGTCAGCCGGGTGAGGAAGGTGCGGTCGTGGCTGATGGTGATGAAGGCGCCGCGGTAACGCGAGAGCCAGTCCTCGAGCCAGTCGATGGCGGCAAGATCGAGGTGGTTGGTCGGCTCGTCGAGCAGCAGCAGGTCCGGGTCCTGTGCCAGCGCGCGGGCGATTGCGGCGCGGCGCTTCTCGCCGCCGCTGGCGGTGGCGGCCGCGCGGCTCATGTCGATGCCGAGCTGGCCGGCGATCGCCTCTACCTCGTGCGCAGCCGGCGCATCCTCGCCGCCGATCGCGAAGTCCATCAGCGTGGCATAGGGCGCAAAGTCTGGGTCCTGCTCGAGCGACACGATGCGCGTGCCCGGCTTGACGCGGCGCTGGCCGCGGTCGGCCTCGAGCCGCCCGGTGACAAGGCGCAGCAGCGTCGTCTTGCCCGCACCGTTGCGGCCAATCAGCGCCAGCCGGTCGCCGGGCAGCACATGCAGGTCAATCGGCGCCGCGCCGCTGGTCGGGGTCGGACCGCCGAACAGCCAGCGGCCGCCCTGCTGCAAGGCCACGCCTTCGAGCGAGAAAATGGGGGGCTGTGCCATGGTGCGCCGCACCTAGGGGCTGAGCAGGCAAGCGGCAAGCCTGCGTATCTTGCGTGGTTCAGTCCCGCGAAAGGCGAGACGCTCCAAAGGCGCGACCAATCGGAGGAATTGCCCATGTTGAAGCCTGCCACCCTGCTCGCTGCCGCCTCGGCGCTGATGCTCCCCGCTGCCGCTTTCGCCGCGCCGCAGGTGAACCTTGCGCCGACCGGTCCGGTGGTCGAGCTCAGCATCTACGAGAGCATCGAAGCCGCGCCCGATCTGGCCACGATCGGCGCGGGCGTTACCACGACCGAGCCCACCGCGACTGCGGCGATGCGCCGGAACGCGGAGGAGATGACCAAGGTGATCGCCCGCATCAAGGCGCTCGGGATCGCCGAGAAGGACATCCAGACCACCGGTGTCGCGCTCGGGCCGCAATATGACTACCAGGCCGGCTCCCCGGTCTTCCGCGGCTATCAGGCCAACAACCGGGTCAGCGTCATCCTGCGCAAGATCGACGATACCGGCCGCGTGCTCGATGCGCTGGTCGAAGCGGGCGCGACCGACATCGGCGGGCCGAACTTCGCCATCGCCGACGACACCGCATTGAAGGAGCAGGCGCGCAAGGCCGCCGTCGCGCGCGGCGCTGCGCAAGCACGGGCCTATGCGGCGATGCTCGGTTACACGGACATCAGGGTGCTTGCCGTCTCCGAGAACATCGAGGGCACCGTGCCGCTTTACGTGGCCGCCAAGACGGTGGCGCTTGAGGCGACCGCGACCCCGATCCAGCCCGGCCAGATCGCGACCGGCGTGAGCATCACGATCACCTACGAATTGGTCGGCCAGTCGGCTGGCGGAACGAAGTAAGCCATTCACGGCTTGTTCAATGGACATCTGCTAGGCACAATCCTGTCATGATCGCCACTCGCGCCATCTTCCTTGCTTTGCTTGCCGCCGCCACGCTGGCGGGGGCGCCTGCGCGCGCGGAGCCGGACAGGCAGCGCGGCGATCAGGGCGAGGCGCGCAAAGAGTTGCAGGCCGGCAACATCATGCGCTCGGGCGAGATCGAAGCGAAGATTCTCCCCCAGATGCGGGATGCCGAATATCTCGGCTTCGCCTACGATCCGACCGCGCGCGCCTATCGCCTCAAGTTCATCAAGGATGGCCGCGTCACCTATGTCGATGTCGACGCCCGCACCGGGCGTATCATCGGCCGTTCGCGCTAACCGGGCCGCGCCATGGCCATTCAGCGGGGGAAAGCAGCCGGATGGGCGCACGGCGCTTGCTTGACGCCTGCGGCCCAAAAGCGCACGAACCGAGCCCACATTAACCAGGAAACCGGGGACCCATGCGCATTCTGATCGTCGAAGACGAACCGACCCTCGGCGCGCAGCTGAAGGCGACGCTCGAAGGGCAGGGCTATGCTGTCGACCTTTCCACCGATGGCGAGGACGGGCACTTCATGGGCTCGACCGAGGATTACGACGCGGTGGTGCTCGACTTGGGCCTGCCCGAGATCGACGGGTTGACCGTGCTCGGGATGTGGCGGCGTGAGGGCCGCGCCTTCCCGGTGCTGGTGCTGACCGCGCGTGACAGCTGGTCGGACAAGGTCGCAGGGCTCGATGCGGGCGCGGATGATTACCTCGCCAAGCCGTTCCAGACCGAGGAACTGATCGCCCGCCTGCGCGCGCTGATCCGCCGCGCTTCGGGCAATACCTCATCCGAACTCACCGCAGGCGACGTGCGGCTGGACACCCGTTCGGGCCGCGTCACGCTCGCCGGAGAGCCGGTCAAGCTGACCGCGCAGGAATACAAGCTGCTCTCCTACCTTATGCACCACAAGGGCAAGGTGGTGAGCCGCACCGAACTGATCGAACACATCTATGATCAGGATTTCGACCGGGATTCGAACACCATCGAAGTCTTCGTCACCCGCATCCGCAAGAAGCTCGGCGCAGACGTGATAACGACCATCCGTGGCCTCGGTTACAGCCTCGACGACCCCGCCGACCAGCCCCGCGCCTGAGGTTTTGCCTGAGGCGCCGGCCGGCGGCGGCGATGCCTCCGTGACCTTGCCCGCGGGCGGGGCGAAGGACGTGCGAGAGGCCGCCGCACCCGCCGCTGCACCCGCCGCTCCCAAACCGCGCGCCAGCCTTGCGCGGCGCATGGGGCTGATCGCGGCGGGGTGGATCTTTGTCCTGTTGCTCGGCGGCGGCCTCGCGCTCGAACGCACGCTGACGAGCCAGGTCGAGGCCAATTTCGACGAACAGCTCGATTACCAGCTTACCGCAATGATCGCCTCGGCCGAGATCGACGCGAGCGGGGAGGTGTGGTTCTACCGCACGCTCGGCGACCAGCGCTTCCTCGAGCCCGGCAGCGGGCTCTACTGGCAGATTTCGGGCGGCAGTTTCGAGCCCTGGCCCTCGCGTAGCCTGTGGGACCGGACGCTCAAGCTGCAAGGCGCGGTGGCGACGGGTGCGCATTTCGACAGCGAAGTGCACATCTACAATTCCGACCAGTTCGCGGGCGAGCCCCTCAGGATTGCCGAGCGGACCGTGATCCTGCCCGGCAGCGAGACGCGCTGGACCTTCGCGGTTGCCAGCGCCACCGAGCAGATGGACGCGCAGATCGGCCGGGTGCGGCTGATCCTAATCTGGAGCTTTGCTGTTCTCGGCCTCGGCCTTCTGGTGATGGCGTTGCTGCAAATTCGCTATGGCTTGTCACCGCTCCGGCGCGTTCGCGCGGCGATCCAGAATCTGCGCACCACGGGCGCGAACCGCATCACCGATCCGCTCCCGCTGGAAGTGCAGCCGCTCGTCGAGGAACTGAATGCCCTCCTCGAACACTCCGAGCGGCAGGCCGAAGAGGCGCGGCGGCATGCGGGTAATCTCGCGCATGCCTTGAAGACCCCGCTCACCGTGCTCACCAACGCCGCGACCGCGCGCGCGCCCGACTTGGGCGATGCGGTGATGCGCGAGACCCGGACGATGCAGCGCCATGTCGACCACCACCTCGCGCGCGCCCGCGCCGTCGGTCGCCGCGCGGTCGGGCATGCGCGCACCAATGTGATGGCGAGCGCCGAGGCCGTGCGCCGCGCGGTCGAGCGGCTCTATCCCGAGGGGCGGCTGGACATTGCGGGCGACCGGCAGGCGCTGGTCTCGCTCGAGCGGCAGGATTTGGACGAACTGCTCGGCAACCTGATCGAGAATGCGGCCAAATATGGCGGCGGTTCGGTGTTCGTCACCATCGACCCCGACGAGGCCGAGCGCGACCCGAAGATGTGCCTTATCTGGGTCGAGGACGACGGCGCAGGCATCCCCGAGGCCGAGCGAATCCGCATTTTCGACCGCGGCGTGAGGCTCGACACCGGCAAGCCCGGCACCGGCCTCGGCCTTGCGATCGTGCGCGATGTGGCGGAGATTTACGGCGGCAGCGTCGAACTCGCGACAAGCGAGGATCTGGGTGGGCTGCTGGTCGCACTGCGCCTGCCGCGCGCCGATTGATTCTGCGCGAAGGGTTTTTTCAGCGCCTGCGTTGTAGGGGCGAAGACATAAACGCAAACAGGCCATTTGCGACCACATGAACACCGCGACCGAGCCAGCTCCCGCGATCCTCTCCGCCCCGCCGCCGGGCGATGATGCGGCGTGGGCGGCACGGCTGGCGGCACGCGATGCGGCGGCATTGCGGGAGATGATCGCGCGGCACGGCGCGGCGCTCCACCGCGTCGCCTATCGCATGACCGGCGACGCGCACGAGGCCGAGGACATTGTGCAGGAGGCGATGCTGCGCTTGTGGGACCATGCGCCCGCCATTGCTGCCAAGCACCCGGTCGGCAGCCAGGCGGCGGCACGGTTGATGCTGGGCGGTTGGCTCCAGCGGGTGGCGACCAACCTCGCCATAGACCGCCTGCGCCGCGCCCGGCGCCTGTCGGGCGGCGAGGTGCCGGAAGAGGAAGACGGCGCCCCGCTCGCCGATGAAGTGATCGAGGCGGGCGAGCGCGACAATCTGGCGCGGGCGCTGGTGCTCGCGCTGCCCGAACGCCAGCGCGCCGCGATCGTGCTGACCTATTACGAGGAGCTGCCCAATGCCGAGGCGGCCGAAGCGATGGACATGAACATCAAGGCCTTCGAAAGCCTGCTCCACCGCGCCCGGACGGCGCTGCGGCAGGCTCTGACGGCGCAAGGAGACGCGCCATGAGCGTGAACGAACAACCCAGCGGGGGCACGGGCCCCATCGCCCCCGGCAGCCCGCTCGCGCGGGTGCTCGACGGCTATGGCGCGCCCGATCTTCCCGCAGGCTTTGCCGACCGCGTGCTTGCGGCAGCAGAGGCGCGGCGCCCGGAGTCTTTGGCACCCCTGCCTGAACTGCGCCGCCCGGCGCGCACCCGCCGCTGGCGCATCGGCCAGCGCATCGCGATCGGCGTCGCCAGTTTCGGCGCGCTCGCGACCGCAGCGGCGGCGACGGGCTTGCTCGAACAGCTGGCCATCCCGGTGCCCTCGGCCAAGACCGTGTGGGCGAGCCTCACCGGCAGCGCGCCTGCCGCGGCCGCGCCCGAACCTGTCGTCGCTGCGGCCGGACCCGCGCCCGCTCCGACCCCCGCGCCGGTCACCATCGAAGGCCCGATCGACACGCCCGAGGAATTGCAGGAGACCTTCCGCCGCGTCGATCAGGTTCGCGCCGGCCGCCGCGAGGAGCGCCGCACGATCATCGACCAGCGCATCAAGTCCGAGATCGAGCGCCGCCGCGCTGCCGGGCTCCCTGTGCCGACGCCCGAGGAAGAGGCGCGGCTGCGCGCCAAGATCGAACAGGCGGTCACCGCCCGCGAACAGCGCGCCGATGCTGCCGCTGCGGCCCGGCGCGAGACGTTGCAGCGCAAGGTCGAGAACGGCGAGGCGCTGACCCGCGAGGATGTGACCGGCCGCAAGCCCGTCAGCCCCGAGGCGCGCGAGCGGTTTCGGGGCCTGCGCGACCTGCCTCCCGGCGAGCGCGCCAAGGCGTGGCGTGACTTGACCCCGGAAGAACGCCGCCTGATCGCCGAGGAACTGCGCGCCCGCCGCGCGGCACGGCTGCCAGGGCAACCTGCGCCCGCGCCTGCACCTGTCCCGCCGCAAGACACCCCGCCGCCCTCCGAATAAATTTGTCCTCCGCCGCGAAGGGCGTTTCCGGCTGCGGCGTTGAAGTCATGTCACCGGCAGCGACCCCGCCACATTCGCCGGGACGGATTAACGCCCTGACAGGATGGAGGAAAATTACGATGATCAAGACCCCGCTGATGATCGCTTCGCTTGCCGCGCTCGCGCTTGCCGCGCCGCTCGGAGCACAGGAGCAGAGCCGCACCAAGACCTATGAAGGTCCCAACGTGAGCGGCACCCAGACCACCACGGTCAACCCCGAAACCGGCACCGCCACCCGCGACCGCGAGGTGACCAACCTCAACACCGGCAAGACCGCCACCAGCAGTGCCGAGCGCCAGCGCACCGAGACCGGTTCGACCATCGGCGTCGTCCAGACCGGCCCGAATGGCGGCACCCGCAGCCTCGAAAGCGAGCGTGAGCGCACCGAAGGTGGCTCGACCTTCACCGGCAGCGCCACCGGCCGCGGCGGCCAGACCTATGGCCTCGCGGGCAGCCGCAGCCGCGATGGTCAGGGCAATTCGCAGGCGAGCCAGAGCGTGACCAACCCCGCCGGTGAGACCATCGCCGCACGCGGCCGCGCCACCACCCGCACGGATGGCCAGGTGAACCGCACCGTCACCAAGACCCGCGCCGAGGGCGCCTCACGCCCGCCGCGCGCCCGCCGCCCGCGCGGCTAACAGCCACCTTTGCGCCGCTCCGGCAGGTGGCGTGGCCCCGCTCGCCTGCCCGTTGTTCTCTTGAAGGAGCGCGCAAAAGCGGCAGGCGCCCGCGCGGGACCAATGGACCGGCCGGGCGCCGACGCTCTGGGGGCACGCTCGCCGGGCAACCGGCGGCGTGCCCCTTTTTTGCGCGGGTGGTTCACCGCCGGTTCAAGCCCTTGGCGCGACGCAATTCGCAGGGCGCTTGTCTGGAGGCGATGACGTGAACCGAGCCCTGCGCACCGCCCTGATCTTCGCTCCGCTGCTGCTCGCCGGATGCGCCGCGGATTCGCTCGAAGGCGAGCGCACGGTGTTCCACAACCCCTATGCCCCGGCGGCGCTCGACCCGGACGGGATCGGCCCGAAATGCGAAACCACCGCGCGCGCCAGTGATGCGACCTGTCTTGGCGTGCCGCAGACGCGCAAGGGGCGGGGCAATGCCATCGGGGTGCCGCTCGCCGAAGCGCCGCGTCTCACCCGCGACCAGCGCCGCCTGCTGCGCGAGCGCGCCGAACTGCTGGAAGCGCTGCGGCGTCAGCCGCCCGTCGCACCGCCGCCGCCGACAGCCGCGCCAGCGTCGTGAGTCCCCTCAGCCCGCTGCGGCGCGCTCGTGGTGGCGGATCACCTCGTCGATGATGAAGCGCAGGAACTTCTCGGAGAACTCGGGGTCGAGATCGGCCTCTTCCGAAAGCTTGCGCAGCCGCGCGATCTGCCGCGCCTCGCGCTCGGGATCGGCGGGGGGGAGGGTGACTTTCGCCTTGTACTCGCCGACGGCTTGCGTGATCCGGAACCGCTCGGCGAGCATGTGGATGATCGCCGCATCAATATTGTCGATGCTCTTGCGGAAGCCCGCCAGGACGGGATCGGGTTCGGACGGGTGTTGCAGATCATGCGCCATGGCGCGCGAAACTAGCAGCAATTCTGCGCTTGCCAAGCACGCTGGGGCCGCCCTAGGAGCCAAAACAGCATGAGTGCCGACATCATTCCCATGCCGCGCAAGGCACCGACGCTGGATCCGATGCTGTCGCTGACGGCAGGCGGCATGAATTCGGTCAACGCGGTGATCCTTGACCGGATGCAGAGCGAGATTCCGCTGATCCCGCGGCTTGCCGGTCATCTGATCAGCGGCGGGGGCAAGCGGCTGCGGCCGATGCTGACGCTCGCGGGCGCAGAGCTGGTCGGCTATCAGGGCACGCGCCACCACAAGCTCGCCGCCGCGGTCGAGTTCATCCACACCGCCACCCTGCTCCACGACGACGTGGTCGACGGCAGCGAGTTGCGGCGCGGGAAGGCGGCGGCCAATATCATCTTCGGGAACCCCGCGACCGTGCTGGTAGGCGATTTCCTGTTCAGCCGCGCCTTCGAACTGATGACCGAGGATGGCTCCTTGCGTGTCCTCTCGATCCTCAGCCGCGCCAGCGCGGTGATCGCCGAAGGCGAGGTCTCGCAGCTGTCCGCCCAGCGCCAGATCAACACCAGCGAGGAACAATACCTCCACATCATCGGCGCCAAGACCGCCGCGCTGTTCGCCGCTGCCAGCCAGATCAGCGCGGTGGTGGCCGAATGCTCTGAGGAGCAGGAGCGCGCGCTCGAATCCTATGGCCGCAATCTTGGGGTCGCCTTCCAACTGGTCGACGACGCGATCGACTACGATTCCGACGCCGCCGAAATGGGCAAGGACCAGGGCGACGATTTCCGCGAGGGCAAGATGACCCTGCCGGTGATCCTCGCCTATGCGCGCGGGAACGAGGAAGAGCGCAAGTTCTGGAAGGACGCGATCATCGGGCACCGTTCGTCCGACGCGGACCTTGCCCACGCGATTGCTCTGATCGGCAAGCACAATGCGCTCGAGGACACCCGCGAACGCGCCCGCCACTTCGCGCACCGGGCAATCGACGCGATCTCGATCTTCCCCGATGGCAAGGCCCGCGCCGCCATGGCCGAAGCGGCGCAATTCGCGGTCGCGCGGGGGCATTGAGCAAGCTATCGGGCAGGGCGTGACGCCTGTCCTTCCCATCCACGCCGTCCTCCCCGAGATCCGCGCCGCCTTGGCAAGCGCGGGTGCGGGCGTGCTCATCGCACCGCCCGGCGCCGGCAAGACCACCGCGGTCGCGCCGGCCCTGCTGGACGAGGCGTGGTGCAGCGGCCAGATCATCATGACCTCCCCCCGCCGGGTCGCCGCGCGCGCCGCGGCCGAGCGCATGGCCGAGATGCTGGGGGAGAGGCCGGGCGAGACCGTCGGCTACATGACCCGGCTCGACAGCAAGGTCTCCGCCCGCACCCGCATTCTGGTGGTGACCGAGGCGATTCTGGTGAACCGGCTGGTCGACGATCCCGAGCTGCCCGGCGTCTCCGCTCTGCTCTTCGACGAGGCGCATGAGCGCGCGCTCGACAGCGATCTGGGCCTAGCGCTGGCGCTCGAGACCCGCGCCGTGCTGCGCGAGGATTTGCGGGTGCTGGTGATGTCCGCGACCATCGACGGCGCGCGCTTTGCCCGGCTGCTGGGCGAGAGCACGGCGGTAATCGAGAGCGAGGGGCGCAGTTTTCCCCTTGCGATCAAATGGCTTGGCGGCGATGCCTCGCAAGGCATCGAAGACCGGATGGCGGCCGTTGTAATGACCGCATGGCGCGAGGAGGCGGGCGATATTCTCGCCTTTCTCCCCGGGGTGCGCGAGATCGAGCGGGTGCGCGAGCGGCTCGAACCGCGCCTTGTGGGCACGCCAATCCATCCGCTCCACGGCCAGATCGAGCCCGCCGCCCAGCGTGCCGCGATCCGCCGCGACCCCGAGGGCCGCCGCCGGATCGTGCTGGCGACTGCAATAGCTGAGACGTCGCTGACCCTCGATGGCGTAAGCGTGGTGGTCGATTCTGGCCTTGCCCGCCTCGCCGAGTTCGACCGCGCGGCGGGCACCACGCACCTCGTCACCCGGCGCGCCAGCCAAGCCTCGGCGGCGCAGCGGGCAGGGCGCGCCGCGCGGCAGGGGCCGGGGGTCGCCTACCGCCTGTGGGAAGAAGCCGCGCACGCCGGGCTGCCGCCCTTCGCCCCGGCCGAGATCATGCAGGCCGACCTTGCCCCGCTGCTGCTGCGGCTGGCCAAGTGGGGCACGGCGGACCCGGCAGCGCTGGCGTGGCTCGATCCGCCGCCCGAGGCCTCAGTGACCGCCGCCCGCCGCGCGCTTGAGGCGCTCGGCGCGCTCGACGGGGCCGGGCGGATCAATGCTCTCGGCGAGGCCATCGCCAGTCTGCCGATGGCGCCCGATCAGGCCGCAGCCGTGCTCCACGGCGCGGCGGCGGGCGTGGGCGAGGATGCGGCGCGGCTGGTCATGCTGTTGCAGGAGCGTGGCCTCGGCGGGCGCGGCGAGGACCTGATGCAGCGCCTCGCCCGCTGGCGCGGCGACCGCGCGCCTCGCAGCACTGCAGCCGCAGGCATCGCGCGCGGCTGGGCGGGGCAGGGGGCCAAGCTCGCTGGCGTGATCGGCGAGAGCCCCGCATCGGATGCGGCCGAAGCCCTCGCGCTCGCCCGCCCCGACTTCGTCGCGCGCCGCCGGGATGCCAGCGGCGAGCACTGGCTGAGCGCCGGGGGCAGGGGCTACATCCTCGACCCCGCCTCGCCGCTCGCCCGCGCCGAGTGGATCGTGGTGGGCGACGCGCAGGGCCAGGCCAAGGGCGCGCGCATCACAGCAGGGGCCGAGATCGCGCCTGAACGCATCCCCGCGCTATTTGCAAACGAGCTTCAGGAGCGCGTCACAACCCGCTGGAACAACGAGAAGAGCCGCGTCGAAGCCCGGCGCGAACGCCGCCTCGGCGCAATCGTGCTGGCGAGCGTGCCAGAACCCGCGCCCGATCCCGCGCTGCTTGTGGATATCCTTGTGGAGAAGGCGCTGGAGAAGCTGGGTGAACTTCTGCCCGCAGGTTTCCTCGCCCGCGCCCGCTTTGCCGGGGTCGAGGCGCTTTCGCCCGAGGCCCTGCGTGCGCGTGCCGCCGACTGGCTCGCCCCGCTGCTGGCTGGCCGCCGCGATCTCGACTTGCCCCCGCACCGCTTTGCGGAAAGCGCTCTGGGCCTGCTCGACTGGAACGAGAGGCAAGCGCTCGACCGCGCCGCGCCCACCCACTTCACCTCGCCCGCCGACACCCGCCATGCGATCGACTACGCCGGTGACGATGCGCCCAGCGTCGAGGTCAGGGTGCAGGGGCTGTTCGGGCTCGACGTGCAGCCGCTGATTGGCACGACGCCGCTGCTCCTCAAGCTCACCAGCCCCGGCGGGCGCCCCGTGCAATCGACCCGCGACCTGCCCGGCTTCTGGCGCGGCAGCTGGCGCGACGTGGTGAAGGACATGAAGGGCCGCTACCCCAAGCACCGCTGGCCCGAGCAGCCATGGCTGGAGAAGCCGAGCATGAAGACCAAAAACGCCTTCAACCGCAGCGATTCGTGAGTTAAGGGACGGGAAACCTCGGGTCGCACAGGCGGCCCGCAAGGCCGAATGGCCGCCCGCAGCGACGCAGCCGTCAGGCTGCATGAGCGAGGATCAAAAACAAAAATGCCCGCGAGAATTTATCAGAAGCCCAAGCACGCGATGCAGTCTGGCAAGGCCCATACCGATGAGTGGGTGCTCGAGTTCGAGCAATCGGAAGCCCGCTTCGCCGATCCGCTGATGGGCTGGACGGGCAGCGCTGACACGCAGTCGCAGGTGCGCCTGACCTTCCCTGACAAGGACGCCGCGCGCGCCTATGCCGAGAAATACGGCATCTCCGCGCGTGTGCTCGCCACCCCGGCCAAGCGGCTCAAGCTGCAGGCCTACGCGGATAATTTTCGCTGATTTTTCTTCGCAGCCCCATCCGGGGCTGCGTCCTCGCTAGACGCGCAGCATAGCTGCGCCCGCTGCGGGCGGGCGGGCGGTCGCCCTTGCAGCCCTACGGGCTGAGCCGAAACTTCAGGTGTTGAAATCTCCCGCATCCCCCGCCATATGCCCACCCGGGAGTCGGGTGGACGTTTGCGTCCGCTCACCGTGTCAGGTCCGGAAGGAAGCAGCACAGGTGGATTGCGGCGGGTCGCCCGGCTCCTTCTTACCTGAAAATCGTCACACCTCCGCCTCCG
>CAMCUB010000044.1 GCA_945878845.1 Erythrobacter sanguineus | reverse complement strand
ACCCCGGCTGAGATGGGAGCCGGTTCAGTCGGCAAACCAGGTTGGGGGTTAACCCCCAACCCGGTTGTTGCCATCACGCCCAAGCATGGGCATCAAACCGGGCGAAGGCTCTACTCATAGCTGGTAGAAACCTCGGGCTCAGACCACTTTCTGCCCGCCTGCTCTGCGGCCCGGCCCGCCGCACCGCCAAAAGCAGCGAGCGTGACCCAAAGCTATTCCTGCGAGGACGGGCGGACGATTGCCGCGACCTATATCGGCAATGACAGCGATACCCCCACGGTGCGCCTTGCCATCGGCGAGGGGGAGCTGGTGTTGCCGCAAGCCCCGTCGGGCTCAGGCGCGCGCTATCAGGCTGACGTCGCCGGGCAGACATATCAGTGGCTGACCAAGGCAGACCAGGGCACTCTGATCGTCGCGCAGAGCAATGATCCCGCCAGCGCGAAGGAGCAGATCACCAGTTGCACCGCGATGTGACGGCATCGCTCAGATTTCGAGTTCGGTGCGGGGGGAACCAGACGCCTAGCTTGGCGGTCGCGAACGACTGGCTCTGGTCGGAAGCGGAAAATCGCAAAAATGCGCCCCCGCTACTGCCGCTACCCTGCCGGGAGCGCATCACGCTTGGTCAGGGCCTGCTGCGCGAACCTCGGGTCATCTGCCAGCTGGGCGTAGAGTGTGCTTGCCATGGCGTGATTGCCAAGACCGGCCTCGATATCGGCTTCGAGCATGATGGTTGCCGGGAAGGTGCGCTTCCACTCGGTTGGCAGAGCCTGGACAGCCGCGCGGGCGACCTTCCACTGTCCGCGCATCGCCGCGAGGCGCGCTGCGTTGAAGCGCAGCAGGGGAAACTCAGGGTGCGCCTGCAACGCCTTGCCGAGCGTCTTGTCAGCCTCGTCGAGCCGGCCCAGATCCAGCAACAATCCGGCGACATTGGCATGGGGAATGGCAAAATCGGGATAGGCTTTGCCCGCGAGCCTATAGGTCTTCAGCGCCGCTTCGAGATCGCCATCCGCGATCTGCCCTTCGCCTAGGACGAGCAGCGCTTCGAACTGATCGGGATCGGCCGCCAAAGCGGCTGCGATGTGCCGTTCCGCCGCGTCCCAATTGTCTTCCCACACCGCCAGTCTGGCGGCTTTCGCGTTCAGTCCGGCATGGTCGGGATAAAGCCGCAAGGCACGGTCGACCTCCGCGATGGCTTGCCCGGTATTGCCCTCTTCCATCGCGGCCCACACCAGCAGATATTCCCGCTCGCCTTCGGGCGCCCCCGTCCAGCCCGATCGCTCGATCAGCTCGCGCGCTCTCCACGGATTGCCTTGCAGGATCAGCGAACGGGCGCGCAGCGAAAGCCATTCGGGCGTTGTGCCGCGCTGCGGTTCAAGCTCGGTGAGGTAGCGCTCGGCGGTGTAGCCGTCTCCGAGCTCGATCAGCACCTTGGCCAGAAGCGCGGAGTTTTCCGGCGATGCGCCATTGTCTTCGCGCCAGGCGAGCAAGGCTGCCTGTGCGTCAAAATACTGATGCTTCGCGATGGCTGCCTCGGCCGCGGCCATGCTTTCAGGCGCGCTGTTCTGGCAGCCGGAAAGTACGGCGGCAGCGAACAAGGCAACGGGGGCAAGCCGGCGGAAGATCATGTGCGACCAATACCCGTAATTCCTTATCAGGCGATTGCAGCCGGCACGAAAAAAGGGGGCCGGATGGCCCCCTTTTCCGTTGCGTTTTGATCGCGTCTTGCAGTTACGCTGCCGAGGCAGGCTTCTTCCGGCGACGTCCGCCGAGCACGGCCGCTGCGCCAAGCCCGAGAATGGCGAGCATGCTGGGTTCGGGCACCGGCGTGCCGCCCGAGGTCGAGCCACCCGAAGTCGAGCCACCCGAAGTCGTGGAAGTGCCGCCCGAAGTCGAACCGCTGCCGCCCGAGGTGCTGCTGCCGCCCGACGAGCTCGTCGAAGTGGTCGAGCCGCCCGAAGTCGAGCTGCTCGAACCGCCGCTCGAGGTCGAGCTGGTCGAGCCGCTCGAACCGCCACCCGAAGTCGAAGAATAGCCGCCGCTCGTCGAAGAACTGGTGCCCTTCTTGGACGAACCCTTCTTCGAGCCCTTCTTGGAACCCGACGAGTCGTCGTCGCCGTAGTAGCCACCGCTGCTGGACGAGCTGCTCGAGCCCTTCTTGGACGAGCCCTTCTTGGAACCCGAAGAGTCGTCGCCGCCGTAGTGGCCGCCGCTGCTGCTGGAAGAGCTGCTCGAACCCTTCTTGGACGAGCCCTTCTTGGAGCCCGACGTCGTGTCGCCGCCGCCATAGCCACCGCTGCTGGAGGAGCTGCTCGAGCCCTTCTTCGACGAGCCCTTCTTGGAGTCCGTGGTTTCAGCCACTTCGTCCAGCACGGAGAGAGTGGCGAAACCGTCGGTGGCGCCGAAATCGCTCATGGTGATGCTGGTGCCCGACTTGGGCAGTTCTGCCGCATGGGCAGGCATTTCGATGCCGGTCATGCTCATCGCGAGCGCCGCACCAAGAAATGACGTTTCCTTCAGACGTTGACGCTTCATGTGATTAACCCCCGAGTGCTTGATTGACTTGCGCTGTTAACTAACCTGACTTGTGTTAGTGGGATTGACTTAAATGGTGGGGCAGGAGCAAGTGCGTCTCTAGACCGCGTCCCGTAATGGCGCAGCGCCCTCCCGAGTCCGTTAACGGCCGTCAGGCTGCGATGCGTTTGGCGAACCGGAACAGATCGCGTTGATTTTCAGGCACTTTCATCTTTTCGGCGTCGCTGAGGCCCATTGCTGCGTGCGATTCAAATGCCAGCGTGTCGTGGAACCACGGCATGGTGTAGGTGAAGTAAAGCAGCGGCCGCCCGTGTGACGCGCGGCATGGCATGCCGCCGTGGAAGGTCCGGTAGTCGAACACCAGCGCGCTTCCGGCCTTGGTGTAGAACACGAGCGGATCGCCTTCCCACGAGGCATTCTTGGCCGTCATGTGGGTGCCCTCCCACAATTGCGTGCCGCCAGCTTCCTCGTCGAGATCGATCAGCGGGATCAGGATGGTGCTGGCATAGCACGGGACATTGGCGTTGCCTGCGTCGCTGTTGAACAGCAGCGGGTGCTCGCGGTGCACATGCTGCATCCGCGCGCCTTCGTAGGTGGTGACCGACCCGAAGGCGTGCAGCACCGGCTTTTCGCCCATCACCCGTTGCAGCGTTTCGAGCAGCACCGGATTGGCATAGACGCCGGGATTATCGAAGGGCGCCTGCAAGCGGATCGGGACTGTGAACCGCTTGTCGCCGACATTGTTGGGCTTGCCCAGTTCGCTCGATTGCCAGTCGCTGACCCGCTCCATGAGCGCGCTGCGCAATTCGGCAACCACATCTTGAGTCAGCAAGTCATCGATCAGCACGACCCCGCGCTCGGACAGCAGTTCTGCCGCCTTGCTGGCCACCATGGGATCGCGATTGGAAACCGTGACGTGCGCATAGCTGGTCTTGGCGACCGGCTCGGCTGCGAGCGCCGGTTCGAATTTGTCCGCGATCATGCGCTGCGCGGGTGCAAAATGCGGATCGAGTGTGGCCGCTCTGCGGACGATCGCTTCCGCCTTGTCCGGATCACCCAGATTGAAATAGGCCAGTGACATCGCGAACAGCCGCGGCGCGCTTGCACCGAATTCGCCGATCGCATGATCCATCAGTTGCAGCGCCTGCGCATGATAGCCGAGCCGCATGAACAATTGCGCGATGCCGCAATCGAACTGGCTTTCCGACCCGTCAGGGAAGAACGCGCGATAGGCTTCCATGTAGGTTTCGTAGATTTGCGGCCGGTCGATCGCTTCTTCGCCCTGCTCGATGTTGAACAGCAGGTGCCGGAGGCAGGCGGCGGCAACATCGGGATCGAACTTCGAAAACCGGATCAGCGCCATTGCCTGACGGATCGACATCTCGCCAGCCGTGCTCTCGATCAGCTCGGTCAGCTCGTGCGCGTCATAGGGATTGAAGTCCTTGAGCAGCGCCAGCGCCGTTTCGCGGGTCCGCGTCAGCGACAAATCGGCCCATTCGCTCTTGCCCGGAAGCGACAGCAGGTTGCAGCTGAAATTCGCATCCTTGTGGCGCTGCGACTGCATGTCCCCGCCATAGGCGCGGAACATTTCGCCGAAGATGTGCAGGTTGGTGTAATGGGCGAAATAGGTGTCGAAAATCAGCGGGCTTTCCAGCGCGAATTGCGACGGGTCGGTATAGGCCAGGTCGCCCGCCAGCAGCAGCAGCGGGGTGTCGCGGCCGAGGAACTTCTCGATGAATTCCACGCAGATCTGCGGCACCACGACATGGAAATCGCCGGAACGCTGAGCATAATTCCTGATCGCTGCGTCGATGATCGGATGGCCGGTTGGCACATCATCCTTGATCGGGCGGCTTTGGAAGCGCTCGCTGATCGACTGGAAGGTGGTGATCGGCTGGTCGAGGAACTTGCGCTCGGTGGATTCGGTCTGGACGAAGACCTGCTCGATCTGATGATCGCGAATGCGCAGCATGTTGGACGCGATTGAATCGAAAAGGTAATTGGCGATGATGATGACCGGGCGATCGGCCAGATCGGCAGGCTTGAGGTCGCCGTCCTGCTTGCGGATCACCGGATCGGGTTCGATCAGGAGTTGCGCAAAATCGAGCACTCCGCTTTCCACCAGAGGCGCGAACCGCTCCTTCTGCCTCCAGCCTGCAATGTTCTTTTCCGACCCGTCGGTGAGCAGGTAGGTGAATTCAGGGCACGGATCCTCGTCCGAGAAGTGGTAATTGAACAATCGGTTGAGGAACTGCCACGCGAAGCGGCCGCTCCCCCCGCCAAGCTCGATCACCAGCGGCGGCTGGCTGTTTCCCTCGGCCAGCAACTCCTTGAAGAATGACGCGACAATCGAAGCATAGGTGTCGGCGCAAAAGGCGTTGGAGGTGCTGCGCTGGGGGACGATCTTGTTCGACCAGGCTGCCGGGCCCGCTTCCATGTAGAACCGGTGCAGCAACGACCAGATGATCGATTCATCGAAACGCGTGAATTTCTGGACAATTGGCATGGATCGAACCCGTCTATCGCGAAATACAAGTGCAGGCGCAAAAAGGGGGCATTTGGGCCTGTCCCGCAAACTTAGTCGACTTCGATTAACTTTAAGTAAGTGCAACCTGGCGCGGCCATTGGCACTGCTCCGCGCTAACCTATTGCGGGCCTGACGGGGCTCTGGCAGGGGGCGGGCCATGACCGATCACGACCTGACCAACCGAAAGTTCTACCGCGCCGGCGAGGAAACGCGCTTTGCCGAAGGCGGGCCCGAGCGCACCCCGCAGACCGCGCATCCGGCCTACAAGCTCGCCTTCCGCGATACCGATTTCCTGCTGCGCGACGAGCTGCGCCCGGTGCGCTTCCAGCTCGAGCTGCTGAAGCCCGAGATGCTGCTCGACGAGGCGCGGGTGGGCTCGACACTGGTCATGTACGGCTCGGCCCGCATCCCGAGCCCTGCGCAGGCCGAAGCGCGGATCGAGGCGGCGAAAAACGGCAGCGAGTTTGACCAGAAGGTCGCCCAGCGCCTCGCCGAGAAGGCGAAGTATTATGACGAGGCCTATGCCCTCGCGCGGCTCGTCAGCGAGAAGGGCATCATCGAGAACGGCCTGCGCCAGTTCGTCGTGACCACCGGCGGGGGCCCCTCAATCATGGAGGCGGGCAACCGCGGCGCTTCGGACGCGGGCTCTGAATCGATCGGGCTCAACATCGTGCTGCCCCACGAACAGGCGCCCAATCCCTATGTGACGCCTTACCTCAGCTTCCAGTTCCACTACTTCGCGCTGCGTAAGATGCACTTCCTGCTGCGCGCGCGGGCGGTGGCGGTGTTCCCGGGCGGCTTCGGAACGTTCGACGAGTTCTTCGAGCTGGTCACCCTGATCCAGACCGGCAAGATGAAGCCGATGCCGATCATCCTGTTCGGCAAGGAGTTCTGGACGCGCGTGATCGATTTCGACGCGCTCGCGGAAGAAGGCGTGATCTCAAAGGGCGACCTCGACCTGTTCACCTGGGTCGAAACGGCAGAGGAGGCGTGGGCCTGCATCGCCGATTTCTACGACATCAAGGATCACGCTGCGGAGGATTGAGCGTGGTCAGGAGCGATCCGGTGGGTCTCTCCATCGCGCCTTGATGGTGCCAATAATCCTGTCCAGCAGCCGGGCAAGTCCATATTCCCAAGCGAACCAGAGGAGCACGACGAGCAGAACCACGGCGGCCGTTTGCCATGCCGGCGGAGGTTCGCTGCCAGTCAGCAAATCCGTGACCAGAAAGTCGACGAAATCCGACTTTTCGCTCATTCGCTCTCCCGCACCGCCTGATGCCCGAGCGGGCCGCTGCCCGCGCCGTAGCCGGGGGCGACTTCGATAGCGCTCAGCACGAATTCGCGGGCGAGCCGCACCGCCTCGGGCAAGCTCTCGCCGCGCCCGAGCAGCGTTGCGATCGCCGATGACAGCGTGCAGCCGGTGCCGTGGGTGTGGCGGGTGATGATGCGCGCGTGCTCGTAAAAGAGCGGCGCCTCGCCGGGCACGATCAGCACGTCGGTGATGGTCTCGCCCTCGGCATGGCCGCCCTTGGCCAGCACCGCCGCGCCGCTTGCTGCAGCGAGTTCCTGCGCGGCTACGATCATCGCCTCGACGGTATCGAGCGGGCGGCCCGCGAGATGCTCCAGCTCGGGCAGGTTGGGCGTTATCAGCGTGGCCAACGGGAACAGCCGCGCGCGCAGGGCCGCGAGGGCATCGGGCCCCACCAGCACCGCGCCCGAGGTGGCGATCATCACCGGATCGAGCACGATGGGCGGCCGCAGCAGTACCATCGCGGCCGCGACATGGCGGATCACGTCCTCGTCAGCCAGCATCCCGATCTTGACCGTATCGACCCCGATATCCTCCACGCAGGAGGCGATCTGCGCGAGCACCATGTCGGGCGCGATCCCCGCAACGCCCTGCACGCCCAGCGTGTTCTGCGCGGTGATCGCGGTGATCGCGGTCATCGCATAGCCGCCGAGCATGGTAATGGTCTTGATGTCGGCCTGAATCCCCGCCCCGCCCGAGGAGTCCGAACCGGCGATGCTGAGGATGCGGGGAGGCTTGGGCGCGAGGGTCATGCCCCCGCCCTAGCAAATCCGCAGCCGCCCCGGCAGCGCTTTGCGCGTCCGCTACTCGGCATAGGCCTTGATCAGATCGAACAAGAAATCGCGCCCGACATAGACCGATTCCACCGCGATCCGCTCATCGAGCCCGTGCGCGCCGTTGCCGTCGGGATCGAACCATGCGCCCGGCACGCCGTAGGTGGGAATGCCGACTGCGGTGAGGAAGGTCGCGTCGGTATAGCCATTCGCCATGACGGGCACGAGCGGGACACCGGGGAAATACTTCGTCACGAGCTTTGCCGCAGGGTCCATCACTTGCGGCGCGAGCGGGGGCGGGGGCGGGGCGGGGCGCAGCGGCGGCAGGGTGGTGACGCTGACCCCGGGATCGCCGATCACGCGGGCAAGCTCGGCGCGGATCTCCTCGACTGGGTGGCCGGGGAAGATCCGGCAATTGACGAAGGCCCCCGCGCGCTGCGCCAGCGCGTTGCGGGCATGGCCGCCGTCGAGCATCGTCGCGACGCAGGTCGTACGCAGGTTCGAATGGAGGAAGGGATCGCGGTTGGCGATCGCCTCGGCCGCGGTGTCGGCCGGGTTCGCCGCGAGCGCGACCATCGCCGCGCCGATCTCGTCCTTGCGGCCAATCCCGGCCTCGCGGAAATAGGTGCGGGTGGTCTCGGTCATCTCGAGCGGGAATTCGTGCGCGCCGATCTTCGTCAGCGCGGCGGCGAGCTGGTAGATGGCATTGTCGGGCCGCGGGACCGAGCTGTGGCCGCCGGGGTTGCGGGTCTCGAGGCGGAAGGTGGCAAAGGTCTTCTCGCCGACCTGCATGGTCTGTTCGACCACCTTGCCCCGGCCGCTGCCGGTGCCATCGGTGGTGCCCCCGCCGCCCTCGGTGAGGGCAAAGGCCGCATCGATCAGCTCGCGGCGGTTGGCGGCGAGCCATTCCACCCCGTTGAACGCGCCATTGGTCTCCTCGCCGCAGGTGAGCGCGATCTTGACGCTGCGCTTGGGCTTGTAGCCGCTGCGCAGAAAGCGGATCAGGGTGTCGACCAGCGTTGCGGCGAGCGCCTTGGTGTCGGCGACCCCGCGGGCGTAGAAATAGCCGTTCTCTTCGACCAGCGTGAAGGGATCGCGCTGCCAGTCCTCGCGCTTGGCCTCGACCACGTCGATATGCGCGATGCCGAGGATCGGCTTCAGAGTCTTGGACGTGCCCGGGTAGACCGCGACGAGGCCGCCTTCCTTGGGGTGGGCGGGATCGGCGAAGAGGTGGATCTGGGTCTCGGGCAGCCCCGCCTCGCGCAGCCGCAAGGCCATGCGTTCGGCGGCGAGCGTGCAGCTGCCGCTGGAGAGGGTGGTGTTGGTCTCGACCAGTTCCTCAAACAGCGCGCGGTAGGCGATCTGGTCGGGGCGCAGGGCTGCGTCCTGCGCCTGCCCCGCGCCGCCCGATGCCGCCATGACGCCGAGACCTGCCCAGGCGATGGTCTTCAAGATTGTCCGCATGCTGCCCCTCCTGTCGCCTCCGTTGATGCGCCCGATGGCGGGTGGGCGCAAGGGAGGAGGGGGCGCAAGGGAGGAGGGGGCGGCGCGCCTCAGCCCTTGAACTTGCGCTCTGTCGAGGGCGGGAACTTCGCGTGGAGCGCTTTTGCGCGCGACGGGCGGTCCATCAGCTCGCCGCCGCAATTGGGGCAGCGGTCGTCCAAGTCCTCGGCGCATTCGGCGCAGAAGGTGCACTCGAACGAGCAGATGAAGGCGCCGGGTGCCTCGGCGGGCAGCAGCACGCCGCAGGTTTCGCAGTCGGGGCGCATTTTGAGCATCGTGTCGTCTCCTCAGACCGCCGCGCGTACCGCTTCGCAGATCGCATCGACCACCGCTTCGACCTGGCTTTGGTCGTCGCCCTCGGCCATCACCCGGATCACCGGTTCGGTGCCCGAGGGGCGGATCACGAGGCGGCCCTTGCCGGCGAGGCTTGCCTCGGCCTCGGCGATCACCGCCTGAACCTGCGGATTGTCGAGCGGCTTGCCGCCCTCGTAGCGCACGTTCTTGAGCAGCTGCGGTACGGGGTCGAAGACGTGGAGCAGCTCGCTTGCCGGCTTGCCGCTGCGCACGAGGCTCGCCAGCACCCGCAAGGCCGCGACCGTGCCGTCACCGGTGGTGGCATAGTCGAGCAGGATCATGTGCCCCGACTGCTCGCCGCCGACATTATATCCGCCCGCCTTCATCGCCTCGAGCACATAGCGATCGCCGACCTTGGCGCGCACCAGATCGAGGCCGCGGCCGTTGAGATAGCGTTCGAGCCCGAGATTGCTCATCACCGTCGCCACGATCCCGCCGCCCCTGAGGCTGCCGCGTTCCTGCATCCGCCCGGCGATCAGCGCCATGATCTGGTCGCCGTCGACCGCGCGGCCTTTCTCGTCGACCACGATCAGCCGGTCGGCGTCGCCATCGAGCGCGATGCCGATGTCGGCCTTTTCCTCGACCACCTTGGCCTGGAGCGCCGCGATCGCGGTCGAGCCGACGCCGTCGTTGATGTTGGTGCCGTTGGGCGAGACGCCGAGCGCCACCACGTCCGCGCCCAGCTCCCAGATCGCGGATGGGGCGACCTGATAGGCCGCGCCGTGGGCGCAATCGACCACGACCTTGAGGCCATCGAAACGGATCTCGGCCGCGACCGATTGCTTGACCGCGTGGATATAGCGCCCGCGCGCATCCTCGATCCGGCGCGCGCGGCCGATCAGCTCGGCGGGGACGAGCGGGATCTCGGTTTCCATCAATCGCTCGATCTCGGCTTCGGCTTCATCGGAGAGCTTGAAGCCATCGGGGCCGAACAGCTTGATGCCATTGTCGGCGAACAGGTTGTGGCTGGCCGAGATCATCACGCCGAGGTCCGCGCGCATCTCGCGGGTGAGGAGCGCGATGGCGGGGGTGGGGAGGGGGCCGGTCATGATCACGTCGATCCCGACGCTGGTGAAGCCCGCCACCAGCGCGCTTTCCATCATGTAGCCCGACAGGCGCGTGTCCTTGCCGATCACCACCCGGTGGCGGTGCCCGCCGCGCACGAAATGGCGGCCCGCGGCCTGCCCCACCTTCATCGCGGTTGCGGCGGTCATCACGCCGGCATTGGTGCGGCCCCTGATCCCGTCGGTTCCGAACAGCTTGCGTCCCATCAATTCCCCTGCCTTCGCCCTTCTCGCCAATATTGTCTCGCGCTTCTGGCGCGGTTATCGCGCAAAGGGAAGGGCAAGCCGCCCGCATAGGGATACTGCGTTGCACGATAGCGAAAACACCGGCGCGGCCGGACAGGGGAAATTCGCGTTGGTCTCGATCCGCCTGCCGGTGGCGCTGACCTTCGCGGCTCTCATTGGCGGGCTGGGCGCGGGGATCGTCGGCGGACTCGCCGGGGCGCCGCAGGGGGTGTCGGACATTGCCGGACTCTTCGGCGGGCTGTGGCTGCGCGCCTTGCAGATGACGATCATCCCGCTGGTCGCGGCGCTGCTGGTGCTGGGCCTCGTGCAGATGATCCTCGCCGCGCGGGTCGGGACAGTGGCGCGGCGGATGATCGCGCTGATGGTGTTCGTGCAGCTGGCGGGCGGAGCCTTCACCTCGGTCTTCATGCCGATGCTGCTGCGGGCCTTCCCGGTGCCCGAAGGTGCAAGCGCCTTCCTTGCGCAGACGCCTTCCGATGTGGGCGAGGTGCCCAAGGTGCTCGATTTCCTAGCCTCGCTGGTGAGCCCCAACATTGTTGCCGCCGCGGCCGAGACCGCGATGCTGCCGCTGACGCTTTTCTTCGTGATGTTCGCGGTTGCGATCACCCGCCTGCCGGAAGATCAGGGCGAGCGTCTGCTTGGGTTCTTCCATGCGCTCGGCAATGCGATGCTGCTGATCATCGGCTGGGTGCTCGCGGCCGCGCCGGTCGGCGTCTTCGCGCTGGCATACGGCGTCGGCGTGCAGAGCGGCGGCGGGGCCTTCGCCGCGCTCGGGCATTATGTGCTGACCGTGACGCTGATGGGCACCTTCGTTTTCGTCCTCGCCTATGTCATCGCAATCGGTCTCGGGCGCACCGGCGGGCGGTTCGTCACCGCCATGCTGCCCGCACAGGCGGTGGCGCTGTCGACCCAGTCCTCGCTGGCGAGCCTGCCTGCGATGCTCGATTCTGCGGGGCGGCTCGGCATCCGGCCCTCGACCGCGGAGTTCGTCCTGCCGCTCGCCGTGGTGATCTTCCGCGCGACCAGCGCGGCGATGAACCTGGCGGTGGTCTATTACGTCGCCGCGCTCGCGGGCGTGGAGGTGCCGCTGACGGTCGCCATCGCGGGCATCCTGATCGCGAGCGTCATCAGCCTTTCGGCCGTGAGCCTGCCCGGATCGATCAGTTTCGTGGTCTCGATCGGCCCGATCGCGCTCGCCATGGGCGTGCCGGTCGAGCCGCTCGCGCTGCTGGTCGCCGTCGAGATGCTGCCCGACCTGATGCGCACGCTCGGCAACGTCACCATGAACGTCGCGGTCACAAGCGCGGTTGACCGCTCAGCCGATGAGGCTAACGCCCCGACTTGAACCTGCCTTGAAGCTGCAACCCTTCGCCTACATCTGCGTTATCACTATGAAGCTTGATTGATTCATCAAACGACCCTGGAGGACACCATGGCTTTCGCACTTTCCCCGCTGCCCTATGAAGACACCGCGCTCGAGCCCGCGATTTCGGCCGAGACGCTGTCGTTCCACTACGGCAAGCACCACCAGACCTACCTCGACAAGATGAACGCCGCGATCGAAGGCACGCCGCACGCCGATGCGTCGCTCGAAGCGATCGTCGCTGCCTCGCGCGGCACCAACCAGGGCCTGTTCAACAATTCCGCACAAGTCTGGAACCACGCGTTCTACTGGAACTCGATGGCCCCTGCGACGACAGAAGCGTCGGCTGAACTGCTTGCCGGGATCGAAGCCGCTTTCGGTTCGGTCGATGCGCTCAAGCAGCAGCTCAAGGACCGCGGCCTCGGTCACTTCGCCTCTGGCTGGGTGTGGCTCGCCGAGAAGGACGGCAAGCTGAGCATCGAGGAAACCCACGATGCCGACACGCTCGCCGACAGCGGCTTCAACCCGCTGCTGGTGCTCGACGTGTGGGAGCACGCCTACTACCTCGATCACCAGAACAAGCGCCCCGCCTATCTCGACGCGGTGGTCGAGACCAAGCTCAACTGGGCCTTCGCCAGCGAAAACCTCGCGCGCGGGACGGTGTGGACCTACGCGTAAGAATTGGCGCCTGATTTTATCGGGTTTCGGAATGAGGAAGGCCCGGGGGAGCGATCCCTCGGGCCTTTTCGCTGGAGTGACGATTAAGGCCGCGAACTCACGCCATTGCCGCCGGCCACCGCGTCGAGTTCCTCGAGGATCGCGGTGTGCGCCACGGCGTCGTCGCTCGCGCGGCGCGGGATGCTCCCGTTCGCGAGCATCTCCGACAATGTCGCGCGCGCGCGGCCTACGCGGCTCTTGATCGTGCCGACCGCGCAGCCGCAGATCGCTGCGGCCTCTTCATAGGAAAACCCGCCCGCGCCCACCAGCAGCAGCGCCTCGCGCCGTTCGGCGGGCAGAGTCAGCAGTGCGCGGTGAAGGTCGGAGAGGTGGATCGGCTCCTCCTGCCCGGCGGGGGCCGTCAGGATGCGTTCGGCCACGCCCTCGTCATACTCCCCGCGAAAGCGGTTGCGGCGCATGTCGGTAAGGTAGGCGTTGCGCAAAATGACAAAAGTCCAGGCGCGCATCGAGGTGCCGGGCTCGAACCGGTCCTGCGCGGCCCATGCCTTTAGCATGGTTTCCTGCACCAGATCATCGGCAAGATCGGGCCGCCCGCACAGGCCGCGTGCAAAGGCGCGCAGGTGCGGGACGACTGCCGTCAGGTCGCGCTTGAAATCGGATTTCTCCGCTGCGGTGCGGGTATCGCCAGACGGGCGATCGCCGCTCACTGGCTGGTGTCCCGGCCGCGGGCGGGGGGTATCGCGTCGAGCCGGTCAATCAGATCCTTGAAGCTGTCGGGCAGGGCCTCTTCGACCACCGAATCATACAGCTGCTTCAAACCGTCGGCCCATTCGGGCGGGCGGCGCCGGGCGCTCTGGTCGCCTCCGCCGTGATTGCCGCCTTGTTCGTCTGTCGAGGCCATGTCGCTTGCGATCGTCCCTGATCCCGTGTCCCGGCCTGCCAACAGACCGATCCGCCACCCGGGAAGCCGAAGGACGCATCGCGCCATCCGAACTCCCAGGACGCCGAGTTTGGACGATTCGGGAACGATGCGCTACCTGTTTGGTTCCGCCACCGGCCCCTCCCTTACCCGATCCGGCACTTGGGCCCCACAGGAACCGCGCAACATCGACCCGCTTGCCCCCCATCCCGACAGCGACGCGCCTGCCCCGCCGCCGGATTCCTCGGGGCGTGCGCGGCGCTGGCTGGTGCTTTATCCGCGCGCGATCCCGCTGCTGATCTTCCTCGCGCTCGCCGCGATCACCGCGCTCAGCGTCTTCTCGATCGAGAGCAACGCGCGCGCCCGCGAACGCGCACAGATGCGCGAATATGCGCAAGGGGTCGCTGCCGCGCTCGACCGCAGCGGGAGCGGCTTCACCTCCTACCTTCGCGCAGGCGCCGCGCTGTTCGCTAGCGTGGAGGAGGTGAGCCCGGACACCTTCGACAGCTTCGTGCGCGCGCTGAAGCTCAACACCGAATATTCGGGCGCGGAAGGGATCGGCTGGATCCCGGTGCTCGAAGCGCGCGATCTGCCCGCCTTCCTTGCGCGCACCCGGGCGAGCCAGCCGGCCTATCCCGACATCTACCCCGCGCCCACCAGCGCCACCGGCCGCGTTGCGCCGGTCGCAATGTTCGCGCCCGCCACCGCGCTGAACCGCCGCGCGCTGGGCTACGACATGTATTCCGACGCCGCCCGCGCCGCCGCGATGGCCGAGGCCGAACTGACGCTGCGCCCGGCCGCCTCGGGCCGGATCGTGCTGGTGCAGGAAACCAGCGGCACCGCGCCCGCTTTTGCGATTTACATGCCGGTGTTCCGGATGGAGCGCCCAGAGGACATGGCCGCAGCCGATCCCGCCGCGCGGCAGCTGGCAGGCTTCGTCTACACCCCATTCCGGGCGCGCGAGTTCCTCGATTCCGCCATCGACCGCGCCGGGCAGAACCGGTTCGGCGTGCGGCTCTATGATGGCGAGGTTTCGACCGGGCACCTGCTGGTGGCGCATTCGATCGCCGAAGCAGCGCGCGACACGGTCGAGCAGCAGGTCACGATCGCCGATCGCAAGCTGATGCTGGTGGTCGAACATGCCGACCACCAGGTGCTGTCACCGCTCTCGATGGTGACGCTGGCTTTCGGGCTGGCGCTCGCGAGCTTGCTTATGCTTTTGGCCCGGCTGCTGACCCAGCAGGCCTTCGAGGATCAGGCGCGGCTCGCCTTCTTTGAAGAACAGCACTCGATCCGCAATTCGCTGACGCGCGAGCTGAATCACCGGGTCAAGAACACGCTGGCCAACGTCCTCTCGATCCTGTCGCTGACCCGCCGCCGGGCGAGCGGGCTCGACGATTTCGCCGACAGCCTCGAAGGCCGCATCCGCGCGCTCTCGGCGACGCATGATCTGCTGACCGTGACCGACTGGGGCACGACCCCGATCCGCGCAGTGATCGAGGCCGAGCTCCAGCATTTCCGCAGCGTGCTCGACGATGCGATCTTGCTCGAGGGGCCGGAGCTGGAACTGGCGCCCAATGATGCGCTGTCCTTCGGACTGGCGGTCCATGAGCTTGCGACCAATGCGGCCAAGTATGGAGCCTTGAGCGCGCCCGGCGGCAAGGTCACGATCCGCTGGCAACGCGGAGAAGAACCCTCAGCCGAGACCGAATGGGCTGAGGTCGAATGGCAGGAAACCGGCGGGCCGCCCGTCGCGGGCGAACGCCGCCGCGGCTTCGGCACCGAGCTGATCGAGAAGGTCGTCGCCCACGAGCTGCGCACACCGGTGACCCTCGATTTCGCCCCCACCGGCGTGCGCTGCGTGCTGCGGGTGCCGGTGCGAAGGCCAGCGGACTTCCGGATCCGCGAGCGCGAAGCGGATAGGCGGGTGCAGTAGCCGTGATTTAGAAATTGCGCGTCAGCACAATCGCATCACAAAGGCCGCGTCGACCCGAAGAACAGCGCCTGGCTGATCGCCGCGCGCACCGTCGCTTCCTGGAACGGCTTGGTGACCAGATAGGTCGGCTCGGGACGGTCGCCGGTCAGCAGGCGCTCGGGATAGGCGGTGATGAAGATCACCGGCATCGTCCCCGCCGACAGAATATCGTCCACCGCATCAAGGCCCGAGGAGCCATCGGCCAGCTGGATGTCGGCCAGCACCAGCCCCGGCATCGCTTCGGCCACCGCCGCGCGTGCCTGGGTGCGGGTCGCCGCCGTGCCGCTGACCGTGTGGCCGAGGCCGGTCACGAGGTCTTCGAGCTGCATCGCGATCAGCGGCTCGTCCTCGATGATCAGCACGCTGGTGGTCTGCTCGCGCTCGATCTCAGCGATGGCCTCGGCGACGAGGGCTTCGACCTCCTCCGGCGTGCGATCAAGGATCGCGGCGGCCTCGAGGATGGTGAAATCCTCGAGCGTGGTCAGCAGCAGCGCCTGCCGTGCGGGCGGCGTGATCGCGCCGAGCCGGGCTTGTGCGCCTGCCTCGTGCTCGCTCGTTGGCGTGCCTGCAGGGGAGAAGGCCGAACCGCTCGCCCAGACCTTGCCGAAGGCGCGGTAGAGCGGGACGCGCCCACCCGCGAGGCGTTCCATCAGCGTGGCATCGGCGAGCGCGGCCTCGAGCATCTCGCGCACATAGGCATCGCCGCTCGCCTGCGATCCGGTCAGCGCGCGGGCATAGCGGCGCAGGAAGGGCAGGTTGGCCGCGATCTGGCTTCCGAGGGACATGAGACACCTTTCGCTGGTCTGTGGGGGCAACCGATTCACGCCCATAGCGGTTCCCCGCGGCCCCGTCGCCCCTATCGCGCAAGCTTCTGAAACGGAACGATTTCCTGCGTAGTTTCCCTAGGGTCAAAAAAATTTCATCGGCACCGGGAACCGCCCGCAAGGATGATCATTATCCCCTTGTCACCGCCGAGACCCCCCTCCCGTCCAAGCGGCTGGTGATACGATCCCGAAAGGCCTCCGTTGTTTCGGCAACGGAGGCCTTTTTTCGTTGGCTAGCTTCTGCCGCCCCGCGAATGCGCGCCGTCCTCTTCGTTCAGCCCGCACTGAGCGCAGCGCCGCCTCGTGTAGAACAACAAGGGGACGATGGAAAAATAGCGGCCGCCGCAGTTGGGGCACAGAGCGATCAGGCCGAGAACCCACGCCGCGATGCATGCAGCAATAGCGATCACCAATGATGCTGCGACGAGCACAAGCGCGGGCATACCTCGCAGATCGAATGCGAAAGCACCGAAAACGATCAGGAAGGGCTGAAAATAAGCGAGCATCAGGGCGAGCCTGATCGTCTCCAGCTTCACGCCGCGCATGTCACCCCAACACCCGCTCGTAGATCACATACTCGCGGTTGACCTTGCTGCCGATGGCGTCGGCGATGGCGTTCATGCCCTGATTGTCGTCCAGCACCCAGCCGAGCTCGCCCCGGTCCGAGCCGTAGTTGCCATTGGCATGCTGCCGGATTTCCTCGATCATCATGAAGGCCAGCTGGCTGGCGAGGCGGCTGCTGTGGAGTTCCTTCAGCACACCCATCAGCGGCACCCGCATCGTCGCGCCCCTGGGCGTGCGCAGCCAGCGCAGCATGTGGATCCATCCGAAGGGAAACAGCTTGCCCCTGATCTTTGCCAGCGCGTCGTTCACGTCGGGGAAGGTCAGCATGAAGGCCACCGGCCGTCCATCGACCTCGGCGATCATGTTCAGATCTTCCTTGATGATCGCGCGCAGCTTCTTGCCGGCATAGGCGACCTCGGCGGGGGTGAAGGGCACGAAGCCCCAATTGTCCGACCATGCATCGTTGAGGATCGCCAGGATCGTCGCAACTTCCGCGTCCCAATCTGCCTTGCGCACGGGGCGGATGGTGATCCGCGTGTTCTTGTGGCCTGACTGGATAATGCGCTGCAACAAGGGCGAGAACGGCTTCGAGATGTCGAGATCATAGGTGTAGAGCGTCTTGGCGCGGGCATACCCTGCGGCCTCGATCCATGCAGCGTAATGCGCAGGGTGGTGGCCCATCATGATCGTCGGCGCGTGGTCCTGGCCCTTTACCAGCAGGCCAGGCTCCTCCCAGATCGACAGCGAGATCGGGCCGAGCACCCGCGTCATCCCCTCACCCGCCAGCCACGCCTCGGCCGTGGCGAGCAGCGCGCGGGCGACATTCTCGTCCTCGGCATCGAAATAGCCGAAGAAGCCGGTGCCGGGGCCGAAGCCCTGTTCCGGCGGCATGGCGAGCGCGAGTTCGTCGATATGCGCCGAAATGCGCCCGACCGGCCGGCCGTCAGCCCGCGCGATGAACAGCTGCACGCGGGCATGGCCGAAGAAGGGGTTCTTGTCCGGATCGACCAGCTCGATCTGCTCGGAGCGGATCTGGGGCACGAAATGCGGCAGGCGGTCCGAAAAGGCGCGGCCGAGATCGACGAAGGCCTCGCGCCCGCGCTTGCCGGTGACCGGCTCGATCACTATCTGAGCCCCGCGGGTCGTTTCATCCGTCACGCAAGCGTCCTCGTATTTGCTCCGGGTCAAGGCGTCTGTGTCGCGCTCGCGTCAATCGCGCAAGCTATCGATCACTCTCACCAACAACCCGCGTTTGGCTTGGCCTCCGATTTGCGGTAGGGTGCGCCCTTGGAAACTAGACCGATGACCATGCACCAGACCATCCCTGCCGCGCCCGTAAAGGCGACCCGCGCCGCCTTCATGGCCGAGGACGACAAGGCCATGCTGCGCGCCGCGCGCGACCTGACCAAGGGGTTGGGGGAGGCCAAGGCGTCGATCTATTGGCCCGACATGCTGATCTCGGCCGCGCTGGGCTATGCGGGCATCGCGGTGGCGATCGCTTCGGCGAGTGTCGCGGTGAAGCTGGCCGCCGGGCTGGTCGCGGCGCTGGCGCTCTACCGCGCGTTGATGTTCATCCACGAGCTGACCCATATCCACCGCGACGCGCTCCCCGGTTTCCGCACCGCGTGGAATGTGCTGGTCGGCATCCCGATGCTCACGCCCAGCTTCATGTATGAAGGCGTGCACGTGATCCACCACAAGCGCACGCATTACGGCACGATCGAGGATCCCGAGTATCTGCCGCTCGCGCTGATGAAGCCGTGGAGCCTGCCGCTGTTCGTGCTGGTGGCGATGCTGCTTCCGGTGGCGCTGATTGTGCGCTTCGGGGTGCTCTACCCGCTTGGGCTGCTGGTGCCGCCGCTGCGCAAGTTCGTGTGGGAGCAGTTCTCGTCGCTGGCAATCAATCCCGAATTCCGCCGCAAGGCGCCCGAGGGTGAGTTCGCCGGCCGCGTGCGCTGGCAAGAGGCGGGCGCGAGCCTGTGGGCCATCGCGCTGATCGCGACCATCTTCGTGTTCGGCTGGCAGCCGCTCGCGACCGGGCTCGCCATCCTCTCGCTTGCCGCGGTGCTCAACCAGCTGCGCACGCTGGTCGCGCACCTGTGGGAGAACGAGGGCGAGGCGATGACCGTGACCGCGCAGTTCCTCGATTCTGTTAACGTCCCCCCGCCGGGGATCGCGGCCGAGATCTGGGCGCCGGTGGGGCTGCGCTACCATGCGCTCCACCACCTGATGCCCTCGATGCCCTACCACGACCTCCCCGAAGCGCATCGCCGTCTGGCGCGCGAGCTTGGCACGGGTTCGACCTACGAGGGCGCGAACCATCCAGGGATGCTGACGCTGGTGGGCCGGATCGCCAAGAGTACGATGGGCAAGCGGGCGTAAGCCGCCGCCCGTTCAATCCAGAAAACAGATCATCGCGCAGCGGCGGTCGGCGGGTAGGCCATCATCGACTTCGTTCGCCAACTCGCCAGCGAGCCGCGGGTGAGCGTCCAATGCGGTGACTTCCTCGAAGCCGAGCCGCACGTA
>CAMCUB010000043.1 GCA_945878845.1 Erythrobacter sanguineus | reverse complement strand
GGCGATCGGCGGCGGTGCCGGTGTTGGCGATGGTCATGAAAGCGCCGCCCGCGTTCTGTCCCTCGGCGGTCTCGCGCGACCAGGGTTCGGTCACGGCTATGATGCTGGCGGCGGTTTCGGTGGCGGCGGGGGCCTCAGGGGCCTCGCTGCAGGCGGCGAGCAGGAGGGTGCTGCCGAGCAGAGCAGCGGCAAGGGTTGTGCGGATCATGATGAGGTCTCCTCAGGTGATGCTGGATTGCGGCGTGCAGCCGCGAGTTCGCGGGTGATGATCGGGGCGATGGCGCTGCGTTCCTCAAGGCTGAGGCAAGCGCCGATCTCGACGCTGCGTTCGCGGTTGGTGAGCCACAGGCGCAGGCGCGCCGGACTGCTGTCGTCGGCAATCAGGCGCGTGCCGATCAGCGGCCATTCGACCGTGTCGTGCTTCAGGCTGCGCCAGCGCACACGGCCCTGCTCGATCGCCAGCCACTCGGCCGCAGGCTGCGTGCGGCTGTGCCATTCAAGCACGCCGACGAGCAACGCCATCGTGCCGATGGCATAGGCTGGCACCAGCCATTGCCCGCGCAAGGCAGGCAGGATCGCCATCGCCATGAACACGGCGATGAGCACGGTGAAGGTGACGCGCGCATCTTGGGACAGGTGCGAGCGGTGCTCCTGCAAATGCACCAACACGGCGCGCGGAGCGGCGGGGGCGGCGGCTCTAACCGCCTGTGGCTGCCCCTCGGGGCAGTCCGTTATGGCATACATGGAATTGATACTCCGACAGCCCGCCCCGCCCGATGAGGGCGTGCGGCGGGCTTACCGACACATGGGGTTCAGCGTGTCAGACGGAGGCTGGAGGGCCGCGCAATTGCGGGCGCAGGAAGGAAATGTCGCGCGCAGGGAGCGCGGGTAGCGGCGTGACGCCGATCAGCAGAATGAATGCGAGCGCCGCCGCCAGTAACAGCGGATCGGTGCCGCCGAGCGCGGAATGGCCGAGGCCCGAGAAGGCGCAATGAGTTGCCTTTGCGCCCGCCTCGGATTGATCGCCGCCCGTGTCCTGCTTGCCAGGGATGGCGATCTGCATCTGCTTGGGGCTACCGCTGGCGTCGGAGCAGATCGTCACCGTCAGGAACCGGTCCCCGCCCGCCGACAGCATGAAACCCGCCGGCACCACAGCCTTCACCACCAGCGCAAGCGCCAGAAGCACCAGCATTAGCCGGGCATGGTCACGGATCAGGGCGCGAATCAAGGACACGTCATCCCCATAGCAATGCCATATCGTCATGTCACGATACGGTCGATGCACGGGCTTTAGCGCGGATATCAATGGGCTGTGCCACGACCGATGAACTACCCGGGAATGAAGAACGGTTTGCAGGGGCCGATTGGCATATCGTTGTGGCAGCTAAGGGGACGGTTTCTGCATGTCGGCTTTTGGGTCAAAAATCGCAGGAGCAGACCCCGCTGAACCGGGTTTTGACCGGGTCGCTTTCCGAACGCTGATCCTTGTGAAAGCACGTTGGCTTTGAAACTGGCGAAACACGCTGGCTACCGAGTTTGGGTTGTCTGTGGGTCGGACCAGCTGCAAGGCCAATTTCAGACAGCAACTATATGAAATAAAATCATTTCTAAGTTCGCTTCAGCTAAATTCGTAATGATGGGGTCACGTGTTCGAGTCACGTAAGCGGCACCACCTTTTTTCCGCACTTTCTCTAGGAAAATCAAAGCCTCCCTTTGGAGGGCCTTCGGGCTTGGTGGGGAGGGTTTTGCCTGCTGGAAGGGCGAAAGCCACGATGGACCCAAAGAGTGGGGCAAAATACGATCGCTTTGTTGATTCAATTCATGCTGTTGAACGTGCTCCCGGCTGGTCGCGGGACAGGAATAGGGGCTTAGGGCACTACCCGTCTCACCAGCCGCCCAATTGGGTTGTGTCTGGGTCAAAATCGGCAAACCTTTCGCACGCCGAGAGGCGGACCGGTGCCACTCAATCAGGCAATCAGCGATGGCCGCTCCCGACCCACAGTCGGTCGCTCGCGACAGTCACGTTGAATGTCCGATCATACCATTAGCTGCCGAGTGGACGCTCCAAAGCGGACGGTCTGCATTGCGCCCCTTGTCGTCCTTTATTGACGCTGCAAGCATGCCCGATAGCGGACGGTCGTTCATCGAACGCTCGGCGACGCAACTGCATGTGCCGACTCGCTCAAAATTGGTTCGGGCCGAATTCGTCGGCAAAAAGACGGGACGGCATGCGCCGCCCCGTCCCTGCGCCTCCGGAGGGCTCTCAGTCCTTGGGTTCAGAAGTTGACGATTGCCGTCAGTGCCACCGTGCGCGGCGCGCCGACCGTGTAGCGCTGCGTGAACTCGTCGAGGATGCCACCGATATAGCGCTCGTCGAACAGGTTGTTCACGCCCAACTTCGCCTCAATGCTCTGACGATCGCCGATCGGCAACCGATAGCCGACCGAAAGATCGACAAGCGTGTAGGCATCGATTTCCAACGCCGCCGTGTTCGCGGCGTCGCCCGGCGCGGCACCGATGCGTCGGACGGTCAGCTGGCTGTTAATGCGACCGCTGCGGTAGTTCAGCACACCTGCGAGGATGTAGTCCGGCGTTCCGGATACCTTTGCGCCGGCGGGCACCGTCACCCGGTTGCCGCCATAGCTCGCGCCGCGGAAACCATTGACGTAAATCGCATCATTGACGGTGAGCGACACATCGCCGCTGAATTCCCGCGTTAAATTCGCACCCAGACTGGCCTCGATGCCCTTTGAGCGCACACCGCCGTCGATGTTGAAATAAGTGCCGCCCGTGCCTGCCGAATAGTTGATCCCGCCCGTACCGATAGCGAAGTCGTCGGTCAGGAACACGATGGGATCGTTGTATTTGATCCGGTAAAGCGTCACCGCGCCGCGCACGCCCCGGCCATTGAAGCGGGCGCCGAGTTCGTAGTTCGTCGCGACCTCGGGTCTGAGGTTAGCGAAATCGGTGCCGGTCTTTTCGATGGCCCAATCGCCAATGGCGGCGAAATTGCGCGAGTAGCCGGCAAAGACCTGGATGCGGTCGGTTGCGTCGAACACCACCCCGATCGACGGCAACAACATCGTGCTATCGCTGTCCACGCGCGAGTTGGTCGTCGAGATTTGCTGGCCTGCCGCATTGAAGTTGCGATCCTCGACCGACGTGCCCGAAATCTTCACGAAATAATGCTGCAGGCCGACGTCAAGCGTGAGCGCATCGGTGATGCTCCACGTGTCCGCAATGTGCAACTTGACGACATCGGTCTTGAAATTCTGGCGGAAATCCTCGCGGTAGACCACGTCAGACGCAATCGGTCCCTTTCGGATGTCGATGTAGGGATACCATTCGCGGCCGAAGTCACGATCGAGCTTTTCATACCACAGACCAGCTCGCAGGGCATGGTTCCCCAGTTCGGCACTGATGTTGAATACCGCGCCGAACCGCTGCGAATAATAGGTGCTGTTCCGGTAGCTTTGCGCCGACGAGCAATCGGCACCGGCTCTGGGCGTGTTGTCCGGATTGAAGCAGGTCGACGAGCGCACCACGGCCCCCTGCAGATCGGTATAGATTCGCTCGACTCCGCCGGTCGCATAGGGAAGGACACCGCGTCCCTGATTGTCGGCCAGGGTCGTCCTGATGCGTGATCCGGCGATGATGACTTGCTGAAGAGCGCCAGGATTGGCGGTGTTTACGAAGCGTGCTTCTTGAAACGGCGGCAGGAACTCGCCCACGCCTTCGTTGCTGTGGAAATAGGGCGACAGCGAGATCGCGACCTCGTCCGCGACCTTCCAGTCGAGCTTGGCATAGGCCATGATGTTGGTGCGGATCGCTGCCCATTCGTCGGCCCAGAATTCGTTGGCGGCCGCGTTCGCCGTGTTGAACGTCCCCGACGACCCGTCGACGGAATAGCCGGTCTGCTCGATAAATGCCCGCGTGGCTTCGATGATCGGGTCGTCGTCGCTGTGGTCATACGATCCGCGCAGCGTGAGCTTCAGGTCGCCGAAATCGGAAACGCTTTTGCCTTCGACATGGAACTGCTCGATCCCGGCCGGGGTCTGGCCTTCGTGTGGCCACAAATGCGTATCGAGGTCCGACACCGCGATGTAGGCGCGGGTATTGCCGAAAATCTCGCCCGTATCGATGTCGGCATAGAGACGACGGCTATTGAAGCTGGCCAGTGTGCCGCTCACCCGGCCGCCGAACTCTGCGTTCGGCTCGCGTGAAAAATAGGCGATGGTGCCACCGAGCGCGGATGTCGAAGGCGAGCCGACGTCGGCCGTGCCCTGGTTCACCTGCACACGCGCCGCATTTTCCGCCACGAGGAACTTCATCGCAGGCGCGCCGCCCAGATAGTAGGAAGCGTTGAACAGCGGCAGACCATCAAGCGTCTGGCCGAGCTTCGAATTTCGTAGGTTCACCTCGAAACCGCGGATGTTGATGCCATAGCTCCACGGATCGGCGTTGAACGCATCCGAGCCGCGGATTTGCACGCCCGGAACGGTGCGAAGTGCGTTCACAATATTCTCGCCGCCCGAAAGTGCCTCGATCGTGGCCTTGTCGACCACATTGTTGGCGCGCGCGACACGGGCGGCGGTAACTATGATCGTGCTGCTGTCTTCGGCGACGGCAGCCGCTTCTTCGGCTGCCATTTCGTCGACAGCTGCTTCTTCGGCTGCCTGCGCTGCCGTTGCGTTTGCCACCGCCAGAATACTGATCGCCCCTAAATACATATTCCGGTTCATAAAACCCCCTATAGCAATGTATCATCGGCCCGTTGCCGACTGCTCATGATGGGGCTAGTGGCACAGGCTGAAACACAATCTCCAATTCATTGAAGGAATGATTGCGATAGACGCTGCCAGTTGTGCGTACGAAGCCTTTATGGCTGCACACTTGCTAATTTTAATTAAACAATTGTATATTAAATCTGCCGCCGTATTGAAACGAGCATCAGCAGAATGCTTGCCGCAGCGCCCGCCAGTGCGAGCGCGATGTAGAAGTTTAGCCAGTCGAGCGAGACGCCGGGCAGATTGCGCAGCAGCAGAAGCGTGACGCTGCCCGCATAGCCGGAAGCATCGGCGATATAGATCAGGAACGCCGCCGTGCCGGCTCGCCCCGATGCCGCAACGAGCCGGTCGAAAAGCATGGCATTGAAGGGCGTATAAGCCAGGTACAGCCCGAGCCCGGAGGCGATCATCCAGCCGACAGGCCCCAACCAGCCGAGCGAAAAAGCCAAGGTCGACGCACCGATCAATGCAGCACCGGCGAGAACGATGAGGTGGATAACAAATAGCGCACGGCGATTGTCGCGAATAGCGACCAGACTGGCAAGGATCACCAAGGTGACGACCGCAATTGGCAATTCGCTCGCCGTAAAGATCTCTGCCGAATTGCCGTAGCCGAGCGCTTCCCAAATTTCCGCCGCAAAATTGTCACGAAAATCCCGGATCACGGTGAAGAGGACATAAGCGAGCACGAGCAGCGTAACGCTAGGTCCATAATCGTGTAGAAACCTCCGGCGCTCGGCCGAATCGACGGGCGGCCGCGCAACGCGCTCGGCAATGTCCTCGGCGCTCGGCGGCGGCAGGCTGGACAAGCCGAGCACCGACAAGAGCAGGACTGGCATGAACAGCAGACCGGTTATGGCCGGCATCCACATTTCGCCGATCTGCCAGTCAGTCATCAGCCCGGCACCGACCGATTTCACAAGGCCGGACGAAAGGATGAAGCTGGCGCACAGGATCGATGCGAGCACTTCGCTTGATCGGCGTCCCTCCAGATAGGCAAAGACCAGTCCCCAGATCATGCCCAGGGGCAGACCGTTCAGAAACATCGCGACCGGCTTGGCCGGAACCGGAAGGATGGCGAACAGGACAAGCGCGATCCACGACAGTCCAATCAATCCGACGATGGCCACCCCGCGCCGCGCGGCCGACATTTCGGAAACGACTTTGACGCCGATGAACTTGGACAAGGCGTAACCGATCAACTGCGCGATCACGAGCGCAACCTTGAAGTCGATCGCAAAGGTCCAGCTTCCGACATCGGCAAACGTCGCGGCGGTGAACGGCTTGCGGAAGGCATACATCGCGAAATAGGCGCTAAACGCGGCCCCCCCGGCAAACAGGATGAACGCCAGACTGTCCTTGCGGGCGGCAGGAAATGCGGCGGCGCTCACAGCCACTTTCATGCGCCCGGACAGCTTAACGCGACCGTCGGCGCGCCGCCGGGCAAGCGACCAGCGTCGATGGCCTCCTCGATAGCTCGGATAGCGACTGCCAAGTCGGCCACGCTCGGGATGACAAAGTCCGCCCCCGCCGCCCTGAACGCTTCGATCACAGGCGCAAGCCGGGCCGCTTGTTCGCTGCCGACGAGTGCCGCCCACGCCGCAGCATCGAGCCCGAGGCCGTTGCCCGATGCGACGATGCCGACGGTCCAGACTCCGGCATTGCGCCCCGCTTCGATTCCGACCGGCGCATCGTCAACCGCGATGCAGCGCCCGGCCGGCCACGCCCGCAGTTGCGCCATTGCTGCCCAGAGCATCAGCGGTGCCGGACGACCCTGCGCGGTTTCGCCCGCGCAGATGGTCACGTCCGGCGCATAGCCTTGTGCAGCGGCCGCCGGCAGGATTCCGGCCATCATCGTTCGCGTATATCCGGTCGTCGAGCCGATGCGGACGCCCTTATGGCGCAAGGCCGACACCGCCGTTGCTGCCCCGGGGATGAGCTGGCTGTGCTCGGTCGCGGCCGCCTGCATGGCGGGCTCCAGCGCGACCATCAGCCGGTCGACATCGGCCTCGGTCCAATCGGATCCCTTGGCTTCGTGCCAGCGCGCGCCGATGTAAGGCTCGGACAGGATCGCAATGACATGTTCGCGCTTCGCCTTGCCCATGAACCGGCGAATGATGTCTTCGTGGAGCGCAACGCCTTCCGCGGCAAAAACTCCGTCCATGGCGACGACCGGCGCACGCGACCCGAAGTCGATGACGGTACCCGCCCAGTCGAACAGAACTGCTTCGATGCCCGCCATCACGCAACCTTCATGACATTACGGTTTAAAGCAGCGCCGACGACGCGCTCGCCGATCGCAAAGGCGGTCGACATGCCCGCACCGCAGGTGACGACCGTCAGGTGCACCCCGGGATCGACTTCCTTGGTAAACCAATTCTGTTGGCTCGATGAGGCGTATACCCCCATCCAGCGCTCGATTGTCGGCGGTGCCTGTCCCAAAACGGCCTCGAACTCCTCAAGGATCCCCGCGTCGATTTTTTCATGCAGGAACGGATCGGGCGAGTCGCCATAATCATGGCTGTCGCCCACGACGAGCGAACCGTCGGCCGATTGCACGGCGATCAAATGAACACCCGCAGCGACTGCGTCTGCCTGTTCGCTGTGCAGTTGCGCTGCGAGTGCGTCTGCTCCCGGCAAAGCCGAATAGCCTTCATACCGCATCAGGCCGAGGTCGCTCATCACAGGGCTTGGCAAACGAAAGGCCGGGGCCGCCAGACGCAGCATCTGCAACTTGCAACGCGTCACGCCATGCGCCGCCATAACATCGGGATACAGCGCATTGAGGTCGTCGCCGGGGCAGACGAATATGGTTTCGGCCTTGATCGTACCCGCGCTAGTGATGACGCGGCAGGGCTCACACCCAATCACGCTGGCCGGGTCGGTGAAATGAACGCCGAGCTCGTATTGCATCCAACGCGCGACCGCTCCCATGGCTTCGCGAGCTTCGATCCGCAGTTCGTGCGGGCTGACTAGCGCAGCTGCGCAGTGTTGGTACGGGACCTCACCATGCCGCGCCGCCAGCTGGGCATGGGTCAGCAATTCGCAGCCCTCACCCATTTCGGTGGCCATGAAGTCTTCGAGAACTGCAGCTGCCGCCGGGCGACGTGCGCACATCACGAGCCCGGTCTGGACAATTTTGATTTCCGCGTGCGCCGCGACATCGGCCCAGATATCGCGCGCGCGCTTGGCGAGCGGCCACATCTCTTGCCGTTCCTGGCCAGTGACGGTGACGAAACCGAAATTGCGGATGCTGGCCCCTGTTGCGCGCGCCATCCGGTCGATCACGACGACGCGAAGGCCGCTTCGCGCAGCGGCAATGGCATGGGCCAGCCCGACGATACCGCGCCCAACAACTGCGACGTCAAACGTATCTGTCATCTCGAGAAGCCCATTTCGCGCTTTGTCACAAATCTGCGCTAACCGGTTGGGGGAAGAACAGCGGATTGAAAAATGCATTTGAGGCATGGCAGCGATAGACTGCGCGGCTCCATCTTCGGATCGGGAGATCGATGAGCGTCAACTTCAACCACCTACGCTCGTTTTATGCAGTCGCAAGTGAGCGCAGCGTGACGCGTGCAGCACGACGGCTCGGCATTTCCCAGCCGACGCTTTCAAAGCAGCTCAAGGCACTGGAGGAACGCTACAAGGTCAACCTGATCGAAGGCACGCGACCGCCGCTGACGCTCACGACCGCTGGCCTGGCGCTGTTCGATCGCGCCCAGGCACTGTTCGGCGTGGCCGAGGAGATCGACGCGCTGCTGAGGGAGGACGATCTCGACAGCGGCAGCATCCTGCGGCTCGGCACTGACTCGCCGCCCTTTGCCGCCAAGTTCATGGCTGCTTTTCAGGCCAACAAACCGCAAACGCGCTTCCGCGTGACCATTGCCAACGCCCTGCAGACAAATGATTTGCTGATGAAAGCGCAGGTCGATCTCGCGATCATCTGCGAACCTAAGCTTGACCCCGACTACAGCTATGTTCCGATTTATGAAGACCGGCTGGTTGTGATCGTTCCAGCGATGTGGCCGGACAACGGCTTGGCAACGATGCCATTGGCGGCGATTGCCGACGCGACAATGCTCGTGCGCGAGTCCACCTCGCGGACATTGGCGGCCACCAACCGGCTGCTCGCTGAGGGCGGGATCAGCCCTGGCCGCACGATGGAACTTCATTCACGCGAAATGATCCGCGAGGGCGTCGCGCATGGCCTCGGAATAAGCCTGATGTTCGAACGCGAATGCCCGCCCGACATTCGCATCAAAACTTTGCCGCTCGAAACCGCATCGGCCGCCGGAAGGGTTGAAGGATATCTGGCCTTCCGCACCGAGCGGCGCCGGATGCCGATGATGAAAGAAGCGCTCAAAATCGCAGATGAAATGCGAAAACGTGTTTAGCAGTCTGTCACACCGTCCCGTCGAGCCTGAGAATACGATAACGGGTCGCGAGCAGCCATTGGCGGACAACCTTGAGGATAGCAGCTATCGCGCTTTCGCCCGCGAAAACCCGCTGGTCGGCAATCGACCTAGACTTGGTCATTGACGACCGTTGCGTTGAACGGCCGGTTTCGCTTAGAGCCGCCGCGCTGCTTTCAGGGGCGTCGATCGGCTCTCGTTATGACCGCAGGTTGGTGAAAATATTCTTCTTGTATCAACGCCTTAGAGCGCCACCTCCTCGCTCAAGATCCAGCCACAGGAGTTCACGCCTTTGCTGCCCGAAAGCGGCAAGGGCCGATGCGCTTCTTGTTTCTGATCGTGATTGACGCATGGCGAGAGGCCGAGTGGTTGCCGAACCGGGTTGAAAGGGACCGCGCAGCTCGACTCCTCGTCCTCCTTACATCGACGCATATGCTTTAGGGCTGGTATCACGACTCCGCAGCACAGTTGGCCGATCATGACGTCTCGTCTCTTCCGCCAATCCGTCATATTTCGCATGATAAAGACTCTCCGTCCGGGAGAGCGATGTGGCGTGGCAGTGGCTGGTTCGAATTTGGGCAATCTTTGTCGCGGCCTTGCCGCTGACGCCGACAGGTGCGCAACCATTGATGGACGCGGGAGTGGCCGACGGCGGCGTCCCAGCCACCCCGACGCCGCCCGAGCCGACGACCTTGCACGTCATGTCCTTCAACATCTGGTACGGCGGCGAGCAGGTCAGCTTCCCTAGCGTCGTCGCGGCAATCCGCCTGGCCGAGGCGGATATCGTCGGGGTGCAGGAACCCGACGGGCAGCTCGACGCGATCGCTGCGGCGACCGGCCTGCCTTACGTGGATCGCCGCCGGAATATCATCTCGCGTTACCCGATGTTCGATCCGGGGGTGGGCGAGCGCACCGCCACCACCCCGCCGACATATGGCGACGTCGCGCTAGATCCCGATGCGCTCCATGCCTATGTGATGGTGCGTCCGGGCGAGGTGGTGGCGGTCGCCAACACCCACCTGCCCAGCGACCCCTGGGGGCCCACCCTCTCCATGACCGACACACAGGCCGAGGTGATGGCGCTTGAGACGCGAACGCGGGTGCCGTCGGCGAAGCCCTTCGCCCGGCTCGGTGCGCTGGGAGCGGGCGGGATGCCGGTGTTCCTGACCGGCGATTTCAACTCGCCCTCCCCGCTCGACTGGACCGCCGCGGCGGTGGCGGCGCGGCGCCTGCCATACCCGGTGGCCTGGCCCGCGGTCGATCTGCTACTGAAGGCGGGCCTGCGCGATTCCTTCCGCGAGGTGCATCCCGATCCGGTGGCGGTGCCTGGCTTCACATGGACCGCAGGGATGCCCGCGCCCTATGTGCCCGAAGGCGAGATCTTCGACCGGATCGACTATGTCTTCACTGCCGGGCCGACCCGCACGCTCGCCAGCAGCATCCTGGGCGAACCGGGCGGGGCCGGGATCGATCTCAGCGTTGCGCCCTATCCCTCGGATCACCGCGCGGTGGTCTCGACCTTTACGGTCATCCCCGCCCCGGCGGCGCCGATGGTGGTGGTCGAGCCGCACCGGGTGATCGCCGGCGAAAGCTTCTTCCTCCGCGCCTATCTGCCGGGCGCGGAGGGTTTCACCGCGCTGGTGGTGCCGCGCGGAGCCGGGGCGGGCGCGGCGCTCACCGGTTTTGTCGAGGAAACCCGCGGCTATCGCACCGGCATCCGGCTCGGCACCGACAATCTCGCGCCCGGCGGCTATGACGCGATCCTGCTCGGCACCGACGGCAGCGTTGCCGCGCGCAACCGCTTCGAAGTGGTCGCCCCTGACAGCGTGCCGATGCTCGCCATCACCGACCCTGAAGTGCCCGCGGGCACGCCGCTTGGCGTGCGCTGGAGCGGCGCGCCGGGGTTCCGGTTCGACTGGATCGCGGTCGTCCCGCAGGGCCGCGCCAACGTGATCGAGCCGCTGATCTGGCACTACACCAACGCGCTGCTGGCGGGCGAGACCAGTATCCCGCTCGAATCCGACGGCACGCCGCTGCCGCCGGGCGACTACGAGGCGCGGCTGATGCGCGACGATTCCTACACGGTCCTCGCCCGCGCGCGCTTCACCATCACGGCGCCCCCGCGCTGAGCGAAGGCGGCAGTTCGGGCCAGGTCTCGAGCAGGTCGCCGAGCGCTGCCTTGAGCGGGCCGAGCTCGCCCTCGACCGGGCGCCAGTGATCGAGCCCGTCAGTGAAGATCGGCTGGCGCACCTGTTCGGCGCTGGGGGTGCGCACCGCGCGGGTGTTGGTCCAGTAGGCAAGGCACGCATCCTCGAACCCCAGGCCGAGAAAATCGAGCAAGCTGCGGGTCTCGGCCTCCTGGTCGGCCACCAGCGCCTCGTAGGAAACGCGGTGGACGAAGCCGGGGAGCGCTGCATCCATCGCCGCCATGCTCATCGCATAGGTGCGGTAATAGTGCCCAATCTCGGCGAGATCGTAGCTCCATTCCTGCCCGCGCGCGAAATGCTGGCGGAAGATCGAATAGCCGCAGCCGATCGGATGGCGGCGCACGTCGATCACCTTGGCTTGGGGCAGGATCAGGCGGATCAGACCGACATGGACCCAGTTGTTGGGCAACTTGTCGATGAACAGCGGGGTGTCCTCGCGGCGGTGGACCGAGGCGAGCGCAAGATATTGCTCGCCCAGCGCGGTGCGCTCCTCGGGGGTGAGCGCGGCGATCGCGGCGAGGTGGCTGCAGGGACCGGTGCCGAGCGACCCTGCCACCGCCATCAGGTGCGGTAGTTCTGCGAGCCCCTCGACCTCGCTGTGGCTTGCAAGGATCTGTTCGACCAGGGTCGAGCCTGAACGCGGCAGCCCGATGATGAACACCGGCCCGCGCGCCTGGCACCCGCCCTCGGCCCGCTCGGCGAAGAAGCGCCCTTCCATCAGCGCCGCGCGCGCCCGGCACTGTTCGTGCAACTTGGCCGCATCGTGGCGCAGTTGCCCGCGGCGGATCCGCGCGGCAGCGGCATAGGCGGCGAAGGCCCCCGCAGGATCGCCAGCGTCGTCGTGCGCCTTGCCGAGGGCAAAGTGGAGGTGCAACCGATCATCCTCGCTCGCCCCCGCCGCCGCCAGTGCGGCCTGCATCGCGGCGATATCGGTGGGCGCGAAGCGGAAGGTCTTGAGATTGGCGAGGCTGAACCACGCCTCGCCCAGCGTCGGCTGGCGCGCGATGGCGCTGCGATAGGCGGTGATCGCGGCTTCGAGATTCCCGGCGGTCTTGTGAATGTGGCCCTGGCTCATCCATGCGCGCGGCTGATCGGGATAGCGCGCCAGCACCTCGTCATAGAGCTCGCCCGCGCGTTCGTGGTGGCCAATGCGGGCCTGAAGCGCGCCTTCGAGCATCGCGTAGGAGGGATTGCCGGGCTGCTCGCCGCGCAGGCGGTGCACTTCGGCCAGCGCCTCGGCCGGGCGGTTGCGCGCCTGCAGCACTCGCGCGAGCAACTCGCGCGCGGCGGCAAAACCGGGGGCGCGGGCGAGAAGCGCGGCAAGGCAGGCCTCAGCCTCGTCGAGCCGGCCCATGCGGGCCAGCACCTCGGCCAGCATCCGCCGCGCGGCGATGTCCTCCTCGGGCCGCTCATCGATCAGCGCGCGCGCCTTGGCCAGTTCCCCACGGTTGAGCGCGGCGGCGGCGGCGAGGAGTTCGGGGTCGCGGGTGGCGGCGCGAATCCCGGCAAGCTCGGCGCGCGCGGCCCCGGCCTCGTCGCCCGCGGCGCGCAGCACGGCGGCGAACGCATGATGGGCCTCGGCGAGGTCAGGCTTCAGCGCGATCGCGCGGGCGAGCGCGGCGCGCGCATCGTCCTCGCGCCCAGCCTGGTCATAGACCCGCCCCAGTGCCAGCGCGGTCGCGGCCGAGCGCGGCTCGGCCTCGGTCAGCGGCTCGAGAATGGCGAGCGCCTGCCCGGTCTCACCCAGCGCCGCCAGCGCCTGCCCGGCGAGCAGCCGTGCCTGCGGGTGGGTGGGAAGCACCGCCAGCATCGCCTGTGCCTGTTCCAGAGCCAGCGCCGGCTGCCGCGCCAGTAACCCGGCGCCATGCGTCAGCGCCTGCTCGACCGAGCCGCGCGGCTCGAGACCCTGCCCTATCCCCTGCATCGTCGTGCCATGCAACTGTCACCTTGGCGGCCTACTCCCCAGCCGGGGCTTTAAGGGGGCAGGCGATGATGGCAAGGTCGTTGGGTCAGGGCAACCTTTGCGCGTTCCGGGTGCTGCTGCTTTCAGTCACGGCGCTGGTGCCGGCCCATGCGGTCGCGCAGGATGGCGAACGGCCCGCGGGCAGCGGCGAAATCATCGTCACCGCCCAGAAGCGCGAGGAAAGCCTCCAGGACGTCCCGCTCAGCCTCGCGGTTCTGGGCGAGGACGAGCTTGAGGACAAGAACGTCAACAGCTTCGAGGACTACGCCCGGCTGCTCCCCAGCCTGACCTTCGAGACCTTGGGGCCGGGCCAGGCGCAGGTCTATTTCCGCGGGATCACCAACGGCAACGCGCTCGCCACTGGATCGCTGCCGAGCGTCGGGATCTATCTCGACGAACAGCCGGTTACCACCATCGGCCAGGCGCTCGACGTGCATATCTACGACGTCGCCCGGGTCGAGGCGCTGGCCGGGCCGCAGGGCACGCTCTACGGCGCGAGTTCCGAGGCGGGCACGCTGCGGATCATCACCAACCGGCCCGATCCGAGCGGGTTCGACGCCGGGTTCGACGGGACGCTGCAGACCATCCTCGAAGACGATTTCGGCGGGATCGCCGAGGGCTTCGCCAACATCCCGGTGAGCGAAAACGTCGCGGTGCGGCTGGTCGGCTTCTATCAGGACGATCCGGGCTATATCGACAACCCGCCCTCGACGGACCTTGTCTATCCCACCTCGGGCGTAGCGCTCGACAACACCACCATCGCCGACGACAGCATCAACACCAACGAGACCTACGGCGGCCGGGCGCAGTTGCGCGGCGAGTTTGGCGATTGGGCCGTGACCCCAGCGGTGATGTACCAGAATCTCAAGGCGCGCGGCTCGCCCGCCTTTCGCCTCAGTCAGGGCCCGCTCGACAATTCGCGCTTCTTCGAGGAAAGCTTCACCGATGAATGGGTGCAGGCGGCGCTGACGATCGAGGGCCGGCTGGGACCGCTCGATCTCACCTATGCCGGGGCGTGGCTCGACCGCAAGACGCAGTATATCACTGATTACACTGACTATTCGTTCTTCTACGATCAGTATTACATGTCCGATCCGGATTACTTCGGCAATCTCTTCTTCGACAATGGCGGCAACCTTATCGATCCCTCGCAGCTGCTCACGGGTCGGCAGGAATATGGCAAGATGTCGCACGAATTGCGGATATCGCTGCCCAAGAGCAGGGGGTTCGAATTCGTCGCCGGGCTGTTCTACCAGCGCCAGACCAATGACTGGACCAACCTCTATGTGGTCGACGGGCTCGCCGATGCGCAGTCGGTCACCGGGCTGCCCGGGGTCAATTACGCCAACATCCAGAACCGCATCGACCGCGACTACGCCGCCTTTGCGCAAGGCTCCTACGACATCTCCCCCAGCCTGACGCTGACCGGGGGGCTGCGCATCTATCGCTATGACAACGACGTGTTCGGCTTCTTCGGCTACAACGCCGATCGCTCGGCGGTGGGCGAGGCGCTGTGCTTTGCCAGCGACCGCCCGCTCGAACGCGGGATGCCGTGCATCAACATCGATGCCAATGCCGATGGATCGGGGGTGCGGCACAAGCTTGGGCTGACGTGGCGCGCCACCGATGATGCGCTGGTCTATGCCACCTGGTCGACTGGCTTCCGTCCCGGCGGCATCAACCGCCGTCCGATCGCGCCGGCCTATGAGGCGGAGAACCTCGCCAATTACGAAATCGGCTGGAAAACCACGCTGCTTGGCGGAAAGATGCGCTTCAATGGCGCTATCTTCCTCGAGGAGCTGACCGAGGCGCAATTCGCTGTGACCAGCGACCAGAACGGCATCACCGACATCGTCAATGCGGGGGGCGCGCGCTCCTACGGGGTCGAGGCGCAGGTGGATCTAGAACCCACCTCCGGCCTGACGCTGACCGCTTCGGGCACCCTGCTCAACGCCGAGCTGCGCACCGATCTGTGCACTTTCGCCAATCCCGAGTTCGATTGCACTTTGCCCAGTCCTTCGGGTCAGGAAAACGGACTGACTGCTCCGGCCGGCACCGCCTTTCCCTATGCCCCGGAGTTCAAGGCTACGGCCACCGCACGCTATGAATTCGCGCTGATGGGCAGCGATGCGCATCTGCGCGGCACGGTGGCGCACCAGAGCTCGTCCTTCCCCTCGCTCGATGTCACCGAGCGGGAATTGCTGGGCAAGCTGCCGCGCTTCACCACGGTCGATCTTGCCGCCGGGATCGAGGGCGGCAGCTGGTCGCTCGAACTGGTCGCGGCCAACCTGTTCGACGAGCGCGGCCAGATCAGCCGCTTCGCCAGCTGCAATGTCGAGGTGTGCACAGGTGCGATCCAGATCATACCGGTGCGGCCGCGGCAGGTAAGCTTGCGGCTCGGCTGGCGTTATTGAGCTTGGCTAGTCTTATGTAACGTTGACCCGTGAGTTGGATGCGAAGGTGGGCAAGAGCTCACGCTCAAGGCGATAACGCACGCTCGTAGATCGCGGCATCCCATTCTGCCACAGCGCCGCCGCGTTCTTCGCAGGGGAAGGCCGCGATTTCGACTTCTGCTGGTCGGCCGCTTGGCTAGCCAATCTCTCAGCGAGCAAGCTGTCCGCTTTCGGCCTTGATGGCACCGATCAAGGTTCATTGCGAGAGCGTCCGATTCGGGTCGCTAGCGGAATGGCGGCTTTTGGGTCAAAAATCGCAGAAGCAGACCCACTGATTCGGGTCCTGACCGGGTCGCATTCCGATCGCTGATCCTTCCGGAAGCACGTTGGCTTTGAAAGTGGCGAAACACGCCTGCTAGCGGATCTGGATTATGTGTGGGCCGAACCAGCCGCAAATCCAATTCTAGACGGCAACTATATGAAATAAAATCATTTCTAAGATCGCTTCAGCTAAATTCGTAATGATGGGGTCACGTGTTCGAGTCGCGTAAGCGGCACCACCTATTTTCCGCACTTTCCCTTGGAAAACCATAGGCTCCCTGTGGAGGGCCTTTGGGCTTGGTGGGGCGGTTTTGCCTGCTGGAAGGGCGAAACCCACGGTGGCCCCAAGGAATGAGCGAAAAAGCCTTCGCTTTGTTGTTTCGATTAAGCGTGTTGAAGGTGCTTCCGGCTGGTCTCGGACAGGAACAGGGGCTTAGGACGCTTCCGCTCCTACCAGCTGCCCAAATGGGTCCTGTCTGGGTCAAAATGGGTAACCTTTTTTAGCTGCGGCTAAGGGCGGAACTCAGCCGTTCAATCAGGCAATGAGCAACGGCCGCTCTCGACCAGAGCCGCATCTTGGCGTCCCGAACAACTTATGTTGCGAGCGTTTTTGTCTCTTGCGCGATCGCCGACGCTGCTGGTGCGCTAGCCTACAAGACGCTCTTGAACCCGTTCGATGCCATTCGTGAAGCCTTGTCGCCACAGGCTAAATAAGCCGTCACCTGAATCTGGATGCGGTAGAGATGCTCTGTCGCTTAACGTTGCGCCTATCAAGAACGGCTCTGACGACATAAGCAGTTGAGACGAAGCGTGTAGGTAGACCATAGCGGGCCCGGTTGATGTTATCCAGCGCGGCGGCTCTGTGCCTGATCGATTATTCAGAGTTTAGCGGTCATCACCCAAACGCCGTCCCAATTTGCAGGCTGGGCTGCTTGAGCGTTGGTCGTACGCTCAAACATTACGCGAGACGGCTTGTCCTGCGGATCGATGTTTAGTGCCGCACTGAATGCAACCGCAGCCTGATCCCACCGCGCGGCGCGATACCAGTGCAGGCCCTCTTCGTAACATGAGAAAAGCTCCTGCCTCGCGGCCGCCAAACCACCTTTCAGCGCAGCAAGCTCATAGATCCTGAGAGGGGCGCTGCTGCCAGGAACCACAATTAGGTCAACTTCACGTGCCTCGATTACATCGCCGGCAGCGCTGCGTGTTGCATGGTCGATCAGGACACGCGTGCCATAGATCTTGTTGACGGCCTCCAAACGGGAGGCCTGATTGACGCAATCGCCCATGGCTGTGAAGCTGCGAGCTATCTTTGAGCCAACGCTACCCACGACGACCTCTCCCGTAACAATCCCTAAGCGAAAATCGATGAGCGGCACGTCTCGACGTAAGCCGATGATGTCGGGGATCTGCTTGTGGAATGCCGCAAGATTTTCTGTTTGCTCAAGGGCTGCTCGGCAGGCAAGCTCCGCTTGTCGTTCGATGTCAGCGAATGGGGGCACCCAAAATGCCATGATCGCATCGCCGATATACTTGTCTACGATGCCAGAGTTTCTCTGGATCGGATCGGACATCGCCGAGAAATATGCGTTCATTAAATGGACAAGGGTGCCGGGCGCAAGTCGTTCAGCAATACCAGAAAATCCAACAATATCAGAAAAGAAAATGGTGGCGACCTGCTTCTTGCCTCCGCTTGAAGTTTGACCACCATTCAGAAGGTCTGCAACAATACGAGGATCTACATACTGACCAAATGTATCTTTGATTTTTTCTTTCTCTTGAAGATCTACAAGCATTGTGTTGAAGGCATGTGTCACATCGCCGATTTCGTCGCGCGTTGTCACGGGTACGTGAGCTTCAGCGAGCAGTCCGGCGCTGACCGCCCGTGCACCCGCCTGCAGCCGGAGTATCGGGCGGGTCAAACCCCGCGACACAACCCAAGCCAGCATCAAACCGACCAAAGTCGCCGAGCCGATCATGCCCGTGTTTGCCCGAGCAGCAAGTTCCTGATTCTCGCGAGCGTTTCGGGAACTCCCTTCGACGAAGGAAGTGATTTCCACTGCGATCTGATCGGATAGCCGCATGATGTCATCAGCCTGCGCCTTTGCTGCTTCCATCTCACCGGCTGTCGCATCTCGCGCGCACGCTCTTACCGTTAATGCTGCCAAGCGCATGTCCTGATGAGCGAGCTCATCAACCATTGGCGAGAACCGGGCGAGGGCTATCAGGTTTTGTTCACTTTGGACGCTCGCGAGACCATCATGGATCAATCTCTTGGCTTGCTGCAAGAGATCGCGGGATTTCGCTCCCTGCTTCTTCGCTAGTCCGAGGCAGGTAGTAACTGCTTCATCGTCGGGCGCTTCGAGTAAGAAATCTGCCGTTACCTTCTGCTTCTGAACCTCAAGCTCGACATTCGCCATGGTTCTGGCGAGCGGAAACATCACTTGCTCGAGGGTCCGGAGTTGTCGATGAACCTGTTCGCTAGCGACAGCCGAGCCGAATGCCGCCACTACCATAATCAGTAGCAAACCAACCGAAATCCCGAAGATTTTGAAACTGATGGATCGAAATATGGAAGCCATTCGGAACCGTTGCCCTTTCCGTCTGGCGCAAGCGATGTAGTTCGAACTGCATAGTAGCGCTGGAAGCGCTTAGCATGCCGCCCGAAACTTGAATTCAGCTGACCTTACAGTATTAGAACAGTTAGTATGCTGCCAAACCACCTCCAAGAGAATTCACTGCCAAGATGAAAACATCTGTTGTTATGTGCATGGTTGCCCAACGTGAGGCCGCATAAGCGGCAAGCAATTGATGGGCTCACGTGTTCGAGTCAAGTAAGCGGCACCACCTTTTTTCCGCACTTTCCCTAGGAAAATCATAGCCTCCCTGTGGAGGGCCTTTGGGCTTGATCGGGCGGTTTTGTCTGCTGAAAGGGCGAAACCGACGGTGGACCCAAGGAATGGGCTAAAAGCCTTTCGCTTTGTTGTTTCGATTCATGCAGTTCAAGGTGCTTTCAGCTGGTTTGTTGCCGACACAGGGATGTTCGGCTCTTCCGCTTCAACTAGCCGCCCGGTTGGGCCGTGCTTGGGTCAAGTGTGGGTACGGTCATACAACGGCCCCGAGTTTATCGCCAACGCCGTGCAGCAATGGCTGTCGAGGATCGGTGTGAAGACGCTCTACATCACACCCGGCAGTCCTTGGGAGAATGGCTACTGTGAGAGCTTCAACGGTTCGATGCGTGACGAGCTCTTGAACGGAGAGATCTTCTACACTCTGGCCGAGGCTCAGATCCTGATCGAAGCCTGGCGACGGCATTACAACACCGTAAGGCCGCACAGCTCGCTGGGATATCGGCCTCCGGCTCCAGAACCGCCTCCTGCGCCATGGCTGCCCTCCGGTTCCGCTACGCTCCACCTACGGGCAGCCATGGCGCAGGAGGCGGTTCTGCACTAACAATCAATACGGACCACTCAGTGGGGGCCGGTCATGCGTAAATGAATGATTTGCGTGCTCTGTGCTTCGGATGGTCGACCGCCATCGAAGCATATGGATGTGTTGCCGGAGTGAAAAGAAAAAGGGGCCGCGACGGGATGTCGCGGCCCCTTGTCTCGATTACATCATCGGGGCGATGTAATCATCGCCGAGCGGACGGATGGGAAGCATCCCGCCATCCAGCATCGGGTAAGGTGGCAAGTCGACCAGCGGTTCAGGACCTTCCACGGCACCCGGCTGCGCGTTGCCGACCTCAGTCGACGGCACGGTGCCTTGGCTTTCAACAA
>CAMCUB010000042.1 GCA_945878845.1 Erythrobacter sanguineus | reverse complement strand
CGATTATCGCGCGCGGCCGGCCCCCATTCTTACTTGCCCGTCCAGTTGGGCTTGCGCTTCTCGGCGAAGGCGGCGGCGCCCTCGCGCGCGTCGTGGCTGACGAAGACCGGGCCGATCAGCTTGCCCTGATTGGCGTAACGCTCGTCCATTTCCCAGCCGCGCGATTCCTTCACGATCTGCTTGGAGATCTTGACCGCCAGCGGGCCATTCGCGGCAATCCGCGCGGCGAGCGCCTTGGCCGCTTCGATCGCAGAGCCCTCGGTCACTTCGTTGATCAGGCCGAGCTGGAAGGCGCGGGCCGCGTCGATGAAATCGCCGGTCAGCGCCAGCTCCATCGCGACGCGCTGCGGGATCTGGTCGGGGAGCATCATCACGCCCCCGGCAGCCGCGACAAGGCCGCGCTTCACTTCGGGAATGCCGAACTTGGCGTTCGCGTTGGCGACCACGAGATCGCAGGCGATCATCAGCTCGAGCCCGCCGGCGAGCGCATAGCCCTCGACGGCCGCGATAAGCGGCTTCTTCGGGGGCGCTTCGACCACGCCGCCGAACCCGCGGCCTTCGACCGTCGGGCGCTCGCCGCGCAGGAAGCCCTTGAGGTCCATGCCCGAGCAGAAGGTGCCGCCCGCACCGGTGAGGATGCCGACGCGCAGATCATCTTCGGCATCGAGCCGGTCCATCGCCGCCGCGATACCCTCGGCCGCGGCGCGGGTCATGGCGTTCTTGGCTTCGGGGCGGTTGATGGTGACGATGAGGACGCCGTCCTCGACTTCGGTCAGCACTTCAGGGGCGGTGGTGTCGCTCACAGGTTCTCTCCCTATCGAAAATGTGATTGCGATTTGAAACGCAATTCTTGTGCGAGTGGTGCAGTGGGTTTACGTAACCGTCAACCGCAATTTCGCTATAACGGAGAGGAATAGTCCATGGCCGAAGCCTACATCATCGACGCAGTGCGCACCCCGCGCGGGATCGGCAAGCAGGGCAAGGGCGCGCTGGCCGCGTGCCACCCGCAGCACCTCGCCGCGACGGTGCTGAAGGCGATCAAGGACCGCAACAACCTCGACACCAAGACGGTCGATGACGTGATCTGGTCGGTCAGCACGCAGGACGGGATGCAGGCGGGCGACATGGGCCGCATGGCTGCATTGGATGCAGGCTTCGACATCACCTCGTCCGGCACCACGCTCGACCGCTTCTGCGGCGGCGGGATCACCAGCGTCGCGCTGGCCGCCGCGCAGGTGATGAGCGGGATGGAGGATTGCGTCGTCGCGGGCGGGACCGAGATGATGAGCCTCACCGCCGCGATGAGCCAGGAGAAGATGCGCGCCGGGATCAAGCCGCCGATGATGGGCAGCTACAACGCGCGCCTTCAGGCAGTGCACCCCCAGTCGCACCAGGGCATTTGCGGCGATGCCATCGCCAGCATGGAAGGCTTTACCCGCGAGGACCTCGACGAAGTCGGCTACCGCTCGCAGCAGCGCGCCGCCGAGGCGATTGCCGAGAACCGTTTTGCCAAGTCGGTCGTGCCGGTGGTGGGCGATGACGGCACGGTGCTGCTCGACCGCGAGGAGTATCCGCGCCCCCAGACCACCCGCGAAGACCTTGCCAAGCTCGAGCCGGCCTTCCCCAAGATCGCCGACGTGCCGCTCGACGCCGAGGGGACGACCTTCCGCAAGCTTATCAACAACAAGTACCCCGATCTGGAAATCCAGCACTTCCACCATGCGGGCAATTCGTCGGGCGTGGTCGATGGCGCGGCTGCCGTGCTGATCACCTCCAAGGCCTATGCCGAGAAGCACGGCCTCAAGCCCCGCGCCCGCATCGTCGCCACCGCCAACATGGGCGATGATCCGACGCTGATGCTCAACGCGCCGGTCCCGGCGGCGAAGAAGGTGCTGGCCAAGGCGGGGCTGACCACCGACGATATCGACCTCTTCGAAATCAACGAGGCCTTCGCGGTGGTCGCCGCCAAGTTCGTGCGCGATCTCGAGCTCGATTGGGACAAGGTCAATGTGAATGGCGGCTCGATCGCGCTCGGCCACCCGATCGGCGCGACCGGCTCGATCCTGATCGGCACCGTGATCGACGAGCTGGAGCGGCGCGGCGGCCGCTATGGCCTCGTCACGATGTGCGCTGCGGGCGGCATGGCCCCGGCGATCATCGTCGAGCGCGTCGACGGCTTCGTCGACTAACCCGGCAGGGTGCGGCCACATGATCGCTGACAACACGCCCGTCATCATCGGGGTTGGGCAATATTCGGAGAGGGTCGGCGAGCCCGGCTACGAAGCCCTGTCCTACATGGACCTCGCCGGACGGGCGCTGGGTGAGGCGATTGCGGATTCCGGGGCGAGTGGGTCGGTGGCAGGTGCCATCGACACCCTCGCCGCGATCCGCGCCTTCGAGATGTCGCGGCCTGATCGCAAGCCGCCGTTCGGTGCCGCGAGCAATGTGCCGCGCGCGATTGCCAAGCGGGTGGGGGCCAATCCTGCGCGGGCGATCCTGACGACCACCGGTGGGCAAACCAACCAGCAGCTGGTGGGCGAATTCGCCTCGGCCATCGCCGCAGGGGACAGCCGCTGTGCGGTGATCGTCGGCAGCGAGGCGATCTCGACCGTGCTGGCGCTCAGCGCCAAGGGCGAGATTCCGGACTGGTCGGAGGACATCGAGGGCGATTTCGAGGATCAGGGTTTTGGCGTCGAAGAACTGATGGAGCCGACGCTGTTCATGCACGGCGCAAGCGGGGCGATCCCGCTCTATGCGCTGGCCGAGAACGCGCGGCGGCACCGGCTGGGGATGGGGCTGGAGGAATATAGGCTCGAAATCGGCAAGCTGTTTGCGCCCTTCACGCGCGTGGCGGCGGCCAACCCGCATTCCGCCGCCCCGGTCGAGCGGAGTGCGCAGGAACTCGCCACCGTCACCGATCGCAACCGCATCGTCGCCGAGCCCTATCCGCGCATGACCGTGGCGCGCGATCAGGTGAACCAGGCCGCCGCGATCATCGTCGCCAGCGCGGGCCTCGCGCGCGAACTCGGGGTGCCCGAGGACAAGTGGGTGCACATCCACGCCGTCACCGCCGCGACCGAGCTGAAGCTCTCACAGCGGCCCGATCTGGCGGGCAACCCGGCCTCGCTCGCCAGCGTCGATGCGGCGCTGGCGCGGGCGGGGAAGGGGATGGGCGACATGCGCTACATCGACTTCTATTCCTGCTTTGCGATTCCGGTTTTCAACCAGTGCGACCATTTTGGCCTGTCGGTCGACGACCCGCGCGGGCTGACGCTCACCGGGGGCCTGCCGTTCTTCGGCGGTGCGGGGAACAACTACTCGGCCCACGCCATCGCGGAAGCCGTGCAGCGGGTGCGCGGCGACCGCGGCGCCTTCGCGCTGGTCGGCGCGAATGGGGGCTGGATGAGCAAATATGCCACCGGCGTCTATTCCACCGAGCCAGCCGACTGGAGCGCGAATGATCGCTTCGCCGTGCTCCCAAAGGCGACCGACAAGGTGCCGGTGGCGCGCGAGCCGGTGGCAGCCGCGACGGTCGAAACCTACACCATCAACCGCGGTCCCAAGGGCGCCGAAGCGATCTTCATCGGCCGCTCCGACGCGGGCGAGCGGGTGGTGGGCAATGCCGACCTCACCGACCCCGCCACGGCAGAGGCCTTCGAAAGCGGCGAGCCTTTCGGCAAACGCCTCAGCCTGACGCAGGACGAGCGCGGGCGGACGGTGGGACGCCTCGCCTGACCTTGCGCGAATCGGCGTTTTCGGGTAGATGGTTTCAATTGAAACTATCTCGCCTGCCGTAGGGGATCTCCGATGAACGCGCCTTCCATGACTCAAGGGGCTCACGACCTCTTCGACAATCCCGCGGGCCTCGACGGGTTCGAATTCGTCGAGTTCTGCGCGCCGGAAAAGGGCATGCTCGAACCGGTGTTCGAGGCAATGGGCTTCACCCGCATCGCGCAGCACCGTTCGAAGGATGTGCACCTGTGGCGGCAGGGCGGCATCAACCTCATCGCCAATTACGAGCCGCGCTCGGCCGCATGGTATTTCGCGCGCGAGCACGGGCCGTCCGCCTGCGGGATGGCCTTCCGCGTGCACGACGCCGCCCAGGCCTATGACCACCTGATCGCCCAAGGCGCCGAGCCGGTCGCGAATGATCCTGGCCCGATGGAACTGCGCATCCCTGCGATCCGCGGCATCGGCGGGGCGATCTTGTATCTGGTCGACCGCTACGCCGGCGCACAGGGCGGCAAGAGCCTCACCATCTACGACATCGATTTCGAATATCTGCCCGGCGTCGACCCCTATCCGGAGGGCGCGGGCTTCCACACCATCGATCACCTCACCCACAACGTCTATGGCGGGCGGATGAAGTATTGGGCGGACTACTACGAGACCCTGTTCAACTTCCGCGAGATCCGCTTCTTCGACATCAAAGGCGAATATACCGGCCTCACCTCCAAGGCCCTGACCGCGCCCGACGGCAAGATCCGCATCCCGCTCAACGAAGAGGGCGAGGGCGGCAAGGGCCAGATCGAGGAGTTCCTGCGCGCCTTCAACGGCGAGGGCATCCAGCACATCGCGCTGATCTGCGATGACCTCCCGGCCTGCTGGGACCGCCTCCAGAAACTCGGCGTCCCCTTCATGACCGCGCCGCCCGCGACCTATTACGACATGCTCGCCGAACGCTTGCCCGGCCATGGCGAGGATGTGGACGCGCTCAAGATGCGCGGCATCCTCTTGGACGGCACCACCGAAGGCGGCCAACCCCGCCTGCTGCTCCAGATCTTCGCGCAGGCGCAGGTCGGGCCGGTGTTCTTCGAATTCATCCAGCGCAAGGGAGATGACGGCTTCGGCGAGGGCAACTTCAAGGCGCTGTTCGAAAGCATGGAACGCGACCAGATCATCCGCGGCGTGCTCAATGTCGAGGAGCCGGCGGAATGACCCACCCTGTCAATCTCGCAGGCATCCACCACGCCGCCTACCGCTGCAAGGACGCCAAGGAGACCGTGGAGTGGTACGCCCGCGTGCTCGGAATGACCTACACCACCGCCTTTGCCGAGGATCACGTGCCCTCGACCGGCGAGTATGATCCCTACATGCACATCTTCCTCGATGCGGGGAACGGCAACATTCTGGCGTTCTTTGAACTGCCGAACCAGCCGGAGATGGGTAAGGACCCCAACACGCCCGTCTGGGTGCAGCATCTGGCGCTGAAGGTGCCCTCGGAAGCGGCGCTGCTGGCGGCCAAGGCGCATATCGTTGGCTTGGGGATCGACGTTCTCGGGCCCACGCATCACGGCATCTTCAAGTCGATCTACTTCTTCGACCCCAACGGCCACAGGGTCGAGCTCGCCGCGGATATCGGCACGGCCGAGCAATATGCCGAACTCGCCCGCGTCGCGCCGGTGATGCTGGAGGAGTGGTCGCAGACCAAGCAGGCCCCGCGCCACGCCGATTGGCTGCACGAGATTGCGCGTGCGGAGCACGCGAAGGGCTGACGCTTAACATTTGATCCAGCGCAAAGCACGCTGCCGCACCTTCCCCCACCTTGGGCCATCCAAGAGGGGGAGTCGCAGCATGCGCATTCTGTTCGTTCATCCCAATTACCGCTCGGGCGGGGCCGAGATTGCCGGCACGTGGCCTCCTGCATGGGTCGCCTATCTCACCGGGCCGCTGAAGCGAGCCGGGTTCGACGACATCACCTTTATCGACGCCATGACCGAGGAGCTGTCGGACGACGAGCTGCGCCAGCGGATGACGGCGCTCCAGCCCGATGTGGTCGGCACTACCGCGATCACGCCCTCGATCTACGCCGCCGAGCGCGTGCTGGAAATCGCCGCGCTCCATGTGCCGCAGGCGGTGCGGGTGCTCGGCGGCATCCATGCCACCTTTATGTATGCACAGGTCCTCGCCGAGGCGCCGCATATCGACGTGATCGTGCGCGGTGAGGGCGAGGAGATCGCGGTCGAGCTTTTCACCGCGATCGCCGAGGGCCGCTTCCCTGCCGAAGCCCGCACAATCAAGGGCCTCGCTTTCCGCGAGGGCGACAAGGTCGTCGCCACCGAAGCGGCCGACACGATCAAGGACATGGCCAGCATCAAGCCGGACTGGGACATCCTCGACTGGAACCAGTACACCTACATCCCGCTGGGCACCCGCGTCGCCATCCCCAACCTCGCGCGCGGCTGCCCCTTCACCTGCTCCTTCTGCTCGCAGTGGAAGTTCTGGCGCGATTACCGCGTGCGCGATCCCAAGGACGTGGTCGATGAAATCCAGGAGCTCCACGAAAAGCACGGCGTCGGCTTCTTCATCCTCGCCGACGAGGAACCGACCATCAACCGCAAGACCTTCATCAAGTTCTGTCAGGAACTGATCGACCGCGGCCTGCCCGACAAGGTGAAGTGGGGCATCAACACCCGCGTCACCGACATCTACCGCGACAAGGAACTGCTGCCCTTCTACCGCAAGGCGGGGCTCGTCCATGTCAGCCTCGGCACCGAAGCCGCGGCGCAGATGAAGCTCGACCGGTTCAACAAGGAAACCAAGGTCGAGGAGAACAAGCAGGCGATCAAGCTGCTGCGCGATGCGGATATCTTCGTCGAGGCGCAGTTCATCGTCGGGCTCGACAACGAGACGCCCGAGACGCTCGAGGACACCTTCCAGATGGCGTGGGACTGGCAGCCCGATCTCGCCAACTGGGCGATGTACACGCCGTGGCCCTACACCCCGCTGTTCGAGACGCTGAAGGACCAGGTCGAGGTCCACGATTTCAGCAAGTACAATTTCGTCACCCCGATCATGAAGCCTGCCGCGATGGAGCGCGGCGAGCTGCTCGACGGGGTGATGAAGAACTACCGGCGCTTCTACAGCCGCAAGGCGCTTTTCAACTATCCGTGGCGCGGGACGGGCTTCCGGCGGCGCTATCTGCTGGGGTGCCTCTATGCCTTCCTCAGGGCGGGCTTCAAGCGCACCTTCTACGATCTCGGAAAGGCGGGCTATTGGGGGCCGCAGACCAAGAAGCAGCTCGACTGGCACTTCGATGAAAGCCGCCTCGCCGCCGCCGACGCGGCGACCGACTGGGAGACCAATGCCGACAAGGCCGCGCAGGCGCAGGAGCGCCGCGAGGCGGTGCGTGCGCAGATGAAGCAGCGTGCCAAGGAACGGGGGGACGAGATTCGCAAACGGGATCGGATCGATGTCGATTGAGCGGCGCATCCTCCCCCGCCGCCCCGCGCAGGCGCTGATCGGGCCCAATGCGGTCCTCCAGACAGTAGCGGTGATGGAGGAGCGGCTGGGCTATGCCGAAACCACCGCCATCCTCGCCGACGCGCAGATCACCCGCCTGCCGAGCGGCGAGCACATGATCCCCGAGATCGAGGCGCTCAGGCTCCACCGCTGGCTGGCGGTGCACGATCCCGTGGGTGCGTGGGTGATCGCCGAGGAGGCCGGCGCGCGGACGGCGGATTACATCATCGCCCACCGCATCCCGCGCGCCGCCGGGTGGCTGCTGCGCCATCTCCCCGCTCGCGCCGCCGCGCCGGTGCTGATGGCGGCGATCCGGAAGCACGCCTGGACCTTCATCGGAGCCGGCGCCTTCACGCCCACGGACGCATGGCACTTCACCATCGACCGCGAGGCCGCGCGCGACAGCCTGCCGCCGCCCGAAAGCCTGTTCGCGTGGTATGCTGCGGTGTTCACCCGGCTCTACCGCGAGCTGGTCGCGGATGATTGCACCTGCCGGATGATCGAGCCCGACGTCCCCTGCGACATGGCCCGCAGCTACGCCATCGCGCGCGGCTAAAGCGGAGCGCAGGACAGGCGGATCTCGCCGAGCGCCAGATCATAGGTGATCGACGAGCAATGCGCGATCTGGTCGCGGCCGATGCGGGTCAGCAAGTCGGGCTTCCCGCGTCCCTTGCGGCGGCTGACGAGGATATTGCCCGGATCGAAGCGCGGATCATCCGCCGCGATCTCGCCCACGCGGCGCGGCTCGCCATAGTCCTCGACGCGCACCGCAAAGCGTGTCAGCGCGAGGTCGCCGAGCAGGATCGGCTCTGCGATGCGCATCATCCGGGTGGGGCGCTCGACGCCGAAATCCATCACCGCGATGCCGCTGGAGTCGGGCTCGAACCCGCCTTCCTGGTGGGTGGCGATGAAATTGGCGGTGGGCGCGGTGATGAGGTTTTCCGCACGCTCGGGGACGAAGATCATCATCAGCTTCTTCTTGCCGACGATCACTTCGGTGCCGAGCCTTCTGTTGCTGTCCCCGCCTGCGCGGCGCAAGGGGAAGCGCTGGAGCACCTCGCCGGGCGCGGCTTCGTGGAAAACGAAAGTCACGCGCTTGTAGGGCATGTGGTGGACGCCGATCACCCCGTCGGCCTTGTCCGAGGCCGCGCGATCCGACCAGCTGACGGCCAGCGGCACCGCGCCCGCACCGAAATCGACCAGCCCGGTGGCGGTATCACCTTCGACCACCACCGGCCCGAAGCGCCACCCGCGCCGGCGATCCGCGACCAGCAGCGCTTGCACGGCAGTTCCCGGATTGACGACCGGCAGCCCGAAGGCCTCGGCGCTGACCTCGAGCCGCATCGGCAGTCCGTTGAGCGTCAGGGCGGTGATATTGTCGCCGCGCAGCACCAGTTCTTCAGGCAGAGGGACAGCAGCGGGAGCGGCAGGCGGCGCCTCAGTGTTCTGCGCGCTCAGACCCGACATCGGCACCGCGATCAGGGCGGCGAGGAGGATTGGGGTACGTCGGACTGAGGGCATGTTACAGAAACACCCCCGGCGCGGCTCTGTTCCTATTGCTCGCGCCGCCGCTTGCGCCGCTCTCTCTGGCGGTCACGCATCAGCTCGGCGACTTCGACGATCTCGGCCCGCGCGATCATCCACCATAGCCCTGCGACCATCCACACGAACACGCCGATGGCGAACAGCGCGATCCCGTAGAAGAATTCCGGGCCGTTGCCGTTCAATTCGACATGGTCGGCAAACCAAACCACCAGCGCCCCGAGCAGGGCCAACCACACGGCGAACTGGAACCAGCCCAACGCGCCGCGCGGCACGATGGTGAAGTTACCCGGTCCGCGGCGGTACATGACAAAGAGCTTATCCCCGTCACGCATCAAACTCTCCTGCGACTCTGTCTTGTGACATGGCTGTTACACAATCCCGCCGCAGGTGGCACCCCTTTTTTCTAACTTCGACAAACCAAACACCCATAACCTAAGGGTTTTCCCCAGATCAGCTGTCTTCCCTGCGCGGATCCGCAGCGGGTGGGCGGCCGCGCCGCGTCGGTTCGGGGCGCGCCACCTTGACCCCGCGCCGCGCCAGCGCCTCGCGCAGCAGCACCTCGATCTCGGCGTTCACGCTGCGCAATTCGGCATCGGCAAGCCGCTGCACCGCATCGTGAAGCGCCGGATCGAGGCGCAGGGGAAAGGCCTTCTTTGCAGTCATGGCACGATCAGTAGAGCGACCCTGCGTTGACCACCGGCTGCGTGTCTCGCTCGCCGCACAGCACCACCATCAGGTTCGAGACCATCGCCGCCTTGCGTTCGTCATCGAGGTCGACAACGCCGCGCTCGCTGAGCTGGGCGAGCGCCATTTCGACCATCGTCACCGCGCCCTCGACCAGCTTCTTGCGGGCAGAGATCACCGCCTCGGCCTGCTGGCGGCGCAGCATCGCGCCGGCGATTTCTGGGGCGTAGGCGAGGTGCGTGAGGCCGCATTCGTCGACCGTGATCCCCGCCACCGACAGCCGCTCGATCAGCGCAGCGCGCAGTTCGACGCCGACCTCCTCGTGGTTGCCGCGCAAGGTGACCTCGAGATGCTCGATATCGTCATAGGGATAGCGCGAGCCGATCGAACGCACCGCTGCTTCGATCTGGGCGGTGACGAATTCGCGGTAATCATCGACGTCGTACAGCGCCTGCGCGGTGTCGGTGACGCGCCACACGACCTGCGCTGCCATCTCGATCGGGTTGCCGCGCGCGTCGTTGACCTTGATGGTCTGCGAGATGACGTTGTTGGCGCGCACCGCGATCTTGCTGCGGGTCAGCCAGGGCAGCACCCAGCGCAGGCCCTCGCTGCGGTCGGTGCCCTTGTAGGCGCCGAACAGCTGGATCGCCGCGGCCTCGTTGGGGTTGATCATGTAGAAGCCGGTGAGGATGAACAGGCTGACAAAGCCGGTCACGCCGGCCGCGACCATCAGCGCGCCGTCAACCTCGGGATCGGGCGCGATGGCGCCGAGGAACAGCCAGACCGCCACGGCGGCGAGGCCAAGGCTGACCAGCAGCATGACATAGCCGCTCTGTGTTGCGGCCGCGGTTTCGCGGCTGCGATTGAGGGCGGGGGTATCGGTAGGGGACATGACGAATCTCCATGAAGCAATATAATTACGATATCACTATTATATCATGCGTCAGGGTCGTCAAGGGCTTTCGCGGCCGCCGGGGTTCCGTGCCTTGCATCGGCGCTTTGCGCGCGCGGCGGTTTCGCTGTAGCAAATGCCTCAGAGGGTTTGACATGCAAAGGGGGGTACTGGTGGATAGCGGCGACAACACGGCCTCCGGCACGCGCCCGATGCTGTTCGTCAGCTATTCCCGCAGCGATCTGGAACACGCCCGCCCGGTGATCGACCTGCTCGAATCCTCCGGCTTCGACGTGTGGTGGGACGGCCGGTTGGAGGGCGGAGAGAACTTTCTCCAGACCACCGAAACCGCGCTCGAAAAATCTGCCTGCGTGGTGGTGCTGTGGTCTGCGACGTCGGTGGCGTCGCACTGGGTACGCGACGAGGCGCAGCGCGGGCGCGAGCGGGGATGCCTGGTGCCGTTGACGATCGACGGGACGATGGCGCCGCTGGGCTTCCGCCAGTTTCAGCTGCTCGACATCAGCGCGTGGGATGGCCGCGCGGGCTCGCCCGAGGCGGCGCGCATTCTGGTGGCGGTGCGCGCGCGGCTTGGTGACACGGCCTCAGACGCGTCTGCCGCCGCAGCGCCTCCTCCTCCTCCGCCCCCGCCCCCGCCGAAGGCCCCCGCGCTGTCGCGCCGCGCGCTGATGATCGGCGGCGTGGGAGTGACGGCGGGCGTGGGTCTGCTGGGCGCATGGCAGTTCGGCCTGCTCGGCAGCCCGGCCTCGGCGTCGACCTCGATGGTGGTGATGCCGTTCGCCAACGAGACCGGCGACCCCGACAAGAAGTTCTTCTCCGACGGCCTCGCGCGCGAGCTGCGCACCGTCCTGTCGCGCAATCCGCGCCTCAAGGTCGCCGCCCCCACCTCCTCGAGCGCGATCGCGGGCGAGGACGACTTCGAGATCGGGCGCAAGCTCGGGGTCGGCAGCATCCTGCGCGGCAGCGTCCAGCGTGACGATGCGCGGGTCAGGGTCTCGGCCGAACTGGTCGAGATCGAGGGCGGGCTGGTGCGCTGGGCGGAAACCTATGACCGCGCGCTCGAGGATGTCTTCGCTGTGCAATCCGAGATCGCCGAAACGGTCGCGCTCTCGCTGGTGGCGGGGATCGCGTCGGACAGCGAAGCGCAGCAATCGCTCGCGGCCCAGCAGGATGTCGGGGGCACGAAGAATGTCACGGCCTACGAGGCCTTCCTGCGCGGCGTTGCGCTCTACGACGTCTCGGCCGGAGAGGAGACCGACCGCGCCGCGCTCGCGCAGTTCGACAAGGCGATCGCCGAGGACCCGGCCTACGCCGCCGCCTATGCCTACCGCTCGACCATGCTGGCTGCCATCGCCAACAACGTCGCCAGCGGGCAGGGCGAATCCCGGCAGCTGTTCGATGCTGCGGTCGCTGCTGCCGAACAGGCGATCGCTCTCGAACAGCGGCTCTCGCGCGGGCACCTGGCATTGGGTTTTGCACTCAACAACGGGCGGCTCGACCGCGAGCGCGCAGCGCCGCACTACAGCGCCGCCCAGAAGCTCGCACCCGGCGATGGCGACGTGCTGCGCGCCGTGGCGAGCTTCGAGGCCTATGGCGCCGATCTCGCGCTGGCGGGGCGGATGATCGACAAGGTGCTCGAACTCGATCCGCTCAATGCCCGCGCCTTCCGGTCGGCGGGCTATGTGGCGCTGTTCGCGCGCGATTACCCGGCGGTGGTGAGCCGGATGGAGCGTGCGCTGGCGCTCAATCCCAGCCTTGCCAGCGCGCAATTCGGGATTGCCGTCGCGCGGCTGCTGCAGGGCGATGCGAAGGGCGCGCTCGCTGCCGCCAAGGCCGAGCAGGGGGCGGCCTATTCGGTCGCCGCGATTGCCATCGCCAAGCACAAGCTGGGCGACGCGGCGGGTTCGGACGAGGCGCTGGCGAACCTTGCGCTGGTGTTCGAAGATTCGCACTACCAGCAGGCCGAGGTTCACGCCCAGCGCGGCGATGTTGCCGCAGCGCTGGACAAGATCGATGAGGCCTATGCCAAGCGCGACCCCGGGCTGCTGTGGCTGCGCAATGACCCGCTGCTCGATCCGCTGCGGAGCGAGGCGCGGTTCAAGGATTTGCTTTCGCGCCTCGGGTCATGATAGCCCTTGCCGCAGCGCTCGCTCCGGAGCGCGTGTCAGGGGGTTGATACCATGAAGAAACTTGTGACTTTTGCGGTGGTTGCCGGTGCGGCGCTGGCGCTTTCGGCGTGCGGCGGCAAGACCGAGGAGGCCCCTGTGGCCGAGCCCACCGCTGAAGAAATGATGGCACCTGCCGAAACGCCGATGGCCGAAGCGACCGACGAGGCGGCAATGGCTGCCGAAGGTCAGGACCCCACCGGCAACCCGATCGGCCCCGGCAAGGCCGCGCCGGAAGCGGACGCGGAGTAAGCCGCGCGCGATTTGTGCCCCCGCGCGGGAAGGGTGCCGAAACGGCGGCCCTCCCCGCGCGGGGTATTTCTTGAGGCGGCTACCGCGCCCGTGCGGCCGGCACGCCGCCTTTGAAGCCGGGCAGATTGTCGGCCAGCCACTTCTGCACCGCCGGATGTCCGATGCGGATGTAGCGGCTGGGAACGCCGGTTGTGCTGCACTTTTCCCCGCTGCTCACCACGCCGATCAGCGTCGGCACGCCGCGCTGGTCCTCGTAGGTCACCAGCGGCCCGCCGCTGTCGCCGGTGCAGGCCTGCTCGCGGTTCGCGCCCATAGCGCAGAGCACCGAATCCTTGCGCCAGTCGCGATATGCGGTGCGGTTGGTGCAGGTGGCGGGATCCTCGAGCTCGAGCCGCACGCCCTGGAGGATCTTGGACGGGGTCGTATCATCGAGCGAAGTGCGCCCCCAGCCGAAGGCGAACACCGGCGCCCGGGCGCGCACCGGCCGCTGTGTCGGCAAGCGCGTGTCGACCGCGATGCGCCGCGCGCCGAAGGCGAAATCGCCCTTCGTCCCGCGCGCCGGATCGTACTGCACCAGCGCAATGTCGAACTGGTAGGTCGTGGGTGAGTAATCCGGGTGCCGGATCACCTTGACGATCGGGTAGGTGTTGCCCTCGGGCGCGTCAGGCCGGATTACGCCTAGCCGGATGCGGTAATCGTGATCCTCGATCTTGACGCCCAGATCATAGGTGCAGTGCGCGGCGGTGATGATCCAGCCGGTCGCGACCACCGATCCGCCGCAGGCCGTGCGGTAGCCGATGGTCTGCCGGCGGAGCGTCGCCGGACGCCACAGCAGCGCTTGGAACGGAGCAAGCTCGACCTTGTTGACGGTGAACCCGCCGATCGAGGCTGCAATATCGATGCAGGCCTCGTCGGCATAGGTGCCGCCCTCCCACATGACCACGGAGGCGAGGCAGCCGCGGGCGAGCTCCTCCGCCTCATCGCGCGCCCTCTGCTCAGCCTCGGCCCGCGCGGCGACGGCCCGTTCCTCGGGGGTGAGCACGGGGGGCGCGAGGTCGGTGGCAAGGGTCAGCGGGATCGCGGGATCGCGCCTCTGGCGATCGGCGAGGAGTTCGCAGGCGCGCGTGTCGCCGGCATCGCAAGCCTCGGCATAGAGCGCCGCGGCGCGCGGCAGGTCCTGCACCAGCACGGTGCCCTCGGCGAGGGTATCGGCGAGCACCTTGCAGGCCTCGCCCACGCTAGCGGCGCAGCCGCGCGCAAGAGTGCCCTCGATCCCCGCCGCATCGGCCTGCGCCGGGGCGCCGGAGGCCGAGGCGATCAGCAGCCGGCCCGCGCGCAGGCATGCGTTGATCACGTCCGCATCGCAGGCAGCGGCATAGAGCTGCGCGGCGCGCGGGCGGTTCGCATAGGGCCCTTCCTCTTCGGCCAGCCATCGCGCTTGCGCGGCGCAGGCCTGCGGCTCGCCGCGCTCGCAGCTTGCGGCAAGCGCGGGGTAAGTGCGCAGGTCCGCCGCACGGTTGCAGGCATAGCTATTGGCCGGGCAGGCGCGGTCGTAGAGCGCGAGCGCGGCTGGCACCCCTTCGTGCCCGCCGCGCTCGCGCACCCCGGCAAGGTAGACGCAGGCGGAGGCATCGCCGGCGGTGCAGGCGAAGTCCTTGTATTCGGCAAAGCGCGGGTCGCTCGCCCCCACAGTGTCGCGCACATTGGCAGCGGCGGTGGAGCAGGAGGGCACGTGGCCAGCCCGGCAGTACCGATCGAGCAGCGCCGCCGCCCGCGCCTTGTCCCGCGGTCCGTCCCCGAAGCGGTCGAGCGACCATGCCAGCGAATGGCACGCATCGGCATTGCCCTTGTCGCACAGCCCGCCGAGCAGCGCGCGGCCCTCGATGCGCTGCTCCGGCGCGGCGTCGAAGCCTGCCAGCCGGTCGCCGAGATCGATGCAGAGCTCTGTCAGCCCGCGCGCGCAGTTCTCGCGCCGCTTCGCCATCGCGTCCTCGGGGCCGAGGCCTTCGAACCGCCCGTTCGCGATATTGTCGGCATCCAGCTGGCAGCCCTCGATCGATCCCAGGCGGCAGGCGCGGATTGCGAAATCGAGGGCTTCGGGCAGCCCCACCCGGTCGAGCGTACTGGGCAGCAGAGTCGCAAGCAGGTAGCAGCCGCGCGCTTCGGCAGCGTTGCAGGCGCGGCGCAGGACCTGCTCGCCGACCGGGCGGTTGAACGGACGGCCCGCGCCCCTAATGAAGGCTTCGCCCAGCCGCGTGCAGGCTGCAGGATCGCCGCCAAGGCATGCCGCCTCGGCGCCATCGGCTTCGGCCTTTTCGCGGGCGAGCTGCGGCTCCGGCTTGGACCCGAACAGGTCGGACGAGTACATGATCTTGCGCTCGTAGACGTAGTATGGCGTTGGCAGCAGTTCCTGCGCGGCGAGCGGCGCGGCTCCGAACCACAGCGCCAGCAGCGCCGCCATGCCCATCGCCAGCTTTCCGCGCATCGCCAGCACTCCCCCGCAAACCCCCGAGCAACCCCACGAAATATGCGCTTTTGCCCGCGGCGCGTCAAACCTGCGCAAGGGGATGCGCTTCGCGCTTGTAAGCGGGCGCTCCGTGCGATTAAGCACGCGTGCGAGGCCCGCCGCTGTCCGGCGCGGGCCCGAGCGAAAATCGGGGGGACGCGCCAGTGCCGAAGACAGCCACCCTGCCTGCGCCGATCCGTGACAGCTGGTTGCCGCATCTGGCGCTGGGGGTGACCGGCCACCGCGCCACCAACCCCGCCTATTCCGCCCACGCCGCCGCGATCGGCGCCGCGCTCGAGGCGCTGTTTGCGCGGATCGACGCGATCTGCGCAGGACTCCCGGGCGAGCGAGGCCCGGTGCGGCTGCACTCGCTGCTGGTCGACGGGACCGATCAGGTCGCAGGCGAACGCGCGCTTGCGCGGGGCTGGGAACTGGCCGTGCCGCTGCCTTTCGGCGCCATGCTCAATTGCGCGATCAACGCGCATCCTGAAACGCTGGCGGATGTCGACGCGCTGCTCGCCGGGCGGCCCGCGGCCAATCCTGCAGTCGAGGCCAAGGCCGCCGCGATCCGCGCGATCACCGCGCGCGCGCGGATGTTCGAACTCGCCGACCGCGATGCCGAGATTGAGGCGCTGTGGCGCGCCCACCTCGCCGCCCCAGAGGACCATGCCGCCGCGCGCGCTTTCGACGCGCTGGCGTCGGACAATGTCGCGCTCGCCGGACGCGTGATGATCGAGCACACTGACCTCGTCGTCGCGGTGTGGGACGGCAAGGTCGCCAACCTGCCGGGCGGCACCGGCCACACCGTCGCCGAGGCGCTGAAGCTCGGCGCGCCGGTGCTGCTGATCGACCCCGCGCGGCCCGACACCTGGCGCATCCTCGGCCGCCCGGAGGAGCTCGGCGTCCCCGCCGACCCCGCCGCCGCGCCCGATTTCGCGCGGCTCGAAGCAATTATCCGCGCCGCAGTGGTGGTCGAGGGCTGGAGCCCGGCGCAGCTCGCCGAGGAACAATGGCGCCCGACCTCGAGCCGCGCCTTCGGGCTCTACCGCCGGATCGAGCGGGTGTTCGGCGGCGCGGGCGGGGCGCTGGGCTCGCTCAAGGTCACATACGAGGCGCCCGAAGCGATCGTGGCGGGCAGCGGCGCAGAGGTGGTCGCGGCGGCGGCGTCGATGCCGGGGGGCGATCCGGCGGTGGTGCGCGAGCTGACCGAGGACGTGCTGCCGCTGTTCGCCTGGTCGGACGGCATCGCCAGCCGCCTTGCCGATGCCTACCGCTCCGGCATGTGCGTCAACTTCGTGCTCGCCGCGCTCGCGGTGATGGTCGGGATTTTCTACCTGCCGGCGGGCATGAAGGAGAGCAAGTGGGGCTTTGCCGCGATCGAGCTGCTGCTGCTCGGCGGGATCCTCACGCTGACCGCGGCAGGATCGCGGCTCGGCTGGCACCGCCGCTGGTTCGCCATGCGGCGCGTCGCCGAATATCTGCGCCACGCGCCCGCGCTGTTGCTGCTGGGCGTCGCGCGGCCGACGGGGCGCTGGCCCAGAGTCGGGGGCGCTGCGGGCGGCATTGCCGGGGGCGGGGCGGAGTGGCCCGAGCATTTCGCCCGCCACGCGCTGCGCGATGTCGGCCTGCCGCGGGTCACCGCGACCCGCGAATATCTGCGCGCCGGGCTGGAGCAGATCGTGCTCCACCATGTCTCGGCGCAGCGCCGTTATCACATCGACAAGGCGCACAAGCTCGAGACCGTCCACCACCGGCTCGACAAGGTCGCCGAGAGCTGCTTCGCGCTCGCGGTCGCCTCGGTGCTGGCCTATCTGGGGCTGAAGGGCGCAGGGGCGATGGGGCTGGTCGACAAGCACCTCGCGGGCACGCTCTCGCCGCTGTTCACCTTCTTCGGCGTCGCCTTCCCGACGCTCGGCGCGAACCTTTCGGGCATCCGCTACTTCGCCGATTTCGAGCGCTTCGGGGCGATCTCGCACGTCGCGGCGGAGAAGCTGCGCGAAATCGAGGAGCGGATCGGCCTGCTGCTGTCAGGCGCGCCGGAAGCGCTCACCTATGCCGCCGCCGCGGACCTGATCCACGCGCTCGATGAAGCCGTGGTCGAGGAGATCGCGAGCTGGCAGTCGGTTTTCGGCGCCAAGCACTTGGCGCTGCCTGCCTAGTCGCGCCGCGCGCGCATCGCCCGGTCGAACAGCGCCCGCCGTGCGGGGCCGCCGATGGCCATGGCAAAGTCGGCGAACTCGCGGCGTTCGGGCCACAGCGCGTCGGTGCCCGGATGGCATCCGGCCCCCACATCGAAGCGGCTCAGCCCCTCGAGCGCGGCGAGCGCGGCCACCCGGCGCACCAGCAGGCGGTGCGGCGCATAGGCGGCAAGGCGCGTGTCATGTGCGCAGGCAAGGCCGTAGCCGCGCCGTTCGGCGACCAGCCAGCCGGACATGGCGATAATCGTTTCGCCCGCGCTGAGGCTGACCAGCCGCGCCGCGCCGCGGCGGTGGCCTTCGCGGATCGCGCTGCGCAAGGCTTCGGGCGCGGGTGAGGCGATGGCGGCGCCGCGTTCGAGCGCAAAGAAGGCGGCCAGCCACGGCTCGCAATCGCCTGCGCGGCTGTGCAGCACCAGCCGTACCGGGCCAAGGCGGGCGGCGAGCCGTGCTTCAAGCTGCTCCAGCCGCCGCTCGAACAGGTGGGTTGCGCGCGGGCTCCCCGGCTGGCCGGCGATCGGCGCGCGGCGGATCATGCTCGGCCCGCGATGCAGGAGGCGGTCCTGTTCGGCGCACAGATGGGCCAGGGCGAGCGTGGCGGGATCATCGAGCGGCAGGCTCTGCGCGATGAAGCCCGTGGCAACGCCGGGGCGCTGGTCGAGCCGCGCCAGCAGCGCCGCCCAGAAGGCGCGCTCCGCGCCGGGCCGCAGCAGCGGAGTGCCGATCCCGCCGACCGGGCAATGCCAGCTGCGCAGCACCGGGACAGGCACGCGCGGGCCGAGCAGGCCGAGGCCGAGCGGCAGCGCGCCGAGCCATTCCCCCGCCGCTCCCCCGACCGCCGCGAGATGCAGTCGCTGTCCGGCGCGCGCGAGAACGGGGGCCATCAGCCAGTCGGCGGCAAAGATATTGCCGGGCGCGGCGTCGCGGCTCAGCGCCGCCCAGCGCTGGCGGTCGGGCTGGGACATACGGTCGGCGCGCAGAAGATCAGCCCCCGCAGCGGGGGTGAGGTCAGGGTGCAAACCCGCCGCCACGCGCCCATCGCGCAGCCCTTCGGGCGGCACCGAGATGGGGTCGATCAGCGACATGATTGCGGCCCTGTGCGAGAAACCCTGCTCGAATAATCAGGGGTTTACGCGAGATCGGGTGAAGGGCCGGTTAACGCAAGAACTTAGCCTTGGCGCGGGCCTGCGCGCGCTCAGTAACCGCTCGCCTGCCCGTCTTTGCGCATCTCAGTCGCGCCGGTGTAGACGCCGCTCGCCGGATCGCGCGCGATCGCCTGATAGCCGCCGAAGGGGATGCCGGTGCTCTCGACCTCGACCCTGTGGCCCATCGCCCGCAGCGCCTCGACTGTCGCCGCCGGGATGCCGGGTTCGACCTGCAGCACACCGAGCATGTCGACCAGCGCGGTGTCGGCCGGGCTGCCGGCGAGCGCATCGGTCGGCTGGCGCCCGCCATCGTGGTGGAGCCGCGCGGCATCGCCAGCCTCCTGCAAATTCATGCCGAAATCGACGAGGTTGACCAGCACCTGCACATGCCCCTGCGGCTGCATCCCGCCGCCCATCAGTCCGAAGCTCGCCCAGGGCTTGCCGTCCTTGCGGATGAAGGCCGGGATGATCGTCTGGAACGGGCGCTTGGCGGGCGCATAGGCGTTGGGATGCGCGGGATCGAGGCTGTAGAGCTCGCCCCGATCCTGGAACATGAAGCCAAGGCCATCGGGCACCAGCCCGCCGCCCATGCCGCGATAGTTCGACTGGATCAGGCTCACCATCATCCCGTCCTTGTCGGCGACGGTCATGTAGGTGGTGTCGCCCTCACCCTCGAGCTTGGGGGCGACCAGCGCTCCGGGGGTGAAGGCGGGGGTGGCCTTGGCGGGGTCGATCAGGGCGAAGCGCTGCTTGCCGTAGGCGTCGGTGAGCAGCTCCGCCGGGGCGCGCGCGAAGGCCGGGTCGGCATAGAAGCGCGCGGCATCCTCGAAGGCGAGGCGCTTGGCTTCGGTGATATGGTGCAGCACCTCGGGGCTCCCGCGCTCCCATTGGCCAAGGTCGACATGCTTGAGGATGTTGACCATCTGCAGCGCGGCAAAGCCTTGCGAGTTGGGCGGCAGCTCGCACAGCTCGTAACCCTTGCGATAGGGGACGCAGGCGACATCCACCCACTCGCTGCGGTGCGCGGCGAAATCGGCGAGGGTGAAGGCGCTGCCCTGCCTTTGCAGGTAGCCCACCATCACCTTGGTCAGAGCGCCCTCGTAGAAGGCATCGCGCCCGCCCTTGGCGATGGCCTCCAATGTGTCCGCCAGATCGGGGTTGCGGAACATCTCGCCCGCCTTGGGCGCGCGGCCATCCTTGAACCACGTGGCGCGGGCATTGGCGAAATCGAACGGCGTGATCTTCGCTTGCACCTCGTAGTTCTTCAGCCCGCGCGCCATGTACATCGCGATGACGGGCGCGACCGGGTGGCCCTCGCGCGCATAGCGGATCGCGGGGGCGAGCACCTGCTCCATCGGCAGCTTGCCGTAGCGCGCATGGAGGGTGAACCACGCATCGACCGTGCCGGGGATGGTGACAGGGAGCGGGCCCACCGGCGGCAGGCTGGTCGCGCCTGCCGGGAGCTTGGCCTTGAGCTGCTCGAGCGTCTGACCGGCGGGCGAGCGGCCCGATCCGTTGATGCCGACGAAATCGCCGCTCGCCGGATCCCAGACGATCGCGAACAGGTCTCCGCCGATGCCGTTGCCGGTCGGCTCCATCAGCCCGAGCGCGGCATTGGCGGCGATGGCGGCATCGACCGCGGAGCCGCCCGCCTTGAGGATATCGAGCGCGATCTGCGTTGCGAGCGGGTGGGCGGTGGCGGCCATCCCATTCGGGGCACCCACCGGAGAGCGGCTCCACTGCGCGCCCACGGGCCGCGCACCGGGGCCGATGCCCTGCGTCGCCTCGGGCGTGGTGTCGGCGGGATTGGGGGCGGCGTCCTCGGCCAGCAAGGGCGCGGCGATGAGGGCGGAGGCGGCGAGAGCCAAGGGGGCGAGCGTCTTCATGGCCGCGCACCCTAAGCCCCGCTCGGCCCCGTGCAAGCCTCAGCCGAGCAGCATCGTGTTCATCATCCGCCCGGGCACCACCAAGGCAGCCAGCCCGGGGAGCATCAGGGCCAACAGATAGGTGCGCACCAGATGGTTCTTGTGCGCGCGGATGTTCCCGGCGCGCGCGGTCTGCATCACCTTCCAGGCGGCATGGAAGGTCAGCGGCACGAACAGATGGATCCAGCTGAAGTGGCCGGAGGTCTGGATGAAGATCGCGGTGGTCGCGGTGATGAGCATCAGCACCAGCCAGACCTTGCCGAGCTGCTTGTGCAGCGCCGTTCCCTTCTTCGCCAGCAGCAGCCAGCCGCCGAGCGGGATCGTCGGCAGCACGGCGGCGACGTGGAGGATGATCGGCAGCTTGGCATAATCCTCGAGCCCGCCCACCATGCCGAGCGCCGCCTTGCCCAGCGCGACCACCACCGCAAAGCTCATGGTGAAGCAGGCAAGGCTGATCGCGGTGCGGGTGGCAGGGCCAATGTCGAAACCGGCGCCGGGCTTCGCAGAAGCGGCTTTGGCGGCGGCGCTGAAGGGCTGGGTGAAGGTGTTCATGGCGGGTGTCCTCGGGTCGGCAGGTGGTTGCCGGACCGGTTTGCCCCCGCCCCGTTCGCGGGCAATCGCGCCTTCGTATCCGGGCCGCGCCTTGCGTGAATTGTCCGCAAATCGCGCAGTCTGCCACTTTACGAAGCGCGAACGGGCAGGCACTTCGGGCAGGACATGAGCGAACCTGCAACCCCGCGCCTTGCCTCTCCGCTGCGCCAGATCGCGATCGACCTCGCGGTGATGAGCGTGATCGGGGTGTTTCTCGGCCTGATCGGGCCGTTTGGCACCATGGGCCTGCCGGCGGGCTTCCGGATGCTGATCTGGCTCGCCTTCGCCTATGTCGGCTATGCGATCTACAGCCCGATGGGGTTTATGGTCGGCTGGGGCCAGACCGCGCTGGCTCTGCCGCGTGCGGGCCTGTGGGTCGCGGCGGTGGTAATCGGGACGATCCCGATGACCATCGCGGTGCTGCTGATCATGAGCCTGCCGGGGCCGCTCGAATGGCCGGGGCTGGAAGAGATCGTAGGCACCTATTCGTCGGTGTTGGTGATCGGGGGCGGTGTGACCTTGCTTTTCCAGCTGATCAAGCCGGGGTTCCGCGAACCCGCGCCGCTGCCTGCACCTGTGCCGCAGCCGGCTGCTGCGTCCGAGCCCGTGCCCGCGCCTGAGCCCGCGCCGACGCCCAATCCGCTGTTCGATGCCCTCCCGCCCGAACTTGGCAGCGCGATTATCGCGCTGGAGATGGAGGACCACTACGTCCGCGTCCACACCATGCTGGGATCGGCGCTGGTGCTGATGCGGATGCGCGATGCGGTGGCGCTGCTTGGCGAGCTCGAGGGGATGCAGGTGCACCGCAGCTGGTGGGTCGCGCGCGGCGCGGTGGAAGACGTGCTGCGCGAGGGGCGCAACGTCCGCCTGAAGCTCGCGCGCGGGGTCGAGGCCCCTGTGGCCCGCGCTGGTCTGAGCCCGAGGTTTCTACCAGCTATGAGTAGAGCCTTCGCCCGGTTTGATGCCCATGCTTGGGCGTGATGGCAACAACCGGGTTGGGGGTTAACCCCCAACCCGGTTTGCCGACTGAACCGGCTCCCATCTCAGCCGGGGTTC
>CAMCUB010000041.1 GCA_945878845.1 Erythrobacter sanguineus | reverse complement strand
CTTCCGGCCCCACTCGAGCCTCGGGAACAGAACCCCGGCTGAGATGGGAGCCGGTTCAGTCGGCAAACCGGGTTGGGGGTTAACCCCCAACCCGGTTGTTGCCATCACGCCCAAGCATGGGCATCAAACCGGGCGAAGGCTCTACTCATAGCTGGTAGAAACCTCGGGCTCAGACCAAGAAATGGGGGGTACCACCCGGGTAGGGCTGCTGTTGGTCAGAATTTCGATGGGGTGGGGGGCTTCAAGCGTAATCGAAGCGCCAGCCAAAAGGCGGGTACAAAGGCGGGTTGAGGCCAAATCCCCCTGTAAGGGGTTGATTTCATTGAGGCGGTGGCGGAGACGGAGGGATTCGAACCCTCGGTACCCTGATAGAGTACGGTTCCTTAGCAGGGAACTGGTTTCAGCCACTCACCCACGTCTCCGGGCACCAGCGTTGGCTGTAGGGGCGGCGCTATAAGCGGCATGATGGCAAGCGGCAAGGTGGCTTGGCGAAAAAACCGCGGGCCTGCCTGCAGGCGCTCCGGTTTGGGCCGGTTCTGGCCGCGTTCAGGCTCGCATCGATAGCTCTGCCACGGTTCGTCGCAATTCGGATTCGCCTCGGCGACGGGCGGTTGCCACGCGCAGCGGAAGCGATTCTTCTCGGATGCGCAAAGAACCGGGGCTGACACTGACATGCGAAAGGTCGCACAATGAGCATGATGACCGCCCGTTTCCCTGATCTCGGCCGCCGCATGGCGGGTTATGCTTTGGGAGCGCTTGCGGCGCTGTCGCTCACCGCTCCGGCGCTGGCGCAGTCGCAGGATCTCGAGACTGTCGATCCCGATGTGGCCTGGAGCCAGCAGAGCGGCGGCATCGATGCCGATCTGGCCACGCCGCAGGCTCCGCCGGCCGCGACCACGCAGGGCCAGCCGCCCGCCGATCCGAGCGTTGATGAGACCTTCGGCGATTTCGCCGCGCCGCGCGCCACCGACACCGTTCCCGTCGCCCCGGCCGAGGGCGACGTCGCACCGGTCACCACCGCCGCGCAGGCCGCAGGCGACACCTATGGCGAGGATGACCTCATCGGCGCGGCCGAGGGCGTGTTCGGCAAGGGCGCGGGAGGCCTCGCCAAGCTGATCGAGGATCTCCTCAAGAAGCAGGGCCAGCCCAACGGCTATATCGTCGGGCGCGAGGCGGGCGGGGCGTTCATCGTCGGCGCGCGCTATGGTTCGGGCACGCTCCACCATAAGGTCGAGGGCGAGCAGAAGGTCTACTGGACCGGCCCCTCGATCGGCTTCGATGCCGGGGCCAATGCCGCCAACACCTTCGTGCTCGTCTACAACCTGTTCGACACCGAGGACCTGTTCAAGCGCTATCCGGCGGGCGAGGGGCAGGCCTATTTCGTGGGCGGGCTCAATGCCAGCTACCTGCGCCGCGGCGATGTGGTGCTGATCCCGATCCGGGTCGGCGCGGGGCTGCGGCTTGGGGTCAATGCGGGCTACATGAAGTTCTCCAAGGAGCAGAAGTGGCTGCCCTTCTGAGGGTGCATTTCTCCGGCTGAATACGAAAAGCCGGTTGCGGTAAGCGCGCGCTGAGGCCATGCGCTCGCGCATGCTTGACCGACTCAGCCCCCAGGCGCCCGACGCCCTGCTCGCCCTGATCCGCCTCCACGCCGCCGACCCGCGCGAGGACAAGATCGACCTCGGCGTCGGCGTCTACCGCACCGAAGATGGCGCAACCCCGGTGTTCGCCGCGATCAAGGCGGCCGAACAGGTGCTGCTCGATACGCAGGAGAGCAAGTCCTACCTCGGCCCCGAGGGCGACATGGGCTTCGTTGCCGCGCTGATGCCCTACATCTTCGGCGCGGGCGACCCGACGATGGGCGGACGCATCCAGGGGATGCAGACCCCGGGCGGCACGGGCGCGGTGCGCCTCGCGCTCGCGCTGGCACAGAAGGCGGGCATCACGCGCGTCTGCATGGGCGTGCCGAGCTGGCCCAACCACGCGCAGATCCTCGCCGATCTCGGGCTCGAACTCGTCACCTTCCCCCACGCCCGCCACGATGGGACCGCCGATCTCGACGCGGTGCTTGATGCAATCGAGCAGAACGGTCCGGATACGGCGGTGCTGATCCACGGCTGCTGCCACAATCCGACCGGCATCGATTACACGCCCGATGATTGGGACATGATCGCCGATGGCTTCGCCAGCAGCAGCACCTTCCCAATCATTGACACCGCCTATCAGGGCTTGGGCCACGGGATGGAGGAAGACGCGGCCGGCATGCGCAAGGTGCTCGCCAAGGTGCCCGAGGCCTTCATCGCCTATTCCTGCGACAAGAACTTCGGCCAGTACCGCGACCGTGTCGGCGCGTTCTACGTGCTGGCGAAGGATGCAGGCGCGCTCGACACTGCCTTCTCCAACGCCAATGCGCTGGCGCGCGCGGCGTGGTCGATGCCGCCTGATCACGGCGGCGCGGCGGTGCGGATCATCCTGCGCGATGCGACGATGACCGCGCAGTGGCTCGCCGAGCTCGATACCATGCGCGCGCGCATGCGGCAGGTGCGCGATGCGCTCGCCAAGGCGGGCAGCGCGGGGCGGGTCGATCTGACGCCGCTGGGCCACCAGAACGGGCTGTTCTCGATGCTGCCGATCACCAAGGAGGAGGTCGCGACCCTGCGTGAGCAGCATGGCATCTACATGGCCGCCTCGGGCAGGATCAATATCGCCGGGCTGACGCCTTCGAACCTGCCGAAGTTCATCGCCGCGCTGGCGGCAGTTGCGGTGTAAGCGCGATGCTCGACCGCCAGCCCGTGCTGGAGGGCGGGCATGTGCGCCTGCGCCCGCTGCGCGCCGACGACTGGGACGCGCTGTTCGCGGTCGCTGCCGATCCGCTGATCTGGGAGCAGCACCCCGCGCATGACCGCTGGCAGGAGCCGGTGTTCCGCGCCTTCTTCGACGACGCGCTGGCGAACAAGGGCGCGCTGGTGGTGCTCGACGCGGTGACCGGCGCGCTGATCGGCTCCTCGCGCTATCAGGGGCTCGAGGAAGCCGATGGCGGCTCGGTCGAGATCGGCTGGACGTTTCTGGCCCGCTCGCACTGGGGCGGGCGTTACAATCACGAGATGAAGCGGCTGATGCTGGCCCATGCGCTGGCGAGCGTAGCCGAGGTGCGCTTCCTCGTCGGCGAAACCAACACCCGCTCGCGCCGCGCGCTCGAGAACATCGGCGCGCAGCTGACCGACCGGCGCGAGGAGCGCATCATGGCGGGCGGGGAGATCATTCCGCACCTCACCTATGCGATCACGCGGGAGAGTTTTGCTCAGGGGCCGCTGGCGGGCTGAGGTCCGGCGACCAACACGCAGCTATCCCCCGCATCCGCTTTGCCCTAAGCTCCCGCGACTGCCTCGCACCCGGAGCTCAAAATCGAAAAACGCCTGATCTATCGCTCGATGCCCTTCGGCTTTGACCGTTCCATGCTGGCCGGCATCCTGTCGGCGGCGCGGCGCAACAATCCGCGGCTGGGGATCACCGGGGCGCTGGTCTGCCGGCAGGATCTCTACCTTCAGCTGATCGAGGGGCCGGGCGAGGCGATCGACGCGCTCTATGCGCGCATCTGCGAGGATGATCGCCACGCCAATGTCGAACTGCTGCTGACCGAAGACATGGGCGAGCGCATGTTTCCGAACTGGGCGATGCTGGACGATCAGTCGCCGTCGTTGTTCTGGTCCGCGCAGCATGTCGCCGCGGGCGTTCTGGAGGCAGCAAGCCCCGATGAATTGCGCGCGCCTTTTGCGCGGCTGAGCGCGGCGCACCCGGGGCCATAGCGGGAACAAACTGCGCTTATTCTCCCTGCCGCTTGCCTGCGATAACTCTTGCCCGAATCGCAAACGGGAGAGCCCCATGGCCAAGCGCAGATCCGTCCTCGACCACCTCAACAGCGGGCGCGAGCCGCATATCGTCCACATGATCCCGCCGGGCGCGCCGGGCTTTCGCGAGGCGGAGGGCGGCGCGATGGTGGTGTCCTCGCCCGCCGAGGTCGACGCGCTGGTGCGTCGGTTGCGGGCTGGCGAGGTAGCGACGCTCGACGTGGTTCGCGCGGCGCTTGCCCGTCGTCACGGCGTGGCGGTCGCCTGTCCGGTCTCGACCGCGATCTTCCTCAACATGGCCGCCCGAGCCGCCGAGGAGCGCCGCATCATGGGCGTTCCGGAGGCGGAGTTGACCCCCTGGTGGCGGGTGCTGAAGAAGGGCGGTTTCCTCAACCCCAAGTTCCCCGGCGGCACCGAGGCGCAGCAGGCATTGCTCGAAGCCGAGGGCGTGCGCGTCTCGCCGCTGCGGCGCCAACCGGCGGTGTTCGACTTTGCCGAGCGTGCGCCGGTTGATCCGCTGGAGGAGCGGGCCTGAGGCCGCACGGCCTGCAATCCGCGCTCAGGGCGCCGCCTGCATGGTCAGCATTGCCTGCGCGAGAGGCCGGAAGTCGATCGCAGCCGAACGCTTCCGCCCGAGGCATCGCAGCGCCGCCAGATCGACTTCGGTGCGCGTGTCGGGCTTCTTCAGGGGCTTCATCCGGATCACCTCGGGGCTCTCCACGGTGATGGCGAGCAGGTGCTCGGCACGGCATTGCTTGAGGAAGCGGCCCGCCGCCTGCTCGATCTCTTCACGGGTCGGCGACCGCGAGGTCGCTGTCAGCGCAAGGAGCATGAGGATGGCGGAGAGGCTTTTCATTGGAAACCGCCCCACCGTCTCACTCCGCCGCCTGGGAGAGCGCGATGCGGTTGCCCTCGCTGTCGGCGATTTCGGCGACGAAGCTGGCGTCACCGATGTCCTTCTTCGGATAAAGCACCGCGCCCCCGTTCTCTTGCGCCCGCGCGACCACCGCGTCGATATCGGGCACATCGAAGTAGAGGATCGCGCCGTCTTTCGTGGGCTTGTAGACGTCGCCCTTCGCCAGCGCGCCGCTTGCGCCCGGGCGGCCATCGGCGTGGGGGAAGAAGGCCATGTCATAGCCGTCGACCTCGCGCCGCTCGAGCTTCACCACGAAGACCGCCTCGTAGAAGCGGACCGCGCGGTCCATGTCGGTGACGGGGATTTCGAAGTGGACGACCGGGTTGATCGCAGCGGGATCGGTCACGGCTTGCTCCTCGGCAGGCTTGTACGCGGGCGCTGGCTGGCAGGCGGCGAGCAGCACGCCCACAGCCAGAGCGCCCGCCCGAAGCATCTCACCGCGCCGCTGCAAGGCTCTGCATGCGCTTCAGATAGCGCGCCAGCACGTCGATCTCGAGGTTGACCGCGTCGCCTTCCTTCAGCGTGCCGAGCGTCGTCACCGCGGCGGTGTGGGGGATGATGTTGAGCAGGAAGTCGCAAGCGCCGTCGGGCCGGTCGCGCACGTCGTTGACGGTGAGCGAGACGCCATTGACGGTGATCGAGCCCTTTTCGGCGATGAAGGGGCTCATCTCCGCGCGCGCGCGGATCGCGACCTGCCAGCTGTCGCCGCTCTGCGCGACCTTCACCACCTCGCCGACCGAATCGACGTGGCCGGTGACGATGTGCCCGCCCAATTCGTCGCCGACCCGCAGCGAGGGCTCGATGTTGAGCGAAGCGCCAGCGTTCCACATGCCCGGCACGGTGCGGCTGACGGTCTCGCCCGAGAGGTCGACATCGAACCATGCGTCCCCTGCCGCGCTGCCGCGCTCGACCACGGTGAGGCACACGCCCGAACACGCGATCGAGGCGCCGATGTCGATCCGCGCGGGATCGAGCGGGGCGGCGATGCGCAGGCGCAGATCGCCGCGTTGCTCGGCGGCGGTGATGGTACCGATGGCGGTGACGATGCCGGTGAACATGGGGGCGGTTCCTTGCGAGAGCTATCGGGTGCGCAAATAGGACGCGAAGGCGTCGCTGCCAAGCTGGCGGCGCGTCGCAAGATGCCAGCGGCCATGCGCTTCGGCCAATCCCGCGAGGCCCAGCGGGCCGAGCGCCTTCAGGCCATCGCCGATCAGGATCGGCGCGGTGTAGAGGTGGAGTTCGTCCACGAGGTCTGCGGCAAGGAAAGCGGCGGCGGTTTGCGCCCCGCCCTCGACATAGAGATATTGCACGCCTGCGAGCTCCGCGATGGCCTCGGGCGCGGGGAGTGCGGTGGTGCCTTCGGGCGCGGGACCACGGGTCAGCACCACGCGGCTTGGCGAGCGCGCTTCGAGGCCGGGCAGGCGCACGTCGAGCCGGGGCTGGTCGGCGCGCCATGTTCCGCCTCCCACCAGGATCGCGTCATGGCGCGCGCGGTGGGCGTGGACATGGGCGCGCGCGGGCTCGCCGGTGATCCACTGGCTGGTGCCGTCGGCCAGTGCGATGCAGCCATCCAATGAGGTCGCGAGCTTGAGCGTCACCCACGGGCGGCCTCGGGTCATGCGGGTGAGGAACCCCGCAAGGCTCGCGGCGGAGGCGGGGGCGTCGAGCAAGGTGACGGCAATCCCCGCCGCCTCCAGCCGCGCCATGCCTTGCCCTGCGGTGCGCGGGTCGGGGTCGAGCTGGCCGATGACGACGCGCCCGGGGCGCGCGGCGAGGATCAGGTCGGTGCAGGCAGGGCCGCGATCCGACTGGTGCGCACAAGGCTCGAGCGTCACGTAGAGCGTCGCGCGGGCGAGGAGGTCAGGCGCGAGCCCGGCCAGCGCCGCCGCCTCGGCATGGGGGCGCCCGCCTGCTTGCGTCCAGCCCCGCGCGATCATGCGGCCATCGGCGACCACCAGCGCCGCAACGCCCGGATTGGGGCGGCTGAGCGGGCGTGCGCGGGCAGCCAGCCGCGCGGCGGCGGCCATCCAGCCACTATCGGAAGGCGGCAGCTGGGCGGCTATTGTCCCGCGCCCTCGCTGGCCGCCGCCTTGGCCTTTGCGGCGGCTTCGGCCTTCTCGGCCGCACGCTCGGCTGCGGCCTTGCGCTCGATCTCCTCGACATCCATTCCGGATGCCCGGCCGATTTCCTTGTAGATGCGGCGCTTTTCCTCGGCGATGCGGGCTTCCTCGGCCTCGCGCAGGTCCTTGATTTCCTGGTTGGCGCGGATCTCGGCCGCGATCTCGGCTTCCGAGCGGGCCGGGTCGAGCGTGGTGATGTACTCGATCTGCGGCCGCTCGGGCTCGCCATATTGGGTGCTGTTGACGCCCCACCAGACCATGAAGGCAGCCGGCAGGATCGAGACGATCAGGATCGGCCAGCGATAGGGCTGGGGCCGCCGGATCTCGTTCCAGAAATCGGCGAGGCCGCCGGCGGGATTGAAGCGGGAGGGGAGCATGCGCATTGCGGCAATATAGGGCGCGCGCGAGCGAGGGGGAAGGGGGCTGCGGCGAGCCTAGCCGAAGCCCGCGTAAAGCCCGCGGCCGTGCTCCTTCAGCCAGCGGTCCGCGGCCGCGATCTCGCCTTCGAAGATGCGCCCCAAAAGCGCGTGGAAGGCGGGCGAGTGGTCGAAGTGCACCAGATGCGCGACCTCGTGCGCGACCACCGATCGGCGCACCCAGTCGGGGGCCTGCACCAGCCGCCAGTTGATCCGGATCCGGGCCTTGTCCGAGCACGAGCCCCAGCGCCGCTGCGCCCGCGTCAGCCCGATCGGGACGGGTGCGAGGCCGGCGGCGGCGCAATAGTCCTGCATGTCGGCCTCGGCGAGGCGCAGGGCCTCGGCCTCGAGCCAGCGCTTCAGCCGGGTCTCGAGCCCCGCCTGCGGCCCGCCGATGTGCAGGCGCTCGCCCTCCAGCACCGGACGCCGCGAGGCGCGCGCGTCCCACGCCAGCCGCAGGCGCTCGCCGCGGTAGAGCACCTCGCCGCCCGGCTCGGGCGCGGCGCGCTTGGGCAGGCGGGCCATCTGCTCGGCGAGCCAACCGGCGCGGGCATGGGCGAAGGCGATCGCCTCGCGCCCCTCGGCCCAGGCGGGGAGGGTGATGCGCACCTCGCTGCCGTCGGGCGCGAGCCGCAGCGTCAGCCGCCGCGCGGTCTTGAGGCGCTTCAAGACGATCGGCACCTGCCGCCCGCCGAGGTCGATTTCGGGATCGAGCGCATGGCGCGCCGAGGCACCGCGCAGCCAGTCAATCACGCCTCCGCCTCCCAATCGCGGCGCGGCACGGGCCATTCGGTGATGTGGTGCTCGATCGGCCCCGCATCGACCTCGCTCACCACCCGGCCAATGATCGAGACGCCGGCGCGATTCACCGCCTCGCGGTCGCCCGAGATGAGGTAGTGCCACCCCGGCAGCGGGCGGCCATCGGCGCGCAACCGGTAGGCGCAGGTCGCGGGCAGCCAGCTCACCTGCTCGACGATCCGCAAGGTCAGCCGCAGGCAATCGGGCACGAAGGCCTTGCGGTTGCGATAGTCCGAGCATTGCGCGGTCTTGGTGTCGAGCAGGCGGCAGGCGATGTTGGTGTCGACCACCTCGCCGGTGTCCTCGTCCTCGAGCTTGTGCAGGCAGCAGCGCCCGCAGCCGTCGCACAGCGCCTCCCATTCGGGCCGGTTGAGCTCGCCCAGCGGCAGCTCCCAGAAGCGCTCTCTCAGTTCACCCATCGCGCCAATTCCGCCGCGACCGCATCGCCGCCCTTGTCGGTGGGCAGCGTGGCGATTGGCGCGCCGTCGGGGCCGAACAGATAGACGACGTTGGAGTGATCGACGAGATAGCCGCCGCCCGGCTGCGCTTCGCCCTTGGCGTAGAACACCTTGAAGGTCTTGGCCGCCGCGTCGATCTGCTGCGGCGTGCCGGTGAGGCCGACGATGTCGGGCGAGAAGGCGGCGGCGAATTCGCCGACGACCGCCTGCGTGTCGCGCTCGGGATCGATGGTGATGAAGATCGGCACGATCTTGCCCGCCTTGGCCGGATCGCTCGCCTTCAGCGCCTTCAGCCCTTGCGCAACGCGGCTCATGTCGGTCGGGCAGATGTCGGGGCAGAAGGTGTAGCCGAAATAGACGATCCGGTATTTGCCGGCAAAATCGCCCCAGCGCACCGTCTGGCCCTTGCTGCCCGTGAGCGTGAAGTCCCCGCCGATCGCCGCGCCCGCCAGCGGGGCGTCCCCGGCGGGAATCCCGGAGCCCCCGCAGCCGGCCAGCGCCAGCGACAACGACAGCGACAGTGCGATTGCGACAGAAGCGAAGGCGGAAGACTTGTTGATGCGGTTCATGCTCTGCTAATTGGCTTTTCGAGAAAGGCGCTGCGGCTCGGTCCGCCCGCGCCGTCCCACACGGCAAAGGTGTGGCAGGTAATGCGAAAGGATCAAACCATGGCTCATGGTGTTTTGCGCAAGTTAGGGGCTCCCCGCGTGATTGCGAGTGCAATCATGCTTGCCCTGGCCGCTCACGCCGCCGCGCCCGTGGCCGCGCAGTTCCAGTCCGAGGGCTACCAGTTCCTCGAAGCGGTCAAGGAGGCCGAGGGCGACAAGGCGACCGAGATGCTCTCCAAGCCCGGCACCCAGATTGTCAACACCCGCGACGTCACCAGCGGAGACACCGGCCTGCACATCGCGGTCGCGCGCTCGGACCTGTTGTGGGTGCGCTTCCTGCTCCAGCGCGGGGGCGATCCCAATATCCGCAACAAGAAGGGCGCCACTCCGCTCCAGATGGCGACGGCGCTCGGCTTTACCGAGGGCGTCGCGGCGCTGATCAAGGGCGGGGCGAGCATCGATATCGCCGACCAGACCGGAGAGACCCCGCTGATCACCGCGGTTCACGCGCGCAATGTCGCGCTGGTGCGGCTGATGCTCGAAAAGGGCGCGGACCCGGACCGCACCGACAATTCGGGCCGCTCGGCGCGCGACTACATGGCGCTGCAGGCGGGCAACGACATCCTGCGGCAGGTCTTCGCCGATGCCGATGCCAAACGCGCCGCGGCGGGAACAAAGAAAGATTACGGGCCTTCTTTCTGACATGACCGATTATTCAGACCTCACCCTCGACGAGCTGCGCATCGCGCTCGCCCCCGACATCGCTGCCTCGGCCATTTTCGATGGCTGGAACGAGACCGCGCTCATCGCCGCCGCCGAGATGGCGGGGGTCGATGTGGACGTGGCGAAGCTCGCCTTTCCGGGCGCAAAGCCGATGGACATGATCACGGCGTGGATCGCCAGCGTGGACGCAGGCATGGAGGCCGAGTGGCCGGCCGAACGCCTCGCCACGCTCAAGATCCGCGAGCGCATCCGCACGCTGGTCGCCTTCCGGCTCGAAGCGGTGGCGCATATTGATGAAGCCGTGCGCCGCGCGCTCGCGATCATGGCCCAGCCGCAGAACGCGCGGACCGCGCTCAAGCTCGGCTGGCATTCGGCCGACATCATGTGGCGGCTCGCAGGCGACACCGCGACCGACTACAACCACTACACCAAGCGCGCGATCCTCGCCGGGATCTACTCGGCGACGCTCGCGGTGTTCGTCAACGACGACAGCGAGGGCAAGGCCGACACCTATGCCTTCCTCGACCGCCGCATCGACGGGGTGATGAAGTTCGAGAAGGTCAAGGCTCAGTTCCTCGGGAAAGACCGCGAGCTGCCGAGCCTGACGCGGTTTCTCGGAAGGCTGCGCTATCCGGCGCGGTAGGGTCTCCGTCCCTCTATCCGTGGATTAAGCCCGCGGCCCCCGTGCGCCCGTGCCCGTCCTCCCCTATTGCCCGACTCGGATTCGCAGCGCATCTTGCGCTCGCGGGATCAAGACATTGACGGGAAGGACATTTCGATGGCGGGTTCGCTCAACAAGGTCATGCTGATCGGCAATCTGGGCGCTGACCCGGAAATCCGCACCTTCGGCAACGGCGGCAAGGTCGCCAACCTGCGCATCGCCACGTCCGAACAGTGGAAGGACAAGGCGACCGGCGAGCGCAAGGAAAAGACCGAGTGGCACACCGTCGCGATCTTCTCCGAAGGCCTCGTCAGCGTAGTCGAGCGCTACCTCAAGAAGGGCAGCAAGGTCTTTGTCGAGGGCAAGCTCCAGACCCGCAAGTGGCAGGACCAGAACGGCGCTGATCGCTACAGCACGGAAATCGTTATCCAGGGCCTCGGCGGCACGCTGACCATGCTTGATGGCGCCCAGGGCGGCGGCGGCGGCATGGGTGGCGGCGGCGGTGGTGGCGGTTATGGCGGCGGGCGCTCGGGCGGCGGCGGTGGCAGCTGGGATCAGAGCGGCGGATCGTCGGGTGGCGGCTCGGGCGGCGGCTTCGGCGGCGGCGGAGCCCCTGCTGGCGGCGGCTACGACGATCTCGACGACGATATTCCGTTCTGATCGGCAGCAGTCTGCGGAGCGGCGATTTCTGGCGCGTGGGTGCCGAGGCGCTGCTGCTGCTCCGAATCCCCGCCCACAGGAGTGGGGATCAGTACGAGGCTGAACAGGGGCAGGAAGCGCAGGACCGGCATGAAAATCTTCATGCACCCGTTGGGTTTAACGGCGCGGCTGCGCGGACCTCAGGGCTTTTTCAGACCGGCCAGCAGATCGGCGAGCGGGCCCAGTTCCTCGCCCTCCTTCACGATCCCCGCCGCTTTTCGCGCGGCGTCGGCATTGGGGCTCTCGGCATAGGGGTCGATCGCAAGGCCTAGGGTCTGCGCGACCGCTTCGCCCAGATCGAACATGTCGCCGGCATATTCGATCTCGTCGCAATCATCGGCCTGGAGTTCGATTTCTTCGCCCTCGGCGGCTGGACGCTGGACGGCTTCGACGAACCTCAGGTCCACCGCCTCGTCAATCGTTACCGGAAAATCCTCGCCGCTGACCGCGCAGGGCTGCTGGATCGCGGCCTTCAAGCGCCCGGTCACGCGGATCGCGCGGGGGCGCTGTTCGAGCGAGACTTCGGCGCGCAAGGCTTCGACCGCGCCCAACCCGAACCGCGCCGCGAGCGCGGCGCGTTCCTCGGGGGTGGCCTCGATCACCACCGACCCGCCGGCCAGCGGGCGCGCCTTGATCATGCGGGTGAGTTCGGACGGGGGAAGCGCGTCGCTCACCAGATCGCGCTCGCTTTCAGCATTTCAGCGTCGGAAAAGCGCCCCAGCCGCTCGAACAGCTTCATCAGCCGCTCGGCCACGGCGCGCGACGCCTCCGCTTCGTCGGCGCCTTGCGCGAAGGTCACGTTGCGCGAAATCGCTGCGGTGAGCTTGTCGAGATCGCCCGCATTGAGCGCGCTGCGATAGGCGCCGAGCCTGCCGCCAAGCACGCTCATCAGCTTGCCGATGCGCTTGCCGACGACCACGTCATTGACGCCGAATTCGCGGAGCTGCCCGTCCATGTCCTCGACGAACAGCTCGGCCAGCAGCGCGCTTTCGGAGCGCAGCTCGGAAGCCTCGATCCGCACCATCACCGTGCTGAGCACTGCGGTGATCATGTCGAAGCGCCCCGCGATCGAATCCGCCACCCGGCATTCGGTGTAATAGAGCGAATCGCGCGCCAGCTCGATCACGCGGTGCCACAGCGGGCGCACGCTCTCGCGCGGGTCGGGGGCGGTGCCGAGCAGGCGGGAGAGGAAGGACATTTTTCAAAGGGCCTTTCACGGGCAGGCAGACAAGCACGGCGGAAGCGGGCGCGCGGTTATCGCGGCCTCCTCACGCTTACGCTAACGCACGAAGGGCGGATGCGTTCAACAGGCGTTCAACCGCGCCCGCCCACGGCTTTGCCCATATGGTGCGTTGCATGCGCGGCGCTAGCCCCTTAAAGCACCCGGCGCGAGGGAAAAGCCGCAAGCGGCGCGAGAGACGGAAACGGACGGAATTTGGCGCAGACAATGAAGACAGGTGCGATGGGCAAGGCCCGGACCGGTGCCGCGGTGCTGCTGGCGGCACTGCTGCTGCCCGGCTGCGCCTCGATCCGCGAATCGCGCGGCTACATCGAGGACCAGACGCTCTCCTCGCTGATCCAGCCGAAGATCGACAACCGCCAGTCGGTCGAAGGCACGCTTGGCCGCCCGACCTTCACCAGCCAGTTCGGCACGCCGACGTGGTATTACGTCTCCTCGATCACCGGCCAGCGCCCCTTCAACCGTCCGCGCATCCGCGACCATTCGGTGCTGGCGGTGACCTTCGATGCCAATGGCCGGGTGACCGAAGTGAAGCGCAGCGGAGTGGACCAGGTGGTCTATCTCGATCCTGAAGGCGACAAGACCCCGACGCTGGGTCGTGAGCGCGGCTTCCTCGAAGACCTGTTCGGCAATATCGGCCAGGTCGGCTCGAGCGGGCTGAGCGGCGCTGCGGGCGGCGGTCCGAACGGACAGTAGTCCGGCTTGAACGCTCGCGCGTGCGCGCCATATTGGCGGGCATGACAGCAGATCCTTCGGCCCACGGCCTCGTGCAATGGCACGGCACTACCATCATCGGCGTCCGGCGCGGCGATACCACGGTCATCGCCGGCGACGGGCAGGTGTCGATGGGCAACACCGTGATGAAGCCCAACGCCCGCAAGGTCCGCCGCATCGGTGACGGCTCGGTGATCGCGGGCTTCGCGGGTGCGACCGCGGATGCCTTCACCCTGTTCGAACGGCTCGAGAAGAAGCTCGAGCAATATTCCGGCCAGCTGATGCGCGCGAGCGTGGAGCTCGCCAAGGACTGGCGCACCGACAAATACCTGCGCAATCTGGAAGCGCTGATGATCGTCGCCGATCACGACACGCTGCTGGTGCTGACCGGCAATGGCGATGTGCTCGAGCCCGTCGGCGATATCGCCGCGATCGGATCGGGCGGCAATTTCGCGCTCGCCGCGGCGCGGGCGATTGCCGATTACGAGGCCGACGCGGAAACCATCGCGCGAAAGGCGATGGCGGTCGCGGCCGAGATCTGCGTCTTCACCAACGGTAATTTGACGGTCGAGACGGTTTAGCCCTATCTCCGCCCCGCCGCGCGACCGACGCGGATCATGGAGCAAGTTCGGGGCAATGACGCAGGAACCGGCGTCCGCGGCGCGCAGGGTCACCGCTATCCAGCTGTTGCGCGCGCTGGCGGCGGGGTTTGTCGCTGCGGCACACCTCGCATTGGGCTTTGCCGATCACGTCGGCGCAGGCTTCGGCTGGACGCCCGACCTCAACCGCGGAGGGCAGATCGCGGTCGCGGTGTTCTTTGTCGTCTCGGGCTACGTCATGGTGATCGCCTCTGCGGAGCTGTTCGGCCGGGCGGGCGCGCGGCGGATCTTCTGGACACGGCGCGCGGTGCGGATCCTGCCGCCCTACTGGATCGCGACCCTGCTGTTGGTGGCAGTGCTGCTCGCGCTGCCGCGCCAGAGCGTGGCGTGGGACGAGCTGGCAATGTCGCTGCTGTTCGTGCCCTTCTGGCCGGAGAGCGGCGGCCTTCGCTATGCGCCGCTGCTCTGGCCGGGCTGGACGCTGCTCTACGAGCTGTTGTTCTACGCGATCTTCGGCCTGATGCTGGGCGCGCGTCGCAAGATGGAGGCTTCGCTGGCGCTGACGGCTGGGGCGCTGGCGCTGCTGGTGGCGGCCGGGCTGTTCGTCCCGCCGGTCCATGCCGCCGCCTATATGCTCACCCGGCCGGTGCTGCTGGTGTTCGTCTTCGGCATGGGCCTTGCCCTGCTGCGCGAGCGGGGGTGGGCAGCGCCCGGCTGGCAGCGGCTGTTAGCGGGCGGCGCGGCGATCGCCGCCATCGCCCTGATCCCTGCCCCGCGTGACGAGAGCGCGCTCGATCTCGCCTATGTCGCGTGGTGCGGCATCCCGGCGATGCTGGTCACGCTCGCGGTGCTGGGGGGCGAATGGCGCGTGCCCTTCGCGCGCGCGGTGGGCCGGCTGGGCGACATGAGCTATGCGCTCTACCTCCTCCATATCCCGATGGGCTGGCTGTGGATGCTGACCTATCGCCGCTTGTTCCGGCCCGAGGGCCCCTGGCTGTTCTTCCTCACCCTGATGGCCGCGACCCTGATAGCAAGCTGGCTGTTCCACGTCCATGTCGAGCGCCCGCTGACGCGCTGGCTTAACCGGCGTTTGATCGGCGCAGAGGCTTGATCCGCAGGCTATCGACGCCAAATAACGGGCATGGACAACCTTACCCCCAAAGCCATCGTCGCCGCGCTCGACGAGCACATTATCGGTCAGCAGGACGCCAAGCGCGCGGTCGCCGTCGCGCTGCGCAACCGCTGGCGCCGCCAACGGCTCGGCGCTGACCTGCGCGACGAGGTGGCGCCCAAGAACATCCTGATGATCGGCCCCACGGGCTGCGGCAAGACCGAGATCAGCCGCAGGCTGGCGAAGCTCGCCGAGGCCCCCTTCATCAAGGTCGAGGCGACCAAGTTCACCGAGGTCGGCTATGTCGGGCGCGATGTCGAACAGATTGCCCGCGATCTGGTGGAAGAGGCGATCCGGCTCGAAAAGGAACGCCGCCGCGAGGCGGTGCGCGAGGCGGCCAGCGTCGCCGCGATGGACCGCCTGCTGACCGCGCTGGTCGGCGACAACGCCTCCGAGGCGACCCGCGAAAGCTTCCGCCAGCGCATCGTCCAGAACGCGATGAACGATGTCGAGGTCGAGATCGAGGTGCGCGACACCCCAGCCGCGCCCTTCGACATGGGCAACATGGGCGGTCAGATGGGGATGATCGATCTCAGCGACATGATGGGCAAGGCGCTGGGCCGCAAGCCCACCCGCCGCCAGAAACTGCGCGTGCCCGATGCCTGGGACCGGCTGGTGGATGAAGAGGCCGACAAGCGCTTGGATCAGGACGATGTCGCGCGCGTCGCGCTCGCCAATGCCGAAACCAACGGGATCGTCTTCCTCGACGAGATCGACAAGATCGCCGTGTCTGATGTGCGCGGCGGGAGCGTGAGCCGCGAGGGCGTGCAGCGCGACCTGCTGCCGCTGATCGAAGGCACCACGGTCGCCACAAAATATGGCCCGATGAAGACCGACCACGTGCTGTTCATCGCGTCCGGCGCGTTCCATGTCGCCAAGCCTTCGGACATGCTGCCCGAACTTCAGGGCCGCCTGCCGATCCGCGTCGAACTGCGCGCGCTGACCGAGGCCGATTTCGTGCGGATTCTTTCGGAGACGCGGGCAAACCTTGTGGCGCAATACAAGGCGCTGCTGGCGACCGAGCAGGTGACGCTGGAATTCGCCGACGACGCCATCCCCGCGATCGCCCACATCGCCGCGCAAGTGAACGCCAGCGTCGAGAACATCGGCGCGCGGCGTTTGCAGACGGTGATGGAGCGACTGCTCGAAGAAATCAGCTTCGAGGCCGAGGATCACGCGGGCGAGACGATCACAATCGACGCCGCCTACGTCGAGGCGCGGCTCGCTGGGCTGGCGGGGAACATCGACCTTTCGAAGTATATTTTGTGAGCGCGTCCGGTCCGGTCGGCGATCTGGCCGGGATGCTGGCGGGAATGGCCCCGAAGCTGGATGACCGGAGCTGGGCTTTCGTGCTGGTGGAGGGCGAGCCGTCCGCCGATGCCTTCGCGGTGATCCGCGAGGAGGAGGGCACCACCGCGATCCTGCCCTACCCTGCCGGAGATTTCGCCCGCATCACCTTGATGGTCCACTCCGCACTCGACGGCGTGGGCCTGACCGCAGCGGTCGCGAGTGTGCTCGCCGAGCGCGGGATCGCCTGCAATGTCGTGGCGGGGTTCCACCACGATCATCTGTTCGTGCCGTGGGAGCGGCGTGAAGAGGCGCTGGAAGCGCTTGCCTCGTTGAGCAAGGCCTCGGCCTCTGGCGAGGCCCCCTCGGCCTGACTACCTCGGGGCGCGCGTGCGCTGATGGAGAAATAGCGCTTTCCTACTCGCCCCGCGCCTGACAGCATCCCCGCATGAGCCAGAAACCCGCCCGAACCGTGCCTTTCGCGAAGCGCCAGTGGGGCGGGGGCTTTTTCGGCTTTATACTGTGTCTCATTGTCTCCAACACGGAGGCAGGAGAGGCGGTCACTCGCCCAGCAGGTAGCGCTTCCAGAACACCAGTTGCGCGAGGAAGGCGTAGTCAACATTGGCCTTCTTGCGGAAGCCGTGGCCTTCGTCGGCCGCGATCAGGTGCCATGCTTCGCCGCCGTTCTTGCGGATCGCGGCGACCATCTGGTCGGCTTCGGACTTGGGCACGCGCGGGTCGTTGGCGCCGGTGATGACGAACATCGGTCTGGTGATCTCGCCGACGCGGGTGAGCGGGCTGATTGCGGTGAGCTTGGCGCGCTGGGCCGGGATGCGCTCGTCGCCGTATTCGACCCGGCGCAGGTCTTGGCGGTAGGGGTTGGTATTCTCGAGGAAGCTCACGAAGTTGCTGATCGCGACTATGCAGGTGGTGGCGGTGAGCTTGTCCTTGAGCTGGACTGCGGCAGCATAGCACATGTAGCCGCCATAGGAGCCGCCGGTGAGGCCGATCTTGGCGGGATCGACCGCGGGGTCCGCAGCGACCGCGTCGATCAGCGCGGCCATGTCCTTGACCGAGTCCTCGCGGCGGAAGGGGCCGTTGTCCAAGCTGACGAAGCGCTTGCCGTAGCCGGTCGAGCCGCGGACGTTGGGGAAGAAGATGCCGACGCCGAGCTCGTTGAGGTAGTAGTTGTCTGAGCCCATGAAGCCGGCGGTGCTCTGGCCCTCGGGCCCGCCGTGGACGTCGACGATCAGCGGGCGCTTGCCCGGGAACTTGGCGGGATCGGGGAGGTAGAGGAGGCCCGAGACCTCGAGCCCGTCGAAGCTCATGGTGGTGAGGATGCGCGGTTCGACATTGACCTGCGGATCGAGCCCGCCGGTCTCGGACTGGGTCCAGCGGGTGAGCTGCATCGTCTTGGGCTCGAGGCTCCAGACGTCGGACGCGCTCTTGGCGGATGAGAAGGCAAAGCCGATCTCGCCCCAGGGTGCGAAGCGCAGCCCGCCGATCTGGCCGGCGGGCAGCGCATCGACGCGGGTGACCTTGAGGCTCGCGACATCGAGCAGGCGCATCCGGTCGGAGCCGGCCTCGTTGACTTCATAGACGATGGTCTTCCCGTCGTCCGAGATGTCGAAGCCGTCGACGTCCCAGCTCTCGGTGGTGACGGGGGTGAAGACGCCGGTGGCAGGGTCGAGGCGCCCGAGCCGCTGGAAGTCGGCATCGCGGTCGGTGGTCACCCACAAGGTGCCGTCGGGCGCGACATCGAGGCCGGAGTAGCTGACCCTCGCCTTGGGATCGCCGAGCGGGGTGAGCGCGCCGGTGGCAAGGTCGAGGCTGTAGATGTCGACATCCTCGACCGAGCGGTAGTCGGCGACATAGGCGGTTCGGTTGTCGCGCGAAAAGGCCGCGATCGCCCAGCCGCCGCCCTTGCTCTCCCACACCATCCGCGAGGATGCGGGGTCACGCGGGTCCATGACGTAGAGGTCGGAGTCGACCCCGTTGCGGCGGGTGGAGCTGAAGCCGATCAGGCTCCCGTCAGGGCTCCAGGCCTTGATTTCGTTGCGGCTCTTGCCGTCGGTGAGCAGGGTGAGGCGGCCGTCCTTCAATGTGTGGAGCTGGAAGTACTCGTCGCCGCCGCGGTCCTTGGAGACGACGATGACGTCGCCCTTCATCGGCGCGTAGGAGCCGCGCACGGTCTCGGCCTCGAAGCTCAGCTGGGTGCGCGCGCCCATCGGCATGGCGACGCGGTGGAGCTGGGAGACGTTGGCGAAGCGGGTGCTGATGAGGACGGCGCGGGTCTTCGGGTCCCATCCGGCAAAGCCAGCGCCGCGCGCTTCGAGATAGGGGCGCACGTCACCCGCCAGCGCGAGCGGGATCGGCGGCATCTCCTCGGCGGTGAGCGCGGCGGGGAGCGGGACGGCGGGGGCGGGCGCCTCTTGTGCGGCGGGCACCTCCTGTGCGGCGAGCGGCATGGCGGCGGCGGCGGCGAGCAGCGCGCCGATGAACGTGGAACGGAGCATCCGAATTTCCCCCTTGCGGTCTCGAACCCCGCGCGAGAACTGCGCAGGTATCGGCGAAGGCCCGGCGAGGGGCCATTGCCTGATTGGAATGCTCAGCCTAGCCTCGCGAGGTCGCCAAGCCAAGCGGGCCAAGTGCCCACCTGCTGCCCGTGACATGATGCGAAAGGAGCCTGCTTATGCCCACCGGCCGATGCCATTGCGGCGCCTGCGTCTACGCCTTCGAAGGCGATCCGCTCCGCTCGTCGATCTGCAACTGCACCGATTGCCAGCGCTGCGCTGGGGCGGCCTCGATGGCATGGATCGCGGTTCCAAGCGGGGCGTTCCGCCTCGTGCATGGCGAGCCTTCGCTCTATCGCTCCTCGCCCGATACGGAGCGCTGGTTCTGCGGCACCTGCGGAACCGGGCTCTATTACATCAACGAGGTGGCGCTGCCCGGGATCGTCGATATCCAGACCGCCACGCTCGACGATCCGGACGCCTATCCTCCGCAGGCGCAAGTGCAATGGGCCGATGCACCGGCGTGGGCCGGGACGGTGGGCGATCTGCCGAAGTTCGAGCGCTTTCCGGGCTGAGCCGGTTACTCCGCTGCCTCTGCGGCAGGCACGTCGTCATCGCGCCGTTCGCTCGCCTGGCGGTTCCACATTTCGGCATAGAGCCCGCCGCGCGCGATCAGCCCGGTGTGATCGCCGCTTTCGACCAACCGGCCGTGATCGAGCACGAGGATGTTGTCCGCGTCCGCGATGGTCGAGAGGCGGTGGGCAATCGCGATGGTGGTGCGGCCCTTGGCGATGCGGCGCAAAGTGGCGAGGATCTCCTGCTCGGTGCGGGTGTCCAAGGCGCTGGTGGCCTCGTCGAGCAGCAGGATCGGCGGGTTCTTGACCAGCGTGCGGGCGATGGCGACGCGCTGCTTCTCCCCGCCCGAAAGCTTCAATCCGCGCTCGCCCACCATGGTCGCGAAGCGATCGGGCAGGCGCTCGATCAGCGGGGTGAGCGCGGCGTCGCGCGCGGCCTGCTCGACCATGGCCTGATCCGCGCCTTCCGCCCCGTAGGCGATGTTGTAGGCGAGGTCCTCGTTGAACAGCACCGAGTCCTGCGGGACGATGCCGATCGCGGCGCGCACGCTTTCTTGCGTGACCTCGGCAATATCCTCGCCCCCCACCAGCACGCGGCCGGATAGCGGATCGTAGAAGCGGAACAACAGCCGCCCGATGGTGCTCTTGCCCGCGCCAGAAGGCCCGACGATCGCGGTGGTCGAGCCTGCCGGCACCTCGAAGCTCAACCCATTGAGGATCGTGCGGCCCGGATCATAACCGAAGGTGACATTGTCGAAGACCACCGTGGGCTTGCGAATGATCAGCGCGGGCGCGCCGGGCTTGTCCTTCACCTCGATATCGGTGTCGATCAGGCGGAACATCTCGCCCATGTCGATCAGCCCCTGCCGGATGGTGCGGTACACCCAGCCGAGCACGTCCAAAGGGCGGAACAGCTGGATCAGCAGCGAATTGACCAGCACCAGATCGCCGACCGTCAGCGCCCCGGTGCTCCAGCCCCACACGGTATAGGCCATCGCCGCGCCCACCAACGCATTGGTGATGACCGATTGCGCCATGTTGAGCAGACCGACCGAGTTTTCCGACTTTACCGCCGCCTCGGCATAGGCGCGCGCGGCGTGGGAATAGCGTGCTTCCTCGCGGCGCTCGGCCCCGAAGTATTTCACCGTCTCGTAATTCAGCAGCGAATCCACCGCGCGGTGCAGCGCCTTGCCGTCGAGATCGTTCATCTCGCGCCGCAGCTTGGTGCGCCATTCGGTGATCGCGCGGGTCACCCAGACATAGAGCACCACGGTCACGGCGGTGGCCGCAACCAGCTCGATCCCGAAATTGATGTAGAAGATCACGCCCACCGCGATCAGCTCGACGATGGTGGGGGCGATGTTGAACAGCAGGAAGTAGAGCATCTGGTCGATGCTCTTGGTCCCGCGCTCGATGATCTTGGTGACCTCGCCGGTGCGCCGCGCGAGGTGGAAGCGCAAGCTCAGGCGGTGGAGGCGGTGGAACACGTCCTCGGCCAGATGCAGCGTCGCGATCTGGCCGACCCGCTCGAAGGCGATGTTGCGCAGGTTGTCGAAGGCGACCGAGGTGAAGCGCCCCAGCGCATAGGCGGCGACCAGCGCGAGCGCGACGGTGGCCCCGTCGCTTGCGGTGCCCGTCCCCGACATCGCATCGACTGCGCCCTTGTAGGCGAAGGGCAGCGCGAGGGTGACGGCCTTGGCTGCCAGCACCAGCACCATCGAGATGACGATGCGGGCGCGCAGGCCCGGATTGTCGCGCGGCCAGAGATAGGGGAGGAAGCGCTTGAGCGTCGCCCAGCTCTCCACATCGCGCGCGCGGTTCTTCTTATGGGGATCGGCGGCGGGTGCGGTTTCGGGTGGCATGGGGCGGGATGTGGGCCTCGCGGGGCCATCCCGCAAGGCGTGCCCGCCTAGAACCGCGCGCGGTAGGTGCCGCCGCGCTGCGCCTAGCGGATTGCGCGGGCGATGTCGGCGGGGACATCGAAGGCGATCCGCTTACGCGCGAAGTCGATCGCCACGCGGTCGAACAGCGCAAGGTGCTGCATGCCCAGCGAGAGCACCGGCTCGTCATTGAGGCCCAGCACCGCGAAGGTCGGGGCATCGGCGAAGGTCAGCGGCACGTCGGTGAGCGAAAGGCCCTGGATCGACAGCGTGCGCACCACGGCAATCTCGCCGAGGATGCCGACGCCGTTGACGTCGGTGGTGATGACCTCCTGTGCGCGCCGGCCGCGGATCTTCTCGCGCAGGGCCAGATTGCCGAGGCTCGCCTGCGCGCCGGTGTCGATAATGACGGTGGCGCGCACGCCTTCGACAATCGCGTCGGTGATCAGCAGCTGGCCGAGCCGGCTGCGCGCGCGCACCACGATCTCGAACCCGCCGCGCCCTTCCTTCACGCTGGCATCCTCGACGCTGATGGTCTGCTTGCGGAAGTCTATAAGGACGCGGAAGTCCTGCAAGGCGTCGAGCCCGATGATCCCGTCCGCGCCGACATTCGCACGCTCGAGCACCGGGGCGGCGAAGTTGGTGTAGCTGTTGGCGCCGAATTCGATGCGCCCGACTTCGGCAAGCTCGACCTGTCGGCGGCTGGCCATGCCGACAAGGGTGGCGGTGCCCGCCGGGGCGAGCCCGGCAATGTCGCGGATCTCGTGGGTGATCGCAGTCGCCTGGCTGCCGGTGTCGATCATGAAGGCAAAGGGTCCGGTGCCCTCGACCCGCACGGGGAGGGTGAGGCGGCGGTAGCGTTCTTCCTCCAGCGCGAGGGTCTCGGCGGCGGGGTCGACGAGGGCGGTGGTGGCGGGGGCCGGGGGTTCGGGCGGCAGCTGGGGCGTGGCAGCGGCGGGGGCACCGGCCAGCGCCAGCGCAAGGGCGGCAAGGTTGAGCGGCGCTTTCATGGCATCTCCCGCGCGGCAGGAAGATGATGATCCTGTCCGCAGGGGCATCCTACCATTCTTCGGGAAGGGGCCCAACCGGGGCGATGATTCGGGGAATCGGCAAAGTCGGGCCGGGCTCGCGGGTGACTCGCGATCAGAGGGGGGGCGTGTGGGTGATCGAAGGGGGGAAGGGCCCTCGAAAAGGGTGATTCAGGGCCCGATTCACCCGGATTCGGCGGTCCCGGGGTGGTCATTCACCCCATCCGATGGGCTGAAACGGGGCCGAAAATAGGGAAAAAATGGCGGAATTCTGCGGTTCTTGCGTGCCAGTGAAATAAAATTGCAAAAAGCCGTTGACCGAATCACGAACCCCTCATAGATGGGCTCCACCGACGCGGCGCTGACGGCTTCCACCGCCACCGCAACGACCGGTCGCCAACATATTCGGATAGCCGGTCCCCCGGTGTAAATCGGGGAACCAAGCGCTGTCCGCTATTACTGTCTGGTGGCTCTTTGACATTGTTGGTTTTTGATGAAGGGACATGTGGGCGACGGCGCCCGGTCCGGGGACCTCAAGGCTCCGGTAACCGGTTAATTTAAGCCGATAGCCACATCCGATCGCAGGCTCCACGCCTGCCCGGATGGCAAGCATGTTCATTCGTATCCATTACGTTTGACAGTGCAGGTATCGGCTCCTTGCAGCTCATGCCAGACTGGAGGGTGGGGTTATCCCCATGCTGGTTTGGTGTGTGACACAACTTGAGAGTTTGATCCTGGCTCAGAACGAACGCTGGCGGCATGCCTAACACATGCAAGTCGAACGAGACCTTCGGGTCTAGTGGCGCACGGGTGCGTAACGCGTGGGAACCTGCCTTTAGGTTCGGAATAACTCAGAGAAATTTGAGCTAATACCGGATAATGTCTTCGGACCAAAGATTTATCGCCTTTAGATGGGCCCGCGTTGGATTAGCTAGTTGGTGGGGTAAAGGCCTACCAAGGCGACGATCCATAGCTGGTCTGAGAGGATGATCAGCCACACTGGGACTGAGACACGGCCCAGACTCCTACGGGAGGCAGCAGTGGGGAATATTGGACAATGGGCGAAAGCCTGATCCAGCAATGCCGCGTGAGTGATGAAGGCCTTAGGGTTGTAAAGCT
>CAMCUB010000040.1 GCA_945878845.1 Erythrobacter sanguineus | reverse complement strand
GCCACCATACCGTAATGGTATTCTTGGTGGCCGGGTGGGGAGGCGGGGCGGGAGGTCTGCGCCACCGAAGGTGGCCGTAAGTTAAAGAATCTTGTCGCCCAGCCCGACCATCCGCCCGCGGGTGATGATCACCTTGTCGCCGCGCTTGGCCGCCGCGAACAACTTGGCGGCGAAGTCGTCGGGGATACCGATGCAGCCGTGCGAGGCGTAGCCGTTCAGCACCGGCGAGCCGTGGATCGCGATCCCGTCCCACGTCAGCCGCAGCGTCCAGGGCATCGGCGCGTTGTTGTACTTCTCGGAGACGTTGTCGCGCTCCTTGGTGAGTATGGGGAAGGTGCCGAGCGGGGTCGGGTGCTCCTGCGTGCCGACCAGCACCACCGCAGTGCCGATCTCGTGCCCGTCGCGGAAGGCGCTGATCACGCGTGCATCGAGGTCGACGGTGATCACCAGCGGGCCCGAGGCAGGCGCGGCGCTATCGTCCCAGAACCAGTCGCCGTAGCGGATCGTGCCCTCGATCGGGAGGATTGACTTGATGACGAAGCCGCCGCCCGAAGGCGCAGGCTTCGGGGCAGGGGCGAGCGCGGCGGGCTTGGCAACAGGCGCCGGGGCCTGAGCCGGAAGCGCCTGAACCACCGGGTTCGAGATCATCCGCACCGCAGGGCCGCGCGGGGCATCGGCGTCGATATCGGCCATATCTTCGATCTCGACGGCCATGGCAGGCTCGGCAGCAACAGGCGCGGGCGCCGCAGCGGGGATCGCGCCGCTCAGCGGCGGCAGGCCGGCATAGACCGCCGCGGCATCCTCGGCTGCGGGCATCTCGTTGTCGGGATCGATCGGCTCGAAAGTCCCCGCAGCGCGCGCGGCGACTGCCTCGGCGGCATCGGCCGCGCGGCCACTATCGGGGAGACTTTGCGCAAAGGCGGCGAATTGCAGCGCGGCGAGCGCGAGGAGAAAGGCGATGATCCGGACCATGACGGTGATTATGCCGCGTGGCCGCGTGAGTTTCCAGCGATTAACCGCGCGGCGTCCCTTGCGGGGACGGGAGGGGGGGAGGGGGTAACGGGAGGCGCTTGCGCGGCGCTGGAAGAACTCTCCCATCTCCTCTTCCCTTTCCTCCGGAACTGCGGGAAAAGACATCCCGAACAAGGGGATCGCACCATGACACAGCCTTTCCGCGCCGCTCTCGCGCTCGCCGCAGCCATCCTTTCCGCGCCGCTCGCGGCCAAGGAAGCCGCGCCCGAACCGCTGCCCGATCTTGGCGCGCTGGACAGCAAGGAACTCTATGCGCTGTTCACAAAGGACGAGAAGCGCTGGCTGCGGGAGCCCTGCACGTTCGGCTTGCCGGTCGTCGCTGCGCTCGAAAGCAGCATGCCCCAGCCTGTGCCGCCTGAATTTCACCGCCTTCGCCTTCTCGCCGAAATCCTCTGCGCCGATACGGAGAAGCGTTTCGAGGAGGGGCTAGCGCATATCGCCGAATTTTCCGCGCTCACGCCGGACAAGCCCCTGAGCAGCCTTGCGATCCAGTTTGCCTTGAGGCTCGACGATCCCGACCGCGTTATCGCGATTCTGCGCGGGCTCAGCGATGCGGGCCTCGGCGAGCTTGACCGCGATACCTATTGGAGCGTGTTCCGCACCATCCGCGACGCGGGCCGCTCCGCCGATCTCGATGCGCTGGCGTTTGAATGGACGAGCACCGGCAAACTCGCCTTCCTCGATACCGAGCTGCACGAAGCGGTCGCGGTCGCCGCCCTGCGCGCGGCGGCCAAGGCGGGGCGCGGCGATATGGCCGATGGCCTGCTGGTCTCGATCACCGATCCGTCGAGCTATATCGACCTGCTCACTCGGCGCATCTACGAGCCCTTCTGGCCCCAGATCGAGGCCCGCGCGGGCCGCAATCTTGCGGCGGTGGGCGAGGAGAATGTGCGTGTCGCCCGCGCCCGGCTGACCAATGCGCCCGAGGATCGCGACCGCTTCTCGGAGGCCGCCACTGCGCTCCACTACAACGGCCAGTTCGAGGAGGCGATCGCGCTCGCGCAGCGGTGGCGCGAGCGCAAGGCCAAAGGCGTGAAGATTGAGGAGGGCGATGCCTGGGCGCTCAATATCGAGGCCTATGCCTACGACTCGCTCGGCCAGACCAAGAAGGCCGATGCGGTGTTCGACGAGCTGGCGAAATATGATCCCGACGAGCATTCCTGGGTGGTCAATTTCGTCATCAATCGCGCCTCGCGGCTGACCGGGCAGGGGCGCTGGCGCGAGGGGCTGAAGGCGAGCGACCTTGCGCGCCGGGTGGCGGAACAGCAGGGCTCCACCTATGCCAAGCTGATCATCGCCTCCAATCGCGCCTGCGCTTTCGAGCGGCTCGGCCGCGCGAAGGATGCCGCGCCCGAACTCGCTTATCTGCGCGCGAACTGGAAGGACGGGGTGCAGCTGACGGTGCAAGGCCTGATGTGCCACGGGCTCGATGACGAGGCGGCGGCGCTGTTGCTACAGGGTATGCGCGACGAAGCCCTGCGCGATCAGGCGCTGGGAGCGTTCCTGCCCGGGGAGCTTGTGCTGTTCTACTCCGCCTCGACCCTGCCGAGCGGAAGGGATCTGCTGGCCGACCATCCCGAACTTGCCGCCGAACTCGCCACGCATATGCGGGCTATCCCTGAGGAATTCATTCCGCAGGCTGCCTTGCGGCGCGTGGCGCCCAAGGAGGGGGCGGCCAAGTAGCGGAGCGCTCGCAGCATTTTCCTACAGGCCCGGACTTTGCTAGGCCCGTGAGGCTCGCTCTTTGGCATCGTCGATCCCCCGCGCCCCCGCGCCCCGCGCCGCCTTCCGACCGGAGAGAGTTTTGCCTTTATACTGTGTCTCATGTGTCTCCAACAGGCGGCCTGAGCGGCCCTGAACCTGCTGCGACTCGAGATTGTCAGGCGATCACCCCGAACAGGTCGTGCGCGTCGGCGTCCTCGATGCGCGCGTTGACGATAGCGCCGGGGGCAAGCGTGGCAGGCACATCGCGCAGATAGACCGCGCCGTCGATCTCGGGCGCGTCGGCCTGACTGCGGCCGGTGGCGCCGATGTCGCCGTCCTCATCCGGCTCGCCGACCTCGTCGATGATGACGGGGAGCGTGCGGCCTACTTTGCCCGCGAGCTTGGCGGCGGAGATGCGCTCGGTCACTTCCATGATCCGGGCGTAGCGCTCTTCCTTGATCGCTTCGGGCACCTGATCGGGCAGGGCGTTGGCCGCCGCGCCCTCGACCGGCTCGAAGCGGAAGGCGCCGACGCGGTCAAGCTGGGCTTCCTCGAGCCAGTCGAGGAGATAGCGGAAGTCGTCCTCGGTCTCGCCCGGAAAGCCGACCACGAAGGAGGAGCGGATCGCGATGTCGGGACAGATCGCGCGCCACGACTTCAAGCGCTCGAGCACCTTGGCCTCGTTGGCCGGGCGGCGCATCAGCTTCAAGACCTTGGGCGAGGCGTGCTGGAAGGGGATGTCGAGATAGGGGGTGAGCAGCCCCTCGGCCATCAGCGGGATGACCTGATCGACATGCGGATAGGGGTAGACGTAGTGGAGGCGCACCCACGGCGCGGCGCCTTCGGGGGTGCGAAGGCCGCCGAGTTCGCGGGCCATGTCGGTCATGTGGGCGCGGACGTCCTGACCCTTCCACGAGCGGGTCTCGTGGCGGATATCGACCCCGTAGGCGCTGGTGTCCTGGCTGATGACGAGCAGCTCGCGGGTGCCGGCGGCGACAAGCTTCTCGGCCTCGCGCAGCACGGCGTCGATGCGCCGGCTGGCGAGCTTCCCGCGCAGGGCAGGGATGATGCAGAAGGCGCAGGAGTGGTTACAACCCTCTGAAATCTTGAGGTAAGAATAATGCCGCGGGGTGAGCTTGATGTCGGGCTGCGGGATCAGGTCGACAAACGGCCCCTGGCTCGGCGGGGCGTGGATGTGGACCGCCTCCACCACCTGCTCGTACTGGTGCGCGCCCGTCACCGCGAGCACCTGCGGGTGGACCGCGCGGATCGCGTCGGCCTCCTCGCCCATGCAGCCGGTGACGATCACGCGGCCGTTCTCGGCGATCGCTTCACCGATGGCGGCAAGGCTCTCCTCCTTGGCGCTGTCGAGGAAGCCGCAGGTGTTGACCAGCACCACGTCGGCGCCCGCATAGTCCTCGGCGAAGGCATAGCCATCGGCGCGCAGGCGGGTGAGGATGCGCTCGGAATCGACCAGCGCCTTGGGGCAGCCGAGGCTGACCATGCCGATGCGCTTCTGGTCGGGGAGGGTGAGGGGAGCGGTGTTCATTGCGGCGCGGCCCCTACACTGTGCGGGGCTTTCGCGCTAGGCTTGACCGCGGGGCACCTCAGAGGGCATCGGAAGGGGCATGATCGCCAAGCTCTTCACCGACCACCCGCGCGCCATTGGCGAGACCTACACCCAGCATGCCCGCACCGCGTTCAGCTTCGGCTGGCGGATGACGGTCGGCGGGATTGCCTGCATGGTCCACGCGGTGGTGCCCGGCCTGTTCGTCAAGACCGCGAGCCGCACCGTCGTGCAGCTCGACGCCGAGATGCGCGGCCGCAAGGCGACCCCGGCCGAGGAAGAGTTCGCCTACGTCATCTGAGGCGGGGGCCGCGAGATCACTACCCGCGTGGCTCGGCTTGGGCTACACTCGCGCTCATGCAGATCACCATCACCAAAGGCGCCTCTGCCGACAGCGTCACGGTGGAGCGCGCCGACGGCTCGCGCGCCGGGTTCGGCTTCCCCAAGAAGGGGCCTTATCCCCACGATGCCTACCACTTCTTCGTCGAGCGCGAGCTTGGCATGGCGGCGGGCTTCTGGGGTCTGGTCGCGGGCGGGATGGCGCCTGAAGACGTGCAAGCGATGGCGCTCGCCGGCGGCCATGCCAGCGCCAAGCGGGCGGAGGTGCCGGACGCGGCAATCGCCCAGCTGATCCAGGCCGAACGCCTCGTCGAGTGCTTCGAGGCCGCAAGCTGGAGCGGCGGGGCGGATGACGCGGCGATCATGGCCATGGCCGAGCCCGGCTGGGCCGCGGGCCACGTGCCCCCGCCCGCGGGTGTGCCCGACAGGCTCGGCGCGATCCGCGACGACCTCGACCCCTTCCTCGCCGCATGGAGCGCCCTGCCCGAGGGCGGGGCGCTCACCCTCGAATGGCCCGAACATCTGGAGACCCGCGCATGAGCGACTTTGCCCTGTGGCCCGTACTGGCAGGCGCCGCCGCCTTTTTTGCGGTCGGCTCGCTATGGTACGGCGTCTTGTTCAGCAAGCCATGGCAGCGCGCGGCGGGGTTCACCAACACCCAGCTGCGCGAGAGCAACATGGCGCTGATCTTCGCGCTGACCTTCGCCTTCGAGATGCTGATCGGTCTCGTGCTGTGGCACCTCTTGGTGCGCACCGATCCCAAGCCTTTCGTGGTGATGATGATGGCGGTGGGCTTCGCAGGCGGGGTGATGATCCCGGCGATCGGGATCAACTACCTCTACCTGAGAAAGCCGCTGGCGCTGTTCCTGATCGACGCCGGGCACTTCCTGTTCGGCATGGCGGCGATGGGTGCGGTGTTCGTGTGGTTCAGGAGCTGACCGCGCTTCAATCCGCGAACCGTTCGGCGAGGATGCCGATGGTCGAATAGTGGGTGAGGTCGAGCTGGAGCGGGGTGACGGCGACATAGCCTTCCTCAATCGCTTCCAGATCGGTGCCGTGGTCGAGCGTGTGCTCGATCTGGTCGAGCCCGAACCAGAAATAGCGGTAGCCGCGCGGATCGCGGCCCTCGACGATGGTGCCGCGCGAATAGTCGTGGAAGCCCTGCCGGACGACGCGGATGCCCTTCACGTCCTCGGGGGCGCGCGCCGGGAAATTGACGTTGATGAGCGTCCGGTCGGCCATCGGGGCGTCGATCAGGGGCGCGAGCACCTTCGGCCCCCATTCGAGCGCCGCGCCGAAGGGCACCTCGTCGCCCATGCCTTCGCGGGCGTAGACCTGACTGAAGGCGATCGCCTTGATGCCCGCCAGCGCGCCCTCGATCGCGGCCGAAACCGTGCCCGAATAGGTGATGTCGTCGGCAAGGTTCGCGCCCCGGTTGACGCCGGAAAGGATGATGTCGGGCGCCTCGGGCATGACGGTGCGCAGCGCCATCATCACCGAGTCGGTGGGCGTGCCGCTGACGGCAAAGCGCCGCTCGCCGTGCTTGTGCAGGCGCACGGGGCGGGTGAGGGTCAGCGAATGGCCCGCGCCCGATTGCTCCTCGGACGGCGCGCAGATCCAGATATCGTCGGAAAACTGGCGCGCGATCTGCTCCAGCACCTTGAGGCCCGGAGCGTTGATGCCGTCGTCATTGGTGAGGAGGATTCTCAGCGGACTTCTCCAATCTCGTCATGCTGAACTTGTTTCAGCATCAATTTGTCTGCCAGTCGCCGTCCGGTGTTTGTGGCACCATGGATCCTGAACCAAGTTCAGGATGACGGGCGTGGTTACTGGGGCGTGATGACCTCAAGCCCGCCCATGTAAGGCTTGAGTGCCTCGGGCACTGTCACAGAGCCATCGGCGTTCTGGTAGTTCTCGATCACCGCCACCAGCGTGCGGCCGACCGCGAGGCCGGAGCCGTTGAGGGTGTGGACGAACTGGGTTGTCTTCTGCTCGCCCGCGACCCGGTAGCGGGTGTTCATGCGGCGGGCCTGGAAGTCGCCGGTGTTCGAACACGAGCTGATCTCGCGATAGGCGCCTTGGCCGGGGAGCCAGACCTCGAGGTCATAGGTCTTGCGCGCGCCGAAGCCCATGTCGCCGGTGCATAGCAGCAGCTTGCGATAGGGGAGATTGAGCCGTTCGAGGATCGTCTCCGCCGAGCGGGTCATGCGCTGGTGTTCGGCCTCGGAGTCCTCGGGCCGCACGATGCTGACCAGCTCGCACTTTTCGAACTGGTGCTGGCGGATGAACCCGCGCGTGTCGCGGCCCGCGGCGCCCGCTTCGGAGCGAAAGCACACGGTCAGCGCGGTGAGGCGCATCGGCAACGCGGCCTCGTCGAGCAATTCGCCCATGACGCTGGCGGTGAGGGAGACTTCCGAGGTGGGGATGAGCCAGCGCCCGTTGGTGGTGTTGAAGCTATCCTCGGCAAACTTCGGCAGCTTGTCCGTGCCATACATCGCATCGTCGCCCACCAGCACCGGCGGATTGCACTCCGCGTAGCCATGCTCGCCGGTCTGCACGTCGAGCATGAACTGGCCGAGCGCGCGGTGAAGCCGCGCCATTCCGCTGCGCAGGAAGGTGAAGCGCGCGCCCGATAGCCTTGCGCCGGTTTCGAAATCCATGCCGAGGGCAGGCGCGATGTCGGCGTGCTCCTTCGCCGCAAAATCGAACTCCCGCGTGGTGCCCCAGCGGCTGACTTCGACATTCTCCTCCTCGCCGGCGCCGTCCGGCACATCAGCGCCCGGCAGATTGGGGATGATCTCGAGCGCTGCCTTGAGTTGGCCCGCCAGCTCCTCGGCGCGCGCTTCGATTCCGGGCATGGCGTCCTTGAGCGCGGCGACCTCGGCCTTGATCGCTTCGGCGCCTTCGCGGTCGCCCTTGGCCATGGCCGCGCCGATCAGCTTGCTGGCCTCGTTGCGGCGCGATTGCGCGACCTGCACCTCGGTTACCGCCGCGCGGCGGGCCTCGTCGAGCGCGATCAGATCGGCGGCCTGTGCGGGGAGGCCGCGGCGGGCCAGCCCTGCATCAAAAACCTCAGGCTTCTCTCGGATAAAGCGAATGTCGTGCATGACCAGCGCCTATGCCCGCTCGGCCCTCTCAAGGAAAGGGGGGAGAGAAGGGGCGGCGGTGGTTATCGAGAGGCCGCCGCCCCTTCGGGGAGTCTGGCCTCAGAAGTTGACCTGAGCCGTCACGAACACGCGGCGCGGATCGCCGTAGAAGCCGGTCAGCGTGCCCTCGCGCCCGAGGGTCGAGACGAACGGCGCGCCGCCCACGCCGCCTGCCACGAAGTTGTAGCCGGCGACGATATATTCCTTGTCGAACAGGTTCTTGCCATGGACCCCGAGCGAATAGCGCCCGTCGTCCGAGGTGTAGACGATGCTCGCATCCACCAGCACGAAGCCGTCCTGATCGAGGAACGGGTTGGGCACCTCGAACTGGCTCGCATCGGAGCGCAGCGCGGCCTGGCCGATGAAGTCGACGATCCCGCCTGCGATAGGCACGCCCATGTCGAAGCCCATGTGCGCGGTCACGTCGGGGGTGTTCTGGAACACCCGCTGGCTGGCGACATCACGGCCGAAGGCGTCGATGAAGGTGTTGAACTTGGCATCGATGATGCCGAGCGACCAGTTGACCGTGAAGCGGCTGCCGTCGCCCGCAAAGTCGCGGCCGACCAGCGCATTGCCCTCGAACTCGATCCCGTTGACGTCCGCGTCGGCCGCGTTCGAGGTGATGCCGATGAAGCTCTCGTTCACCCCGTCGCCGTTGGCGTCGACCCCGACCGAACCGGGGATCTGCACGTCCTTGTACTTGCCCAGGAAGGCCGCGAGGCTGATGTTCAGGCGGTTGTCGAGCAGCGAGGCCTTGTAACCCACTTCGTAGCTGTCGACCGTTTCGGGGTCGAAGGCGAGGAAGTCGAACACCTCCTGCGCGGTGCAGGCCTGTCCGCGCGGATTGCGGCACGCGGTGGTCTGGCCGCGCGGGTCGAAGCCGCCGCCCTTGAAGCCCTGCGAATAGGTGAAGTAGATGTTGTTGTCTGCATCGGGCTGCCAGCTGATCGAGGCGCGCGGGTTGAAGTCCTCGAAGGTGGCGATGCCGTTGAAGTTGCTGGTGGTCGCAAAGGCGACGCCGGTCCCGCCGAACAGGTTCGAGAACCCGCCGGCAAAGCTGCGGCGCAGCACGGTGCTGGTGCGCTTGTCGTTGGTGTAACGCCCGCCGACTGAGATGCTGAGCGTGTCGGTCAGATCATAGCTGAAGTCGCCGAACACCGACCAGGTTTCGGTCTTGACATCGCCCAGCGTCTGCGCGGTCAGCCCCGGAACCCCGATCACCGCGCCTGTGGTGTGCAGGCCGACATCGAAGGCGGTGAAGGCGTTGGCGTCGAGGTAGTAGAAGCCCAGCACGCCCGAGAGCTTGTCGCCTTCATAGAGCAGCTGGAGTTCCTGGCTGAACTGGTCGTTCTCGTAGACCGCGGGCACATCGACATCGACCGCGGGAAGGCTGTCGAAATCGATCGGGGTGGTCGAGGCGTCCTCGCGGTAGCCGGTGATCGACTTGAAGGTCAGCGTGTCGCTCAGTTCGATCGCGATGTTGAGCGCGCCGCCGTAAGCTTCGACCTCCTGCTCGACGATGTTGAGCCCGGCGCGGGTGTCGAACACGTTATCGAGCACCGGTGCGGCGCTGATGAGGCTGCGGATGAAGCGGTGGCCCTGACGCGCTTCGGAGTTGTCCTTGACGTAGTCGCCCGAAAGCCGCGCCTTCACGATGCCGCTCTCGAACTCGATGGTGCCGCGCGCGGCCCACACGTCCTTGTTGTAGTTCTCGGTGCCGAGCGTCAGGTTGTCGCCGAAGCCCCCGCGCGACAGCCGCGCGCCGCTCGCGCCGATCTTGAGGCTCTCTCCGATCGGGGTCGAGGCGGTGACGATCAGGTCGGCCTGATCGTAGGAGCCATAGGTGGCGCGCGCCTTGAGGCTGGTCTTGTCGGGCAGCGGGGCGGTGACATACTTGATCGCGCCGCCGATGGTGTTGCGCCCGTAGAGCGTGCCCTGCGGCCCGCGCAGCACTTCGATGCGCTCGACATCATAGACATCGAGCACCGCAGCCTGCGGGCGGTTCAAGTATACGTCGTCGACATAGAGGCCGACGCCCGCCTCGAAGCCGGCGACCGGATCCTGCTGGCCGACACCGCGGATGAAGGCGGTGAGCGTGGTGTTGGTGCCGCGGCTCACTTCGAGCGTGAGGTTGGGCACCTGCTGGGCGACCGCGATGATATCCTGCACGCCCTGCTTGGCGAGCGTGTCGCCCGAGATCGCCGTGACCGAAAGCGGCACGTCGATCAGGCGTTCCTCGCGGCGGCGGGCGGTGACGTAGATCGTGCCTTCTTCTTCGGCAGCTTCGGCGGCGGCTGCCTCGGCGGCCGCGACGACATCATCTGCACTGTCCTGCGCCATGGCGGGCGCGGCATAGGTGGCAAGTCCGGCGGCGCCGGCCAGCAGCAGTGCGCGGGTGCAAAGCATGGTCTTCATGATGTGGTTTCCTCTCCAGGCTCTCTTATGGCGCTACTCGTATTGAAAGTTGAACCACCTTTCAAGTTTAGTCTTGTCGCGGGCTCTTGCGCGGCCTACCGAAAGCGCCGAGGGAGAGGCAGATGGGCAACACTCGGGAAGCTGCGGCGTCGCTCGCCGAGGAGGCGTCGGTTGACGCCAAGACGCCGCGCACCGAGCGCGGGCGGCGGACCTTGCGCAAGCTGCTCGATGCGGCGGCCGAGGAGTTCGGCGAGAAGGGCTTTCACGAGGCTTCGGTGAGCTCGATCACGCGCCGCGCCGGAATGGCGCTCGGCAGCTTCTACACCTATTTCGACAGCAAGGACGCCTTGTTCCGCGCGCTGGTCGCCGACATGAGCGAGAAGGTGCGCACCAGCGCGCGCTCGGCGCTACATGAGGGCATGGGCGCGCTCGAGATCGAGCGGGCGGCGCTGGCGGCCTTCCTGCGCTTTGCCGCCGAGCACAAGGAAATCTACCGCATCATCGACGAAGCCGAATTCGTCGATCCGGCCAGCTACCGCGAGCATTACGAGACCATCGCCGCACGCATCACCGACCGCTTGCGGGCCGGGGCGGCGGCGGGCGAATTCCGCGACGGGCTGGGCGAGCTCGAGGCCTGGGCGATGATGGGGATGAACGTGTTCGTCGGCTTGCGCTATGTCGTGTGGGGCGAAGGCGCCGAGCTTGGCCCGGACGCGGTCGCCGCCGGGGTCAACCGATTGCTGGCGGAAGGCCTGCTGCGGCGCTAGACACGTGGCGATGATCCTCGCCGTTCACGCCATCCCCGAGGCCGATCGCCTCGCTGCCATCCATGACCGTATCGCGCTGCTCGCATGGCGCGACGGGCGCGAGACCGCGGGGTCGGTGGCGCGCGCGGTCAAGCGCAACGAGCAGGCGGCGATGGACGGGGCCGCGGGGCGCAGTCTTCAGGACGAGATCGCGCAGATCCTCTGGAAAAACCCGGTGATCCGCGCCGCCGCACAGCCACGCCGCTTCTCGCACCTCCTCGTCAGCCGCACGGGCGAGGGCGGGGGCTATGGCGCCCATGTCGACAACGCGCTGATGGGCAAGGGCGAGCGGCGGGTGCGCACCGACTTGTCCTTTACCCTGTTCCTGACCCCGCCCGAAGATTACGACGGCGGCGAGCTGGTGATCCATGCCGCGGGCATCACCCAATCGGTCAAGGGCGAGGCGGGGCATCTGGTGCTCTACCCCTCGGGCTCGATCCACGAGGTGCGGCCCGTGACGCGGGGGCAGCGGATCGTGTGCGTCGGGTGGATCGAGAGTATGATCGCCGACGGGGCGCAGCGGGAAATGCTGTTCGACCTTGAAAACCTGCGCGCGAGCCTCAGGGCGCAGTTGCCCGGTCAGTCGGCCGAACTGCTGACGCTCGACAAGACCATCGCCAATCTATTGCGGATGTGGGCTCGCGCCTGAAGCTAGAGGCTTGGCGGCGGGCTTTTTCCCTTTGACGGTGAAGTAGAGGATCAGGCTCACCCCGATGACGCTCGGGCCCGCCCAGATCGCGGGGTTGAAGACGTGCTCAGGCACCAGCCGGATCAGCCCGACCGAGAGGAAGGCGGTATAAGCCGAGATGCCCATGCCGATGAGGGCGCGGAAATGCTCGCCGACATATGTGGTGCGCAGCGGCTCGGCGGCGCGCCAGATGTAGCGCTGCTGGATCAGCATCGAAACGATGCCGATGAAGGCGACCAGCATCATCAGCGGGTGGCCTACCAGCCAACCGTAATAGCCGCACCACGCGCCGCTCGCGATCACTGCGGCGATCACCGCCTGATAACGCGGCGCGCGCAAGGCTCGCCGATTGCGGCTGTGCTTCACGACCGCCAGACCATAGTCTACAAAGCCGATGGTGAGCGTGCCGAGGTAGAGCATCATCCACCCGAACAGGCCTTCATAGAGCGCGCGGTTGGTGACTTCGGGGTGGCGGTGTTCGGGCCCGTAGAGCGACAGCAAGGCCATCGCGATCGCCAGCGCGCCCGCGCCGAGGAAGCCGTAGCACGCTGCGCGGCCCCACTTGCGGTGGTTGGCCGCGCCCTTGCGGGTCGCGATCGGCCCCCAGAACGCCGTCAGCCCCACCGCACCGGTGGCGACATGAAGCACGACAAGCGCGTGGAACAGCGTCATGCCTGTCAGCATGACACAACTCGTGTCAGTCCGCTAGGACACTTCAGCGCACCCGCGAGGGCGCGACCAGCACCGCGTTGGCGATCATCAGGTCGAGCCCTTCGAGGAAGCCGCGGGTCGAGGGATCGTGCGCAAAGCCGATCACCAGCCCGCGCCCGGTCGGCTGCGCCATCAGGTAGGGCTTGTAGGCCATCTGCCGCCGGTTCTCGTCCCACACATAGCCGCTGGCGATCAGACCCGCCGGGCTGGCGAAGCGGACCGCGTTGACGCCCTTGTCGCGGCCCAGCGGGGTGAAGATCTGCGTCCCCGTCGCCAGCACCACCGCGCCGTCGTCATAGCCAGCCGAGAGGAAGTGGTCGGGCTCGCCCACCACATTGAGCAGCGCGCCGGGCAGGGTGTCGGGCAGGGCTGCGGGATCCTTGATCGCCTCGCGGTACTCGCTGTCATTGGCGATGGCGACCGCTTCGGCAAGATCGCCCTTGGCGTCCCCGGCCTCGCCCGGATCGCGACCGAGCGCTGCCTCGCGCTTGACCGCGAGGAGCGGATTGTCGCCGCTGCTGAAGGTCTCGAGGCTGTCGCCGATCGCCACCAGCACCCCGCCGCGCTGGACGAAGCTGCGCAAGGCGCGCTGGCCGGCATCGCCAAGCTGGGCGGAAGGATCGCCCTCGGGCACCAACACCACGTCATATTCGGACAGGTCGGCGCGGGCGAGGCGGCCGGTGCGGATCGGGGTCACGGGGAGCCCGATGCGCTGTTCGAGCACGTAGCGCAAAGCGCCCGCCGAAAGCTGCGAGATGCCGTCGTCCCACGCCACCGCGACGCGCGGCAAGGTGAGGCGCACGAAATGCTCGCTGCCGAGGTTCGGCCCGCTGTCGACCCATCCGCTTTCGAGCGCGACGGTAGCCGCGCCAATCTCGCCGGCCAGCGCAACAAGGCGCGCCATCTTCTCTAGGATGTTGGAACCTGACGGGAAGACCACCGTCCCGCGCGGGAACTCGCGCCCCCCGACGGCGAAGGCCTTGTCGGTGACGCGGCCCTCGATCCCCTCGCGCAGGGCGAGGGTGACAAGCCGCGCCTGCCCGCTGTCGGTCCACGGCACGGCGATGGCGAAGGCCCCGCTGCCTTCCGCTTTGCCCGCAATCGGCGCGTCGGGCGCCAGCGCATCGCCGCCGACCACGCCATTGCACAGCGCCACATCAACGCCCGCCATCGGGCCCACCGCCCAGGCGGTGACGTCATAAAGCTCGTGCGGCAGATCGACCGAGCGGCGGCGTTCCTGCTCGGCGAGGAAATCGGGCGGCAAGGGCGTGTCGCGGTCGAGCAGGCTGCGGATCAGCCGCGCGGCGGGCTGGGCCTGCGGAACGGCGAGGTAGCCCGCCGGGTATGATTTGCCGCACACCGTGGCGCTGCCCTCGCGGCGCAATACGGTGATGCCCTGCGCGGCAAGGCGGCGGCCCAGACGCTCGGCATTCCAGCGGCGCTTGCCAAGGTCGATCATATAGGTCGCCTTGCCCGCCGCGCCGCTCGCATTGCCCGCGCGGTAGGCGGCGAAATCGGACAGGAACTTGCTGGCATTGTCTGCCACCGCGCTCGCCGTTGCAAGGCTCGCCGAGAAGTGGTTGGCGATGCCGTCCGCATAGGTGAGTTCGGTCCCATCGCGCCGCTTGAACACAAGACCGCGTGCCGAGCCCTGTTCGTAGGTGCTCCCGACCGCGCCCTGATGCGCGTTCCAGGTGTCGCCATAGCCGGGGTAGAACAGGTCATAGACCTCGCGGGTGAAATAGGTCTCGCCGCGCGCGTCGAAGGCGGCGGCGTTGTAGCGGCCGATCAACTCGTAGGCGCGGATCTGCGCCGGGGTGAGGTTGGGGCTGAAGGGCTGGGCCGCGGGCGAGAAGAAGTAGGTCTCGTCCCCGCCCATTTCGTGCAGGTCGATGACCACCACCGGGTTCCACTGCCGGATCGCCGCGACCTTGCCGCGCGTCTCGGGCTGGGAGAGAGTGAACCAGTCGCGGTTCAAATCGAACATGTAGTGGTTCACGCGGCCCGACGGCCACGGCTCGTCATGCTCGGCGGCCTGTCGGTCGGCATCGGGGGCGATGCCGGTGGCGGCGAGGAAGTTGTTCACAAAGCGCGCACGCCCGTCGGGGTTCTGCATCGGGTCGATGACGGTGATGGTGCCGCCCATGATCTTGGCGGCGCGCGGGTCGTTCGTGGCGGCGAGCAGGTGATAGGCGGTCATCAGCGCGGCGTCGGTCGAGGAGATTTCGTTGCCGTGGACGCCGTATTGCAGCCAGGTCACCGGCAACGCGGTGCCATTGCCCGCGCGGCCTGCGGCGATGCTTGCCATGTCGGCACGAATCGCATCGAGCTTCGCCATGTTCGCGGGGGCCGAGAGCACGAGGTAATAGAGCGGCCGCCCCTCCCAGCTCGTCGCATATTGCACCAGCTGCGTGCGATCAGGCGCGGCGGCGGCGAGCGCCTTCAGGTAGGCATAGGCCTGATCGGGCGAGGTGATCCGCGCGCCCGGCGCATGGCCGACGGTGGCGGTCAGCGTCGGGATCGCGGGGTCGAACTGCCCGTCGGCAAAGGACTGCGCGGCCGCAGGCGGGGCGAAGGCAAGCATCGCGAGGAGCATGAGGCCCCAGCCCCGGATTACGTCACGCATCATCTGTCCCCGTTTGGCCGCAAGAAGCAAGGTTGACCCGCTTGCCGCGACAAGCCCCGCGCGGTCAAGCGGGGAGGGGCGAATGACGAATGGGGCCGGGGGCTGCACGCGCGAACTTCCGGGAAAGACATGAAAATCGAGCCGAGGCCGCTGGACGCGGCTTCCGCGCGGGGCTAGCGAGGGGCAGGCAAGGCCGGTCCGGGGGTAGGCGATGTTCCACTACGTCATGTCGGGGCTGCGGGTGACAAGCGATTGCGCCATGCCCGGGCTGATCGAGACCCCCGCTGCCGATGCCGCTCCCGATGTCCGCATCCGTCAGGGCGAGGTGTCGTTGGCGCTCGCCAAGTGCGACACATCGGGGCCCAACTGGCAGATGGCCGGCGACCGGTTCCTGCTGCGTATCCCCGGGATCGTACGCATGACGCTGGATTCCGGCACCGCGATCACGTGGCAGTGCGAGGGGGACGCCCGCCCGGATTTCACGCGAGGGGATATCAATTGACGGCGGGGAACGAGGGGACTGTTGCGGACATCGTCGTCGTCGGCCTGGGCTATGTCGGAATGCCGCTGGCGCTGCGGCTGTCGAAAGCCTTTCCGGTGCGAGGGTTCGATATTGATGCAGGCCGGATCGCCGAACTGCGCGAAGGCTATGACCGCACCCACGAGGTCGAGCGCGCGCCGCTGCTCGCCGCGCTTGATTCCGGCGCCCTGCGGCTCGAGCAGGAGAGCGCGGCGTGCCGGGGGGCGGGGGCCTATATCGTCACCGTGCCGACCCCGGTCGATGCCGACAACCGCCCCGATCTGACGCTGGTGGAACGCGCCTGCGCGTCGGTCGCCGCGATGCTCGATGCCGCGGCGCAGCCGGTCGTGGTGTTCGAGAGCACGGTCTATCCCGGGGTGACCGAAGACGTGTGCGGCCCGATCCTCGAGAAGGCTTCGGGGCTCGCGCGCGGGCGCGACTTCTTCCTCGGCTATTCGCCCGAACGTATCAATCCGGGCGACCGCGAACACACCGTCGACCGCATCACCAAGGTGGTGGCGGGCGAGAACCCCGAAGTGACAGCGCGGCTCTGCGCGATCTACGGCGAGGTCACCAGCGGCGGGGTGTTCGCCGCCAGCTCGATCCGGGTCGCCGAGGCCGCCAAGGTGATCGAGAACGCCCAGCGCGACATCAACATCGCCTTCATCAACGAAGTCGCGCAGATCACCCGCAAGCTGGGCATATCGATCTACGACGTGCTCGATGCAGCCAAGACCAAGTGGAACTTCCTGCCGTTCCAGCCCGGCATGGTCGGCGGGCACTGCATCGGGGTCGATCCCTATCACCTCAGCCACTGCGCGCAAGGGTTGGGGCATGACCCGCAGGTGATCCTTGCCGGGCGGTCGATCAATGACGGCATGGCTGGCAGGCGAGCTCGACCGCGCGCTGGCGCCGGGCTCGCGGGTGCTGGTGCTTGGCCTTGCCTTCAAGGAGAACGTGCCCGACCTGCGCAACAGCAAAGTCGCCGATCTGGTCGCGGCGCTGGCGGCGCGCGGGCACCGGCTCGCGGTCCACGACCCGCTGGTCGACAGGCATGAAGCGCGCCACGAATACGGGATCGAGCTGCTCGCCGATCTGCCTGAGGAACCGAGCGACGCGGTGATCATGGCGGTGCCGCACGCCGCCTATCAGGCGCTGCCCGAAGCCCGTCTTGCCGGGCTGCTGCACGAGGGCGGCCTGTTCGCCGACATCAAGAACGCCTTCCCCGGCTTTGGTGCGGTGCCGGGCGTCAAGCACTGGCGGATTTGAAATCGGTCGCCAGCCCCATGAGCTCGGTGCTGACAGCGCCGCGCCGGGCGCAGGTGATCTGGGTGCGGCCGCTGTTCCAGCTGCTGGGTTCGCTGTTCGTCGCCGTCGCGCTGCCCTATGCGCTGGCGGCGGGGATCACGCCCGAGCTGCTGGCGCTGGATCTCTACTACGTCTCGCTCGCCTCCTCGGTTACAGCCGCCCGCTGCTGGTGACCAGCTTCGTGGTCGCGCTGGCGTGGTTCTACCTTGTCTATTTCATGATCCAGCGCCGCCAGACGCTCAGAATCGCGGTGGTGCCGTTCGGGCGGGTCGATAGCCTTTACAGCATCGAGCAGGTGCAGTGGGCGGTGCTGGGGCAGCCGATCATCCCGCCCTCGGCCGATCTGCTGACGGCCGATTTCGACAGCGACCTGCCGCGCGAATGGCTCAACTTCCTCGCCGAATGCGCGTTGCAGGGGGTGACGGTGCTGCACTTCAAGCAGCTGCGCCAGTCGCTGACCGGGCAGGTCCAGACCGAGCACCTCTCCGAGAACGCCGACGGCGCGCTGGCGCCGAGCGCAAATTACATCGCCCTTAAGCGGTTCGGCGACACCGTGCTGGCGCTCGCCCTGCTGCCCGTGCTGCTGTCGCTGTTCGTGCTTGTGGCCCTTGCGATCCGGCTGGATTCGCCGGGGCCGGTGTTCTTCCGCCAGGTCCGGATCGGCTATCGCGGCCGGTCCTTCGCGGTCTGGAAGTTCCGCACCATGCGCCCCGCCGCGCCTGCCGTCCCGACGAGCGACGATCCGCGCGAGCGCGCCATCACGCGCGAGGACGATCCGCGCATCACCCCGCTCGGCCGCTGGCTGCGCCGCACCCGGATCGACGAACTGCCGCAGGTCTTCAACGTGCTGCGCGGCGAGATGAGCTGGATCGGCCCGCGCCCTGAGGCGCTCGAATTGTCGCGCTGGTACGAGACCGAGCTGCCCTTCTACCGCTATCGCCACGTGGTGCGCCCCGGCATCTCGGGCTGGGCGCAGGTCAGCCAGGGCCACGTCGCCGATCTCGACAGCGTGCTGAAGAAGCTCAACTTTGATTTCTTCTACATCAGCCGCTTCAGCCTGTGGCTCGACGTGCTGATCGTCCTGCGCACGATCAAGACCATGCTGACCGGCTTCGGCTCGCGCTGACCGCGCAAGGCCGCTGAGGGCGGGGCCGGGCTTTCCATGTTTTTTACAGAAGACCTGCCGCCATCTTCCCCAACTGCCGGAAAAGATGGTGGGCGCGACAGGGATTGAACCTGTGACCCCACCCGTGTGAAGGGTGTGCTCTACCGCTGAGCTACGCGCCCGTCCGAATGGGCCGGAGACCGGGACAGGGGCGCGCCATTAATGGGGTCGGGCGCACTTGGCAAGCGCCTGCGGTGATCCGCGTGCGATTTAGCTGCCCGCCAGCCAGGTGAGCAGCGCCAGCATCCCCTCGGGCCGCTGCGCCGCCGCGGCGACAGGCGTTGCGGCGGTGGGCGCGAGCGGCGCGGGGCAGGCGAGGCAATAGGCCTGCACGCCCCTCGTCCCGAGCAGCCGTTCGGCATCGCGCGCGATCCGGGTGCCGAGCGCCTGCGAGCGCATGGAGGTCAGCGCGAAGATATCGCCCACCGGCGCCGTGCGCGCCTTGCCAGCCTTCGCCGCCTCGCTCGAGACCAGCTGGCGGATCAGCGAATCGTAATTCTCGTCCTTCTCGCCGAGATAGACCGCGTGCCATTCGCCCTTCTTCGCTCCCGCCTTGGCCGCGGCCCATTCGAGCGCCTCGGTCAGCCCGCCGAATTCGTCGACGAGGCCAATCTGGCGCGCCGTGCCGCCGTCCCACACCTGGCCTTGCGCGATCTGGTCGACGCGGGAGACCGGCAGGCGCCGCGCGCTCGAGACGAGCTTGAGGAAGTCCTGATAGGTCCCCCCGATCGAGGTCTGGAGCAGTGTGTCCATCGCCGGCGAGAAACCGCCGATCATGTCCGGCTGGCCCGAAAGCTCGGTGGTGCGATAGCCGTCGGCCGTCACCCCGAGGCGCGCGGCGGCGTTTTCGAAGGTCGGCACCACGGCATAGACCCCGATCGATCCGGTGATCGTCTCGGGCTCGGCGAAAATGCGCTCGCCCGGCGTTGCGACCCAGTAGCCGCCGCTCGCGGCGATGTTGCCCATCGACACTGCGACCGGAATCTTGCGGTCGCGGAAGCGCTGGATCGCGCGGCGGATTTCCTCCGACGCGGTGACCGAACCGCCCGGCGAATCCACCCGCACCACCAACGCGGCAAGGTCATCGTCGAGCGCCTCGTCGAGCAGGTCGGCGATGCGCGTGCCGCCCGCGGTGCCCGGCCCTGCCTCGCCATCGACGATCTCGCCGGCGATGGTGACGACGCCGATTGTCTTGCCCTTGCGGATCTGGCCGAGGTCGGCGAGGTAGGCGCCGAGGTCACTCGAGGAATAGGCGCCGGGCAGCTTGCTCCACGGGTCTTCGCCCGCGAGCTGCGCCACCCGCGCGCCTAACGCCGCGCGGTCGCCGAGCTTGTCGACCATGCCCGCATCGAGCGCGGCCTTGGCCATGTCGCCGCCCGAGCTTGCGATCCACGCCGCCGGATCGCCGGTGATTTTCGCCAGCTGCAGCTTGGGCCGCGCGCGGGTGATGCCCGCCTTGTATTCCTCCCACAGCGCGCCGTAGAGCCCGCCGATATTGGCGCGCGCCTCGTCCGACATCCCGTTGCGGGTATAGGGTTCGACCCCCGACTTGAACGCACCCACGCGGTACACCCGCGCGTTGATGCTGAGCTTTTCGAGCAGGCCGGCGTAGTAGAGATTGCTGCCGCCCGGCCCGGCGATCACCGCCATGCCCTGCGGATCGAGCCACACCTCGTTGGCATTCGCGGCCAGCAGCATCTGATCGTCGGCATAGGCGTAGGCGAAGGTCAGCACCGGCTTCTTGGCCTTGCGCAGCCGGTCCATCGCCTCGGCAATGTCCTTCAGGTGCACCTGCCCGCCGCCGATAAAGGTGGTCATGTCGAGCACCACCGCCTTGATGCGGTCGTCGGTAGCGGCGGCGTCCAATGCACGCACCACGTCGCGCGCGCGGGTCTCCTCAATCGGGGCCTCGCTGGCGAGCAGCGCGGCGAAGGGATCGAGCGAGCTTTTCTCCTCGACGACGATGCCCGCAAGGTCGATCAGCAACGCTCCGTCGCGCACCTGCCCGGGGTTGGGCCGGGCCGAGAGCACGCCGAACAGCGCGATGAAAAACAGCAGCATGAACAGGAGGACAAGCCCGTCCTTGATCCCCACGAGGATCTTCCAAACCTTGCCCACGAAGTTCATTCCATATCCCTTATGATCCGCCCCGACTGCGATGTAGGGTCTTTGGCAGCTTAGTTCTATCGGAAAGGTTACGGCGCGGGTTGAGCAGTAGACGCGGGTCGACTAAGGGCATGGCTTTAATGACATCGACCCCATCTCGCGCCCCCGAGGGCCGCTTTCCGCCCGGAAGGCTCGCTTTTCCGCACCGCGATCTCACCGGCATCGGCAAGCTCGCGCGGCATGAGATCCTCTACCTGCTCGATCAGGCCGAGCAATGGGTCGCATTGAACCGCCAGAGCGCCAAGCACACCGATCTGCTGAGCGGGCTCACCATCATCAACGCCTTCTTCGAGAATTCGACGCGCACGCTGCTGAGCTTCGAGATCGCGGGCAAGCGGCTGGGGGCGGACGTGGTCAACATGCACGCCGCGACTTCGAGCGTGAAGAAGGGCGAGACGCTGATCGACACCGCGATCACGCTGAACGCGATGCGCGCCGATGCGATCGTGATCCGCCATGGGTCGTCCGGGGCGACCGGGCTGATCGCGGACAAGGTCGATTGTCCGGTGCTCAATGCGGGCGACGGGCAGCACGAGCACCCGACGCAAGCCCTGCTCGATGCGCTGACGCTGCGCCATGCACTGGCGGAACGGGGCGAGGGGGCCGAGGACTTCACCGGGCTCAACGTCGTGATCTGCGGCGATATCCTGCATAGCCGGGTGGCGCGCTCGAACATCCTGTGCCTGACCGCGCTGGGCGCGAATGTCCGCGTCTGCGCCCCGCCCGCGCTGATGCCGCAGGGTGTCGAGGCGATGGGGGTGGAGGTTCACCACCGCTTCGACGATGCGCTGGACGGCGCCGAGGTGGTGATGATGCTGCGCCTGCAATCGGAGCGCATGACCGGGCAATTCATCCCGTCCCCGCGCGAATATCGCCACCTCTACGGGCTGACGACCAAGCGCCTCGCGCTCGCGCGGCCCGATGCCCTGGTGATGCACCCCGGGCCGATGAACCGCGGGGTCGAGATCGACAGCGAGGTCGCCGATCTGGCGGGCCGCTCGCTGATCACGCGGCAGGTCGAGATGGGCGTGGCGATCCGCATGGCCTGCCTCGACATCCTCACCCGCGAAGCACGTGGGCAGGAGGGCTGGGCATGAAACAGATGCAGGCTCTCACCCTCACCAATGCGCAGCTGGTGACGCCCGAGGGGGTGATGCCCGGCGCGCTGCGCTGTGCCGAGGGGCTGATCACCGCCATCGGCACCGACGTCGCGCCGCAGGAGGGCGACGCCGTGGTCGACGCGCGTGGCAAGCTGCTCGCCCCCGGCCTCGTCGATCTCGGGGTCTTCGCGGTCGACAAGCCCGCGTTCCATTTCGGCGGGATCACCCGCGCGGCGCTGATGCCCGACCAATCCCCGCCGCTCGATCTGCCGAGCCGGGTCGGCTTCATCGCCAAGAGCGGCAAGCCCGATCTGTGGGTCCACCCGCTCGCCGCCGCCACCCGCGGGCTCGAGGGGCGGGCGCTCGCCGAATTGGCGCTGATGCAGGATGCGGGCGCGAAAGCCGTCGCCACCGGGCGGCATTGGATCGCCGATAGCGGCGTGATGCTGCGGCTGCTGCAATATGCCGCGATGCTCGGCCTCGTGGTCGTGACCCATGCCGAGGACGGGGGGCTGGCCGGAGAGGCCGCCGCCACCGCAGGCGAGATCGCGACCCGGCTCGGCCTCCCCGCCGCACCCGCCGAGGCCGAGGCGCTCGCCATCGCCCGCGACATCGCACTGGCGGAACTCGCCGGGGCGCGGCTGCATATCCGTCAGGTGACGACGGCGCGGGGCTTCGCGCTGGTGCGCGAGGCGAAGGCGCGGGGGCTGCCGGTGACCTGCGGGATAACGCCTGCACACTTCATGCTCTCCGACCTCGCCACCGCCGATTTCCGCACCTTCACCCGCCTCTCGCCCCCCTTGCGCGCCGAGGCTGACCGGCAGGCGGCGCTCGCGGCGATTGCCGACGGCACGGTGAACGTGATCGCCAGCGGCCACGATCCGCGCGGGCCCGAGGACAAGCGCCTGCCCTTCGTCGATGCCGCGCCCGGCATGGCAGGGGCCGAAACGCTGCTCGCCATGACCCTGGGGCTGGTGCGCGACGGCGTGATCGACACGAGCCGCGCCTTCGCGCTGCTGGCGACCAATCCCGCAAAGCTCCTCGGGGTGCCCGCGGGCACACTTGCCGAAGGTCTGGAGGCCGATCTCGCCCTGATCGACGCCGACGCCCCGTGGATCATCGACCGCCGCAAGATGGAGGCGACCGCCGACAACACCCCCTTCGACCGTCAGGGCGCGCAGGGGCGGGTGCTGGGACTGTGGAAGGGCGGCGTCCGGCTGGGCGCATAAGAAAACTCCCGGACAGCGCTGGGCTGTCCGGGAGCAGGGTGCTCATTCCTGTGCGCTCAAGCAGCGAAGCGGTAGCGCAACAACGAATCTGATTAGCGGCTGCGCGTGGCGACCTGCACGTCGCGCTTGACCGCGCCAGCGGGCGGGGTCGAGGCGGCGTAGGCGAAGCAGCCGCGGCCTGCCGACTTGACTGTGCCGCAAAGCGCGCGCGCGCCCTGCGATGTGAAGCCGTCGGCGGCGACGCGCCAATAGGTGCGGCCGCTCACCACCGCTTCGGAGATCACCGGCTTGCGGTCCTTCAATTGCGGGAACTTGCCCTGAAGCGTGCTCCAGCCGCGCAGGGCTTCGGCCTTGCTGACATAGGAGCCGAGCTGGACGAGATGCGTGGCCGGGCCCTTGTCGGCCGGGGCCGGAGCAGCGGCGACCGTAGTCGCCGCCATACGGCGCTGCGAGGCGGCCTGAGCGACGCGCGGGGCGGCGGGTGCGCGCATTGCTGCCGGAGCAGCGGCCGGCAACTGCTGCACCACCGGGTTGGACACGAACTGGATCCCCATCGCTTCGGGCTCGGCCGCGGCGAGGGTCACGGGCTGAGGTGCGGGCGCCGCTTCCGGTGCGGGCGCGGCGAAGGCGGCGGTGAACGTCGCGGAGGGGGCCGGGTCAGCCACCTGCACCACCTCGGCCATCGGCTCCGACTCGGGTTCTGCCATTGCCAGCGCGACATCGGCATCAACGTCCGACGGCGTTTCGGCTTCAGCCACCATCATGCCCTGCGCCGGGAAATTGGCGAGCGCGAGGTGCTGCGGCTGGCCGGCATCGGCGCGCGGCGCCACGTCGAGCAGTGCGGCAACCCGCTGCGGGGCCATTTCCGGCGCGCTCATCTGGGCCCACTGGCCAAGGCGCGCTTCAAGCTGGTCGGCCGGCACGTCTTCAGCCGCCATGATGCGGGCTGCGCGCCAGTTGCCGGCGAGCGCATAGGAATAGGCGAGGTTCTGGCGCAGCTTGGGGGTCGCTTCCTCGGCGCTGCGCACCGCGCCCACCAGCACGCCCACGCCGCGTTCGGGCTGCCCGGCGAGCGCTAGGGCAAGGCCGAGATCGACCGGGTCAATCGCGGCCGAGTAGCCATCAAGCATCCCGACGGCCGCCTGCGATTCGCCGATCGCGATCTTGGCGAGCGCAAAGCTCAGCACGGTGCGCGGGTTGCTGTCACCCAGTTCGATCGCGTCGCCGAAGGTGGTCGCGGCCGCTTCGAAGCGGCC
>CAMCUB010000039.1 GCA_945878845.1 Erythrobacter sanguineus | reverse complement strand
GGCGCGCCCAAGCGCAAAAGTGCGAGTTGCCGCCCGGCCCTCCCCCCGCCAGCCTGCCTCTCAGCGCTTGGGGAGAGGCGCCGCTGATGCAGGATCCCTATATCTACGTCGTGATCGTCAGCGCGCTGGCGCTGCTCGCCTATTACTTCGCGCTGCTCAAGGCGGGGCTCGCACGGGTCAAGTTCAAGGTGCCTGCGCCCTCGCACGAGGGGCCCGAGGAATATGTCCGCCACGTGCGCGCGCATCACAACACGCTCGAACACCTCGTGCTGTTCCTGCCCGGCATGTGGCTGTTCGCCTATGCGGTGAGCCCCTACTGGGCTGCGGCGATCGGCATCGTCTGGCCGCCGATGCGGGTGCTCTATGCGCTGGGCTATCACAAGGCGCCCGAGAAGCGGCTGATCCCGCTCTACATCTCGATGCCGCCGATCTATATCTTCGTGCTCGGCTCGCTGATTGGCGGGATCGTGAATGTGGTGAGGGGAGCCTGAGGCATGGCCGATTATGATCTGGTGATCCGCGGCGGGACCATCGCCGACGGGACGGGCGGCGATCTTGCCGAGGGCGACGTTGCGATCAGCGACGGGCGCATCGCCGCGCTGGGCAGCGTCAGCGGCCGCGGCACCGAGGAAATCGACGCCCACGGCAAGATCGTCACCCCCGGCTTCATCGACGTCCACACCCATTACGACGGCCAGTGCATCTGGGCCGAGGAGCTTTCGCCCTCCTCCTCGCACGGCGTCACCACTGCAGTGATGGGCAATTGCGGGGTCGGCTTCGCGCCGTGCCGCAAGTCCGATCACGATATGCTGATCAATGTCATGGAAGGGGTCGAGGACATCCCCGGCGTGGTCATGACCGAGGGGCTCGACTGGGACTGGGAGACTTTTCCCGAGTATCTCGACAAGGTGGCTGCCGGTAAGCGCGACATTGATGTCGCCGCCTACCTCCCGCACTCGCCCTTGCGGGTCTATGCGATGGGAGAGCGCGGCGCGGCGCGCGAGGTAGCGACCGCCGACGACCTTGCGATGATGCGACAATTGACCGCCGACGCGATGCGGGCGGGCGCGCTGGGCTTTGCCACGTCGCGCCTCTCGATCCACAAGACCGCGAGCGGCGACGCCATCCCGACCTTCGACACCGACATCGCCGAATTGGAAGCGATCACCAGCGGCATGAAGGATGCGGGCGCGGGGACGTTTCAGGTGGTGCTCGATGCCTTCGTCGGGTGGGACAAGGAATACCGCGTGATCGAGCGGGTGATCGCCGCCTCGGGCCGCCCGGCGACCTTCACGCTCGCCTCAGGCAATGACGCCCCGCCGCGCTGGCGGCGGGTGCTCGAGATGCTGGAGGCGACCAATGCCGGCGGCGGTGTGGCCCATGCGCAGGTGATGCCGCGCCCGATCGGGCTGATCGCGGGGCTCGAGCTGACGGTGCACCCCTTCGTGCTCTGCCCGAGCTGGGCGAAGATCGCGCACCTTTCAATCCCCGAGCAAGTTGCGGCGATGCGCGATCCGAGCTTGCGCGCCGCGCTGCTGTCCGAGGATTTCACCCCCGGCCACCCCTTCAACGAACTCGCGCGCAACTGGCGCTGGCTCTTCCCGCTCGACAACCCGCCCGATTACGCCCCGCCTGCGCACATGAGCATGGCCGGGCAGGCGGCGGCGCGCGGGTGCTCGCCGCAGGAGGTCGCCTATGACCGGCTGCTGGAGACCGAGGGACGCGGGCTGTTCCTCGCTGCGCTCGGCAATTACGAGAACGCCAGCCTCGCCAGCGCGCACGAGATGCTGCGCCACCCCTACTGCGTCCCCGGCCTCGGCGATGGCGGCGCGCATTACGGGGCGATCTGCGATGCGAGCTATTCGACCTATCTGCTGACCGAATTCGTGCAGAAGGACGGGCCGCTGAAGCTGGGACTGGCTGAGGCGGTGCATATGCTCGGGGCAAAGGCAGCGCGGGCGGTGGGCTTTGCCGACCGAGGGACGCTCGCGGTGGGCGGCAGGGCGGACGTGAACGTCATCGACCTCGACAACCTCACCCTGCACCTCCCCGAAGTCGTGCGCGATCTTCCCGCCGGCGGCCGCCGCCTGCACCAGCGCGCCACCGGCTACGAGGCGACCATCGTCGCAGGCCAAGTGATCCGCCGCTTTGACCAATCGACGGGCGCACGCCCGGGCCAGCTGGTGCGCGGGAGTGGGTATCGTGCGGCCGCCTAGAAGGTAGAGGTCCCGATCCCGCCGTCGACGACCAGTGATTGCCCGGTCAGGTAGCTCGCCTGTGCGGAACAGAACATCGCTACAATCGCGCCCAGATCCTCCGCATCGCCGAAGCGCCCGGCGGGCAGGCGCACCGCCTTGACGAAGGCCTCGACCTCCTCGTCATAGGAGCGCCCATTGGCGACGGCCCTCGGCCCCAGCACCTCCTCGATCCCCGGCGTGTGGTGCATCCCGGGCAGCACCGAGTTGATCGTCACATTGTGCGGGGCGAGCTCCTTGGAGATCGCGTGGCAGTAATTCGCCAGCGCCGCCCTCGGCGGGCCTGACAGCACCCGCATCGCGGCGGGATACTTCGCCGCGCCGGTCGAGATGTTGACGATCCGCCCCCAGCCCCGCTCCACCATCGGGCCGGTGACCGCCTTGATGTATTCGATCGGGCTCAGCAGCGCGGTCGCCACCGACTTTTCGAAATCCTCGCGCGAGACAGAGCGGAAGTCGCCGGTGAAGGGCGGGGGCGCGCAGGTCGCCACCAGAATGTCGGGATCGGGGATCGCTGCGAGGATCGCCGCGCGGCCCTCGTCGCTGGCATGGTCGGCGACCAGCGGGTGAACCTTCGCGCCCGTCTCTGCGGCGATGGCGCGGCAGGCCTCTTCCAGCCGCTCGGCCCCTCGGGCGGAGATGAACACCTCGCAGCCCTCGCGTGCCAGCGCCAGCGCCGCGCCCCGGCCCATGCCTGCGCTGCCGCCGTTGACCAGCGCGCGCTTGCCCCGAATTCCCAGATCCATCGCCTTCTCGTCCTCTCGCCCGTGTCTCAGGCCTTGTGGGGCGCAGGCGCGGGCGGGGTAAACTGGCGAACTTGCTGGCGATCAGATCTGCCGCAGCGGCGGGGGAGGGGGCGACGGGGAGGTGGCTGCGAACAGCCGTCCGCTGCCCGCATCGGGCACTTCGACGAAGCCCGGCGGCGGGGTCAGCCTCTTGGGCAACTCGCCGACGATCCAGATATGGGTGAAGGCCCCGCGCGGCAGCCGTTTCAGCGCGGTCGAGAGCCTGACCCGCGACCGGCTCTCCTTGCACTCCTCGCGCACCACCAGGTGCGAGGGATCGCGCACGAAGGGCTCGGCCGCGGGGTAGCTGACCTTCAGCGGGTTCACCCCCGGCTGCTGCCACTGGTCGTTCACGAAGGCATCGCGCCGCGCCATCGCCGCGCCCGAGAGGTGATCGAGCGGGGCAAGCGCCCAGCGCGTGCGGCACGGCTTGACCGAGAAGAACACCACCCGTGCGCCCATGGGCACCTTGTCGAGCGCCGGGAGGGCAGCCTGCACCTGCCGGTCGAGATTGCGGTAGGCGAGGGTTGTGCTCGCCATGCGTACGCCGAAGAAGGCGATGGCCAGCACGCCCGCCACCAGCAGCGCCCGCGCAGCCTTGCGGGTCGCCTGCGGCTTGCCATGCTCGGGGCGCGCCGTCCCGATCGCCACCAGCGCCAGCGCCAGCGCATAGGGTAGCAGGCGCATGTCGGCGAAGGCCGATCCGAACACCCGGAACGGCAGGGCAAGGAAGAACACGAAGCACAACAGCGCCGCGATCCCGACCCTGCGGTCGAGCCGCACCGCGCGCGCCCCTACCGCCCAGCCGAGCAGCATCACCAGCACCGCGAGCGAGCCCATGTCGAAATCGCGCCAATAGGTTCTGAGGGGCGAGAGCGCCCAGACGTACTTGTACCCCCACGCCCAGCCCGAAACCGCCGCGCCCGAGCTGCCCGCGCGCCAGATCACCATCGGCACGATCGGCAGCAGCAGCGGCCAGCACGCGGCAAGGATGCGCAGCGCCGCGCGCAAGGGGTGCGTGCGCGCCGCCCAGACCTCGGCCAGCATGGTCGATCCCGCGAGCAGGCCGAGGAACGCCCAGCCATAGGTGTGCGCGACCCAGATGCCTGCGCCCGCCACGCCCAGCCACACCGCCGCCAGCCCCTCACGCCCGCCCGCGCGCAGCCGCAGCCACAGCACATAGGCGAGCAGCGCCAGCGCCATGCTCAGGGTGTAATTGATGAAGCCGTAATTGAAGGGAAAGCCGTAGAGCAGCGGGATCGCGGCAAGCGCAAAGGGTGTGACGCGGCCATGCACTTCGCGGCTCACCAGCAGCAGGCCCAGCGCGCCGAGGCCTTGCGTGACCATCACAGTCGCCCGCACCGCGCCCTCGACGCCCAGCAGCGGGTAGAACAGCTGGACCAGAATATCCCCGCCCAGATTGCCGATCAGCTGCCAATCATAGGTGAAGTAGGGCTGCAAGCCCGGGCGCTCGGCGAGGCCTGTCTGCACAGCATGGCGTCCGAGGTGGCCGTAGAGATCGGTCAGCGGGGCACTCCCCTGCACCACTAGCAGCGGCGCGAGCGCGATCAGGCACACCAGCGCGATCGCCCACCAGCGGTCAAGCAGGCCAAGCAGCGGCTTGCGCGCGCCGCCCAGCGGCACGATGGGCTCAAGGGGGGCAAGGCTCATTCGGATGCTGCCGGCCGGAAAACGACGAATTGCGAGAGGAGGAAGAAGATCACGATATAGGCCCCGATCGCGGGCAATTGCGCGAGCGGGCTGTCCTCGCCGAGCACGCCTTGGGCGGCGAACAGCACCGCCACATTGACGCCGTAAGCAATGGCGAAGGCGGCAAGGAAGCGCAGCACCTCGGGCGCGCGGACCTTGCCTGTCACGCCGAACACAAAGCGGCGGTTCAGGGTGAAGGACAGCATCAGGCCGACGCCGTAGCCCGCCGCATTGGCCGCCAGCCCGCTCATCCCGGCCCACAAGCCGCCGAAGATCACCGCCCAGCCCACTGCCGAATTGGCAAGGCCGGTCAGCCCGAAACGCAGCAGGCGGGCAAGCATGGTGTCAGAGCCCCTCAGCGCGCGACGAGGCGGTACTGCGCGCCCAGCGGCAGCCAGCCAAGCCCGGCCTCGAGCGGGCGCAAGGGCGCAGCGAAGGCCGGGAAGAACAGCGTCCACTTGAGGTCGATGTCGGTGAAGCCAGCCGCGCGGAACCGGCGGCGCATCTCGGGCGCGCTGATCAGCACCGCGTTCACATCGAAGGGACAGGTCGCCACCGCATGCCGGGTTAGCGGGTTCCAGGGGTTGTGCTCGAACAGCATGAACCGCCCCTTGGGGGTCAGCGTCCGGCGGATCTCGGCGAGCAGACGGATGTGATCCTCGGCCGGGATATGGTGGAACACACAGGCCGTGAAGACGAGATCGAAGCTCGCATCCTCGAACGGCAGGGTCCGGCCATCGTAGCACACTGTCTCGAGCGGGCGGATCGCGCGCGCGGCACAATGCGTGAGCGAGCGCGCCGAGACATCAAGCGCGGTCAGGGCGTTTTGCGGGAATTCGCGCTGCAGGTGGGCGATGCAATTGCCGCGCCCCGCGCCGAAATCCATGATCCGCTGCGGCGCGAGCCCCGCCGCCGCCATCACGCGCGCGGCCTCCTTCGCCTTGTATTCGGCGAAGAACTCCGGGTCTTCCCCGCTCAGCTTGACCGACTGGGCGTGCTGGGCGTCATACTCGTCAACATAAGCGTCGAATTCAGCCTGCGACACGGATGCCCTCGCTGAGCTTGGTATCGATCGTGCCGCCCTCGGCGAGGACCTTCGCGGCCTCGGCCGGTTCCTCGTTGGCGGCGATCGGGTGGCGGCGCACTTCGGAGATGATGAACAGCGGACGGCTCTTGCCCTCCATGTACATGCGGCCGAGATATTCGCCGAACACACCGAGCACCAGCAGCTGCACCGAGCCCATGATGAGCGTCAGCGCGGCAAGGCTCGCCCAGCCCTGCACCGTGCCGCCCGCCAGCCACACCCACAGGATGCCGACTAGCGAGACGAGGCCCGCAAGCCCGAACAGCATGCCAAGGTGCGAGGCAAAGCGCAGCGGAATGACCGAGAAGCTCGTGACCGCATCCACCGCCAGCGCGAGCATCTTGCGCAAGGGGTAGTTGGTCTCCCCCGCATAGCGCGCGTCGCGCTCATAGGGGAAGGCGATCTGGTTGAAGCCGATGTAGCTCACGAGGCCGCGGATGAAACGGTAACGCTCGGGCATGGCGTTGAGCTGATCGACCACGCGGCGCGTCATCAGGCGGAAATCGCCGGTGTCGCGCGGGATGTGGGTGTCGACCATGCTGGCGAGCGTGCGGTAGAACAGCGCCGCGGTGCCGCGCTTGAACGCGGTCTCGCCATGGCGCTTGGTGCGCTGGCCATAGACCACGTCATAGCCCTGCTTGAGCTGCTCAAGCATCGGGCCAAGCAGTTCGGGCGGGTCCTGCAGATCGGCATCGAGCACGAACACAATGTCGCCGCGCACGTGGTTGAGCCCCGCGGTCAGCGCCAGCTGGTGACCGTGATTGCGCGACAGGTTGATCGCGACGATGCGCGGATCGTGGTCGGCATGCTGGCAGATCGCGCTCCAGCTGCCATCCTTCGACCCGTCATTGACGAGAATGAATTCATAGCGCTCGCCGAACTGGGCGTGCGCGGCGGCGGTGACGCGCTGGATGAGCGCATCGAGACCGGCTTCCTCGTTGTAGACGGGGATGACGATGGACAGCTCGATCGAGCCGGGAAGGTGGTGCGGAAGCTGCAAGTTCTCAGTCCTCCTGAAGCCTGGATGACGCGGGCGCTGCGTCCAACCGAAACGCATAGATCTGTCGCGCACCCCCGGCTGCCTACCCCGGGCAAGCCCCTGGGCGAAGGGCGTGCGCCTCGTGATTCCGACGTGGGAGGCCCGTTGATGCGCATTGAACGAAGTTTGCGCGCGGGGCAACCGTTTTTGCCCTATTGCGGCCACATTTCGCAATCCGCCCCGAAAGGCCCGGACTTGGCGGAGGTTCTCGACGGGGAGGTAGCGCTCGTTACCGGCGGCACTGCCATCCGGCACCCGGCTCACAGGGCATCAGGCATGTCGCGCCAGAACCGGCAGGCATTCTTGCTCGCCGCAAAGCTCGGCCATCCCTCCGGATCGGCCAGCTTGCGGGCGAGCTGCGCCATGACATAGGGCGGCTCGCATTTCTGGTCCGGGGTCTGCCCGGACCGATGCGAATAGCCTGCCTTGTGCGCCGCTTCATGCACATAGGTGGCGACCAGCCCTTCCAAGGGTCGGTCCACCCGGTAGCGGTTGAGCAGGATGAAGCGCTCGCCGGTGCGCGGGTCGGTGCTGCCCTCATAGGCAAGATTGTCGCCAAACCTCGCCGCGCGCCGCGCCCGCGCGCCGCCCCGCGTATCGATATGCAGGCCCGCGAAAGCGGCTCGGATCGTCTTGGGGGCCTCGGCCGGATCGAAGCCGCGCCAGTAGCGGTTCCGCTCCACCCAGCGCTTCGGCATCGCGGCATGAAACGCGGCAAGTTCGCGGGCGAACCGGCGCGAGCCGACGATGTCGATCGCAACCGGCGCGGCAGCCGCAAGCTGAGCCCGCTGCTCGTATGAAAGCTTGCCGCTCCGGTCGACCGAAGCAAAGCAGATGGCAGCATTCCGGCCCGTGCCGCACAGCGGGCCAAGCTCGGCGCTCGCCAAGGGCACCGCACCAGCCAGCGCAGCCATCGACGCCAAAGCTGCGGCAAACCACTTCACGCAGCCCCCTCTCCCGATACCGGTCGACCACGCGCATGATCCCGCACAAATAGCGGAATTTCAAGATTTCCAGCTATGTTGGGAAACACGGAGGTGGTGCCGCTTACGTGACTCGAACACGTGACCCCATCATTACGAATTTAGCTGAAGCGATCTTAGAAATATTATTATTTCATATAGTTGCCGTCTAGAATTGGATTTGCGGCTGGTTCGGCCCACACATAACCCAGATCCGCTAGCAGGCGTGTTTCGCCACTTTCAAAGCCAACGTGCTTCGGGAAGGATCAGCGATCGGAATGCGACCCGGTCAGGGCCCGGATCAGTGGGTCTGCTTCTGCGATTTTTGACCCAAAAGCCACCATTCCGCTAGCGACCTCAACTCGGTCATAAACGCCGGGGGCAGCTTTGCGCCCTAGTGTAGGCCATAGCGGATCGCCTGATGATCATCGCCTGAAAGCGGCCATGCTTGCCAATAGGTTTCAAAGATCGGGCGAAGGAAGCATGCGTTGGACTCCTTTTTAAAAGGTGGTTGTGATTGGGCGGAAGGCGGGGGTGGTGTGTAATATGCTTAGGCGAACTCGGCATTGATAAGAAGGATCGAAATCACGAAGGCAAGCCCGGCAGTAGAAATCCCGGTAAAGATAGCTTCATCGAACGCGAAGCCAAAATGACTTGCGTGTGTCAAGTAATCAGCGAATGCGGTGACCGTGGCAACGAGCGCCGCTTTTGCAGTTTGGTATTGTGAAAAAACTCTGATCCGCAGTAGCGAAATAAACAGAAGTACAGTTGCCGAAATGATAGCCGTCTTGAATGCGATGACGAGATGGCCCTTTGTAAGTGCGGTCAACCTGCCTTCCAGCATCCAGAAGGTGCAGGCTAGGTAGGCCGCAAAAAACCGGATGCAATAACCTTTCGCTATGGTCTTTATCGGCATTTTCCTAATGTTCCCGCACGCAAGCCAGTGAAGATTTTTTGCCCCCTAACAAGGCTACTTGCAAGCGGCAAAGGGAGGCCCAGTCCATTACAACAGCGTCAGGCCACACTCGAAACTGGGCGGGAAGACCCCCGCCGAGATCGCCGGCCAACGTGTCTGGGGGCATGCCCCCAGACACGTTGCCATCCCATCAAACAACATCATGAAGGAACGAGACTCTACCTCTGACTGGTAACAATCAGGGGAGCACGTCGAACGGCATGATGTCGCGTTATGATAGCCGTCATCCGCCAGGCTGCAAAGACGATTCTGATCAACATCACCAAGAGGCGGAGCACCAATAAGTCATCCTCCTTCAAAGTGGTCGGGTTAGCGCGTTGGGCGTCCATCGGGGCCAATGCTCCCGATCAACTCGACCGAGCCGCGCACAATCGCTGCATCGGCTTCGACGATCGCATAGTTCACCTTGAAAAGCGCGACCCGATAACCCGTCTCGCGGCCCAGCCAAGCAAGCTGCGGTCGGTAACCTCCGACGATGCGTGCGTCCCATTGCAACCGCAACGATTGGTCGAGTGCGATACGGCCCGACGGCTGCGAGGCCGGATTGATCTGACGAAGCAATGCCAGCGCGTTGGCCTCATGCTGCACCTCCTCCGCTTGCGCGAGTTGGCGCGATTGCGTTTGCAATAGCCACTGGCGAAAATCGATCAGCGCCATCAGCCCCAGCGACAATATTGCCAGCGCGACCAAAAGCTCCAGCGTACTAAAACCAAGTGATTTTCGGTGCGTAATCACAGCGGAATCGTTTCGTATACGCTTGTTAGAGAGGCAATAAGGCCATATACAATTAGGCCCACAAAAAGAGAAACCGCGACCACCACGGTTTGTTCAAGTACCCCAGTGGTGCGCTTCATGCTCTCGCGCAGTCCCTCTTCCGTGTCGATAGCGATGCGCCGAAACATGTCGGCCAACAGCCCCGACTCCTCGCCCGCGCGAACTAGGCTGAGTTGCGCCTCATCCAACAGCCCGATCGCAGCGATGGCGTCTGCCACCCGGCTACCGACTCGCAATTCGCGCGATGCGTTGATTGCGCGCTCCTGCAACGACATATCTTTAAGGCCATCTGCCGCCAGCCGCATGGCATCGACGATGGATATGCGTGCGAGCAGCGCAAAGGCCATGATCCGGCACCACCTTTCGCGTTCGCGTTGCAGCGCCAACCGGGCGAGCAAAGGGATGTGGCGGATTGCAAAGCGGCGCAACCAGGCATTATCGCCGCGCAGGCCGGTGACTATAAGGAAAAGGAGCGCGGCCAGCGGCGCAATCAATGCCAGCGCATAACTTTGCTGGGCAACGTCACCCAGCCAGAAAGTCAGCCGCGACATGGTATCAAGCTGGTCGCGACGTTCGCCGATCAGTGTTGCAAAGCGGGGGATGACGAACAGCAGCATGATCATGCCGGCCAGCAATCCGGCGATCGACAAAAAGGCGGGATATAGCAGCGCGCTCTTGATGGTCGCTGCGATGCGTTCCTCGGCCTCCAGCTGGTCGATAGCATGGCCGATGGTTTCTGCCAGGCAGCCGCCGGCCTCCCCCGCATTGACCAGCGCGAGGATATTGGACGGCATTCCCGGAATCGCGGTGCTGAGGCATGCACCCAAGGGCTTTCCGCTACGCAGTTGAGCCATCGCAACGTCGATTGCTGAACGCAGTGCTGGCGTGGCTGCCCCGGCCTGCATCGCCATAAGTGCCTGCATCAGATCGACGCGCGCCTGCAGCATCATTCCCAATTGCCGCAGCAAGGCAATCTGGTCGCGGCGGGACGTTGCCTTGCGGCCGGCCGTGTCGCCTGCACCCGATCGTTCCAGCTTGACGACGGTCAGATGCTGACGGGTGACCCGGGCAAAGGCTTGGGTCGCGTTGTCGGCTTGAACCGTGCCGCGCTGCCGCCGCCCGTTGCCGTCAATCGCGACATAATCATAGCTTACGTCGTCATCCGCCATTTCAGTCACCCAGCACCCGCTGGATTTCACCCGCGTCGGTCAACCCGACGTCCGCCTTGTCGCGAGCGTCATCGATCATCGGCCGATATCCTGTCTGAGAGGCAAGTTGTTCAAGTTCATTCTGCGGGGCGTTACGCCGAATCGCTTCGCGCAACAGCGGGTCGACGCCCATCAGCTCATAAACGCCGATCCGGCCACTATATGTGTTGTCGGCGCTGCGCCGCCGCAGCAGGCGCTGCGCAATGATCCCGCTGATCGCTTCCGCCAGCAAATAGCCTTCAACGCCAAGGTCGATCATGCGTGTGATGGACGCTGCTGCTGAACGGGTGTGCACGGTGGAAATCACCAAATGTCCTGTCATCGCCGCTCGAGTTGCCATTTGCGCCGTGTCCGGATCGCGAATTTCGCCAACGAAAATCACGTCGGGGTCCTGCCGCAGCATCGATCGCAGGCCGGATGCAAAATCCAACCCGATATCCTGCCGCACATTTACCTGAATCACGCCAGGCAGATCGATTTCGACAGGGTCCTCGATGGTGATGATCTTGCGTGAACCGTCATTCAGTTGCTCGAGCAGTTTGTAAACGGTTGTCGTTTTCCCGGATCCGGTGGGTCCTGCGATTAACACCAGACCTGCAGGCTGGCGGATCAGATCGCCTATTTGCTGCGCCATCGCCGGCGCGACACCCAAATCGGCAAGCGAGGGAAGGTCAACGGTTCGGCCCAGAAAGCGCAATACGATCGATTCGCCCCAAACGCCGGGCAGGCAGGATGCGCGGATATCGACGTCGCGGCCGGCAATGCGCAGGCTGTAACGGCCGTCCTGCGGAGTTCGCCGTTCAGCGATATCCATCCCGCATAGAAGCTTTATGCGCGAAGCGATGGCTGCAAAGCGGATTGCAGGAACAGTACGCCAAAGATGCAGCGTTCCATCGATCCGCAATCGGATCTGCATATCTCCCTTGAATGGCTCGATATGAATGTCACTTGCCCGGCGAGCCATCGCTTCGGACAGCATTGCATTGATGAATTCGATTGCGGGCGCGTCTTCAGCCAATTCTTCCAGCTTGCCGATGCTGCCTGATGCAGGCTGACTGCTGCCGCCCTGTTCTAGATCGGCAAGAATGGCGCGCAGCTGGCGCAGCGCGACCGCGAAGCGACGGCTGGGCACAATATCCCACTGTTCAATAGCTTCCGCGGTCAGCGCGTTGCTACCGCTGGCAAAGGCAATGCAGGGGCGGCCAAGCACGTCGTGCCAGACCAACACTTCCTGCTCTGCAAGCCAGTTCAGCGAAAAGCGCAGACTCTGCTGCGCGGCAAGGATCTGACCGACATCGGGTGCATCTGCCAGCAGCGGCAGACCCATCGTGTCCGCCACCACCTCGGCCAGTCGTTCGTCGCCGATGACGCCCAGACGGATCAGAGCCGACGCGACAGAACCACCTCCATGAGCTTGCAACGCCCGAGCTTCGATAACGTCCGTCGGCGAAATCAAGCCTTGCGCGTTAAGAAAGTCTACAATGTTGCTGTTCAACGGAGAAAGCCTTGAATTACTATGCCCTATATCTTAGGCATCGGGATAAATCGAACTGCTTTTTGGTAGAAAATTATGAAGAAAAACCGATCAAATTTAGAAAATGGTTTCACTTTGGTAGAATTAATTATCGTTTTGGCTATAATTGGTCTCATTATGGCTTTGGTTGCTCCTCGCTTGATGGAGCAATTCGATAAATCCAAAGCAGTCACCGCGCGGGCACAGCTGCGTTCGCTGGAATCGGCGCTGATGTCGATGCAGCTCGATATCGATCGCTATCCCACCAATGCAGAGGGGCTTTCGCTTTTGCAGAGCCCGGCCGCCGATGTCGCGGAAACCTGGCAGGGGCCTTATCTGGCGGCGGACCTGCCGAAGGATCCTTGGGGGCGCCCGTTCATCTATCGCGAGCCGCAAACACCCGTTGGGCGGCCTGCTATCGGCACGCTGGGCAGCGACGGTTCTGAAGGAGGCAGCGGAACCGCGCGCGACATATTTGTGGGCGAAACCGGTGCCGGTGCGCAATAGCGAGCAAGGCTTTTCGCTTGTGGAGGTTCTGATCGGCCTCGCCGTGACTGCGGCACTTCTGGCGCTGATCGTCGACCTGCTTGCGGCCGACAGCCTGCAAAGCCGCCGCTTCATGTCGCGTAGCGAGGCAGCGGTCGGGCAGTTGCAGGCGCGCCGCATCTTCCTGTCCGAGGCTGCCCGGGCGACCGGGCTCGCGAACGCGCGTGAACTCGGCGCGCTACGCATTCTCCCCGGCGCACTGGTGCTGCAACGCGACGGCATGCCGCAGACTATCCTGCGCTGGGAAGCGGGGCGAGCCAGCTTCTCTTACAGCAAAGACGGCTCCAGCTGGCGCGGCACTAGCAATGATGCAGACAGTGACATCGCTCGCTTCACTCTTCAGCAAGGCGGGCTATCGCGCGTATGGATAGCGCCGTGACCGAAAGTTCCAACGACGGATTTGCAGCCCCAATGGCGGCGCTTGCCGTCGCGCTGCTTGCACTCGGGCTCGTCATGTCGCTTCCGGCCAGTGACCGGCTGGGAAGGGAACTTCGCCACACCCGTGCCCAAGTCGAGGTCGAACGGGTGGCGGTAACCGCGCAAAGCCGGGTCGCCTTTTTGTTGCTGACCGAGCCAGTGGGTCGCGACGGTCTGGAATTTGGCGGGCCGCGCCTCGCCCTCGACGGCAGCCTAATTAGCGGCGAATTGCCGGCCGTGCGGCGCACCATCTTGTTCGACGGGCGCCCCTACACAGTGCGGATCGATGACTCGACCGAAGCTGTGGTGCGCCTGCAGGACGAAGGGGGGCTGATAGGCCTGCATGATTCCGGTCGGGCCATGCTGTCGGGCCTGATGTCGGCCTGCGGCATTGCTGTTCCGAAGGGGCAGAACATCGTCTCCGCCATCTTCGCTGCCCGAAACCGCGGGTCCGATTTTCGCTGGAGCAGCCATGTGCGCGGCGATGATCGCCGGAAGCTGGAAGCTGCGACCACGTGGCTGCGCATTGAAAAGCCTGGCCTTTATCTTCCGACTGCGCCGCCATCGGTGCTTTTTGCCCTGACCGGCAGCGAGCGCAGTGTCAGGCAGATCCTGAATGCACGCGATGGAAATCAAAATACAACCATTTTGAGTAGTACTTATTATCAGAATGAAAATAACCTCCGCTATCCATTCTTAGATCGAAATACGATATCCAGTTATATCAGGATAAGCGTATCTATAAATCGGAGTAAGTTTACCACCGGTTTACCTTTTTACACCTATCGGACGACACTAGAGCTCGGCCTGGACGATCCGGCTCGATCTTTTGTGGCAAAAGGTGCGATAGTTGATGCTGGACGTCAGTCAGACTGCTTTCCGCTTGCGGACGAAGCTGCTCTGCCGCTTCCCGAACGGTAAAGCCCCGGGCCCGGGGGCGAATTCGCCTGCCGGTCGCCGGGCTGCGCCTGCCATCATTCCCCGCCATCTGTGCCGCTTCGAATACTTCCCGCGCCCCGCGGGACTTCGCCGCCAACAGTTCGAGGCTGCCTGCCTGCTCCGCGCAGAACACAAGGCCCCCTTTCTCGATGCCGGTTCACTGGTGATCCGCGGCCGCGACGGGGTCGGCATCTGGTGGTGGGATGCTGCCGCATGGGCAAGCCTCGGCTACAATCCACAAAATCCAGCCGCCGCCGATATTCCCGAAAGCCTGTGCGCCAGCCTGCCCGATGGATGGCATCATATCCGGCTAGAAAATGGATACGAGGCCCGGCTGGTCCGCCAAAACACGGTCATCGCCTCCACCTGGCGGCGTTCGGCCTTCGGCGAGGTGGAATGGCAGGATGTTGTCGCGCTGGCGGATGCGGACAGGGACACTGCCGTCCCACTGCCGCCGGTATCAGATATCGAACGATCGCAACTGGCTGCCCGCGTGCGTGGCGGCACAGTGCTGCGACGCCCGATGGGGGCTGCAGAAAAAGGCCTGCTCGCCGGGCTGCTGCTTGCGTCTGTCCTTGGCGGATGGTGGCAAGGCGAGGCTACGGCATTGGCCGAGGCTGCCGCGCGCAACGAGGCGGAGGCCGTCCGGCTGGAGCGGTTTGTCGCCGGCTATGAGCTATTCTCCCAGATGCGTTCCGATCTGGAGGAATTGAACGCTGCGCAGCGCGCATTGGGGCAAACAACCCCGGCCACCGATCTTGCTACGATCCTTGCGCAGATAGCCAATGCCAATCTGTCGCTATCGTCGATGCAGCTCGATCGCGAACAATTGCGCCTTGCGGTTCAGACTGGGGGCGATATCGAACGGCTGCGCTCCGTCGCTGCACAGATCGAGGGCCTTCCAAGCTTTGTTCATGTTGCCGCGCAGGACGGCGACAGCGACGGCGAAATCATCCTTTCGGCAGAGGTGGGGCCATGAGAGCCGGCCACTTCACTGCCCTCCTTCATTGGCGACCCGATGATCGGGAAAAACGTCTGCTGCAGCTTTTGCTCGGCATCGCTATTGTCGGTTGGCTCTACACTGCCTTCGAGGCCCGGCAAAATGCCGCTGCTGACAATGCTGCCGCGCAGCAACGACTGGCCACTACGCGCACCCGGTTCGACCTGCTGTCGAGCAACCAATTGCGCGGCGAAATTGCGATGCAGAAAAAGCTGCTCGCCCGATTGGTGATCGCCGAAGCGACGCCCGCGATCAGCGAAATAAGGCTGCGCGGCGAAATTTTGGCTCTCTCCAGCAGAGCGGGCTTGCCCGCGCCGATTATCCTCGACAATTCCCCGACCGACACTGCAGCGACTGACAAGAGCGTCAAGCAACGCTTTTCCGTGCTCACGTCTACCGTCGAATTCGACTTTGATTGGGCAGGTTTGCTGCGCTTGCTTGAGGAGGTCGAATATCACGACCGAGGCTATTTCCTAGATGGTTTTGAAGTACGCCAAGAAGGTGACAAGCGCCGGATGCGCGTGACGATCCGCGCGCTGCACCAATACCAGGGGGCAGGGGTATGAACCGCGCCCTGCTTATCGCCGGCAGTTTGCTGATGGCCGGACTCGCATTTGCCGCAGGCCGGATGCTTGTCGACCCCACCGGTGCATCGGACGTTGTACTAAGCACTTCTGTTCCAAAGCCTCCCAACCTTCACGATCCGCGACGAACGGCACAGACGACCCGCGAACGGCTTTTGCAACTCCCGCCGACGCTTTGGGCGGTCGTGCCGCGCAACGATCCTGCGCAGGTCGATGGTCTTGTGCTGACCACTGATCTGGCGGCCAGGCCGGCGGTGGCCGTCAATGCTTCACTATCTGCCCAGCCGCTTCCTAGGGTCACCCAAGGGCCGAGCCCCGAAGATATTGCCGGCCAGCTGTCACGAACCATCGCGGCGGTGAAGCGTAGCAACGGGGTTGCCAGCCTGATTGTGATCGACTCCGTTACCGGCGCTCGACGCACGCTGAAAGTGGGTGATATGTATCGTGACGGATGGCGTGTGGCGCTCATCGATTCACGATCGGTAACGCTTGCGCGCAAGTCCGCGAAAGTCGCCGTTCCCTTGGGATTTGCTTCGCGCACGGCCTCGCCCGCTACACCCTATGTCCGATCGCCTGTGTACGCCGCCAGTTCCGCCGGCGACCGATCGGACAATTCCGCCGCTCCTCCGAATGCTGCCCGGCCGCGCCGGCGCATCGCTCGCCCCGGCACCTCTGACAGAAAAACGATATAATGCAGATGCTCATGTCCAGCACCGCGATCCTGGCGATTGCAATTGTATCGACCTCCGCCGAGGTTCCTCCGCGCATTTCCGTTGAGCCGTTAACGCTTTCGGATGAGGTATTGTCGTCGACAATCGCGACACCTCCACCCCCGCCGATCCAGAACATCGCGCCGCGCATAACAGTGTTGATCGATGCGCCAGTCACGACGGATGACGACGTGCCGCTGAGCGATGCCGATCTGGCGGCGCTTGTGCCCGACAAGAACGTGGCAGCAAGCCTGCCCCCGCAACCACTGGGCCAGTTTGCCGAAACCGTCCTTGGGCAGATTCTGGGGGTCCCTTATATTATGGGTCCTGGCGTGGCGCAACGACGCGATCTTGTGAGCATGAGCGGCCCGCAGGAAATGCCATCGCGGCAATTCTTGCGTCTCGCCGAAAAGGCTCTGAACCAATATGGCTTGGTGCTCGTTCAACAAGGCGGCGCGGTTCTGGTTCGCGAGGCACCTGCCAAGACGGGCGTCCAACAATTGAAGTCGGGCGTCACGAAGATCGTTGCACTCAGCAATATCACAGCAGACCCGGCGGCCGGTATCGTTGCCGATATTGTTGCAGGCCAAAGCGGGATTGCGGTGCAATCGCTGCCCGATGCCAATGGGGTTATGCTGCAGGGCGACGAAACCGAAGTGGCCACTGTCAGCGGCCTGCTCGCCGGGATCGACCAGCCACAATTTGCCGGCGCGCGCGTTGCCCGGATTGCCCCGATGCTCTGGAGTTCAGAGGCGCTGGCGGAAAAACTGCGCGAGGTACTGGCAAGCGAAGGCTTCTCGATCGGATATGCGGGCTCTGGGGGCACGAACCTTGTGCACCTGTCGCGCCCCGATTGCCTGTTGCTGTTTTCGGATGATGTGCGTCTGTTCAACCGTGTACTTTACTGGGTCGAGCAGCTCGATTCGCTCGAAGGATCAGGCGGTGATCATTCCGGGTTTTTTGTCTACCAGGTGCGCAACACCACTGCCGCCGAATTGGGCGGTCTTGTCGGGCGCGCGAACGGCGAGGGAGATGTCAGCACTTTTGCCTCGCCGCAAGGTCGGATCGACGATCCGGCGCGTCGCAGCGAAAGCGGTCAACAAGCCTCGGGGGCGGAACGGTTAGGCCTGCCACAGGCGAATTCGGGCAGCGAGGAGAGCGGCGGCAAGATCATTGTCGACAGTCCCGGCAATCGCATCGTTTTTCGCGGCACCCGGCGCGAATTTGCACCTCTGCTGCGCCTGCTGAAGGAACTTGATGTCACCCCCAAACAGGTGCTGGTCGAAATTACCATCGCCGAGGTAGCATTAACCGATGAGACGCGTTTCGGAGTCGAATGGTTCCTTGATCGGCAATTATCAAACGGATCGGTCCAGGCCAATACTACCGGCGGGCTCGCGCGGGAGGCTGGCGGACTGGGCCTTACATTTGCAAAAGGCTTTTCGCAGAGTTCGGTGACTGCTGCCTTGAATGCAATTGCGACCAACCAGAATCTCAACATCATTTCCACGCCGCGGCTGCTCGCAAGGTCGGGCGGCGAGGCGCAGATCCTGATCGGCAATGATGTGCCGATTATCACTTCGCAACGCGCGGCGGATATCCAGTCAAATGGCGACACCGATATCCTGCAGACGGTGCAGTATCGCCAGACGGGCGTGATCCTGAACATCCGCCCGGTGGTGTTGAGCAACGACCGTATCGACATCGAAATTTTCCAGGAAGTGTCGAGCCAGCAGCCCAATGTTACTTCCGACATCGGCAGCCCGGTGATCAGCAACCGTTCGGTCACAACGCGGCTGTCTTTGCGCGAGGGCATGACGGCGGTGCTTGGCGGCATGATCCAAGACAGCACTTCGATGGGGCAGCGCGGTGTGCCCTTGTTGAAGGATATTCCGCTTTTGGGGCGGGCATTCCGTGTCGACAGTGCGACCAAGCGTAAGACGGAATTGTTGATCCTAGTGACACCCAAGGTGATCAGCGAAGACCGGACGATGCAGAATATCGCGTCCGAATTTAGCCAATCCATCAATGGGTTGATGAATGGCCGCGGGCAGAAGGCCTTTACCTTGGTACCCTGGATTCCGGGGCAGACGATGCCCGCGCACAGCTATTCGCGCTTCGAAAATCAAAATTGAGGTTTAATATCATGCGTTTAAATATTGCATTCACAGGGACGATCCTGCTGTGCGGCATTGCCGTTGTCTCGCAATCCGCCGTTGGCAAGGGCCCGGCAGCGGTGCAGCCTAGCGCTGCGTGGGCGACCCCGGCGGGGCGAGGTCAGATCGTGGCTGCAGCCTACGTCTCTCTGCGCAATCGGGGCCGGACGCCCCAGACATTGGTAGGCGCGTCATCCAGTGTGGCAGCCGACGTGCAAATGCACAGTTCGGAAGTCAAAGGCGGCATAGCGCGCATGCGCCGGGTAGAGCGCCTTACCGTGCCGGCCAGGGGCGAGCTGAAACTGACACCCGGCGGCCCCCATCTCATGCTCATGGGTTTGAATCGGCCATTGAAGGCAGGCGACACGATCACGGTTCGACTGCGCTTTGAAGGTGGCGCCGTTCTGGATGTTGCGGTTCCCGTCGCCGATACGTCCGCAAAATCCGCGATGAAGAGAGGTCCCCATGCAAATCACTGAACGCGCGACCAAAGTCATCCTGGCGGGCCTTGCCGTGTCCGCAATTTCAGGTGCTGCATATCTGACTTATGGAGCGCATGAAAAAAATGCGGCCATCACAGAAAAACCGGCGGCTGACCCGTCACTGGGGGCGACCGTCAAACTCAAACTGACCGATGCGGACGGCGAGCCGTTCGATCTTGTCTCGCTCAAAGGCAAGCCGGTTGTGGTGTTTTTTGGCTTTACCCAATGCCCCGATGTCTGCCCGATGACGATGCAAAAGCTATCGATCATGCGCGACCGGATTGGCGAGCCGTTCAACGACCTGCGCATACTGTTTGTGACCCTCGATCCAGACCGCGACACGCCCGAGGCGCTTAAGAACTATTTCAGCGCCTTTACGCTCCCCGTCACCGGTTTGACGGGGAGCGCCGCCGATATCGCTGGCGCGGCCAAGCAGTTTGACGTGTTCTATGAAACCGTCCGCTACTCCGAGACGGATTATGCGATCGATCATACCGCATCGCTGTTCTTGGTCGATCGAGGCGGCAAGCGCGCAGGCGAAATCGGCTTCGAAGCCGACGACGCGGAGCTCCAGAAGAAAATCGAATTAATCGTGAAATAGTTCAGTTTCCAGATTTTTCGATATGACATAAATATAAAGTGTCTATTTAATATTTTATTGGTCAAAAGATATTATGCGATGGTTTAAGGTAAAATATTTATCATATTTTTTCCAGCAAACTCTGCACTACTATTATCATAATAAAAATATTTATTAAAAAAAATTGCAATGCCTTGTGTCCCGTTCTGGGACGCAATCAGTTGGGGGGTATTGGCAAAATCTTGTCATGCACTCTTTGGCGACCTTCTTTCTGCAAATGAGATCTGGAAAAATGGATAGGCGCAAGTTCTTGAAGGTTAGTGCCGTGGCGGCTGGGGTTGCGGCCCTTCCTGCGATGGCATCCGCACAGTCGACCGGCGGCATGTTCGATCTCACGATCGAAGCCGTCGATTCCGAGATGATTGACGGCGTGTTCGTCTTCAGCATCATGTTCTTTGATCGCAGCGAGGAAGGCCGCCCGATCCTGGAAGTCACCGAAGGCGACATCGTGACGATCAACGTCACCAACCTTGATACCCGTCCGCACGGGTTTGGCATTCCAGGGATACCCGCTGCCTCTGTCGCGTCGATCCCGCCGGGCGGCAAGGCGACAGTGCGTTTCACCGCACCGATCGCCGGCAGCTATTTGTATATCGACCCAACGCTTGCGCCGCTTAACCGTATTCTCGGCCTCTACGGTGCATTCGTCGTCCACCCAAAACTGGGGACAACGGCATTGGGTTCGCCGACGCCCCTCAGCCGCGCGACGCACACGCCGGCGGTGACGGCGCTTTTCGATGCGCTCGGCCGCAGTCGACGGTTCCCTGGAGATCAATGGGTGCCCAATGATGTCGAACGCGACAAGGTCTGGGTCTTTTCGCAGGTCGATCCGCTAATCGCGGCACGTGTCGATGCGGGCGAGGCCGTGCCTCCGACGAGCGTCGTGCCTTCATTCGTTCCGCGCTACTTCATGATCAATGGCCTGAGCGGCTATGACGCAGCGCCGCACAAGGTCGATGCAACCACCGACTGGACCAAGGGTGCCGGACGGATCATGCCGCATGGTCGCCAAGGCCAGCCCACGGTCATTCGGAACATGAATGCCGGCCTGTGCAACCATAGCCCGCATATCCATGGCAACCACGTCTTCAAGCTTACCGAAACTCTCCCCAACGGAGCGATTTCGGTAGCGACGTCGATCTATGAACTGGATTCTTGGCCGCTCCCGCCACTGTCGCGGCAGGATCTGTTGCTTCCCTTCGAACAGCCTCGCGATGCACCGGTATGGCCGCCGAAGGAAGAGCCCTTCCCGATGCGGTATGTGATGCATTGCCATACCGAAATGTCGCAAACGGCTGCTGGCGGCAATTATCCGCAGGGTCTTGTCACCCACTGGGAAATGACCGCGCCGCTCTGACCCCAAGCCAGATTTACATAATTTTTCAGGAGCTTTGCCATGCAAGCGGCAGATTGGACAAAAACAGGGGTCAAGGGTGAGCTCACCTATGCGACCTTTGGATGCAACCCGTTTCAGGAATCGAACTTCCCGACCCCCGATCGGGTAAAGCCCGACGTCAAGGTCGAGCGACAGATGGACGTGAGCTACGATATCACGGCCCCGGACGGCAAGAAAATCCGTTTGTGGACCTTTACTGATCCCCTCGCTCCGACGGTAGCGGGGCGTGCGCCGATGTATCCCTCGCCGACGATGCGCTTCCGTCAGGGACAGATCGTGCACAGCACACTAGAACCGAAAAAGAATGCGCATACGATACACCACCACGGGATCGAGCCAACAACGGTCAATGACGGCGTCGGTCACGTCTCGTTTGAGGTGAATGCGCGCTATACCTATCAGTTCCAGCCGACCCGCGCGGGCACATTCTTCTATCATTGCCATCGCAATACAGTGAAGCATTTCGAAATGGGCATGTTCGGCATGCTGATTGTCGATCCGCCCGAAGGCCCCGGGACTTTGTTCAGCGGCGGCCCCAAATATGATGTCGAGAAGATCTGGTGTCTCGACGACATGGACTCGCGCTGGCACGATAACCCGAATCATGACGCCGGCATGTGCGGCGAAGATGTCGGGCTCAACATCTTCAAGCCCGACTATTTCCTGCTGAGCGGTGTTTTCAACAATCGCACGACGACCGATCCGCGTGCGGTGATCAACGCAAAGCTGGGGCAGACGATCCTCATCCGTCTCCTCAACGCCAGCTATTCCGTACTCGAAACCACAATGGGTCTCCCAGGCACATGCCATGTTATGGATGGCTGCGCTCTTGGCCTTGAGCCCTGGCACTCACCATTGCCGCTGCCGGCGAACCGGCCCTTCATCATGTCTTCGGCACAACGCCGCGACATCATCATCCGCCCCACCGCGCGCGGTACCTTCCCAGTGCGCTTCCGCTTCCTCGACTGGATCACCGGACAGGTGCAGCACAATGGCCGCGGTATCGTTGACACAAGGATCATCGTATCGTGACAACCCCTGCAATTTTCCTCGCCAGCGGCTTCACGCTCGCTGGCGACACGGGTCTCGAAGCAGCCCAGCTGGTAACCGCCGACGATCGCGTTCGGGATTACCATCGTGGTCATCTCCCGCCGAATCCCGACCAGCTGGGCGGGATGTTCAACTTCTCGAATCTGGCTGGACAGCCGGTCACCGATGCCAATTTCAAGGGACATTGGACCTTGCTTTATTTCGGTTATGCCCGCTGCACCGATAGTTGCCCGATGGCGATCCCGGTAATCGCGACGGCGGCCAACGACTTGAGAAAGGTCGGCATCAAGACCAACGCTGTCTTTGTAGATATCGAAGCGCCTGCCGTCGGCTATGTCCGGCGTCGTGCAGGCAAAGCAGCCGGCCCTGATGGCCATGTGCATTTGATTGACCGTGATGCGGCGTTGCGTTCGTTGCAGCAAAGCTTTGGTTCGGAATTGCAGATCCTCACCGGAACGCGGGGTCAGCTTTCGGCTGCCACTGCGGCCTTCCGGGTGGCACGCGAACATACGCCTCCGCGGGCTGGTGAGCGCGGCCACAGCATCAATCACAGCTCGCTGATCTATATACTTGATCCGCGTGCCAAGGTGGCAGGCTACGGCTATCACACCTCGACGCCGAAGATCCTGATCGAAACAGTCCGACGGCTGAAAAAGGCAAAGTCGTGAAGACAGTGGCCTTGATAGCGCTAGCGGCAGCGCAGGTGTTTGCGCTGCCGCTAATGGCACAGACATTCGACCGTGCGGGCCGAATCATTGTCGCGCCTGAAGAACGCAATGTTGCCGCGGCGCAGGTTGCGGTTGCGCAGTCACACCTGTTCGGCAGCATGCTGGTATCTTATCGCATGGCCCGGCCGGGTGTTGCCCGCGTCGCCGTCGCTACGCGCAAGGAATTGAAAGTTTTTGAAATCGACTCCGAAAACTTCGAGGCCCGGCTAGTCCAGCGCGTTGCGACAACCACCGCATTGCCAAAAGGCACGCTGGTGTGCCGCAGCTATGCCCCGATCGATGCGATTTTATCGGCCGGCAAACGGCATTTCCCCAATGCCGAATTGGAGGTTCTGCCACCGCACCGTCCGGGCATGGCTTGGCGCGCAAGGATTGGAAGCCGTCTATTGGCGGTGTCGTTCGACAATAAGGGCGTTGCACGTTTCGGGCATTTGTCTTCCCGGTAGCGAGCGATGGAAAGCTTCATCCCTTTAACAATCCAGATACTACTGATTTCCAGTGCATTGGTATTGATGGGGATCATGGCGTGGAGCGATGCGCGCTATTTTCGTCTGCCGCTGGTTTCCAACATCATCTTTCTGATCGTCGGGCTGGTTGTCGGCCACCTTGCATTTGGCATATCGAAAAGTGACGCGCTGATCGGCGCCAGTGCCGGATATCTTGGACTTGCCGCCGTTGCTAAAGCATATCGAAATCTGCGGAGCCGTGAGGGCCTTGGCGGCGGGGATCCGATTCTGCTGAGCGGAATCGGTGCCTGGCTCGGTTGGGAAGTGCTGCCAACAATAGTGCTGTTCGCAGCATCGTCGGGCTTGGCCTTTGCCGTGCTGCAACGACTTTTCGGGCCACGGCGGACAGCTTGGCAGGACCAGCGCATACCGCTAGGCTCTTGTCTCATCGGTGCCGCAGTCCTTTCTGGCGCAACGATGCTTATCGCCGGCCGTTAACGCGCTGTCTGGCATTTATGCCACGGCAAAGGCCTAAAGGCTGCATTTGATGAGCGCTATCGGGCGCCATGGGTTCTTGTCCGCGATCAACGCCTGAACAGCAGCAACCGTGCAGGTGCCGCCCGTCCGGTTGGCATAGCCGATGATGGCCGCGAGAAAGGCTGCAAGAAGAAGGAGCGGCTGCTCTTTAACGTGAAGCATATTGCTCTGTTGCAGCTAAACCGACTTTGGAAGCCCGACATCATTATCAGGCGCCTTTTGCGGCGGGCTGAGCCGCGCCGGAGCTGCCGGAAACCTTCTGGCTTAGATTATCTTGCCACTGGTCGTTCGTCCAGCACAGCTTGGCATTTAGCCTCGCTGCTGCCGCCTCGCTCCCATGCGAAGCTGGTGCCCTTGCGCAGAGCGAAGGATTCCCGCAAAGCCAAGGTGTCAAAGCTGGGTAATGGTAACGTTGGTGGAGGGCGAGGCTTGCCGTTTGGCTGCGATCTTGGTGGCGAGCGGCACGTCTTTAGCAGCCTGCGAGCCCTGCTTGCTAGTGCCAGTCCGGCGCGGTCGGGAGATGAGCTTGCCGGAATCACCGCTGCAAGTGTCACCCAACGCGTCGCAGCGCGATGGGTTCTGGCCGACCTGCCTCTAAAGGTGTTCCTGAACGAAGCGCTGATCCCTTACGAGTGCGATGAAGTCACGCGGTTGATCATCGACACCCACGATGAGGCTGCCTTCGCACCGATTTCTCATCTCACTGTGGGCGGATTGCGTGACTGGCTGTTGAGTGAGGCGGCAGATGAAGCAGCACTGGCGGCAGTCGCGCGGGGCATTACACCGGAGATGGCCGCTGCCGTCTCCAAGCTGATGCGGAATCAAGATCTGATCGCAGTGTCACGCAAAATCCGCGTGGTAACGTCCTTCCGTAACACTATCGGTCTCGCAGGACGGCTTTCAACCCGCCTTCAGCCCAACCACCCAGTGGATGATCCGCGAGCAATCGCAGCTGCCGTCCTCGACGGCTTGTTGCACGGGGTGGGTGACGCGGTGATTGGCGTCAATCCGGCAACCGACTCCGTGCCAGCGGCCACGACACTGGTCCGCATGCTGGACGAACTTCGCGAGCGTCATGCGATCCCCACACAGACCTGTGTGCTTGGCCATGTCACGAACACTCTGACGATTATCGAGCGGGGAGCGCCTGTCGATCTGGTGTTCCAGTCAGTTGCGGGAAGCGAGGCGGCGAATGCCGGGTTCGGCGTTGACCTTGCCGTGCTGCGTGAGGCGCAGGCCGCTACGTTAGCGCTGGGACGTGGCACGGTGGGCAGCAACGTTATGTATTTCGAAACAGGTCAGGGATCGGCGCTTTCGGCCGGCGCTCATCACGGGGTCGACCAGCAGACGATGGAAGCGCGCGCATATGCGGTGGCGCGCGCATTCAATCCGCTGCTGGTCAATACTGTCGTCGGATTTATCGGGCCGGAGTACCTCTACGACGGCAAGCAGATCATCCGCGCCGGCCTTGAGGACCATTTCTGCGGTAAATTGCTGGGCCTGCCGATGGGCGCCGATGTCTGCTATACCAACCATGCCGAGGCCGATCAGGACGATATGGACAGCCTGATGACGCTTCTGACCGTTGCAGGATGCAACTTCCTGATTTGCGTTCCGGGCAGCGACGACGTGATGCTGTCATACCAGAGCCTCTCAAACCATGACGCGCTCTACTTGCGCAGCGTGATGAACTTGCGCCCGGCGCCAGAATTCGAGGCGTGGTTGCGCAACGTCGGTATCTGCGCGGTGGATGGGACACTGCTGGCGCTGGCCCATGGCGTTTCTCCCTTTGTTCGTCACTTGGCCGAGAATATCTCTTGAGCGAGATCGTGCCGGACGAGTTCTGGTCGCGGCTGCGGCGCATTACGCCCGCCCGCATTGCGCTGGGCCGTGTCGGGCATGCACTGCCGCTGCGCGAGGTGCTTGATTTTCAGTTGGCGCACGCCCGCGCGCGCGACGCAGTCCATGCCACGTTGGATCCGGACGCGCTCGTGCCAGAACTTTCCCCGATGCGAGTGCTACAGGTCGAGAGCGCGGCACATGATCGGGCGACCTATCTGCGGCGCCCCGATCTCGGCCGGCGACTTTCGGCGCGTTCGGCAGCAGTGCTGGCCGACACCGGCGGGCAGTGTGATGTGGTCTTTGTGATTGGCGACGGGCTTTCGGCAACGGGCGTGCAGGCTCGCGCTGCGAGGCTCGTCAAGGCCTGCGCCTCGGAACTTGGTGATCTCGCCATCGGCCCGGTCGTGATCGCGCAGCAGGCACGCGTTGCGCTCGGCGACATCATCGGCGAGCAGCTCCGGGCGCGGATACTGGTGATGATAATTGGCGAGCGCCCTGGCCTCAGCGTTCACGACAGTCTTGGCATCTACATGACCTTCGCTCCGCGCACCGGGTGCAGCGATGCCGAGCGCAACTGTGTTTCCAACATCCACGACGCGGGTGGACTCTCTCCGCAGGACGCCGCGCGCACCTTGGGCTGGCTCCTACGTGAGGCGCTGCGTCGACAGCTTTCCGGCGTCGCGCTGAAGGATGACCAACTTCCTCTCCTTCCAGACAGGGACCGGCTTTGAACATGACCACGCAAGCCGCACAGACGCAGCTGCAACAACGCCTCGGCCCCTTCCACCTTTGGGCAATTGCCGTCGGACTCGTTATCTCGGGCGAGTATTTCGGCTGGAGCTATGGATGGGCGAGCGCGGGAACCTTGGGCTTTCTCGTTACCACGACCGCGGTAGCGGCGATGTACATTGCCTTCATTTTTTCGTTTACTGAGCTGACCACGGCGATCCCGCATGCCGGTGGGCCGTTCGCCTATGGCCTGCGGGCCTTCGGACCGTTGGGCGGCGCGGTTGCCGGATTTGCGACACTGATCGAATTCCTCTTCGCCCCCCCAGCGATCTCGCTAGCGATAGGTGCCTATCTCCACGTGCAGTTTCCTGCGGTGAATCCCAAGCATGCAGCGCTGGGCGCCTATGTCTTGTTTGTCGCGCTCAATATCGTGGGGGTGCACATCGCCGCGACTGTTGAGGTTGCGGTGACGCTGCTTGCCGTTGTCGAACTTTTGGTATTCATGGCGGTGGTGTTACCCGCGATTAGAGCGGTTTCCGTTCATTCTGGTTCATAGCCGCAGGATTTGAAGTAATTGGCGCATTCGTCGGGCTGGAAGATGTCGACGAGCCTGCCGATCAGGTCCCACAAGCCGCTGACGGTTCGCTCGCCTACTTTGCGGAGCATAGC
>CAMCUB010000038.1 GCA_945878845.1 Erythrobacter sanguineus | reverse complement strand
GCTATGCTCCGCAAAGTAGGCGAGCGAACCGTCAGCGGCTTGTGGGACCTGATCGGCAGGCTCGTCGACATCTTCCAGCCCGACGAATGCGCCAATTACTTCAAATCCTGCGGCTATGAACCAGAATGAACGGAAACCGCTCTAATCGCTTGCCTGACGCTCTTCTCTTGCCTGCTTTAACCTTGCAATCATTTCAGGACGATCGCCAAAAGCGCCCTCGGAAAACTTGTCAATCAGACGCCAACACTGAGCGTCATCTTCAGACAAATTGTGGAGGAGCGCATATTTCTCAATCAGTTCACGAAATTTCGTCCGGCCTTCGCCGAAAGAACAATTCAATGCAATCAAAAGGGCTTCTGAATTCGATAAACTGGCCCGCAGCAATCGGGCATAGAGCCTTTTGTCTTCAACATCAGAGTCATCGATGAACTTTACAATATGGTGAATTGTCCGAAAATAATGAGCAAGATCATCTCTGTTCTTCAAATATACGTAGTTGTAATTTTCGGAATCAGCCTCATCATTCCCTTGAGTCCCGCCAATTTTCTCTTCGATGATCCTCTTTATCGCATCTCGCCCCCTCGCTGGCTTCTGATTATATTGATCAGGAACCTCGATATCATTGGTTGTGTCGCGGAAAAGGCTTATTAGATTGAAGAAAGTGGATTCAAAATCTCGCTTGCTCGCCAATTTTCGATCTGTGCTCGCACTGATTTTTGCATCAGCCAACTCCTCGCGTTGAGCGAAGTAGGCCCCAAGAGCACCGACGGCAGCCAGCGCAGCCATAAAGGTGTTTAGCGGGCCAAATGAGTCACCAAACTGCCCTGGGACAGAAAAATCCCAACTCTCACCTGTTGGATTGAAACCGAGGCCGCTAGCCAAAACGAAGACAAGGTAGGCGACGGCTACTGCACCAGCAGCAAACATCGCCCTTTTAAATGTCATCGTGCAGTTGCCAACTCAAGGGCTGCAACAGGAAAGCCTTGGCTGGTAACTTCATTGCTGGATTTGAACCAACTACAATGAACATAGGGGTTTGGATCATCGATTTCGCCAAGCTCAATCACCGTCATAGTAGGCCCCCCACTTTTCAAGCGAACGGTGTCCCCAACCGAAAAACGATGCATCACCCCTACTCCGCAGCCTCAGCCCCAAACAGCCCGGCCTCGGCCACCACAGCCTCGTCCTCGTTCACGGCCTTGGCCTTCTGGCGGTTATCGAACGACGACCACACGGTGTTCCAGTCGCCGCGCGTCGCGCCCTTCGAATATTCCGTCGCGCGGGTTTCGAAGAAGTTGGCGTGCTCGACGCCGTTGAGCAGCGGCGCGAGCCACGGGAGGGGGTGTTCCTCGATCATGTAGATCTCCTGGAGGCCCAGCTGCTTCAGGCGCCAGTCGGCGATGTAGCGGATGTAGCGCTTGATTTCCTTGGCGCTCATGCCGTCGACCGGGCCCATTTCGAAGGCGAGGTCGATGAAGGCGTCCTCGAGGCGGACGGTCTTCTGGCAGATGTCGATCAGGTCTTCCTTCACCGCCTTGGTGAGGCACTGGCGTTCCTCGCAGAAGGTGTGGAACAGCTTGATGATGCCTTCGCAGTGGAGGCTCTCGTCGCGGACCGACCAGCTGACGATCTGGCCCATGCCCTTCATCTTGTTGTGGCGCGGGAAGTTCATCAGCATGGCGAAGGAGGCGAACAGCTGGAGCCCCTCGGTGAAGCCGCCGAACACGGCGAGCGTGCGGGCGATGTCCTCGTCGCTGTCCACGTTGAAGGTCTGGAGGAAATCGTGCTTGTCCTTCATTTCCTCATATTCGAGGAAGGCGGAATATTCCGCTTCGGGCATGCCGATGGTGTCGAGCAGGTGCGAGTAGGCGGCGATGTGCACCGTCTCCATGTTGGAGAAGGCGGCGAGCATCATCTTGATCTCGGTCGGCTTGAACACGCGGCCGTAGTTTTCGTGGTAGCAGTTCTGCACCTCGACATCGGCCTGGGTGAAGAAGCGGAAGATCTGGGTAAGCAGGTTGCGCTCGTTCTCGGAGATCTTCTGCGCCCAGTCGCGGCAATCCTCGCCGAGCGGCACTTCCTCGGGCATCCAGTGGATCTGCTGCTGGCGCTTCCAGAAGTCGTAGGCCCAGGGGTACTGGAAGGGCTTGTAGGTGTTGCGGGCTTCGAGCAGCGACATGGGCGGATACTCCGATTGGAAAGACGATATTAGCAGATACGGGCGCGCGGGGCCCTTGGATTCAAACGGCGGTGTCAGCGGTTCCAGTAGGCGACGATCACGATCAGGCAGAAGGGCGCGAGCATTGCGACCATCGCGACGTGGATCATCGCCGCGTTGAACGAATGGCCGGGGGTGTCGCGCTTCAACTCGCGCACCGCCGCGATCCCGAACCACAGGCTGACGGCAAGGCCGAGCAGCGCGGCGGCGACTGGCATGTTCATGTGCTTCTCTCCCCCCTGATAGCGTCGCCGGCGGGCGGGCGCAGGGAAGGCCCCGCGCCGCGCCCTGCCGGGATTACTGGCAGCTCAGGCATTCCTCGTAATCGGTCTGGTCGCCGCTGGCGCTCAGTTCGATCTTGGCGAGAGCGGAGGTGTTGTCGGCCTCGACCCCGCCGGCGAACCCGGCGCGCTGCACCGACTTCGAGCGGAGGTAGTAGAGCGACTTGATGCCCTTCTCCCACGCCTGATAGTGCAGCATCATCAGGTCCCACTTGTCGACATCGGCCGGGATGAACAGGTTCAGCGACTGGGCCTGATCGATATAGGGCGTGCGGTCGGCGGCGAATTCGAGCAGCCAGCGCTGGTCGATCTCGAAGCTGGTCTTGTAGACCGCCTTTTCCTCCGGCGTCAGGAAGTCGAGGTGCGCCACCGACCCGCCGCGCTCGAGGATCGAGTTCCAGACATTGGTCGAGTTCTTGGCCTTCTTCTCGAGCAGCTTTTCCAGATAGGGATTGCGCACGATGAAGCTGCCCGAGAGGGTCTTGTGGGTGTAGATATTGGCCGGGATCGGCTCGATGCAGGCGCTGGTGCCGCCGCAGATGATCGAGATCGACGCGGTCGGCGCGATCGCCATCTTGCAGCTGAAGCGCTCCATCGCGCCCATGTCGGCCGCGTCGGGGCAAGGCCCGCGCTCCTGCGCGAGCAGCATCGAAGCCTCGCACGCTTTGGCGTGGATGTGCTTGAACATCTGCAAGTTCAGCGCCTTGGCCATCGCGCTTTCGAAGGCGACGCCCTTCTGCTGCAGGTACGAGTGGAAGCCCATCACCCCGAGGCCGACCGAGCGTTCGCGCGAGGCGGAGTACTTGGCGCGGGCCATCTCGTCCGGCGCGCGGTCGATATAGTCCTGCAGCACATTGTCGAGGAAGCGCATCACGTCCTCAATGAACTGCTTGTCGCCCTTCCACTCTTCCCAGGTTTCGAGGTTGAGCGAGGACAGGCAGCACACCGCCGTGCGGTCATTGCCGAGGTGGTCGATCCCGGTCGGCAGCGTGATTTCCGAGCACAGGTTCGAGGTCGAAACCTTGAGCCCCAGATCGCGGTGATGCTTGGGCATCATGCGGTTCACGGTGTCGTTGAAGACGATATAGGGCTCGCCGGTCGCAAGGCGGGTCTCGACCAGCTTCTGGAACAGCGAACGCGCGTCGACCGTCTGGCGCACCGAGCCATCGCGGGGGGAGCGCAGCTGGAACTCGGTCCCTTCGCGCACCGCTTCCATGAACTCGTCGGTGATCAGCACGCCGTGGTGGAGGTTCAGCGCCTTGCGGTTGAAGTCACCCGACGGCTTGCGGATTTCGAGGAACTCCTCGATTTCCGGGTGCGAGATGTCGAGATAGCACGCGGCCGAACCGCGGCGCAGCGAACCCTGCGAAATCGCCAGCGTCAGCGAATCCATCACCCGCACGAAGGGAATGATGCCCGAGGTCTTGCCGTTGAGGCCGACCGGCTCACCGATGCCGCGGACATTGCCCCAATAGGTGCCGATCCCGCCGCCCTTCGACGCAAGCCACACGTTTTCATTCCACGTGCCGACGATCCCTTCGAGGCTGTCCTCGACCGAGTTGAGGTAGCACGAGATCGGCAGGCCCCGGTTGGTGCCGCCGTTCGAGAGCACCGGGGTCGCGGGCATGAACCACAGGTTCGAGATGTAGGTGTAAAGCCGCTGGGCGTGGTCCTGATCGTCGGCATAGGCATCCGCGACGCGGGCGAAGAGGTCCTGATAGGTCTCGCCGGGCAGCAGATAGCGGTCGGTCAACGTGTCCTTGCCGAAATCGGTGAGGCGCGCGTCGCGGCTGTTGTCGGTGACGACGGTGAAGCGGCGGTCGTTGACCTTCTTGCTGTCAGGAGCGGCCGCCTTGACCGCTTCGGCCATGGCGCCCGCGAGCGCTTCGCCAGCCTTGGCGGCGATCAGGGCTTCGGAACCGGTATCGGTGGTCTTCATCGTCACGGCCTTTTCGTTTTCGGCGGGCTTTTCATCCCCCGCAGGCGCAGCGGCATTGGTGCCCGCATCCAGTTCGTTGGTCACATCTTCCGGCACGTTGTCGCTCGCCTTGAAATCCATTGTCAGCCCCATTGTCCCCCGAATCATCCCTATGACACAAGAGGCCATGTTCTGATTCTGTTCTATACCGGCGGGTCCACAGACTTGCCAACAGTCAGCGCCCGTTCGGGCGTGCTGGCAGGTCGGTCGATCCCGTTCTGAGCGCTTGGCGGACCCGTGTTCCTGAGCGACTCCTTTCCCGTTCACTCCGCTGGGGAGCGGCGGGGAAGTCACCATGGGTTGGGGGTCCGATTTGCGCCGAACCACTAGATGATGAATCACCTGCAGACTCCCGTCAACGGCGATTAAGCACTTAGTGACCATGACGAAGAGGTTTCAGACCCGTGTCAAACCCGCGACGCGTGGACCAAGCTTGAGTCGCGGACCCCGCAAGCCCCAAACTGAATCTGTGAAGAAAAATATGGTGATTGAATCATTCGAATCCAGCCGTGAATCTTTTGCATGGCCGGGGGTTTGAATGTTGCGCGGGAGGGCTGGGAAGCGCCTGCGCGGGCCTGCCGCACACCACCAGAATCGCGCACAAAAAAGGGGCGCCGGACGGTTGGTCCGGCGCCCCTCGACCAAGTGGCTCGAATCACTTCACATCGAAGCGATCGAGCATCATCACCTTGTTCCACGCCTTGGCGAAATCGGCCGCGAACTTCGCCTCGCCGCCCTTCACCGCGTAGGTTTCAGCAACGGCGCGCAGCTCCGAATTGCTGCCGAACACCAGATCGACCTCGGTCGCGGTCCACTTGAGCGCGCCGGTCTTGCGGTCACGGCCCTCGTAAAGCCCCTTGGTCTCGGCCGGCTTCCACTCGTTGCCCATGTCGAGCAGGTTGACGAAGAAGTCGTTGCTGAGCGTGCCGGGCGTGTCGGTGAACACCCCGTGCTTGGCCCCGCCGCTATTGGCATCGAGCATCCGCATCCCGGCCAGCAGTACGGTCATTTCCGGCACGGTCAGGGTCAGCGTGTCGGCCTGATCGACCATCATCTGGGTCGGGGTGAGGCGCGCCTGATCGCTGGTGAAGTTGCGGAAGGCGTCGGCAGCCGGGCGCAGCAGTTCGATGCCGCGGACATCGGTCTGCGCGGCGGTCGCATCGACCCGGCCCGGGGTGAAGGGCACGGTGACCGGGTTGCCGGCCGCCTTGGCCGCATCCTCGACCGCGACCACGCCGCCAAGCACGACGAGATCGGCGATCGAGACCTTCTTCCTGCCTGCACCGGCGTTGAACTTCGCCGCCACGCCCTCCAGCGCGGTGACGACCTTGGCAACGACCTCGGGATCATTGAGGCCCCAGTCCTTCTGCGGGGCAAGCCGGATGCGCGCACCATTCGCGCCGCCGCGATTGTCGGTATCGCGGAAGGTGACCGCCGAGGCCCATGCGGTGCGCACCAGGTCCGAGCGGCTGAGCCCGGTGGCGCGGATCGCGTCCTTCAGGCCTGCAACATCGGCCGCCTCGATCATCGCGTAATCGGCCTTGGGCAGCGGATCCTGCCAGATCAGGTCTTCAGCCGGAACTTCGGCACCGACATAGCGCGCCTTGGGGCCGAGATCGCGGTGGGTCAGCTTGAACCACGCACGCGCGAAGGCGGCATCCATCGCCTTGGGGTCCTTGGCCCAGCGGCTGGTGATCGCGCCATAGGCCGGATCATAGCGCAGCGCGAGGTCGGTGGTGAGCATCACCGGCGAATGGGTCACGTTCGGATCGAAGGCATCGGGCACGACCTTGACGTCGGCCGCGTTGACCGGCTCCCACTGCTTGGCGCCTGCCGGGCTGGTGGTCTGCTTCCACTCGAAGGCGTAGAGGTTTTCGAGGTAGTTGCTGCTCCACTGGACCGGCGTGACCGTCCAAGCGCCTTCAAGGCCGCTGGTGGTGGCGTCCTTGCCGACCCCGGTGCCGCAGGTGTTCTTCCAGCCCAGGCCCTGCGCCTCGACGCCCTGTGCCGCCGGTTCCTTGCCGACGCAGTCGGCGGCTTTGCGGGCGCCGTGCATCTTGCCGATGGTGTGCCCGCCGACGATCAGCGCCACGGTTTCCTCGTCGTTCATCCCCATCCGCCCGAAGGTGGTGCGGATCTGCAGGGCGGACTTGAGGATATCGGGGTTGCCCTCGGGCCCTTCCGGGTTGACGTAGATCAGCCCCATCTCGGTCGCGCCGAGCGGGTTGTCGAGATTTTCCCCGGCGGCATTGCGCTCGGAGGTCAGGAACTTGGTTTCCGGGCCCCAGTAGACCAGCTCCGGCTCCCATGCATCGGCGCGGCCACCGGCAAAGCCGAAGGTTGTGAAGCCGGTGTTCTCCAGCGCGACATTGCCGGCCAGGATGATGAGGTCGCTCCAGGAAAGCGCCGCGCCGTACTTCTGCTTGACCGGCCACAGCACGCGGCGGGCCTTGTCGAGGTTGCCGTTGTCGGGCCAGGAGTTGAGCGGCTCGAAGCGGATCTGCCCGCCGTCCGAACCCCCGCGCCCGTCACCCGAACGATAGGTGCCGGCCGAATGCCAAGCGAGGCGGATGAACAGGCCGGCGTAATTGCCGTAGTCGGCCGGCCACCACGCCTGTGAATCCGTCAGGGCTGCGTTGATGTCGGCCTTGACCGCCTTCAGATCGAGCTTGGCGAATTCGGCGGGGTAATCGAATGCGGGGCCGTTGGGATCGGGGTTGTATTCATTCTGGCGCAGACGGGTGAGGTCGACGACGTTCGGCCACCAGCCCTGCACATTGCGCGGGGCGGCCTCGGCCTGCGGAATGGGCGCGCGGCCCATGCCCGGCTCGCTGAAGCCCGGCGGCGTGGCGGCGGCAGGCACCGCGCCCAGCAGCGCGCCGGAGAGGAGAAGGATCGCCTTCGTTCTGATTGTCATGGTTGAGCCCTGTGGTTTTGGTTGCAATCGGGCGCGGGAATCCCGCGCCTCGAACCGATCGCAAAACAGACCGAGCCATGGCGCGCCCCCGCGACGCGGCCCGGATATCGAGGCGGGGCAGGGCAGGGAAACGGCTTGTCCTGATGACAGTAATGAGGATTTTCGATTGCACGGCCCGCGCTGGCCCGGTGCGGGCGGGCTATAGGTGGGATCTGCGGACGCGCTTATGCCGCCCCGTCCGCAATCGCCTGCGCGGTCTTGTAGTCGGGCTTGCCGTTGTTGAGGCGGAGCGAGGTATCGGTGAGGATGTAGAGCCGCGGAATCTTGTATCCAGCCAGCCCTGCGCGGGCGTGGGCGTCGAGGTCGGCTTCATCCACCGGCCCCTCGGGCTGCACCACGGCGACGATCTTACGGCCAAACCTCGGGTCGGGAAGGCTCACCACCCGCACGTCCTTGACCGCGGAGTGGCCGAGCAGCACTGCCTCGACCTCCTCGGGAAACACCTTCTCGCCGCCGGTGTTGATGCACATGTTGTCGCGGCCGATGAATTCGAGGGTGCCGTCGGCCGTCCAGCGCGCGCGGTCGCCGGTCATCAGCCAGCGCTGGCCGCCGATGGTGGGGAAGGTCTGCGCATTCTTCTCATCCTCGCCGAGGTAGCCCAGCGGCAAGGGGCCGGTGCGCGCGACGATGCCGACGCCGTCGCTGCCGGGGAGGATTTCGGCGAGGTTCTCGTCGAACAGCTTTGTCTCGCGTCCGGGGAGCGGCTGGAACTTGCCGCCGCCTGACGATCCCGCCGCGGTGGTGATGACGATCCCGGTGCCCGAGCTTTCGGACGAGCCCAGCGCGTCGATGATCATCAGCGACAGGTGATGGTCGATCAGCCGCTGTTTGAGGGTGGCTGAAAACACCGCGCCCGAGGAGGTTATGCTCCGTAAGGACGCCAGCACCTCCGCCCCATCGCCGCGCGCGTCGAGTCGGTCGGCGAGCGGCAGCGCGAAGGCGTCGCCGACGATGAACATGCCGCGCGCGCCGACGCGCTTCACCTCGTCGAGCGCCAGATCGGCGTCGAACTTGGGCGCGGGCAGCAGCGCCAGCGTGCCGCCTTTCAGGAGGTGGATCACCGCGGTGAACTGCCCCGCGCCGTGCATCAGCGGCGAGAGCAGCAGCATTGGCGAGGTGCTCGCAGGGTGATCGGGGCCGATACGCGCGGCCTCGGCCACCTGCTCCTCGAGGCTGGCCGCGACCAGCGGCGGGGTGCCCGGCGGGCGCTGCCAGACGCCGATGTTGAACGCGCCCCAGGCCTGATCCATCGGCCACATCACCGCCTTGGGCATGCCGGTCGTGCCGCCGGTCGCGGTGAGGAACAGCGCCTCCGGGTCGTCATGGATGGCGAAGTCTGCGGGCAGCGGGGACTGGCTGAGCGCGTCCCACTCGCCGCTCCCGACATCGACCGTCAGCGTGCCTGCAGGCATGGCCTCGCGGGCGATGTCGGCAAAGTCGCTCTCGGTGAACAGCGCCTTCAATCCGAAGCGGTTGAAGATGTCGGCAAGCTCGCGCAGCCGGTAGTGGTAGTTCACATTGACCGGCACCAGCCCGGCCTTCACGCAGCCGAAATAGGCCAGCATGTAGTCGGGCGTGTTGCGCAGCATCTGCCCGGCGATGTCTCCGGGCTGGAGGCCGCGCGCGCGCAATCCGGCGGCGATCCGGTCGGTGACCGCGTCGAGCTCGCCCCAGGTCACCACCCGGTCCCCATGCACCAGCGCGGGCCGCTCCGCCGGGATCGCCTCCGCCAAAGCCTTCAACACACGTCCGAAATTCGCGCCCGCAAATGCCATGCCTGTCCAGTCTCCCTGTCTCTTTCGCTAGCCCCCGCGCCTCGGCGATTCCCCTACGTAAAGTGTGAGGACATTCAGAAAAATTGCGGTAGTCTTCCGAATCAGAAAACAATGAGAGGAGCAAGGGCGCCAAATGGCTACCAATGTTGTCGAACTGCGCACGCCGCAGGGCCGCGAATCGCTCGATTTGCTGCTCGAACAGGTCACCATCACCTGCCCCGAAGACATCCACGATGCCGCCGTGAACCTCGCCCGGATCGCGCAGGAGCGGGGCATGCAGATCGCGGTGTGCGATGACATCTCCTCCAAGGAGCCGATGGTCGATGCCGACGGCACGATCCTCAACGCCGATGTGTTCCGCTGGCTCGATGACGGCGCGCGCTGGTGGGAGGACCATCGCCTCGCGCTGCACTCGCCGCTGCCGCGCGCGTGCCGCTATGAAAGCGAGCCCTTCTGGGTCAACCAGCACGGCTTCAACACCCGCTGGCGCAACCACTACCTCGCCGAAATCGACATGAACGATTTCGAGAAGCGCGCCTTGTGCAAGGCGGCGATCGTGGTGCCGGTGCACCTGCCGTTCGGGCAGATCAGCGCGTCGAGCTTCATCAGCATGGACCGCGACAAGGAAGACCTGTCGGCCGAATTCGCCGAATATGGCGCGCTGTTCGCGATGGTGACGCGGTGCTTCGTGGCCGGCTACGTCCAGGCCCACCGCACCAAGCGGCGGATTCCCTCGGACTGCGTGCTCTCCAAGCGCGAGGTCGAGTGCCTGCGCTGGGCGGCGATCGGCAAGACCGACAAGGAGATCAGCATGATCCTCAACCGGTCGCACGCCACGATCCGCTACCACATCCACCGCGCGGGGGAGAAGCTCGACTCGGTGAACCGGGCGCAGACGATCTTCAAGGCGGGGCAGCTGGGGTATCTGGGCGCGAGCGACTGAGTGATTGCGGGGGCGCCTCCGCGCCCCCGTCCTCGGTGCTGTTCCTCCGCTACGCTCCGGGCACCTGCGGCTTGCGCGCGTGCGCTCGCGGTCGCTGCGCGACCCAACTTGCGCTAATTTTCGTCATTGCGAGGAGCCGCAGGCGACGCGGCAATCCATGGACCGACCGCGTGCTGCAAGCTCAGGCCATGGATTGCTTCGCTCCACTCGCAATGACGAAAAGCTTCACCCCAGCTTCCGCAGCGGTTCGCTCCCATCCCAATCGATCCCCGCCGCCTTGATCATCCCGAACAGGTCCGGCCCGTCCTTGGCCTGCTGCAATATCTCCACCAGCGTCCCCGGCCCTCCGCCGGCATCGACATAGATCGCCTGGCTGGTGCCGAACGTCCCCTCGATCATCACCTCGGCGCCTTCCGCCTCGCACACGGCCCGCGCGTGGGCGATGTCGTCGACCAGAATGCACACATGGTGGAGCCCATTGCCGGTCGCGCCATATTCGCCGGTATAGACGGAAGGGTGATTGTCACGCGGGCGGATCAGCTCGATCTGGAGGTCACCCCAATAGGCGAGCGCTAGGTCGAACACCGCGTCAGTCGGCTGTCCGCGATACTTCATGCCATCAAGGTGGATGCCCTCAATGATGAAGAACGGCCCCACCCCCATCACCTCGGTCCAGTGCTTCACCGCCGCGTCGAAATCCTCCGGCACGTAAGCCAGCTGCATGATGTCGCCCAAAGCAGCGATTTTCCCGCCCAAACCCATTTTCCTCTCCAATCCGATAGTGTGCCCCGCGCGCGAAGCTGTGTGATATTCTCCGCCTGAGACACTGCACAAAGTGCGAGGACGAGAGGCGGGGCGTGCCCCGATGAGGACCGGAACAATCCCATGAACGAGATCAAGGACATTGCCCGCGGTGACCGCTGCCCGGGCCTCAGCTACACCGACATGCTCAACGGCGACACGCGCCGGGCGCCCGATTACCTCTTCGAGGAAACCACGATCGAGATGGGTGACGATCCCCTGCCGGTCGCGCCCTACATCTCGGAGGAATTCGCGAAGCTCGAGCGCGAGAAGATGTGGCCCAACGTCTGGCTCTTCGCCGCGCGCGAGGATGAATTGCCCGATCCGGGCGATACTGTCGTGTTCGACATCGCTGGCAAGAGCTTCCTGCTGATCCGCCAGAAGGACGGCGGGGTGAAGGCCTTCTACAACGCCTGCCTCCACCGCGGCCGCAAGCTGCGCACCGAGAGCGGGTCGTCGGTGCAATTGCGCTGCCCGTTCCACGGCTTCACCTGGCGCAATGACGGGTCCTTGAAGGAAATCCCCTGCTCGTGGGACTTCAAGCACCTCGAGGGCAAGGACATGGACCTGCCGCAGGCGCGCGTCGAGCTGTGGCAGGGCTTCGTGATGATCACCGAGAACCACAGCCTGCCCGATTTCAAGACCTGGCTCGGCCCGGCAGCCTCGCATTACGAGCGCTATGACTTCGGCAACCGCTACACCGGCATGTGGGTGCAGAAGAAGATCCCCGCCAACTGGAAGGCCACCGCCGAGGCCTTCATGGAAGCCTGGCACTCGATCACCACCCACCCGCAGCTGCTCGCCTTCCTCGGCGATGCCAACACGCGCTACGACCATATCGGCGACCACTTCAACCGCGCGATCACGCCGTCGGGCGTGCTGAGCCCGCATGTGAAGGGCAAGAATTCGGACTACGTGCTCGAGAAGATGAACGAATTCTCGGGCGGGGCCGACGCGCGCACCAACCGCCGCTTCAACGCCAGCGAAGAGCCGGTGGAAGGCTATGACGCCGAGGATCCGCTGGCGGCGCGCAAAGTGCTGGCCGAGGCCGGGCGCAAGGGTTTTGCCGAAAACTACGGCTATGACTATTCGGACGCCTCGGACACCGAGATCCTCGACAACTTCACCTACAACATCTTCCCCAACTTCTCGCCGTGGATCGGCTTCCTGCCGACGCTGGTGTACCGCTGGCTGCCGGGTGACACGCCCGACTGGTGCATCATGGAAATCCGCCTGCTGTTCCCGACGCCCAAGGGTCAGGAACGCCCCCGCGCGGTCGCGCCGACCTATATCCCCGATGACGAGCCCTTCGCCTGGGCCAACGACATCATGGGCCCGCAGCTCGCCAATGTGTTCGATCAGGACATGGCCAACCTGCCCTATGTGCAGGAGGGCATGAAAGCGATGAAGGACGGGCTGATGGAGCTCGGCCACTATCAGGACAGCCGCGTGCGGCACTTCCAGACGACGCTGATGAAGTATGTGAACGGGGAACTGCCTGCGACCTCGTGACCCCCTTCGTCATTGCGAGGAGCGTAGCGACGCGGCAATCCATGGATCACCCTCGCGCCAAGAGCGACAGTCAGTCCATGGATTGCTTCGCCTACGGCTCGCAATGACGAGGTTTTGAAAACCCGATGACCTTCTCCTTCGACCTCACCGGGCGCACCGCGCTGGTCACCGGCGCGTCCTCGGGCCTCGGTACGCGCTTCGGGCGCATTCTGGCAGGCAGCGGCGCGAAGGTGGCACTCGGCGCGCGGCGGGCGGACCGGCTCGCGGCGCTGGCCGCCGAAATCGGCCCTGCCGCCGCCGCGGTCACGATGGACGTCGCGCGCGAGGCGGACATCATCGCGGGCTTCGACGCAGCCGAGGCCGCGTTTGGCGCACCGGTCGACACCGTCATCGCCAATGCGGGCGTCGACGGCGCAGGCATGGCGACCACCATCTCCGAAGACGAGATCACACAGACCCTCGCCATCAACCTCAAGGGCGCGATCCTGACCGCCCGCGAAGGCGCCAAGCGGATGATGGCCCACGGCGTGACCAAGGGCCGGATCGTCATGATCGCCTCGATCACCGCCTTCGAGCCCTCCCCCGGCCTTGTCGCCTATGCCGCGTCGAAGGCAGGCGTGGTGCAGGCGGGGCGGACGCTGGGGCGCGAATGGGCGCGGGCCGGGATCAACGTCAACACCGTCTCCCCCGGCTATATCCGCACCGCGATCAACGATGCCTGGTTCGACACCGAGCCCGGCAAGAAGCAGATTGCGAAGTTCCCCAAGCGGCGGTTGATGGGCGAGGAGGGCCTCGACGCGATGATCCTGTTCCTGTGCTCGGACGCGAGCGAATTCGTGACCGGCACCGACTTCGTGCTCGACGACGGGCAGACGCTGTGACGCGCCGCCTGATCTCGCTCGCCGCCGGGATCATGCCCGAGGCCACCCCGGCGCAGCTGATCGAATGCGCCGCCGCGTCCGATTTCGACTTCGGCGGCATGTGGGTCGAGAAGGACACGTGGACGCCCGCCACCACCCGCGCGATCCGCGCACAGGCGCGCGATGCGGGGGTGGAACTGCTCGATTGCGAGGTCGCTTGGATCATGCCCGGGGCGCCCGATCCGTGGCTGACCGAGCTGGTCGGCATCGCTGCCGAACTGGGGGCGAGGAACCTGCTGTGCGTTTCCTCTGACCCCGACATGGCCGCCACCACCGCCAAGTTTCAGGCGATGGTCGATGCCGCCAAGGGCACCGGGGTGCGCGTGAACCTCGAATTCGGCATCTTCACCGAGGTGAAGACGCTGGCGATGGCCCGCGCGGTGCTTGAAGGCGTCGAAGGCGAGGCCAAGGCGCTGCTGGTCGACACGCTGCACTGGGCGCGCTCGGGCGGGACGGCGGAGGACTTGGCGGCGATCCCGCGCGAATGGCTGAGCTACTGCCAGCCCTGCGACGCGCCCGCCGAGGGCCCGGACACCAGCAACTTCGACGCCATCATCGACGATGCGATCAACCGCCGGATGCCGCTCGGGCACGGCGGCCTCCCCCTCGCCGCGATGGTCGAGGCCCTGCCCGCGCACCTGCCCATGGCGATCGAGGAGCGCTCCGCCGCCTTGCGCGACGCCTTCCCCGACCTCACCGAACGCGCCCGCGAATGCGCGCGTACTTCGCGGGCTTGGCTGGACGGGCGCGCTTGAGCATCCTGCCCGTCACGCTCGTCCAGATGGCCTTCCTTGTGCCGAACCTCGAGGAAGGCTGCGCGGCATTGAACCGCGCCTATGGCTGGGGCCCGTTCTGCGGCGGCTCCGAGGGTGTGCTGGACGACCACAGCTATCGCGGCGAGCCCGCCGACCCGATCCGCATCCGCGGCGTCTTCGTCCAGACCGGCGACATCAATGTCGAGGTGATCGAGGTCGTCTCCGACGCCCCCAGCGCCTTCCACGAAGTCTTGCGCGCCGACGGCCAGCCGGTGCTCCACCACTGCGCGACCTTCGCCGCCGATTACGAAGGCGTGCGCGATCATTTCGTCGCCCAAGGGTTTCCGGTGGTGAGCGAGTTCGGCTTTGCGGGGCACCGCATCTGCTATGTCGATACAAGGCCGCTGCTCGGCTACATGACCGAGATCTACCCCGAACTCCCGCTGATCCGCGCGCTCTATGCCGAAGCGCGCGAGGCGGCAGCCTCACGCCCGGGGGATGCGGCGATCATCCCGTGGCAGGCGATGGGGTAACGGTAAGGCCTCACCTCCCCCGCGCATGCTCCGCAATCTCGCCCGCAAGGCGCGGGACCAGCTTCAGCGGCAGGTCGTGGCCCCAGCCTGGGATCGTAACCAGCCGTGCGCCGGGGATCGCCGCTGCGGTCGCCTCGCCGCCGGGGAGCTTGACCAGCGGGTCGGCCTCGCCATGGAGCACCAGCGTCGGCGTGCGCACCGCACCGAGGCGCTTCGTCCGGTCGCCATCGTCGATGATCGCGGCGAGCTGGCGCGGGAGGCCTGCGGGGTAAACGCTGCGGCGCATGTTCGCCAGCACCCGCGCGCGCTGGTGGGCCTCGTCGAACGGGAACTCGCCGCTATCGGGGGTGCCGATATTGCGGATGATGTTGAGGCCGTGGGCAATGAGGGTGTCCTCGTCCATGGCCTTCAAGGGCGCGGTCAGCGCGCCGATCGCGGCGGGCTCGGCCTGGGGGAGCTTGCCGTTGCCGGTGGTCGACATGATCGAGGTCATGCTCATCAGCCGCTCGGCATGGTGGATCGCCATCAGCTGGACGATCATCCCGCCCATCGAAGCGCCGACCACATGGGCCCTCTCGATCCCCAGAGCGCTCAGCACCCCGATCCCGTCATCGGCCATGTCCTTGAGGGTGTAGGGCACCCTGGCGGGGAAACCGATCTTCTTCCTCAGCACCTGCACCGGGAGCGAGGGCGCGCGCTGGCCTTCGAATTTTTGGGAAAGGCCGATGTCGCGGTTGTCGTAGCGGATCACCCGGAAGCCCTCGGCCGCGAGCGCCGCCACCAGCTCGTCCGGCCACAGGGTCATCTGCGCGCCGAGCCCCATCACCAGCAGAAGCGCCTCGGCGTTCGGATCGCCCCCATTTTCGAGGGTGTCCTCGTAGAAAATCTCGATGCCGGTATTCGGAGTGGTAAGGGTGGGCATGGGGCGGCTTGATCCTCTCAGCGGCCCCGCGCGGTCATTTCCACGGGGGTCCGGCAATATCGAAGCCGCGTTGCTCCAATTGGTCAAGCACCCCCCCACTTTCCGCCAACACCCTTAGCGGCACGACCGCCAGTGTGGTGCCCTTCGCCGCGCTCGCTTCGGCGATGCGGTCGACCCAGATGGTCCTGAGTTCGCTGCCCAAAGTCTCGTCCGCCCAGGGCCAGCACTGGCCGAGCGCGCTTTCGAGCGGGTTGTTCATCACCGCCGGAATCTTGAACCGCCGCCAGTTGGTGGCGCGCTCCTCGACGATCTGCGGCCCCGCCTCGACCGCATCCATCGCCGCGACAAGGCAGGGGATGTGCGCGGTGGGCGGCGCCTCGAACAGGTTGTCGATCACGTCCTCGCCCCTGAGCGTGGCGGCGCGGGTGATCGCGACGTCGGCCTTCTCTGCGGCCTTCTTGACCACGTTGGAGGCATCATCGGCGGTGTCGCGGTTGAAGCGCAGCTCCTCGCGCAGCATCCCGAAGGAGGTCAGGAGGAACGACTGGCGCGAGTAGTCCTCCTCATGCGCGGCAGCGAGCGCTTCGAGGCGCTGGAGCTGGCCCGCGTCAAGGTAGTCGCCAGCGACGGTCTTGTCGGGCAGCTTGGTGAGCTTGCCGCCCGAGAACATCAGCCGGAAGATATCGCCCGGCGAAATCTTGGGCCGCGCGCCGAGGATCACGCGGTCGGCCGCGCGGGTGGCTTCTTCGAGGCGCGCGGGCTCCCATGGGGTGGTTTTCGGGATCGCCCGGATTTCGCCGACGAGGATGACGGTGCCGGTCGTCGTCTCGACAATCCACATCGGCGCGCCGGAGCGCTGGGCGGTGACGACGATGGAATTTTCGGATTCGGTGGGGGCGGGGGCGTCCTGCGCGGCGAGGGGGGCAATCACCAATGACGCAACACCAAGCAGGCCAACGATCCTCAGCATGGCAGACCCCTTCAAGCCGTTTCAACGCAATCGCCGACGCGCTATGTTGCTGGACATGAACGACGACATAACACTGCCGCCGCAAGACGATCCGAAGGCTATTTTCGCCTTTGGCATGACCTTCGACGGCTACGAGGCATTTGGTTCCTTCGAAGCCTGCGCCGCCGCCGCCAAGGCACGCAGGCGCGAGACGCTGGAGGACCTGCGCAACGAATTGTTCTTCGCCTGCCGTGCTTCGCGCCACATGCAGGATGATGCCTACGTGGCCTTCTATGCCCAGCTGCTGCCTCACTTTGAGCGAACGCTCGGCAAAGCCGACTGACGAAAGGCAATCCGCATGGGCACTTGGGATTGGAAGGCAGTCCGGCATGAGATCATTCCGCTCGACCAAGTTCCTGAGGCAGCACGGCTGGTTGCGGCGAGCATTACGGGGCCCCCGGATGACAAAGATCTCGAAAGGCGGGTTTTTGAGCAAACCGGCCTTGCCCCGCTGAGCCTCATCGAGTGGTGCGTAAGTTCAGAGGTCGAATCCATCTTTAAGACGCTGCGGGATCATGGTTCGGAGTGGGGTTTTGTGGTGGAGCAAGGCGCGCCAGACCTAACCGAGAGTCCACCTCGCAAGATTGCCCTGACTGCGGCAACAGCCAAGAAGATCTCGGATGATTCGGCGATGTATTTGCCAATGGTCTTCATCGACGATCAGCAGACCTGCATGCTGGTGAGCTACTTCAGCGATTACGCGCTTATCTGTTTGCGCGAAGACCTGTTTGAGACGTGGCTCGCGGACAATCCCATTGACCTGACACTGTTTTATGATGCGCCGCCGTTCCCGGCCGCCGACAATCTGAAGGCCGCGCGTGAATTCGCCGACCTGCGTCTGGTCGCTTGGGTCGATTACATTCGCAGAACGCGGTCGCCCTAAGGCACCAGCACCGTATCCTTCGCCTCATCCGCCAGCTCGGGGTAATCGAGCGTATAGTGCAGCCCCCGGCTCTCCTTCCGACGGAGCGCCGACTTCACGATCAGCTCGGCCGATTGCAGCAGGTTGCGCAGTTCGATGAGGTCGGTCGTCACCCGGAAGGCGCCGTAGTAATCCTCGACCTCGCGCTTCAGCAGTTCGATCCGGCTCGCGGCGCGTTCCAGGCGCTTGGTGGTGCGCACGATGCCGACGTAATTCCACATGAAGCGGCGGATCTCGGTCCAGTTCTGCTTGATGACGACTTCCTCGTCGGAGTCGGTCACGCGGCTTTCGTCCCATGGGAGGATCGCCGGGGCGGCCTCCAGCGTGTCCCATGTCTCAAGGATGTCCTGCGCCGCCGCCTCGCCGAAGACGAAGCATTCGAGAAGGGAGTTCGACGCCAGCCGGTTCGCGCCGTGGAGGCCGCTTTCGGTGCACTCGCCCGCCGCCCACAGGCCCGGGATGTCGGTGCGCGCGGCGAGATCCACCACCACCCCGCCGCAGGTATAATGCTGCGCAGGCACGACCGGGATCGGCTGCTTGGTCATGTCGATCCCGAGGCCCATCAGCTTGTCGTAGATCGTCGGGAAGTGCCCCTTCACGAACTCCGGGTCCTCGTGGCTGATATCGAGGTGGACGTAATCGAGGCCAAAGCGCTTGATCTCGGCGTCGATCGCGCGGGCGACCACATCGCGCGGCGCAAGCTCCATCCGCTCGGGGTCGTAGAAGGTCATGAAGCGCTTGCCGGTGCGCGGGTTGATCAGCCGTCCGCCTTCGCCGCGCACGGCCTCCGTGATGAGGAAATTCTTGGTCTCGAGGTGGTAGAGGCAGGTCGGGTGGAACTGCATCATCTCCATGTTGGAGACCCGTGCGCCCGCCCGCCACGCCATCGCGATCCCGTCCCCGGTCGCGCCGCGCGGGGCGGTGGAGAATTGGTACACGCGCCCCGCGCCGCCGGTGGCGAGGATCGTGGCGCGGGCGACATGGCGCTCGACCCGGCCGGTGGCTTCATCGAGCGCATAGACGCCCCAGACGCGGCCCGCGGCGGAGAAGTGTTCGCGGTGGCGGTCGGTGATGAAGTCGATGCAGGTGCGCCCGGGCAGCAGCGTGATGTTGGGGTTGGCCTCGGCCGCCTTGACCAGCGCCGATTGCACCGCCCAGCCGGTGGCGTCGTCGACATGGACGATGCGGCGGTGCGAATGGCCGCCCTCGCGGGTGAGGTGGAGCGTATCGGCATCGCGGTTGAAGGGCACGCCAAGCTCGCACAAGCGGTCGATCGAGCGCGGCGCGCGTTCGATCACGAATTCGACCGTGGCCAGATCATTCAGCCCTGCGCCGGCCACCATCGTGTCGCGCACGTGATCCTCGAAAGTGTCGCCCGCATCGAGCACCGCGGCGATCCCGCCCTGCGCCCAGGCGGTCGATCCGCCGGTGAGCGAGCCCTTGGCCAGCACCAGCACGCGGCGGGTTTCGGCGAGCGCCAGCGCCGCGGTCAGCCCCGCCGCGCCCGATCCGATCACGAGCACGTCGTGCCCCGAATCCTTCAGCGCGTCCTGCGGGTGGGGCAAGGTTTCATCCGTCACCATTGCGGCGCCTTGCCGCGCAATTGGGGCAGCGGCAAGCGCCAAGTTATGGCTAACTCCAGTTAAGCTGCCCCGTAATTCCCCTAGGTTGCACTGCAACATGGTGCTACATCCTGCCCCAGAGCGATGCCTGTCGCAGAATCAGAGCACGCCTCCAGAACGTAATGCATTGGCGGGTCGCCTAAACCTCTCACCGGGGCAGTCTTGTCCATGTCCTTTTTTGATTCGCTTGCATGCCTGTTGAACCAGCATCAGCCCCTGCGGCGCGATGTCGTATGGAATGGTCGCGCCTATGTCGGGGTGTGCCGCCGCTGCGAGGCACCGATCGAGCGCCGCGGCCGGCGGCGCTGGCGCAAGCGCAAGGCCGCTGGGGCCGACCACGGCGAGCCGACCTCGAGCTGACGGCGCGCCCAGACGGCGGCTGCGATCAGACCGCAGCGGTCAGCTGAACGAAGACATCCTCCAGATCGGCCTCGCGGGTCGTCACATCGGCGATCACCAACCCTTGCGCCTGAAGGATGCCGAGCACCTGCCCGGCATTGAGGCGGTCCTTGTCATAGGTCACCGCGACGCCGCGCGCGCCGTCCCACTCGACCTTGGCGAAAGCCTCGTGCGCGGGGGCGGCGGCGAGATCATCGGCCGCGGTCACCGCCACCACCTTCTCGCGCGCCATGCCGACCAGTTCGCGGGTAGGCTTGTCGGCGATCACCTGCCCGTGGTTGATGATCGCGATCCGGTCGCACAGCTGCTCGGCCTCTTCGAGGTAGTGGGTGGTGAGCACCACGGTCACGCCCTCGCGGTTGAGTTCGCTGACCAGCTCCCACAATTGCCGCCTGAGGTCGACATCGACCCCGGCGGTGGGCTCGTCGAGCACGAGGATCGGCGGCGAGTGCACCATCGCCTTGGCGACCAGCAGCCGCCGCTTCATGCCGCCTGACAGCGTGCGGGCATAGGCGTTGCGCTTGTCGCTGAGCCGCACCGCTTCGAGCAGCGCCTCGGAGCGCCTGAGCGCTGCGGGAATGCCATAGAAACCCGCCTGATTCTCGAGCACTTCATAGGGCGTGAAGAAGGGATCGAAGACGATCTCCTGCGGCACGATCCCGATCGAGCGGCTCGCGTTGCGGCGCTGCTGGTCAATGTCGAAGCCCCAGATCTCGGCCGTGCCGGAGGTCTTGTTGACCAGCCCCGCCAGAATGTTGATGAGCGTCGACTTGCCCGCGCCATTGGGGCCGAGCAGCCCGAAGATCGAGCCCTGCGGCACATCGAAGCTGACCCCTCCCAGCGCGAGCTTGCCCTCGGTCATCGTGCCCTTTGCCCCCTTGGCGGGGGCATAGCGCTTGACGAGGTTGTCGATGCGGATCGCGGGTTCGGTGGACATGAAAGCGGCCTAGGCAAGCGCACAAGCAAAGGCAATTGAACTCGTGCCCGCGCGCCTGTATCGGCGGAGGCCATGAGCATTCCTCCTCCCGAAACCCTGCTGGTCGAGACCCACCGCGTGAGCTGCGACGGCGCGACCGGCATTCGCGGCGGCGCGGGCTTCCGCCCGGCGGCGCTGGGCCATCCACGCGTGTTCCTCGAGATCGACGAGCACGGCTATGTCGATTGCGGCTATTGCGACCGGCGATTTGTGCTGAAAGGCGGCCCGGCGGACGGCGCGGCGCAAGCAGGGCTCCCAGACATCGCTTCGGGTGCGGACGCTGGCCACTCCTAGGCTGACGCGGCTCGCGGCGGCGGGTCTGGCGGCGGCGCTGATCGCCGCGCCGACGGGCGCAGCGGCCAAGTCCGGCTGCGAACTGATCGAGGTGATGCTCGCCAAGGGCGCTGCGCGGCTTCAGGGTGTGGGCCTGGTGGTCAACCCCAAGGGGCTGCTCGACATGACGCTCGACGGTAAACCCTCCTTCTTTCGCGATGCGCGCGATTGCGACTTCGACAGCCCGCAGGAAGGGTTCGACCTCGCCTGCGACTGGAGCTTTCCCGCAGGCGAGGATGAGGCCGCCGAACGCGACTTTTCGCGGATGGTCGGGCGGCTGAATGCCTGCCTGCCCACCCCGCTCGAGGCGGTCGCCCAGGTCACCTACACCGAAGCGCAGATCGCGGAGTTGGAAGCGAAATACGGCCCGTCCTTCGCCGAATACCTGCGCACCAAAAAGCAGCTGGGCAAATTCGAAGCCAGCGTTCCCGCGGGCGAGGACAGCGATGTGTCGCTCGAGGTCGACCTTTCGCTGGAACGCGACGATCGCGACGGCAGGTTGGAGATCTCGGTGAACTTGAGCCGATACTAGGAATGGCCCGCTCAGCCCCGGTTAATGCCGGATATGGAAGGGCTTGGCTTTCAGACTTGAAGGAGATGTCCGCATGCATCGTATCTCCCACCGCGCCCGCATGATGATCGGGTGCCTTGCCGCCGCCCTCACCGCTGCGACCGCGCTCCCCGCTGCCGCACAAAGCGATGTTGAGGCCGAGACCGCCGCCGCGCCGCTGAGCAAGGGTGAGCAGCGCCTCTCCAAGCTGCTCGAAGGCCGCGTCGCGGGCGAGCCGGTGCGCTGCATCCGCGCGTTCCGCAATGTGCCGATGCAGACGATCGACGGCACCGCCTATGTCTATGGCTCGGGCAGCACGATCTGGGTGCAGCGCACCCGCGATCCCAAACGGATCGACGACCGCGACTATCTGCGGATCATCCGCCGCGACAGCACGCAGCTGTGCCGCGAGGACCAGACGGTGTCGGTCGAGCCCTATACGGGCATGCTGAGCGGCGCTGTGTTCTTCGAGGACTTCGTCCCCTACACCCGCGCCAAGCCCGAAGCCGAGGGCTGACGCAGGATTTCGCGCCGCGTCACCGCGGGCGGTAGCGGGTCGGCATGGGCGCAGCGCGTCCCGCAGGCGCAGGCCGTCCGCGCGGGCTCGGCGAGGCCGCAGGTCGGCTCGCCCATGACGCCGAGAAAGCGGCATTCGCCGCGAGCATCGGCGAAATGCGGCTGCAAGCGCAGGCCATCCCCCTCGGGGCCGGCGAGCACCTTCTGGGCGCGGCGATAGGCGCTGATCTCGGCGTGAAGTTCTCCGAGCGAATCCGCCGCAACCAGCGCGGTGTGCCGTTCGGCCCGGGCCGCATCCTGGCAGAGGGCAGTGCCCGCCGCCCCAAGCGAGGCACGCTGGACGGGGGCCTCGCCGCCGGCGGGCATGGCTTCAGGGGCCGCGTCATCGGTCACGGCCAGCCCGCCCTGCCAGCGCCCGAGCGACCATGCACCCAGCGCGACACTGATCACGATTGCGCCCAGCACCGCCGGGCCATTCACCAAGAGTTCCATAACCACCTCCCCGTCCAAATCCTCCGGGGAGCTTCCCGCAGCCGCCCGGAGTCACAGCGCCTCACATGCGGGGGCCGACCCCCTCCAGAATCGGCCTGTCGCACTTCTACAAGTTGCCGCACTGCGGCCTCGGGGAGAATGCGGGCGAATACCTAGCCGCCGCCAGCGGGCGCTGGCGGCGAACGGGTCGGCGCTGGATCAGACGTGCGGGATCAGGCGCGGGAGGGGATCAGGCGCGTGCCATCGCATGCATCCGGGCGATGATCTCCTCGGCCTGGAGCATGATGCGGTCGATCAGCTCCTTGCAGGTCGGGATGTCGTGGATCAGCCCGGCGACCATGCCGCAGCTCCACGCGCCTGCGTCCATCGTGCCTTCCATCATGATCTTGGGGTAGACCCCGGCGACCTCGGGCAGGATGTCCTGGATGGTGATCGCGTCGCCCAGCTCCTTTTCCTTCTGGATCAGGCGCTCGACCGCTTCGTTGGTCAGCACGCGTTCGGTGTTGCGCAGCGGGCGCATCACCAGCCTTGTGTCGAGTTCGGAAGCGGCGAGGATCGCCTGCTTCACATTCTCGTGCACCGGGGCTTCCTTGGTGGCGATGAAGCGCGTGCCCATGTTCATCCCCGCCGCGCCCATCGCGAGGCTGGCGACAAGGCTGCGCCCGTCGGCCATCCCGCCGCTGGAGACGAAGGGAATCTCGAGTTCATCGGCAGCGCGCGGCAGCAGGATGAAGTTGGGCACGTCGTCCTCGCCCGGGTGGCCGCCGCATTCGAACCCGTCGACGCTCACCGCATCGCAGCCGATGTCCTGCGCCTTCAAGGAGTGGCGCACCGAGGTGCACTTGTGGATCACCTTGATCCCGGCGTCCTTCAGCGGCGGCAGCAGCTCGACCGGGTTGCGCCCCGCGGTCTCGACCACCTTCACACCGCCCTCGATCACCGCCTTGAGCAGCCCGGGATAGTCGGGCGGGGTCAGGGTCGGGAGGATCGTCAGGTTCACGCCGAAGGGCTTGTCGGTCATGTCCTTGCAGCGCGCGATCTCGTTGGCGAGCTTTTCGGGCGTGCCCTGCGTCAGGCCGGTGATGATCCCGAGGCCCCCGGCGTTCGAGACAGCCGCCGCCATCTCGGCAAACCCGACATAGTGCATGCCGCCCTGGATGATCGGATGCTCGATGCCGAACATTTCGGTGATCGCGGTCTTCATTGGCGTGTCCTCCCGTCAAAGCCCCTCATGGGGGGCGTGTTGCCGGCCAGACAAGCCGAGTTGCGCGGGGCTTTCAAGCCTGCTTTTGGGGAGGCCGAAGCGACCGCGCGCGCGCCGTAGCGTCAGCCTGCGCCAAATTGTCAGCGCGATGCGCCCTCAGCCGCGCGTGAAGGCGAGCGTGAAAGTCACCGGCACCGCGGGCGTGATCGAGGGCAGCTGGGCGAGCGCGCGCAATTCGCCCAGTTCGTCGGTCAGGCCGAACATGTCGGTCGAGACGATCATCGGCGCGGCGGTCACCACCAGCACGCGGTCTTCGGCCGTGCGGGTGACCAGCACCTCGGTCTCGACCTCAGCGGTGGCGCCCTTGATCGTCACTTCCGCCGTCAGCGGGCGGAGCACCGACTGGCCGACCGCGAGGCCCGCAAAGCGCGCCGGATCCAGCTTTGCGGTGACGGTCGCGGCGGGATTGTCGGCGACCGCAAAGAACACCTCGCGCATCCGCTCGTCGCGGATCTCGACCCCGGTGCTGACCGAGGCCAGATCGATGCGGAGGCTGGCGGTGCCGTCAGCCGCGACGCTGCCGGAAAGCGTGTCGAAGCGGTTGTTCTCGGCCACCTCGCCCGCCTTGATCGAGACATAGGCGAGGCGCGAGGCGGCGGGATCGAGGCTCCACGCGCCCTCGGTCACCGGCGCGGGCGAGGCGGTGGGATCGGCCAGCGGCGCCTCGGCCTCAGGCCCCGCGCAAGCGGCGAGGGCGAGGAAGGCGGCGAGGGAGAGGGGGAGAAGCGACCGCATGGGGGATGCGATATGCGATTTGGCGCGCGGCTGAAAGAGCGTAACCGGGGCCCGCACACACATATGACCGCTTCGAGGTCAGTCAGGTCCGGCCGCAGAACACAGGTTTGGATAGCGTTCTACCATCCAGCTGTCGCAGTTGCGCTCGACTTCTTCGACCAGCAGCTCGCAGGTGTTGGCAGAGTTGCAGGGAGGATGCGTAGCCCCGCTGACCGAGGCGCAAATTGCCTCAAGTGCGTCGGCGTGTCGGTCGCCAATCTGCGACCGGCATTCCGCGTCCGGATCCTTGACCGAGCGCGCCGCTGCCATTGCTGCGCGGTAATGCTCAGCAAGTTCCTTCGAGATATCGGCGGGATCCGGCTCGCCCGGTGCCATCGGTCTGACGCCGCATTGGCCGGTCTGGCTCCAGACTCGCGTGGTAGCGATCACCCGGTCTTCGTCGGAAAGCTTCTGATCCTCGGCTATCGCTTTGGCTCGCGACTCTGCCTCGGCCAATATTACGTCGCAATCCGGTGTTGCCGCGACAGTGCGTTCGGGTGCCGAAGGTTCGGATTCGCCCGCACATGCGGTGATGAACATGACCGCAGCCAATGCAGAGAGCGGTCGCGTCGGCCTCACTCCCACTCGATCGTGCCCGGCGGCTTCGACGTATAGTCATACGTCACCCGGTTGATGCCCTTGACCTCGTTGACGATCCGGGTCGCGACGCGGGTCAGGAAGCCGGCGTCGAAGGGGAAGACGTCCGCGGTCATCCCGTCGGTCGAGGTTACCGCGCGCAGGGCGCAGACCGAATCGTAGGTGCGCCCGTCGCCCATCACGCCGACGGTCTTGACGGGGAGCAACACCGCGAAGGCCTGCCAGATCGCGTCGTAGAGCCCGGCGTTGCGGATTTCCTCGAGGTAGACCGCATCGGCCTTCCTCAGGATGTCGCAGCGCTCCTTGGTGACTTCGCCGGGGATGCGGATTGCAAGGCCGGGGCCGGGGAAGGGGTGGCGGCCGACGAAGGCGTCGGGCAGGCCCAGCTCGCGCCCGAGATCGCGGACCTCGTCCTTGAACAGTTCGCGCAAGGGTTCGACCAGCGCCATGTTCATGCGCTCCGGAAGCCCGCCGACATTGTGGTGGCTCTTGATCGTGACGCTCGGCCCGCCGGTGAAGGAGACCGATTCGATCACGTCGGGATAGAGCGTGCCTTGCGCGAGGAAATCCGCCCCGCCGACCTTGCGGGCTTCCTCTTCGAACACGTCGATGAAGGTCTTGCCGATGAATTTGCGCTTGGCCTCGGGATCGGTGAGGCCCGCGAGACCGCCGAGGAACAGCGCCTCGGCCTCCACGTGGACGAGCGGGATGTTGTAGTGATCGCGGAACAGGGTCACGACTTGCTCCGCCTCGTTCATGCGCATCAGGCCGTGGTCGACGAAGACGCAGGTCAGCTGATCGCCGATCGCTTCGTGGATCAGCACCGCGGCGACGGCGGAGTCGACCCCGCCGCTGAGGCCACAGATCACCCGCCTGTCGCCGACCTGCGCGCGGATTTCGGCGATCTTGGTCTGGCGGAACTCGGCCATGGTCCAGTCGCCCTTGAGGCCGCAGACGTGGCGGACGAAGTTGGCGATCAGGCGCGCGCCGTCGGGCGTGTGGACCACCTCGGGGTGGAACTGGGTGCCGTAGAACTTGCGCGCTTCATCGGCGATCACGGCGAAAGGCGCGCCGTCAGAGGTGGCGACGATCTCGAAGCCCGGAGCGAAGGCGGTGACCTTGTCGCCGTGGCTCATCCACACCTGATGCCGCTCGCCGACCTCCCATAGGCCGTTGAACAGCGCGCATTCGGCGGTGACGGTGAGGAAGGCGCGGCCGAATTCGCCGCCCTCGCCGGTTTCGTGCCCGGGGCGGACTTCGCCACCGAGCTGGTGCGTCATCACCTGCTGGCCGTAACAGATGCCGAGGATCGGCACGCCCGCCTCGAACAGGGCTTGCGGGGCGCGCGGCGAGCCGTCCTCGGGGACGCTGGCGGGTGAGCCCGAGAGGATGATGCCCTTGGGCTTCATGCGCCGGAACGCGGCCTCGGCCTGAGTGAAGGGAGCGATCTCGGAATAGACCCCCGCCTCGCGCACCCGGCGGGCGATCAACTGGGTCACCTGAGAGCCGAAATCGACGATCAGGATGGAATCGGAGACGGCGGACTCGCCGCCAAGGGTGTGCGCGCTCATGTCGGCGGATTAAGGAGCGAGCCTCCCGCTGTCCAGCGCCCCGCGTACGCGATATGTGATTTTGCGGTGCAGCACAAAAAGCGCCGTGCGAATTCAAGAGGTTCCCGAGAATCGGCCCTCAACTGGTTGCAATCTTTGGAACCAATTTCGCGCATTTCGCATTTGCACATAATTCTTGTGCACTGCACCAGAGTTTCAAACAGCAACCGAATGCCGGACAGCGGCATCGCACTTCCCGACACCCTCTCTCATTTCCCGGAGTTCGTCACATGCGTTTCACTCTTCCCCTGCTCGCCCTCGCCGCTCTCGCCGCCCCTGCCGCGGCCGAACAGGTCGTGACCGTCAAGATCGGCTACGGCGATGTCGACGTCACCACCGCCGAGGGCCGCGCCGCGCTCGAAGCGCGGATCGATGCGCGCCTCAAGAAGGCCTGCGCGCTGCCCGCCGCCGCGCGCTACACCCACACCCGCACCGCGGTCGACAGCAAGTGCATCGCGGACGCACGCGTTGCTGCGCTCGCCGAAGTCGAAAAGGTCGCCGCGCTGCAGCAGCGCAGCGGGCGTGAAGTCGCCGCCAACTGAGCAGGCTTCACGCCTCTGAAATTGCAGGCGGCCGCCGGAGGAATCCGGCGGCCGTTTGCATGCCATGCACCTTAATATG
>CAMCUB010000037.1 GCA_945878845.1 Erythrobacter sanguineus | reverse complement strand
GAATGCTTGAATGAGACGCTGTTCACCAGCCTTGGCCATGCTCGTCAGGTGCTGGCTGACTGGCGGCACGACTACAACCACTTCCGGCCCCACTCGAGCCTCGGGAACAGAACCCCGGCTGAGATGGGAACCGGTTCAGTCGGCAAACCAGGTTGGGGGTTAACCCCCAACCCGGTTGTTGCCATCACGCCCAAGCATGGGCATCAAACCGGGCGAAGGCTCTACTCATAGCTGGTAGAAACCTCGGGCTCAGACCACATCGCATTCTCCTATGGTTTCGTAATCGGAATGGTGTCCTGCATCTTCTAAGTGGAGCGACGGTCCATCGGGAAATCAGAACCCCCCAAAATTGACGATACGCCCCGCCCCCCCACTCGGCTATCCCCTCAGGCCACAAGCAAATGCCGGGGAGAGGCGCTATGGATCTGGGACTCAAGGGCAAGAAGGTCATCATGAACGGCGGGGCGCATGGCCTCGGGCTGCAGTCATTGAAGCTGTTCGCGGCCGAGGGCGCTGACGTCGCCTTCTTCAGCCGCAAGGAAGACAAGATCGCCGCCGCCGTTGCCGAGATCGACGCGGCCGGCCCCGGCAAGGTCTTCGCCGAGGTCTTCGACATGGCGAGCGGCACGGAAGCCTATCAGGCGTGGCTCGAGAAGGCCGTCGCTGAACTCGGCGGCTGCGATATCTTCGTCCACACCGCGAGCGCTTCGGGTACCGGCGGGGCTGGCGACTGGCAGGCGTGCCTCGACATGGACATCAAGGGCGCGGCCTATGCGGTCGAGACGCTGACGCCTTATCTGGAAGCCTCGGGCACCGGCTCGATCGTGATGCTGTCCTCGACCGCCGCGCTCGAAACCTTCATCGCGCCCAACCCGTTCAACGCGCTCAAGGCCGCGCTGATCACCTATGCCTCGCAGCTCAGCCAGGCCTATGCCTCCAAGGGCATCCGCGTGAACACGGTCTCGCCGGGCGCGATCTATTACAAGGGCGGCAACTGGGAGATCATCGAGGAGCACATGAAGCCGCTCTACGATGCGACCCTCGCCAAGATGCCCACGGGCCGCTTCGGCGAGCCGGTCGAGGTCGCCAAGGCGATCGTCTTTGTGGCGAGCCCGGCGGTGCCCTACATGACCGGCGCGAATATTGTCGTCGATGGCGGGTTCACCCAGCGCGTCCAGTTCTAATTCCCCTTCCCTGAGAGGCACTCAACATGGCCGAGATCGACCGCGACAAGCTGCTCGACATCTACACCCGCACGATGAAGGTGAACCGCACGGATGAGAAATTCCGCGAGCTGCTGATGGGCGGCAAGGTGGCGGTGATGTATTACTGCGTGCGCGGGCAGGAGCTGGTCTCGGCGGCGGCGATGGCGGCGCTGGAGAAGGACGATTACGTCGTCTGCACCTATCGCGGGCAGGGCGAGCAGACCGCCAAGGGCATCCCGATGGAAAAGTGGTGGGGCGAATGCCTCGGCAAGGCGACCGGCACCTGCAAGGGCAAGGGCGGCACCATGCACATCACCGATCCCGACACGGGGATCATGGTGACCACCGGCGTGGTCGGCTCGGGCCTGCCCATCGCCAATGGCCTCGCGATGGCGAGCCAGAACAATGGCGATGGCCGGGTGACGCTGGTGAGCTTCGGCGACGGCGCAGCCAATATCGGCGGCTTCCACGAAGCGATGAACATGGCTCAGCTCTACAAGCTGCCCGTGATCTTCCTGTGCCAGAACAACCGCTACGGCGAACACACCGCCTATGCCGACCACACCGACAGCCCCAACATCGCCAGCCGCGCGGCGGGCTACGGGATGCCGGGCGTGACGGTTGACGGCAACGACGTCCACCAGATCTACCCGGCGATGGTCGAAGCCGTCGCGCGCGCCCGCAGGGGCGAGGGGCCGACGCTGGTCGAGGCCATGTGCTACCGCATGATGGGCCACTTCTTCGGCGCCGACTTCAGCTACATGCCGCCCGAACATATCGCCGAGATGAAAGCGGAAGACCCGCTGCCCAAGCTGCGGCAGGTGATGCTCGAGCACCAGTTCACCGAAGAGGAGCTCGACAAGGTCGTCGCCGACATCAACGCGCAGATCGACGCTGCGGTCGAGCACGCGCTCAATGCGCCGCTGCCCGATACCGACGAAATCTACAAAGACGTGCTCGAGGAGACCGCCTGATGGCCCAGATCACCATGACCCAGGCGCTGAACCTCGCGATTGACGAGGCGATGGCCGACGATCCGGGCGTGTTCTGCCTCGGCGAAGATGTTGCTGCCAAGCAGGGCGGCGGTGTGTTCAAGATCACCTCGGGCCTGACCGAGAAATACGGGCCGAACCGCATCCGCGCGACGCCGATCTCGGAAACCGCGATCATCGGCGCGGCGGTCGGCGCCGCGCTCGCGGGCCAGCGTCCGATTGCCGAGATCATGCTGATGAACTTCGTCGGCGTGTGCATGGACCAGATCGTCAACCACGCGGCCAAGCTGCGCTTCATGTCGGGCGGGCAGACCCCGTGCCCGATGGTGATCCGCACCACCACCGGCGTCGGCGTCGGCTTCGGCGGGCAGCACTCGGACATGCTCGAAGCATGGTTCGCGCACGTGGCGGGCATCCATGTCGTCACCCCCTCGAACCCCGCCGATGCGCGCGGGCTGATGCGGGCGAGCATTGATGCCAATGATCCGGTGATCTTTATCGAGAACATCCTGTGCTACGGCCTCAAGGCGGAAGATCCCGGCCCGGGCTACCGCGTTCCGCTCGGCAAGGCGGCGATTGCGCGCGAAGGCACCGATATCAGCCTCATCACCTATGGCCGCACCGTGCTGGATGCGCTGGCCGTGGCCGATGATCTCGCCAAGGAAGGCATCAGCGTCGAGGTGATCGACCTGCGCACCATCGCCCCCTATGACGAGGCGACCGTACTCGCATCGGTCCGCAAGACCGGCCGTGCGATCACGCTGCACGAAGCGGTGCGCCCCTTCGGCACCGGCGCGGAAATCGCTGCCAACATTCAGGAAAAGTGCTGGGACAGCCTCAAGGGCCCGGTGCGGCGCATCGGCGGGACCTTCTCCGCCGTGCCCTTTGCCAGCCACCTCGAACAGGCATGGATTCCGCAGAAGTCGGACATGATCGCTCAGATCAAAGCAAGCGTGGGCAAACTCTAAATGGCATCGGAAATCCGCATCCCCAAGCTCGGCATGAGCGCGGTCGAAATGACCCTCGTCGAATGGATGTTCGGCGAGGGCGAGCGCGTCGAGAAGGGCGACATCATCTACACCGTCGAGACCGACAAGAGCACCACCGAGATTGAGGCCCAGGCCAGCGGGATCATCCATCCCACCGGCGAGGAAGGCGCGGTCTACAAGGTCGGCGACCTGATCGGGACTATCGAGGAGTGACAACTCCGAGGGAGATGCTGGCGAAGGTCTACGCCACCGCCGGCACCCGCGATTGGGATGCGGTCGAGGCGCTGATCCACCCCGATTTCGTGCTCTATGAGGCCAACTCGCTCCCCTTTGCGGGCGAGTGGCGGGGCAAGGACGCGCTCCAGCGCTGCGCTGCGGCGATGTATGGCACCTGGGGCAGCACAAATCTCGAAATCCTCGATTGCACCGGGGGCGAGACCCATGCGGTGATGGTGATCCGGCTGACCATGCACCCCAAGGATGGCAGCGCGCCCTTCACCCAGACGATCTGCGAGGCGGGCACCTTCGAGGACGGGCTGCTGCGCGAGCTTCGCATCCACTATTTCGACGCCGCCGAGGTCGCCGCGCGCGCCTAATCCCAGACCCAGTCGTGGACCGTGCCTGACTTCAGGCCGCGCTGCCTCATGATCGCCGCTAGCATCACGTCCACCGTGAGCGCATTGTAGCGCCCCGGGCCCATCTCCGTGGCGGCATTGGTGAAGGCGGGGTGGGTGGCGCGCCGCTCGAAATTGGCGATGCAGCGGCGGATCGCCTCCTGGGGGTCGCCCTCGCCGGTGAGCAGCGCGCGGTAATCGACGAGCGTCTTGGCGATGAAGGTGCCTTTGAGCGGCGTGGCTGTGGCCATGGCGGGCCAGCAGTCGGGGCTCGCAAGGCCCGCGATCACCCAGCGGTCGAGCCACAGCAGCGCGTATTTGCGCTCCTCCTCGGGGGGCGGGGCGGTCTCGAGGGGGATGCCCCAGCCGAGCATCCCGGACACCACCGCCACAAGCCCCGGATTGGCGTGGCCGACGAGGATATCGGGTCGCACCGTCAGCGCCCGGTTGTACACCTCCGGGATGACCGCGAGGCGCGGGCGCGGGTCGATCCCGTCGCGCCAGTCGATGAGCGCCAATTCGATCGCATAGTGGGACAGGCGGCCGAGGGTGTAGAACAGGTCGCCGGGATGCGTCGGCGGCTCGGCTGCGAGCAGCTCGGCGAGGTGCGCGGTCTTGGCCGCCACGCCGTCTGCCGCACCGCGAGCGACATTGCGGCGGAACTCGGCGTCGCTGATCCGCTCCCGCGGAGTGCCGGGCGCCGGGGCGGGCGCTGGCTGCTTGCCGAAGATCGACCTCAGAAACCGCATCGCCGCGCCCCCCACCGGCCCCGCGCCGGACGCGTGCAAACATAGCTCCGCCCCGAGCCACTGCAAGCGGGCCGCCTCGCCTTGGTTAACCTTATCTAGAACAATGTTAATTATCGCGAGACGGGAGCGGGTCTGGCGCGGCCCCTTGCGTGTCGACCCGAAAGCACCCGGCCCACTCTTGCGATGATTGCCCCCGATGCCTCTCCTGCCCCCAAGGGCCTGATCGGCCATACCGGCTTTGTCGGGAGCGCATTGCTGCGCCAGACGCGGTTCGACGCGTGCTTCAACAGCGCCAACATCGCCGAAATCGAGGGCCGCGCGTTCGGCACGCTGGTCTGCGCCGCCGCGCCCGGTTCGATGCTCGAAGCCAACCGCGCGCCCGAGCGGGACAAGGCGGCAATCGACGCGCTGATTGCCCGGCTGGAACAGGTGCGCGCCGAGCGCTTCGTGCTGATTTCCTCGATTGCGGTGCTGGCGGATTTTGCGGGCGGCGATGACGAGGGCACCGCGGCCTACCAGCAAGACCTCGCCTATGGCCGCCACCGCCGCGCGCTCGAGGCCTTCGTCGAGGACCGCTTCCCCGGCAGCCTCGTCGTCCGCCTGCCCGCACTGTTCGGCGCCGGCTTGCGCAAGAATTTCCTGTTCGATCTGATGAACCCCGTCCCCTCGATGCTGACCGAGGCCAAGCACGCAGCGCTTGTGACCGCGCTGGACGGCGATCTGCCGGATTGGCTGGCGGCGCTCTATGCGCCCGATGCGGCGACCGGGCTGCTCAAGCTCGACCGGCCCGCGCTGAACGCCGATCCGCGCCGCGCATTGCTGGAGGCCGCGCTCGATGCGCTGGGGGCCACCGCGACCCAGTTCCACCACCGCGAGACGACCTACCAATATTACGACACCAACTGCCTGTGGCAGGACATCGGCATCGCGCTCGGCGCAGGCCTCACCCACCTGCACCTCGCCCCCGAGCCGCTCGCCGCCGCCGCGATTCATGCGGCGCTCACCGGCCACCCGATGCCCGAGACGCCGGCGCGTCTCCACCGCGAGGACATGCGCACGCGCCACGCGGGCCTGTGGGGAGCCAAGGGGCCGTATCAGTTCGCTGCCGCCGACACCCTCGCTCGCCTTACCGCCTTCTTCGCCGACCAGCGCGGGGAGACGGCATGAAACTCGCAATGTCCAACATCGCCTGGGCCCCCGACGAGCGCCTCGAGGCCTATGCCATCCTCGCCGAGGCAGGCTTCACGGGGCTCGAGATCGCGCCAGGGCTGTTCTTCCACGCGGCCGAGGACCCCTTCCTCCCCGATACCGCCAGCGCGCGGGCCGCGCGGGTCGAGGCGGCTGACGCGGGACTGAAGCTCGTCTCGATGCAATCGCTGCTGTTCGGCGTCACCGGGGCGGCGCTGTTCGAGGGGGCTGACGCCCGCGCCGCCTTCGAGACCGGGATGCGCCGCGCCATCACGCTGGCCGAAAGGTTTGGCATTCCCAATCTCGTGTTCGGCTCCCCGCTCCAACGCCGCGTGCCGGAGGGGATGGCCATGGCCGATGCATGGGAGCAGGCCGCCGAGGTGTTCCGCAAGCTCGGCGATGCCGCCGCCGCTGCCGACACCCGCATCGCGATCGAGGCCAATCCGGCGGCTTATGCCACCAATTTCTGCACCACGCTGGACGAGGCGCTGGGCTTCGTCGACCTTGTGGCGCACCCCGCTGTCGTGCCGCACCTTGATCTCGGCGCGATGCACATGAACGGGGACTTTAACGGTGTGCCCGCCCGCCTGCCCGACCTCGCGCCGATCCTGGCGCACGTGCATGTGAGCGAGCCCGACCTCGTCCCCGCGCCCGCCGATCCCGCCGCGCTCGCGCCCGTCCTCGGCGGCCTTGCCGCAGCCGGATATGCCCGCGCCGTCTCGATCGAGATGAAGCGCGCGCCGGAGGGCCTCGCTGCCGTCCGCCGCGCAGTCGCGGGGCTTGTCGAGGCGCGTGACGCCATGGAGGCAGCCCATGCGTGAGCCTGACGCGAACCAATTCAAAAAGCCGCGCGAGGACGTGGTGGTCTCGGTGTGCTTCTCCGATCTTTCCGCCACGCCTGCCACCTTCGCCGCGCTCCGCGACCTCGCCGCCACGCTCGACGGCGCGTTCCGCTTCCGCGAGATCATTCTCGTGGTCGACGACACCCAACGCGCCGGCTTCCTCGATCTCGTCCGCGAGGTGCCCAACACCCGCCTGTTCGTGGTCCGCCGCGGCACCGAATATTACGACCGCCGCGTGATCGCCGCCGAGGAGGCCATCGGCGACCTCGTGATCCTCGGCAATCTGGAGGAAATGGTCGCGCTCGATGTGCTCGCCTTCCTCGATTTTGCGGAAAGCCATGACGCGGTGACGATGGCCTTTCGCCCGGCCAAGCAACCCTTCAAGCGCCTGCTCGCCTGGCCCTTCATCGCGCTCGGCAAGCTGGCCGGTTTCAATGTCGATCCGGCTGAGTTCCAGTCGATCGCGGTGCCGCGCACGCTGCTCAACCTGCTGCTCGCGCATGACGAGCCGCGCCTCGCGCTGCGCTTTCCCCCGCGCGATCCGCGCCTGCCGCGCGAGTGGTTCCGAACCGCGGTGAATGTCGAGAGCCGCAATGCCTTTACCGGCATTGGGCGCAGGCTGGCGCTGCTCCAGACACTGCTGGTCTACCTGACGCCGACAATGCTGTCGGTGGTGGCGGTGTCCTCGGGCCTGCTGACGCTGGCGGGCCTTGCCTATGCGGCATGGATCGTGGGCGCGGTGCTGCTGGTGGATCAACTGGCGCCGGGCTGGCTGACCACCAACGCGATGCTGGCGGTGAGCGCGACCTTCATGGGTTTCTCGACCCTCGGCCTCAGCCTCGGGCTGCAACATCTGCTCAAGCAGCAGCGCCGGCTGAAGGGCGCGTTGGTGCCAGAAGAAGTGAACCGCATCGACCTGTTCCAGCAGGTTGCCTTCGATCTCAACGTGGTGCTGGAGAGCGACACGCCGCCTCCGCCTTCGGAGGGATAATGAGCGCCGGGCGCACCCAATATGACTACATCGTCATCGGCGGCGGCTTTTACGGCTGCTGTCTGGCGCTCTACCTGCGATCGATCTCCTCGCGCGTGTTGCTGGTGGAGGCGGGCGACGCGCTGATGAGCCGTGCCTCGCGGGTCAATCAGGCGCGGGTGCACACCGGCTTCCACTACCCGCGCAGCGCCGCAACGGCAGTGAAGTCGATGCTGCTCCACCGCCGGTTCCTCGCCGATTTCCCCGAGGCCGTGGTCGGCGATTTCCAGATGCTCTACGCCATTGCGCGGCGGCGTTCGAAGGTGACGGCGAAGAAATTCCACCGCATGTTCCGCGACATGGGCGCGCCGATCGAAGTGGCGAGCGCAGCGCACCGCGCGCTGTTCAATGCCGAGCGGATCGAGGAGGTCTTCGCCTGCCACGAGGTCGCCTTCGATCACAAGATTCTGGGACGGCTGGTGGGCGAACGGCTGGTCGCCGCCGGGATCGAAGTGCGGCTGGCGACTGCGGTTGCGGGGCTGGAGGATCACCGCAGCGGCGCGGTGGCGCGGCTATCCGACGGCAGCGAGGTCAGCGCCGCCTATGCCTTCAACATCACTTATTCGCAGATTAACGCGGTGCTGGCCAAGGCCGGCCTGCCGCCCGCGCGCCTCAAGCACGAGATCGCCGAACTCGCCCTGATCGAGCCTCCGCGCGAGCTCGAGCGGATCGGGGTGACGGTGATGGACGGGCCGTTCTTCTCTGCCATGCCCTACCCGTCCGAGGGCCTCTATTCGCTCACCCACGTGCGCTACACGCCGCACGACAGCTGGGCCGACAATGCCGCGGCGCGCGATCCTTACGCGCACTTTGCCGCATTGCAGCCCGAGAGCCGGTTCGCCTTCATGCAGCGCGATGCGCAATTCTATCTGCCGTGTCTGGCCGGGGCGACCTATCGCCGCTCGATTTACGAGGTGAAAACCGTCCTCATCAAGAACGAGGGCGATGACGGGCGGCCGATCCTCTATCACCGCAGCCCGGAAGGCAGCCGGGTGATCTCGGTGCTGGGCGGCAAGATCGACAATATCTACGACCTGTTCGAGGCGGTGAAGGACACCGGCGGGGCCTTCGCGAGCCTCGATCCGGGGCATGTGTTCGGGCGAGTCCATGCCTGAGATGCTTCGGCTGAGCGGGCGCTCGCGCGGCTTTGCCGCTCTTGCGGGGGTGTTCGTGGTGCTCGCGTGCTTGCGCGGCGCGTGGCTGCTGCATGCGCACAGCCTCAATTCGCTCGACGGGGCGCTGCAGACGTGGTTCGCAGCCGATCACTTCGCTCGCGGCGAGCAGCTGGGGACGGCGTTCCAGTCCTATCTCGGGATCACCATGGTGCTGGCGTTGCTGCCGGTGTTCGTGGCGGGCGGCAAGACGCTGTTTGCCTCGACGCTGGCGGCTTACACGATGGTGCTGCTCGGTGCTTTTGCCACGAGCTACGCCTGCGTCTGGCTGATCCGCCCGATCCCGCGGCGAGCGCGCTGGCAGGCGGCACTGGTACTGTTGTTCCTGTTCTACTTCGCCGGGCCGATGGCGGGGCAGGCGACCGGGATCGTCTGGCCTGCGACCCTCGACCCGGGCGTGTCGCTACGTCCCCTGCGCGGGGCGCTGGCGTTTTTCGTGCTGCCCTTCTTCGTGGTGTTGATGCGCCGGGTGCTTCTGGAAGGCCGCGCGCTGGCAGGTGGCCTGCCCTTGGGGCTGGTCGCGGGTGCGGGGCTCTTGTGGTCGAACGATGCGGGGATCCCGCTGGTTATCGCCCTCGCCGGAGCGCTGGTGCTGGCGCTGTGGGCGCGGCCTCTCTTGCTGGTGAAGACCCTCGTCGCTTTCGCGTGTGGCCTCGCAGGGTCGGCGGGAGCCATCCTGCTGGCGGTGACCCACGGTGCGCCCGGACCGTGGCTCCAATACAATTTTCGCGATGTCGCCGCCGACCAGTTCTGGTTCTTCGCCCCGTGGGACCGGGCCACGCGCATCCTCTCGCCCGCCGACCTGCCGCAGATCCTCGCCCATGCCGATCCGCTGGCGGCGCTCGGGCTGGTGGTGCTGGCGCTGAGCCTTGCCTTTGCCGCCGTGCAGCGCCTGCGCCGCCGGAGCGCGCCGGTGCGGGGGGGCGCTTTCCTGTTTGTCGGCGCGAGCGTCCTCGGCACGGCGCTGGTGCCGCAGATCGGGGGGCATGTCGGCGCGGAGTATAATGGCATCACCTTCGTGCTCGCCGCTTGCGGGCCGCTGATCGTCGCGCCTGCGGCGGTGTGGCGGCGGGCGAGGGGCGTGCTGCGTGCGGTCTCGCCGAGGCAGGTCGCGGTGCTGGCCGGTGTGTCCGCGCTGGCGATGGTGGGGACCGAGGCCGCGCGCCTTGCGACCTCGCCGGAGCGCGCCGCGCGGACCGCCTATGACCCTGCCTTGGGCTTCTACGTCACCCCTGAATACGCGGCAGACCTTGCCGCGATGCGCAAGCTGGCGGCGGCGTGGAACAGGGCGAGCACCCCGGCGAACCGCCGCCTGCTGTCGGTCTACACCTCGCCGCTCGATATCGCTGCGGGGGCGCGGAGCCCCGCCGATGTCGGCTCGCTGATCCACGCGCTGGGGCCCGAGAAGCGCGCCGCCTTCATCGCCTTGGTCGCGACACGCAAGGTCGCCGCGGTCACCACCATCTCGCCCGATTACAGCGGGTGGGAGGGGTGGCTGACCCGCGCCAACTGGCCGTTCTTCCGGGCGCTGCGGGAGAATTACACGCCGCTCGCCCGCAACAACCAGCAGGTGCTGTGGGTGCGCGCCGAGGGCAAGCGCAGCGCCCTCGCGCCTGCGACCTGCCGCGTCGCCGCGCGCGAGGCAGGGCGGCTGGTGCTTGAAATCGCCGCGCCCGCGCCAGGCCTCGCCTCGCTCAGCGTCACCCGCCAGCCGCCCTTCGCCACGGGGCGCGGGGCTATGCTGACGGTGGTGGAGGCCTCTCCCGACACCGCCGCCACCTCCGACCGCTGGGCCGGTTTCCCGCGATACGGCATCGCCAATGTGACCGCGCTCCAGCTGATGGCCCCCGTCGCCCCGGACCCCGCCACCCGCCTGACGCTCGAAACCCTCGACGGATCGGCGGTCGGCTACGCGACCTGCACCGCCGAGGTGCTCCCCGCAATCGACTTCGCCGCGCTGCCGTCGCTCCCCGAGGGCATCGCCCGCCACCTTGGAGGCGCCCGATGAGCGAGCTTGTCCGCTTCTTCGTCGTGACGGTGCTGGGGGTGATCCTCGACCTCGCCATTGCCTTTGCGCTCCACCAATGGGCGGGCGTGCCGCTGTGGCTCGCGGCGGCGACCGGCTTCACGCTGGCGGCCTCGGCCAATTACGTCATCCATCAGAGCTGGAGTTTTCGCAGCGGCCCGCTCTCGCTCCGGCGCGCGGGGCTTTATGCACTGGTCGCGCTCGCCACGCTGGCGGTGCGGGTGGCGATAGTCGCGCTGCTTGACCGGATGCTGCCTGGAGCGTGGCCGTTGGCGATCCTTGTCGCGGGGGCGGGGGGGTCGTTCTGCGTGAACTTCGCGCTCTCCAAGTGTGTCGTCTTCGCGCCCGCGGAGGAGCGGTCATGACCATGCAAAGCCCTGCGATCATCGACGATGCCGCGTGGGAGGTGCCCGCGCATGAGGTGGCACTCTACGCCCCGCGCGCGCACCGCCATGCGCTGGTGATCCCCGTGATCAACGAGGGCGAGCGGATCCGCGGCCAGCTCCGCCGCATTGCCGGGGCGGGCCTGCCAGTCGACGTGGTGATCGCCGACGGGGGGTCGACCGACGGCTCGCTCGACGCTGACTTCATGCGCGAGGTCGGGGTGCGCGCGGTGTTGACCAAGACCGGCCCCGGCAAACTCTCCGCCCAGCTGCGCATGGCCTATGCTTGGTGCCTCAAGCAGGGCTATGCTGGGATCGTCACCATCGACGGCAATGGCAAGGACGGGGTTGAGGCGGTCGCGGCGATGGTCGCCAAGCTCGAGGAGGGCTGCGACTATGTGCAGGGCTCGCGCTATCTGCCCGGCGGGGCGGCGGAGAACACCCCGCTCGAGCGCACCATCGCCAACCGCGTGATCCATGCCCCGATGCTTAGCGTGGCGGGGCGGCACTGGTTCACCGACACCACCAACGGCTTTCGCGCCTATTCCGCAGCCTATCTGCTGCACCCCGACGTGCAGCCGTTCCGCGAGGTGTTCTCGGTCTACAACCTGCTGTCCTACCTCACGGTGCGCGCCGGGCAACTGGGCCTCAAGGTCGCGCATGTGCCGGTGGAGCGGCGCTATCCGGACGACGGCAAGGTGCCGACCAAGATCGGCGGGCTCGCCTCCAAGCTGGCGCTGCTCAAGGAGACCTTTGTCGCGGCGACCGGGGGCTATACCCCCGATGATGCCGTGCGGCGTGCCGGGTGGCTGTGGCCGGTGGCGGTGCTCTTCGCGCTGCTGGCGGCGCTGCTCGCAGGCGTGATCGCCGCGCCGCCTTACACGCCGGATTCGTGGGCGCTGTGGGAGCTCTCGCAGACCGTCGGAGGCGATTTCTACCGCTTCACCCATTGGCGCTCCTATGCGAGCGACCTGCCATATGCGGCGAGTTTCCCGCCGCTGACGCCGGTGCTGATCGCGGCTGTCGACGCGCTGTTGGGGACCGGCCCGCGCACCGGGCTGATCCTCGCCTTCGCCGCCTTCGCGGGCTTCGCGCTGGTCTCGGAGGCCATCGGGCGGCGGGTGACGGGGGCGGCGTGGCTTGGGCTGGGGGCGGCGCTGGTGCTGCTCACCGGCCCCAACATGCTGCTGATCGAGATGCAGGCGGGGCGGACGATCCCGCTGCAATTGCTGCTCTATGCGCTGGTGCTGTGGGGGCTGGTGCAGGGCGCGGGGATTACCCTCGGGGGCGCGGCGCTGATCGGGCTTGTCGCGGGGCTCGCCGTGCTCAACCGCTTCGACGCCGCGCTGTTGCCGCTGCCGGTGGCGCTGGCGGTGGGGTGGCTGACCCGCTCGCCCGCCAAGGGCTTTGCCGCACTGGCGGCGGCGCTGGTCGCTGTCTCGCCGTGGGTGGCATGGTCGCTCGCGACCTTCGGCACGCCCTTGGCGACCGACAATGCCGGGATCGCGACCGCGCTCGATCCGCGCGCCTTTGTGACCGACTGGTGGCCGACCCCGCAGCCGAGCCTTGCCGACGATCCGCTGGCATGGGTGGGCAAAGTGACCGCCAACATCGGGACGATCGCTTACGTCACGGCAGGGTTGGCGCTGAGCCCGCTTGGCCTCGTGGCGGCGGCTTTCCTCGCCTTCCCCGCGATGCTGGCGTGGCTGTGCCGCACCCAGCGGCCCCACCACGTGGCGCTCGGTGTGCTGGCGGGGTTTGCGGTGCTGACGGGCGTGATGCTCGGCCCTCAGGTGCTGACCGGCTATATCGAGCAGCGCTATTTCACCGCCGCCATCTGGGCCGCGCTGCTGACCGCCGGGTGCTGGGGGATTTCGCGGAGCGGCGCGCTTCACCAGCGGATGATCTTTGCGCGGGGTGCAGGCCTTGCCGCCGTGCTGGCGACGGCGGCGGTGCTGGCCGCGACGGCACCGCGCGCGACGGACGCCGCCGGTTTCGATAACCCCGCCGCGGTCAGCGCCCTCAAGACCTGCCTCGCCGCCGCGCCGGACGCGCGCGTCCTCGTGATCGGCGACGACAACCTTGCCGCCCGCGCCGGTGCGCAAGGCGGGATCGCGGCGATGATGGCACCGCGCAACATGGCCGAGGGGCGCCTCGATGCGGCAGACGCCCGCGCCTTTGCCGCCCGCTTCGGCGTCACCCATGTGCTCGCCGCCGATCCGGCCCGCTCGGGCTTCGTCGCGGCAACTTTCCCCGTCACTCCAGACGCCGCTTGCCCGCTGGCGCTCTTAGCGGTCCGGCGCTGAACGAAAAAGGGGGCGGCGAGCATCTGCTCGCCGGCCCCCAGCAAGGTATCAGGTGTCAGGACCCGATCAGAAGTCCTTGCGCAGCGTCACGAAGAACTGCTGCGGCGCGCCCGCGAGCAGGGTCTGGTTGTCGCCCGAGAAGCCGAAGCCGTTCGAACCGATCGTGCCGACATAGTCCTCGTCGAACAGGTTGGTCACCGTGCCCTCCAGCGCGAGGCCGTTGAGGAACTTGTTGTCGCTGTTGAGGCGCACCCCGATGAGGGCATCGACCAGCACGCGCCCGTCGACCGAGCGGTCGTTCGAGTAGGTGAAGAACCGCTCCGAAGTGTAGTTGGCGTTGGCACGCGCGTAGAACATGCCGTCGTCATAGGCGAGTTCGAGGTTGGCGATGCTTTCCGGGCTGTCGACCACGGTGCGGCCGTCAATCGCCTGCACGACCACACCCGCCTGGTTGACGATGTCGTTGCGGTAGGTGTTCTCGTTGTAGGCGTAGGAACCGGTCACGGTGAAATCGGCAACCGGCTGCCACTGCAGACCGATTTCCGCACCGAGCGAGCGCACATCGCCGACGTTCGAGAGCAGCGCGGCGTTGCCGACGATGCCCGGACCCTGCGGCACGGCCAGCAGGCGGTTCGAGAAGTTGACGAGGTAGGCCGCGATCACGCCCGAAAGCTGGCCCTCGCCGAAGCGGAAGCCGACTTCGTAGGAGTTGGTCTTCTCCGGCTCGATCCGGTCACGCAGCGCGGCAAAGCCCGCGGCCGAGGTCGCGAAGGGACCAGTGGTCGCCGCGGCGGTGAAGGCGCGCTGGTTCTGGGTGAAGCTGGCGAAGATCTCGTTGCCGCCGCCCAGCGTGTAGAGCACGCCGATCTGGGGGAGGAAGAAGTCTTCCGACTTGATCGCGCCAATCGCTAGCGGGCTCGGATCGGGGTTGATCGCGGTCGCTTCAAGCTTCACCGACTGGCCCTTGACGCCCGCGGTGATGGTCAGCGCGTCGGTCACGGCCCACTCGTCCGGCACCGCAAACTGGAAGGTGCGGGTGTTGTAGGCGTTGTTCCACTGGGTGAAGAACGGGTTGGTCTGATAGGTCAGCGCGCTGGTCAGCGGCACGGTCTGGCTGTTGCCCATGTCGTAGAAGCGGCGGGCCTGTTCGAAATCGTTGTTCTCGTACCACAGGTTGATCTGGACGGTGTGTCCGCCGAATTCCGCCGCGAGATCACCGAGCACGCCGATGCGCTCGATCTCGTATTCGGTGGTGCGGAAGCTCAGCGGCAGGCCGCCGGGGCTGGCACGGTAGGGCGTGATCCACGAACCCTGGCCCTTGTTGGTGTGGTAGTAGGCCTGCAGGCCGCCGGTCACCGTATCGCCGAACTGCTGTTCGATCCGGCCGCTGGCGAGCCAGTCGCGGCGCAGGCCGGCGGCGTCGTAATAGGCATCGTCGATCGTGGTGATGGGGGCGGGGTAGGTGGTGCCGAAGGTGTTGGGGCCGACCACCACGCCGGTATCGCCGCGGTTGGCGCCGATGAAGGCGAGGCGCACGGCCAGCGGCCAATCGTTCGAGATGTTGTCCCAATCATACCCGAGACGGTTGATCATCTCGAGGCTGAGGTCCTGATAGTCGCTTTCCTTGCGGTCCGAGTAGTTCACGAAAGCCGTGAAGGTGGTGCTGGGCGACAGGTCGGCGACCACCTTGGCGTTGATCTGGGTAGAACGCTGGCTGCCAAAGCCCTTCCACTTGTCGGCATCGATAAAGGCGCCGCTGACATAGGCCTTGAAGCCGCCGAGATCGCCGGTGTCGAGCGTGGCGTACCCGCGCAGGGTGTTGCTGTCGCCATAGGTGACGTTACCGGCGATCCCGAGCTCGTCCTGCGGATCGCGGCTGAAGAACTCGATCGTGCCGCCGAGGTTCGAGGTCGAGGCGGTGCCGAGCGCGCCTGCGCCCTGGCTGACGCGGGTCTGGCCGATATTGTCGGAGATGATCGCGCGGCTGATGTGCAAGCCGTTGGTGTTGCCGTAGCTCATGTCACCCAGCGGCACGCCGTCGAGCGTGAAGCCGAGCTGGTTCTGGTTGAAGCCGCGCAGGGTGATGCGGGTCGACCATTCATAGGTGCCGAAGGGGTCGGCCGACTGGAAGTTGACGCCCGGCAGCTTGCGCAGCGCGATGAACGGGCTCGAGCCGGCGGTGGTGAGCTGGATGTCGGCAGCGCCGATCTCGGTCACCTGGCGCACTTCGCCCTTGCCGTAGACGACGATTTCGTCGGCGGCTTCTTCGCCGGTGGTCTCGGCAGCCTCTTCGGCGGCGACGGTTTCAGCGTCGGCTTCGGCGGCGAAGGCGGCGGCGGGGATGGCGAGGACGAGAAGCGCGGTGCCCGAGAGGAATGCGGTGCGCAATGCGGATGACTTCATGATGTTTGCCCCTTTTTTTGGTTGCGGGGGCGGCGCCTAGGCTCGTGATGTTGCGGTTCGCGGGCGATTGGATGGCAGGACAACGAAACTGCGATGACGGTTCAGGGACGTTGCCCGCGGGTCACAGATGCTGCGCCGCCCTCTTGGCCCTCTGCGCAGAATGGCGTATTCCCGCGATCCGAAACGCCGCTCTACTGCGCAGCCGATCCAACAGGGGACGATCCGGTGAAACAGTCGCTCATCAACCTGCTGCCGCCCGCGACACTGGCGGCGATCCTGGCCTTCTGGGGCCTTGCGCCCGCAGCCGTGGTCGACGCGCCATGGTCGCTGCTGGCGGTGGGGCTCGGCACGCTCGTCTTCGTCCAGCTGCTCGAACTGGTGTTCGAACGCCACGCCGGCTGGCGCATCAACGGGCGCGAGCTGGCGATCGACCTGTTCTATGTCGCCCTCAGCTACACCGCGATTGGCTTTGCCTCCGAGGCGCTGGTCAACTCGCCCTTGCGCGCACTCAAGGAGAGCTGGGGGATCGCTACCCCGTGGCTCGCCGACCTGCCGTTCCTGGTGCAGGCGATGATCGTGCTGTTCACCTTCGAGTTCGGCCAATACTGGATGCACCGCGCGATGCACAATTGGACGCCGCTGTGGCTGACCCATGCGCCGCACCACCACATCACGCAATTGAACGCGATGAAGGGCTTCATCGGCAATCCTATCGAGCTGTTCCTGATCAGCATCGGGATCACCGCGCTGCTCGATGTCGACCTCAACGCCTTGTTCGCCAGCATCACTGTGGGCGGCGCAATCGCAACCTACGCCCACGCCAATGTCAGCGCCAACCCGCCGATCTGGTACGGCTTCTTCTTCACCACGATCCGCAACCACTCGCTCCACCACACCGCGACGAGCTACGAGGACACGCGCTGCAACTACGGCAACAGCGTGATCTTCTGGGACCGCGTGTTCGGCACCTTCAAGGACGGCGAGAGCGCGATCGTCGGACAGGATGATCGCAAGCGCCTGTCGATCAAGGAGCAGTGGCTGTTCCCGCTGCGGCCGTTGCTGGAGAAGAAGCAGGCGGCCGAGGGGTAGGGCGCGGCTTCAGAACGCGGCCGTGCCGCCGCAGGGGCTGAGGTCGGAAGGGCCAAGGCGGGCATCGGCGGTGTTTGGCACCCACACGGCACGCAAACCCCATCGCCCTGTCTTCACAGGCAGTTTGATGCAGTACTCGCCTGCCGCCGGCTTAGGGCCAACCTTGTCGTAGAGCGCCTTGGTTGCCTTTACCCTGACCGTGGCCAGCCCACCCGGCTGCTGGGTCAAGAGACTATAATGGGCGGTGCTGGAGTAGCTTCTTCGTCGCGACCGGTCCCGGCCCACGACATCGAACAGCACGGGTTCCGCGCGGGCACCGGAGCCTGCTAAGGCGACCCGCAGTGCTATGGAATCGGTTACGATCCCTGCCGCGAAGAAGCCGAAGATGGTCATCCCGATGATCCACAGAACTCTGCGATATCCAGTCTTGAGCCATCCCAGCCGGCTGGCCTCTGCGCTTGCCAGAAAGCCAAGTATCGCGCCGCCGATCCCGGCGATCAGCGGAAAGATCAGGGGGATCCCGTCGAGAAAATCGCCCCGTTCGAACAGCACGCACAGAATGGTGAGCACGATAAGTGATCCATAAGCATAGAGATAGAGCGTGCCCCGCATCGCTCCAGCTTACGCAACGGCGCGGAGGAGGCAAGCGCGGGCGCCTCGCCTTATCCCCCCGCTTGCGAGACGGGTCCGCGGGAAACTGTCGATGTTACAAGGTGACACGGCGGCTTGTCCGTGCTAGGTGCGCCGCCGTTGTGACCCGCCTTCGCGCCCTCACCCGCAGCCATGCCCGGCTCACGCTGGCGGTGCTTGCGCTTGTCCTCGCGATGAAGGCGCTGGTGCCGGCGGGCTTCATGATCTCGGCGTCGGACGAGCGGTTCCTGACGGTGACGATCTGCGCCGACGCCAGCGGCACGCCCAAGCAGATGCGCATCGCGCTGCCCGGCAAGGGCGACGCGGGGGGCGATCATTCCGAGGTGGCTGGCAAGACCCAGCCCTGCGCCTTTGCGGGGCTCGGGCACGGCGCGCTCGGCGGGACCGATCCGGTGCTGCTGGCGGCCGCGCTCGCCTTCATCCTGCTTGTCGGGTTTGCGCCGCTGCGCGCGCCGCCTGCCCGCGACATTGCATTCCTGCGCCCGCCGCTGCGCGGGCCGCCATCCCTGACCATCTGATCGTCAGGCTTCGCAGGCGGGCGTTTGCTCCCGGCCTGCGCGGCTCTCTCGCTCACTGACCCGCAACAGCCGGGTCAAGGGCGCTGCGCCGCATCGCGGCCCGCGCCGACAGATTTCGGGATATATCATGCACATCAATACCATGAAGCGCGCTCTGCTGGGCGCGACCATGCTGGCCGCGGCAAGCGCCAGCTTCCACGCCCCGCTCCACGCACAGGGCATCGGCCAGCGGCAGGACGAGATCATCGTCACCGCCAGCCCGCAGGGCACCCCCACCGCCCCCACCCCCGAGGCCGCCCGCGCCGAGCTCGAGCGCGTCCCCGGCGCGACCGGCCTGGTCGAGGACGAGGGCTTTGCCGACATCTTCGCCCAATCGATCGGTGACGTGCTGGAGCTGACCCCCGGCGTCTTCGCCGACACCAGCGCCCAGCGCGAAAGCCGCATTTCGGTGCGCGGGTCCGGGCTCAACTCGAGCTTCGAACGGCGCGGCCTGACCGTGCTGCGCGATGGGGTGCCGATCAGCCGCGCCTCGGGCGCGACCGAGTTCCAGGAGGTCGACCCGCTCACAGTGCGCTATCTTGAGGTGTTCAAGGGCGCCAACGGCTTGCGTTTCGGCGCGGCATCGCTGGGCGGGGCGGTTAATATCGTCAGCCCCACGGGCCGCACCGCCCGCGCGCCCATCGCGGGGCGAGCCGAGGGCGGCAGCTTCTCGACCTTGCGCGGCAATGCCTCGCTGGCGGGCAAGAGCGGCGATGTCGACTATTGGGGCGGGATCACCGGCCTCACCAGTGACGGCTACCGCGAGCATAGCGAGGTGCGCAGCCTCTATGGCCATGGCAACCTTGGCTTGCGGGTGTCGGACAACATCGAGACCCGCTTCTACGTAACGGCGCTGTCCGACAATTTCGAGCTGGCAGGCAGCCTTCGCCTCGCCGACGCGCTGGCCAATCCGCGCGCGGCAGGCCGCCCGGTGACGGCGGGGCCGGTGGTGCTCGACCCCGGTCCGGTGGCGGACGATTGGGACCGCAATCTCGACGTCTATCGCGTCGCCAACCTCACCGTGATCGACCTTGGCGGCACGGATCTGGAGCTGGGCGCTTGGTATGCGCGGCGCAATCTCGACCATGCGATCACCCGCTTTGCCGGGATCATCGTGCAGGGCGAGGACGAGGTCGGGGCATCGGCGCGGCTTTCGGGCAGGCTTCCCTTCCTCGCCGACCAGAGCCGCTGGCAGCTGGGCGCGATCTATGCCTTCTCGACCAATGATGCGAAGACCTTCGCCAATAATTCGGGCGCGCGGGGGGCGCTGCGCACGCGCTCGGATCAGGATTCGGACACGCTGACGGTCTATGGTCAGGCCGATCTCGGGCTGACCGATGCCGTCACCCTCATCGCAGGGGGCCAATATGCGCGCGCCACCCGCGATGTCACCGCGATCCTCAACGCCGTGACGGGCCGGGGTGAATATGATCAGTTCAACCCCCGCATAGGCCTGCTGGTGGACGCGGCCGAGGACGTCCAGTTCTTCGGCAATATCAGCCGCAGCTTCGAGGCCCCCAGCCTCGCCGACCTCACCAGCGGCGGGGCCTTCCCCTTCGCGCCCTTGGATCCCCAGCGCGCGACCGTGTTCGAAGTCGGCACGCGCGGGCAGGCGGGGATCGTCTCGTGGGACGTTGCGGTCTACCGGGCGGAGCTGGAGAACGAGTTCCTCGACCTCGCCATCCCCGGCGCGCGCGGGCTGGTGACGGTGACGAGCAATGCCGACCGGACGGTGCATCAGGGGCTCGAACTCGGGCTCGACCTGCGTCCGTTCAAGGCGGCGCTGGAGAAGAACGGGCAAGCCCTGCGGCTGAGCGCGGCCTATACCCTCAATGACTTCAGCTTCGATGGTGACGCGGTCTATGGCGACAATGATCTCGCTGGCGTCCCGCGCCATGTGCTGATCGCGGAAGGGCGGTTCGATCAGGTGGACAGGTTCTACCTCTCCGCCACCGTGCGCTGGATCCCCGATGGGCCGTGGGCGGATTATGCGAATACCGAGCGTGCTCCGGGCTACGCGACCGTCCAGATCACCGCCGGAGTAACGCTGACCGAAGGGATCGAACTGTTCGGTTCGGTCGAGAACCTGTTCGATGAGACGTTCATCTCCAACGTCACCACCAACGCCAACCAGCGGCTGACGAACGAGGCGATCTACACCCCCGGGCAAGGGCGCGCCTTCTTTGGCGGCCTGCGCGCGCGGTTCTGAGGGAGGCGATGATGAGCGTGAAGACCAAGACAGCGCGCTGGTCATACTCCAAGCACCAGTGGCTGGGGTTGATCGGCGGGATCAGCCTGCTGGTGTGGGGCCTTTCCGGCCTCACCCATATCGCGATGGTGCTGTTCGGCCCGCAGCAGGCGGCGTTCATGCCGCCTGCGGCCACGGTCGCGCTCGAAGGAGCGCGGCCGATTGCCGCGACGCTGGCAGAACAAAACATCGGGCAGGCGGTGGCGGTGAAGACCGTCCCCGCTTCCGGCGGCGGCGTGCTGTGGCAGGTAACCCCTGCTGCGGACGGAGCGCGGCGCTATTTCCGCCCCGCTGACGGCTCCGAGGTCAAGGACGGTGACCGGGCACAGGCCGAATTCCTCGCCCGCCACTACCTCGCCACCGACCGGGCGATCGTCTCGGCCAGGCTCCAGACCGGGTTCGATGCGGATTACCCCTGGGTCAACCGCCTGCTGCCGGTGTGGAAGCTCGAGTTTGCAGGGGACGATGGCCTCACCGCCTATGTCCACACCGAAACCTCGAGCCTTGCCGCCGTCAACAACACCACCAAGACCCGGCTTCAGAGCGTGTTCCGCGGCTTGCATACCTGGGAATGGGTGCCGGAGGAGATGGACTGGCTCAGGGTGCTGGTGATCGGCGTGATGGTCGGGAGCCTGCTGGCGCTGGGTCTCACCGGCGCTGCCATGCTGGTGACGGTGCGGCGCAAGAAGCGCCTGCCGGGCGCGCGGGGCTGGCACCGGATCGCTGGCTATGTGCTGGCGCTGCCGCTGATCATGTTCTCGGCCTCGGGGATCTATCACCTGATCCAGTCGGCGCTGGTGCCTCCGGTGAGCCAGCTCAAGATGGGCCGCCCCGTCAATGTCGCGAGCGGCAAGTGGCCGGTCGAGGCGGACTGGGCGCTGATCGCCAAGGGACGCGACATCGCCTCGGTCGCGCTGGTCGAGGGGGCACAGGGCCAGCCGCTCTACCGCATCGGCCTCGCCCCGCCCAAGGGCAGCATGGGCGGGGGCGAGCATGACCATGGCCCCGCCAAAGCTCCAGCGGAACACGGCATGGAAGGCCACGATCACGCGGCGATGATGGCGGCGCAGAGCGCGGCCAAGGTGCCCGCCACCGCTGCCGAAATCCGCGAGGCGCGCTTTGCCGGGATCAAGCCCGATGGCCCGGCGATCTTCCTCGATGCCGCCACCGGCAATGTGGTCACGTCAGGCGACAAGGACCTCGCCCGCGCTCTCGCCGGGCGTTTCACCGGCGCGCCGGACAGTGCGGTGACGCGGGTGGAGCTGGTCACCCGGTTCGGCCCCGACTACGACTTCCGCAACAAGCGCCTGCCGGTGTGGCGGGTCGATTACGGCGCGCCGGTCAGCGCCAGCCTGTTCGTCGATACCGGCGCAGGCGTGCTGGTTGACCGCGTGGCCGACCGCGAGAAGCCCGAGCGGCTGGTGTTCAGCTTCATCCACAAGTGGAACTTCCTGTTCCCGGTCGGACGGATCGCGCAGAACGTGCTGGTGGGGGTGTTCGCCATCGCGCTGATCGGCTTCATGGCGGTGCTGGGGCTGCGGATGGACCTTGTCCGCCGCCTGCGCGCACGGCGGCAGGAAGCAGGCGGCAGCGCCGCCGCCTGACCGACCGGGCGGCGGCTTTCGTCCCTCGCAGGCAGAAAGCTGCCGCTCGCTCGCTTCTGCCTTACCCGCCCTTGCGGCTGGCTTCGGCGGCTTCGATCACGCCCTTGTCCCAGGTCACGCGGGTCTGGGTCTGGGGGTTGAAGCGGTTGTCCTCGAACTTCGCGGCCTTGGCGGCGGCGATTTCGGCTTCGGTCATGTCATCGCTCGGCTTCAGCGCGAAGACGTCAATCCCGCGGGTGATCTCGGTGCCGTAGATGTGGCCCTTGTACCAGTAGACCGACCAGTAGCCGCCGACGACCATCTGCTTCATGTCGATCGGGCCGCGGTCGAAATAGGCGATCTCCTTGGGGTTGGCGCTGTCGGTGAAGTCCATCACGCTGAGGCCCCCCTGATACCAGGCCTGCGCGAACAGATCGCGGCCCGGGACCGGGATGATCGAGCCGTTATGCGCGACGCAGTTTTCCTTGTCGGTCTGGGGAGCGGGCATCTTGTAGTGCGCGCGGAAGGTGAGCTTGCCGTCCTTGATGTCGTAGATCGCGTTGGCGCCCCAGGTCTTGGGGTCGCTCGCCTTGCAGCGCGGCCGCCCGCCGCCGCCCCATTCGTCGGTGAAGATCACCTTGGTGCCGTCATTGTTGAAGGTCGCCGAGTGCCAATAGGCAAAGCCGGTGTCGGTGACGACGTCGAGCCGCTTGGGGTTCAGGGGATCGGCGATGTCGAAGATGATGCCGTTACCCGAGCAGGCCCCTGCGGCGAGCTTGAGCGCGGGGAAGACGGTGATGTCATGGCACTGGTCGGTGCGTGAGGTGCTCTGCGTGCCGTCACCATGGTCGCCGCCCTTCCACAGGCCCGCGATCTCGCCGGTGGTGGGGTCGGCAAAGACGCGCGGGCTCTTGACGATGCGCGCCTTGGAGGGGTCCGCGGCCGGGATCTCGATCACGTCGATCGAGAACAGCGCGGTGCGGCTGTCGCCCGGGGTGCTGCCGATGCAACCGGCCAGCTCCTTCTCGTCGCGGATGCCCGCGGTGCCCGAGTTGTAGACGATCACGCGCTTGTCGTCGGCGCTGACCACCGAGTGCGTGTGGCTCCCCCTGCAGGTCTGCACCGCGCCGACCTGACGCGGGGCGGCAAGGTCGGAGATGTCGAAGATGCGCAGGCCCCGGAAGCGATCCTCGTTGATCTTGCCCGGCGCGCCCTCGAGCCCGCAATCGAGCCGGCCTCTCGTTTGCTCGACGCTCATCACGAGGAGGTTGCCGACCACCGAGACGTCGCCCTGCCCGCCGGGGCACACGACGCTGCTCTTGAGCGCGGGCACGCCGTCGGCGCCCAGCTTATAGATGTTGAACCCGTGATAGGAGCCCGCGACCATGACATCGCCGAAGAAGGCCATGTCGGTGTTGGCGAAATCCAGCAGCGGGGAGCGTTCGGCGAATTCGGTGAGGTCTTCCTCCTCCTCGCGCGGGGGCGTGGCGGCTGCGACGGGGGATGCGGCGGGCGCGGCCGCCGTATCTGCCGCGATGTCCGCAACGATGGACGCGGCGGCTTCAGCAGGAGTGACCTCGCCGTCCTTCTTCTCCTCGCCCTTCTTGGGCGGCACGACCGGGCGCAAGTCGGCGGGGTTTTCGGGGTTGAAGAAGCCCGCCGGCTTGCCGAGCTCGGCGACCTTGACGAGACCCATGATCGCCTCGCCCGCATTGTCGAAGCCTGCCGCAAGGCCAACCCGAGGATCGGCCGAGAGCCCGGCGAGCAGCTTGTCCATCTTGCCGATCTCGGCCTTCTGCTCGCTCTCGATATCGCCGACGAACTGGAACAGCACCGGGTCGGCGGCGGTGCCGTCTTCCTTGAGCAGCTCCTCGACCATGGTCAGCGCGCCGTCGTGGTGGGCGATCATCAGGGTCAGGAACTGGCGGTCGAACTCGGTGCCCTTGGCCGCAGCCAATGCTTTCAGCGCCTCAGGGGACGCCATGCCCATCATCATGTGGTGCATATGTTCGGCATGACCCTTCATCATCGGGTCTTCGAGCGGCTCGCCGCGCTCCTTGAGCCAGGTCTGCATGAAGGTGATCTCGTCGGCCTGGCTCGATTCGATCCGGCCCGCGATGGTTTGCAATTCCTCGGTGTTGGTGCGCTCCTTGACCAGCTTGGCCATGTCGACCGCCTGTTGGTGGTGGACGATCATACCCTGCATGAAGGCGACATCCGCCGGGGTGTAGCTCGCCTGCGCAAGCTTGGTCGCCTCCTCGGCCGAGAGCGTCTTGGAGGCCTGCCCCGGCGCGCCGGGCTTCACGATCGGCACGCCCTGCGCATAGGCAAAGCCCGAGGCCGAGAGCAGCAAGGCGGCAAGGCCGGCGCGCGCGGCGCGGCGGGAGGCGGTGTCGGTCATCACGAAAAGTCCCCTTGGATCTGATTGACCTGCAGACTGCCGCTCTGGCCAGCGCAGTCAAGTGCGCCAAATGCCCCGCAAGAGGGCAATCGACGAACCCCCGACCGGCTTCGAGCAAGGACTTGGCTGCTGGCAGCGCCCCTATCGCGGTCCCATCGCTCTGGCCGCACCGTTCGCCGCACGCGCCGGAAGGAGGTCTTGTCGCGGCGAATGGCGCATGGCTAAGTGCATCGTTAAGCCCGCCGAAACCCTGTCGGAGTAGACTTGCCCCCATGGCACGCCCCCGTATTCTTGCCGCTCTGACCGGCCTTCTGGCCTCCTTTGCGGTGCTCGCGAGCCCGGCTGCGGCGAACAGCCAGGACGAGCTTCAGGCGACCTTCGACACCACTTTCGGCACCCAGCCGCGCGATCCGCAGAGCTTCGATGCGGTCTACGCCTCGACCTTCGAGCAGCGCATCGCCGAACTCGCCAACCCGGCGCTGGGCCGCATCGGCGTGGCCGCGGTCGATCTGGCGACGGGCGAGCAGGTGATGGTGCTCGGCGACCAGCTGTTCCCGATGGCCTCGACCAGCAAGATCGCGATCGCGGCGACCTATCTCGAGATGGTCGAGCAGGGGCGCTATACGCTCACCAGCGAATTTCCGCTGATGCTGCCGGTGCGTTCGGCCAAGTTCTCCTCGGCCAAGGCGCCGGTGCGCGCGGGGCAGTACATGCCGGCGATCGACCTGATCGAGATCATGATCACCCGCTCGTCCAACCCGGCGACCGACGCGCTGCTCGCTGCAGTCGGCGGGCCGCAGGCGGTCAACAGCTGGATGGCGCGCAAGGGGATCGCCCCCTTCTCGATCAACCGCGACATCGCCACGCTGGTGCGCGATGACGGCGAGTACAATCCCGCGACCCATATCGACAGCCGCGATGCCGCCACCCCGCGCGCGATGGCGCGCCTGCTCGCGGGGCTCTACCGCGGCGAGTATCTCTCGGAACAGAGCCGTCAGGTGATCCTCGGCGCGATGAGCCGGACCGTCACCGGCAAGCGCCGCATCCCCGCCGCCATGCCGCTCGAAGCGCGGGTGAGCCACAAAACCGGCTCGCTCAACAACACTTCGAGCGATATCGGCATCATCGAATGCCCGGATGGGCGCGTGATCGCGGTGGCGATCTATGTCACCGGGCAGGGTACCAAGCTCGCCCGCGAGGAGCGCATCGCCGCGATTGCCCGCGCGCTCTATGATGGCTTTGCGGTCAAGGCCCAGCAGGACCCGACCCGCAACTGGGCGAGCGCGCCTTACGCCACCGGGGGCTGAGGCCCTTTTCACCCGTCGGACAGCAAAAAGGGCGGCGCCTCACGGCAGCCGCCCTTCGCTTGTCCGGGCTCCGTAAGGGAGCGCGCGGCGCTTATTCGGCGCCGGCTTCCTCGGCCTGATCGACCACGCTCAGCGCGTCGTCGCCGACTTCGTCGGTGGTCTTCTCGGCATCGTCCGCGGCGTCGGAGGCGGCTTCCTTGATTTCCTCGGCGCCTTCGACGGCAGCGCCTTCGATGGCGTCACCGGCGCTGTCGAGATTGGCTTCGGCGTCGGCGTTCATCGCCTCGACCGTCTCGTCGGCCTTTTCTTCGGTGTTGTTGCTGCACGCCGACAGGCCGAGCGCGGCGGTGGCGACGGCGGCGAGGATGATCTTGCGCATGACGTGTGGTCCTTTGTCCTTGCGAATGGCACGCGCCCTCCCAAGGACGCGCCGACCGGCGTTCTGGTGATCCGGTTCGCGAGTGAATCTAGAACGCGAGGGCGCAGCGCACAAGGCACTTTCGCCGCAATCCTGCCACATTTGCCCGCCGTTTGACCACAAGCCTTGGTGCGCCGAGCCCCCTACCCGCGCGAGCCCGCGCCTGCTAGCAGGCTGCCATGGCCGAAAAGCAGCACCTCTATCTCGTCGACGGATCGTCCTACATCTTCCGGGCCTATCACCGCCTGCCCCCGCTGACGAACCCCGAAGGCACGCCGGTGGGCGCGGTCTATGGCTACACCACGATGCTGTGGAAGCTCGCCGCCGACCTTGATGCGGCGGATGGCCCGACGCACCTTGCGGTGATCCTCGATGCCAGCGGGGTGAGTTTCCGCAACGAAATCTACGATCTCTACAAGGCCAACCGCCCCGAGCCGCCCGAGGACCTGAAGCCGCAATTCCCGCTGATCCGCGACGCCACCCGCGCCTTCAGCCTGCCGTGCATCGAGGTCGAGGGGCTGGAGGCCGACGACCTCATCGCCACCTATGCCCGCCGCGCGCAGGAGCGGGGTTGGGACGTCACCATCGTCAGTTCCGACAAGGACCTGATGCAGCTGATCGGCGAGGTCGAGACGCCGCACGGCCCGGCCAAGATCGACATGCTCGACACGATGAAGAACCAGCGCATCTGGCTTCCCGAGGTCGAGGAGAAGTTCGGCGTCGGCCCCGAGCTGGTCGGCGATGTGCTGGCGCTGATGGGCGATTCGGTCGACAACGTGCCGGGCATCTTCGGGATTGGCCCCAAGACCGCGAGCAAGCTGATCGCCGAGCATGGCTCGCTGACGGCAGCGCTGGATTCGGCGCCCGCGATGAAGCCCTCCAAGCTCAAGGACCGGCTAATTGAAGGGCGCGGCGATGCCGAGCTTTCCAAGGTGCTGGTCACGCTGAAGGAGGATTGCGACCTCCCCCAGCCATTGGACGAGATGGTGCTCGGCCCGATCCCGCCCGATCCGCTCGCGGCCTTCCTCAGCTTCCACGGCTTCACCTCGCTGCTGCGGCGGCTCGATGCGGGGGCGGGGAGCCCCTCGCGCACCACCGACCTCAATCCGCCCAAGCCCACCACCGCGAGCGCGGCGGCCCCGGTGGCCGGAGAGGGCAACCGCCAGCCGCTCCCCGATTTCCCCTCGGTCGATCATGCCGCCTATGAGACGGTCCAGACATTGGAGCGCCTCGAAGCATGGGTCACCCGCGCCCGCGCCGCGCAGGCTGTCGCGGTCGATACCGAGACCTCGTCGCTCGACGCAATGCGCGCCGATCTGGTTGGGGTGAGCCTTGCATTGGGGCCGAACGATGCCTGCTACATCCCCTTGGGCCACGGCGGGACCGACATGTTCGCGCAGAAGCCCGAACAGGTGCCCATGGCCGAGGCCGTCGCCCTGCTCAAGCCGCTGCTTGAGGACGAGGCCGTCCTGAAAATCTTCCAGAACGGCAAGTATGACCTCAACGTCCTCGCGCGGCAGGGGATCACGGTCAGCCCGATCGACGACACGATGGTGATCAGCTTCGACCTCGACGCCGGCCGCGGCGAGGATGGCATCGGCGGCGGCCACGGGATGGACGAGCTTTCGCAGCGCCATCTGGGCCACACGCCGATCCCGTTCAAGGAACTGTGCGGCACCGGCAAGAAGGCGATCAGCTTCGCCGAAGTGCCCTTGGACCGCGCCACCGCCTACGCCGCCGAGGATGCCGACATCACCTGGCGGCTCCACGCGCACCTCAAGCCGCGCCTCGCCATCGAGGGCGGGAGCAAGGTCTACGAGCGCGTCGACCGCCCGCTGATCGCGGTGGTCGCAGGGATGGAGCGCGAAGGCATCCGCGTCGACCGCGCGCGGCTGGCGCGGCTCTCGGAGGAATTCTCGGTCGAGATCGGAAGGCTGGAGGGCGAGATTCACGTCCTCGCCGGACAGGAATTCACCGTCGGCAGCCCCAAGCAATTGGGCGAAATCCTGTTCGAGAAGCTTGGCTACAAGGGCGGGAAGAAGGGCAAGACCGGGCAATATTCGACCGATGTCTCGGTGCTGGAAAAGCTGGCGGTCGAGGGTGCGCCGATTGCCCGCAAGGTGCTGGAATGGCGGCAGCTCGCCAAATTGAAGTCGACCTATACCGACGCGCTGCAAGCGGCGATCAATCCCGATACCGGGCGGGTCCACACCAGCTACAGCCTTGCCGGCGCGCAGACCGGGCGGTTGTCCTCGACCGACCCCAATCTCCAGAACATCCCGATCCGCACCGCCATCGGCCGGCAGATCCGCGAGGCTTTCGTGCCCGAACCGGGCAACGTGCTGCTCGCGGCCGACTATTCGCAGATCGAGCTGCGCCTTGCCGCGCACATGGCCGATGTCGCCAGCCTCAAGGAGGCGTTCGAACAGGGCGAGGACGTCCACGCCCGCACCGCGCGCGAGATGTTCGGCGAGGTCACCCGCGACACCCGTGCACGCGCAAAAACCATAAATTTCGCAATACTTTACGGGATTTCGCGCTGGGGGCTGGCGGGCCGGTTGGAGGTCTCCGCAGAAGAAGCGCAGGGCATGATCGACACCTACTTCCTGCGCTTCCCGGGCATCCAGCGCTACATCCACGAAACGCTCGAGAGCGTCCGCGCGCGCGGCTATTCGGAGACGCTGTTCGGCCGCAAGACGTGGTTCCCGCGGATCAATTCCAAGAACCAGGCCGAACGGCAGGGCTCAGAGCGCGCGGCGATCAACGCGCCGATCCAGGGCACCAGCGCCGACATTATCAAGCGCGCGATGGCGCGGATGCTCCCGGCGCTGGCCGATGCGGGCCTCACCGACGTGCGGATGCTGTTGCAGGTGCACGACGAACTGGTGTTCGAACTGCCCGAAGCCCGCGTCGAGGCGGCGACCCCGATCATCCGGCAGGTGATGGCCGAGGCGGCCTTGCCTGCGGTGACGCTGACTGTCCCGCTCGGGGTAGATATCGGCACCGGGCTGAGCTGGGACGCGGCGCACTAGGATCGCGCCAAAATGTTTCACGTGAAACATTTGGTGAACGAAGCGCCCCCGCTCAATCGTGCTTCTTCTCCCGCGTCGGGGTTAGCAGTTCGGGCGAGAGAAAGCCGATCGGCTGCACCGCCGCCGCGCGCTTCTTCAGTTCGCCGCGCATCTTGAGGTATTCGTCCTCCATCTCGGGCGTCACCGTGGCGCGCGAATCCTTGAGCGCGGCGGCAAAGTCGCTGGCTGCGACCGCGCTCACCTCGCCGCCCACGCGGCGCAGCGCGGCAAGCCCGGCGCGGCGCACGAGGTCTTCGAGGTCGGCGCCGGTGAAGCGTTCGGTCTCGGCCGCGATGCTCGCCAGATCGACGTCCTCGGCGAGCGGCATCCTGGCGGTGTGAATGCCGAGGATGTGCTGGCGTCCGGCCTTGTCGGGGGTGCCGACATAGACCAGCTCGTCGAAGCGGCCCGGCCGCAGCAGCGCGGGATCGACCAGCGTCGGCCGGTTGGTCGCGCCGATCACCACCACCGATTGCAGCTCTTCCAGCCCGTCCATCTCGGCGAGGATCGTGTTGACCACGCGCCCCGTCACCTGTGGCTCGCCCTGGCCGGAGCCGCGCGCAGGAACGAGGCTGTCGATTTCGTCGATGAAGACGACGCAAGGCGCGACCGCGCGGGCGCGGGCGAAGAGCTTGGCGATCTGCTGCTCGCTCTCGCCATACCACTTCGACAGCAAGTCGCTGCTTTTCATGGAAATAAAGTTCGCCTCAGCCTCCTTGGCGACCGCCTTGGCGAGCAGGGTCTTGCCCGTTCCCGGCGGGCCATAGAGCAGGAAGCCCTTGGCAGGGCGGATCCCGAGGCGACGGAAGGCGTCGGGGTTTTTGAGAGGAAGTTCAATGCCTTCCTTCAACTTTTCGACCGACTCACCCGCGCCGCCGATATCGTCCCAGCCCACGTTCGGCACCTGCACCATCACCTCGCGCATCGCGCTAGGCTGGACGCGCTTCAAGGCGCTGAGGAAATCTTCGCGGGTGACGCACAGGTCCTCGAGCACCTCTGGGGGCACGGTCCGTTCGTCGAGGTCGAGGCGCGGCATGATCCGGCGCACGGCCTCGATCGCGGCCTCGCGCGCCAGAGCGGCAATATCCGCGCCGACGAAGCCGTGGGTGACGCGGGCGAGTTCGTCGAGATCGACCGCGCTCTCCAAAGGCATCCCGCGGGTGTGGATGCTGAGAATTTCGCGTCGCCCGCGCTGATCGGGGACGCCGATCACGATCTCGCGGTCGAAGCGGCCCGGACGGCGCAGCGCCTCGTCGATCGCGTCGGGCCGGTTGGTGGCGGCGATCACGACGAGATTGGCGCGCTTCTCCAGTCCGTCCATCAGGGTGAGCAACTGGGCGACGAGGCGCTTCTCCGCTTCGCCCGGCACCTGAGTGCGCTTGGGGGCGATCGAGTCGATCTCGTCGACGAAGATGACCGCAGGCGAGGCGCGGGTCGCTTCCTCGAACACTTCGCGCAGGCGCT
>CAMCUB010000036.1 GCA_945878845.1 Erythrobacter sanguineus | reverse complement strand
CCGCTTCCCTCTCCCGCTCCTTTTCGGAGCTAACTTGTTCTACGCGCTCAGAACTTGGCGCGCAGCGTCACGCCGTACTGGCGCGGCGGCAGGGTGAAGGCCGAGCGCGAGTTGGTCGCGCCGGTGCTGCGCAGCGTGGTGTTGAAGGTCACCCCGCGCACCACTTCATCGGTCAGGTTGTTCACCCAGCCTTCGAGCGCATACTTGCCGCCGGCAAAGCGCAGGCCGGCGCGCATGTTCACGAAGGCCTTGCCGTCCTGAATGTCGGCAACGATCAGCGGCTGGGCCGCGACCGCAGCATCGACGCCGAGGGCGGTGATCTGCGCCGCGCTGGGCGGCACGATCGCCTGGGTCGAGGTGCGCTGGTCATCTTCCACGCGGACCTGGCCCGAGAGGAAGAATTCGACATCGTCACTGATCGGCTTCTCCCACATCGCGCCCGCCAGCGCGATGATGCGCGGTGCGTTGGTGAGGTCGTTGCCGCACAGCGAGACCACCTGCGGCGCGATCTGGGTGCCCGCGCAATCATCCGGATAGCTCGCTTCGAGGAAGGTTGCGGCAAGGTTGATGGTCAGGCCATCCGCCGGACGCACTAGGCTTTCGATTTCCAGACCGCGGGTGTTGGCCTTGGGCACGTTGAAGGTGGCAAAGGCGGTGCCGGTGAATTCAAGCACCTGGAAGTTGCTGAACTCCTCGAAGAAGGCAGCGACGTTGAGAGTCACCGCCCGGTCGGGGGTCTGCGCCTTGACGCCGACTTCATAGGCATCGACCTCTTCCGACAGGAAGGTCGGATCGGCCCCAGCCACTGCTGCGGTGGTATCGAGGTTGATCCCGCCCGCCTTGTAGCCGTGGGTGAAGCTGGCGTAGCTGCTGACAAACGGGCTGATCTCGTAGCCGAGCTTGACGGTGTAGATCAGCTCCTCGTCCTCGAAATTGGACTGGAAGGTGCGCGGCAGCGGCAGGGCGACGGCCTGCGGCAGGTTGGCGGGCGCGGTGAAGCCGAAGCAGCCGATCCCGACGAAGGCCGGCACCAGTGCCGCATTGATCTGGCCGATCGCGCCCAGCCGCCCGAGCGTCGCCGGGCAGACCGTGTTGTTGGTCGCGACCTGGTTGAAGCCGCCCGACTTTTCTTCCCACGAATAGCGCGCGCCCAGCGTCAGTTCGAGCCCATCGGTGATCTCGAACGAGTTGTGCGTGAACACCGCGTAGCTCTTGGCGTCCTGCTGGAAGCGGTTGGAGGTGCGGGTGCCCGCGGGGCTCACCCCGACGAAGGTCTGGAGCGGGGTCGCCCCCGCCGCCGCGCCGAGGAACGCGCCGAAGTTGCGGTCGAACTCCGTGCCCAGCGTGAACACCTGGGTCTGGTCGATCTGCTCGTCGGAGTAGAACCCGCCGATCGCGTAGTTGAGCTTGCCCTCGAAGGCCTCGCCCTGAAGCCGCAGTTCCGCGGTCCAGTTGTCGATCGTGAGGTTGAGCGCCTCGACGTTGAAGATGTCGAGCGCGGTGAAGTCGGAATCGTAGTTCTCGAAGCTCTCGTACTTGCGGTAGGAGCCGATGAAGATCAGGTCGGCGCTGTCGGAGAGCGGGAATTCGAGCTCACCGGTCACGCCGTAGTTGTCGATATCCGCGACCGGCGCGAAGTTGGCCGAGACGATGCGGTTGTCCATCGCCTGCTCGAACCCGGCCTGATCGTTCCGGTCGGTCGCCGTGAAGGGCTGGCCGTTGCCGCCATTGGCGCCGAGGCCGACCGCGGCGAAGGCGCCCGCGCCCACCAGCGGGGTCTGATAGAGCTCGATCGCGCCGCAGCAGCTCGACTTGCTCTTGGAATAGTCGGCGATGATGCGGCCGCGCAGGCCGCTTTCGGTGTCCCAACCGATCTGGCCGCGCACCAGCCACTGATCGACATCATTGGTGTCGCCGACTTCGCGGCCGGTGCGGTCGACCACGGTGAGGAAGCCGTCACGCTGGCGATAGGCGCCGGTGAGGCGCAGCGCGACCGTGTCCTGCACGATCGGCACGTTGATCGCGCCCTGCAGGCTCTTCTCGTCGAAATTGCCGTATTCGGCGTTCACGAAGCCGCTGAACTCGGTCACGTCCGGGCGGACATTGGTGATGTTGAGCGCGCCGGCCGAGGTGTTGCGGCCGAACAGCGTGCCCTGCGGACCGCGCAGCACTTCGACGCGTTCCACGTCGACGAATTCGCTGAGCGCGACGCCCGGGCGCGCCTGATAGGCGCCATCGATGAAGATGCCGACCGCGCTTTCGAAGCCGATATTGTTCGAGGTCGTCCCGACGCCGCGAACGCGCAGCACCACCGAGCCCGAGGCGAGCTGCGCCTGGCTGGCGGTGAAGGAGGGGGCCAGCGCGGCGATCTGCTGGATGTTGACCACGCGCTGCGCTTCGAGCTGCTGCGGCGCGATGGCGGTCACCGCGAGGGGAATGTCCTGCACGTCCTGCGCGCGGCGGGTCGCGGTCACGATGATGACATTGTCATCCTTGGTGGCGGCGGCGTCCTCTTGGGTGTCCTGAGCAAAAGCGGGGGTAGTAAGCGCGCTGCAGGCCATCAGGCCGCAGGCGAACATAGCGAACTTGCGCGTCATCAATTTCCCTCTCTCCACGTCCCAGCCGGTCTTTTTGCGCCGAACTTGGGTTAGCGGTGCGGAACCTATCAGCGTCACGCGCCCTAACAAGAGTTATAGGCAAACTTATGCGCGACCGTAGCAAAAATGCCACAATCATGCATTTCGTGCAGCATCGCGACAGTATGCGAAGCTTTGCAGGCAAGAATATTACGAGAGGCGCCGGATCGTATTAAAAGCCGTAGCGCAGGCCCAGCCACACGGTGCGCGGCACGCCGAGATCGATCGATCCGCCCTGGTTGCGGGTGATGATGGTCTCGCCCGTAAGGTTCTCGGCGCGCAGGGACAGCGAGAGGCGGCCCCAGAGCGGCGCGGCGAGGAATGCGTCCAATGTGGTGGCAGGCGCGAGGCGGTCGGTCTGGCGGTCATCCTCGAACTGGGCCGAGACGTGGCGCAGCGTCCCCGCGATCTGCCAGCCGGGGGCGGGGTCCCAGCCGAGGGTGAGGGTGGCGGCAAATTCGGGTGTTTGCGCCGGGCGCAGGCCATCAAGGTCGGCGGAAGGCCCCTCGCCCCGCACCTCGGCATCGGTCCAGGCGAGCGCGCTGTCGAGGCTGACCTGCCCGAACTTCGCCGCCACGCTCGCCTCGATCCCGCGCGCTTCGATCGCGGGGAGGTTCGCGCGGCGGCGCAGGTTGGGGGCGATGGTGACATTGGCGATGGCGTTCTCGACCTCGTTGTCGAAGGCGGTGACAGCGATCACGACCGCGTTCACCGGCTGCCAGTCGAACCCGATCTCGAAGCCCTTGAGGCGTTCGTTGACAAGATTGGCATTGGCCTCGGTGGTGACGGGGAAGACCACGAAGGGGCGGTAAAGCTCATTGAGGGTCGGCAGGCGCAGCCCGGTATAGGCTGCCGCGCGCAGATCGAGGCGGCGGCTGGCGTAGAACAGCGCGCCCGCGCGCCAGCTCAGCGACCAGTCATTGCGGTCGGGCGCAATCACGGTGCTGACCGGAACGCCGTTGGCATTGACCGCGCGGTAGAAGCCATCGGTGATGCTGGAGCGGTCCGCCCGCAGGCCGCCGTTGATGGTGAGCGGCCCGATCTGCCAGTCGTCCTCGAGGAAGATGCCGAGATTGCTGGTCGCGCCCCCCGCACGGCGGCGCTCGGTGACAAGGCCCGAGACGGCGTTCAATGCCTCCTCTTGCAATTCCCCGTCGGCGCGGCGGTAGTCGGCGCCGATGCGGATGTCGTGGCCTTCGAGGATCGGCGGGCGCAGCTCGAACTTGCCGCCAATCCCGGTCGATGGCGTGCGGCGCTGGTCGAGGGTCGGCGTGAAGCGGGTCGAGGAAATGACGATGTTCGAAAAGTCGCGCGCCTGCACATAGGCGAGCGCATCGAACTGCCAGCGCCCGCGTCCGACAAAGCGGATCGAGGCTTCCTCGCCCGCGCTGGTCGAGTCTGCCCCCGCAAAGCGCAGCGTGCGCGCGTCGCGGAACACCGCGACGCGGGCCTGCACCTCGACCGTGTCGGTGAGCGGGGCGACGGTGCGCAGGGCGACATTCCAGCTATCGAAGGCGGCCCGCGCGGTGGCGGGGACGCGCTGCGCTTCAGGCGTGGTGAAGAACCCCTGCCCCCGGTCCCACCGCCCGCTCGCCACCGCAAAGCCGCGTCCGAGGCGTTGGGTCAGCACACCCGAAGCCTCGGTCTCGGCGCGGCTGTTGACGCCGAGGCTACCGAGCAACGCATCGCCCGGCTCGGCGCTCTCTAGCTCGATCGTCCCCGCCAGCGCCCCCGCCCCGAACGGCCCCGACCCGCCGCCGCGTGTCACCCGGATCGTGCCCAATGTCTCGGGCGCGATGGCCGACAGGGGGATGTAGCCGAAGAACGGATCGGCAATCGGCACCCCGTCGAGCAGCACCAGCGCGCGGCTCGTGGCATTGCCGCCCAGCGCGCGCAGGGTCACGCCTTGCGCGCTGGGGTTGGAGGAGCGGCTGTCCGAGCGCCGGAATTGCTGGAACCCCGCGACATTGCGCAGCACGTCCTCGATCCGGCCCGAGGGGCTGGCGATGATCGTCTCGCGCTCGATCGTGGTGGTGGCGTAGATCCCGGTCGAGAGCGCCGGATCGAGCCCGCGCCCGGTGACGATGATTTCTTCGGGGATCTCCTCGGCCAGCTCTTCCTCCGCATCCTCCTCCTGCGCGGCCAGCGGCGCGGCGGGGGGAATCAGCAGGGCGCAGGCGAGCAGGCGGGCACGGAACGTCATGGGCCGCGCCTTAAAGCGACCCGCCCGCCCCGTCACCACAAACTCAGTTGCACTTAGCCATTCAGACTCGCTTTTGCGCGAGGGCTGTGGTTACATCGGTGTCAATTAGGGAGAGAGAGGCCCCGTCATGCTCGCAACACCGCCTGATTTCGACATCCTGATCGTCGGTGCCGGGATTTCCGGCATCGGCATGGCCGCGCACATGGAGATGAAGGCGCCGCATCACAGCTACGCCATCGTCGAGCGGCGCGAAAATCTCGGCGGCACCTGGGACCTGTTCCGCTATCCCGGCATCCGCTCGGACAGCGACATGCACACGCTGGGCTTCGATTTCGAGCCGTGGACGCATGAGAAGAGCATCGCCGATGCGCCCGCGATCCTCGAATATCTCGACCGCATCGTCGATGAGCGCGGCATCCGCCAGCATATCCGCTTCGGCCACAAGGTGATCTCTGCCGACTTCCATCACGATGACGCCCGCTGGCATGTCGCGCTGGAAAAGGCCGACGGCAGCACCGCGCACATGACGGCCAATTTCCTCTACCTCGGCGCAGGCTACTACGATTACGACGAGCCCTATGACCCCGGCTTCGACTTCGGCGAGTTCGAGGGACAGGTGCTCCACCCGCAGTTCTGGCCCGACGATCTCGACTACAAGGGCAAGAATGTCGTCGTGATCGGATCGGGCGCGACGGCGGTGACCATCGTTCCCTCGATGGCGCGCGAGGCGGGGCATGTCACCATGCTCCAGCGCACCCCGACCTGGATGTTCTCGCGCCCCGCCAAGGATGCGGTCGCGAACTTCCTGCGCAAGATCCTGCCCGAGAAGCTCGCCTACCGGATCACCCGGTTCAAGAACATCAAGATGCAGGACTTCAGCTTCAAACTGGCGCGCGACAAGCCGCAGAAGGTGAAGGACGCGCTCTACAAGAAGATCGAGGAAGCGCTCGGGCCCGATTACGACAAGGCGAGCTTCACCCCGCCCTACAACCCTTGGGAACAGCGCCTGTGCCTGGTGCCCGACCAGGACCTGTTCACCGCGATGAAGGCAGGGCGCGCGAGCGTCGTCACCGGCCAGATCGCGAAGTTCGAGAAGGGCGGCGTGCGCCTCGCCGACGGCCAGTTTCTGCCCGCCGACATCGTCGTCACCGCCACGGGCCTGAAGCTCGCGGTCGCGGGCAAGATCGACGTGCGGGTCGATGGCGAGACGGTGAAGTTCAACGAGCGGTTCTACTACAAGGGCTGCATGTTCTCGAACCTGCCCAACCTTGCGGTGGTGTTCGGGTATCTCAACGCCAGCTGGACGCTGCGCGCGGACATCAATTCGGACTACGTCTGCCGCGTGCTCGAACATATGCGTAAGACCGGCAGCACCATCGCAACCCCGGTGCTCACCCCCGCAGGAGAGGCCGCAATCACCGAGGACGACGTGTTCGATTTCTCGAGCGGCTACATCCAGCGCGGCAAGCACATCATGCCGAGGAATTCGGTGAGCTATCCGTGGCGGCTCAATCAGGAATATGTGATCGACCGCAAGCGGATGAAGGCTGATCCGCTGACCGACGGCCTCCTGACCTTCACCACACCCGGCGCCAACGCGCGCGGGGCCGAGGAGCAGCTGGAAGCGGCGGAATAAGGTCGAAAGGCGGGCGGTAATCTCTTCCGATTGCGCCCGCCTTCGCCTAACCATCCCCCCATGACCTCTCCCGACAAAATCTGGACCGCCGGGCTCATCGTCATCGGCGACGAAATCCTCTCCGGCCGCACGCAGGACAAGAACATCGCGCAGGTCGCGAGCTGGCTGCAGGTGCAGGGCATCCGCCTGGCCGAGGTGCGGGTGGTGCCCGATGTCGAGGCGCGGATCATCGAGGCGGTGAACGCCTTGCGGGCGAGCAACGACTATCTCTTCACCACCGGCGGGATCGGGCCGACCCATGACGACATCACCGTCGACGCGGTCGCGGCCGCGCTGGGCGTGCCGGTCGTCATCCACCCCGAGGCGCGCGCGCTGCTCGAACGCTATTACGCAACGCGCGGCGGGCTCAACGAGGGACGGCTGAGGATGGCGCGGGTGCCCGAGGGCTCGGAGCTGATCCCCAACCGCATGTCGGGCGCGCCCGGCATAAGGCGCGGTAATATCTTCCTGATGGCGGGCGTCCCGCACATCACCGCCGGGATGCTTGACGCGCTGACGGGCGAGCTTGAAGGCGGCGCGCCGCTTCTGTCGGAAACGCTCGGCGGATGGATCCCCGAAAGCGAGGTCGCGGACATCCTGCGCCAGACCGAGGCGGCGCACGCCACCTGCCAGATCGGCTCATACCCCTTCTTCCGCAAAGGCCGGGTGGGCGCCAATTTCGTGGTCCGCTCGGTCAGCGCCGATGACTTGGCAGCCTGCTGCACCGCGCTCGCCGAGGGGCTGGCGGCGGCCGGGCACCCGGTGACTCCCGGCGGCATCTGACGCCCTTTCGCGTGGCGCGAAGAGACAGCATCACCTCGCTTTAACCCTTGCGCGCTAAGGGCTTGGGCATGACGCGCGTCTACATCACGATCGACACCGAATACTCCTCCGGCCTCTACACCGGCCCGGGAGCGGATGACCGTGCCGAGAATTACGCCCGTTCGATCGCCTGCCCCACGCCCGAGGGCCCGGCGGGGATTACCCACAAGCTCGAACTCTTGGCCGAGCATGGCCAGAAGGCGGTGTTCTTCGTCGACCCGATGCCCGCGCTGGTGTGGGGCGTGGTGGCGATCGAGGACATCGTCGGGCCGATCGTCGCCGCCGGGCAGGACGTGCAGCTGCACTGCCACACCGAGTGGCTCGGCCTCGCCGGCCCGGCCAATCCGCTCGCCTCCAAGGCCACGGGCAAGGACCTTGCCGATTTCACCTTCGAAGACCAGTGCGCGATCCTCGACTACGCCCGCACGACGCTGATCGCCGCGGGCGCGCCCGCGGCGGTCGCCTTCCGTGCGGGCAATTACGGCGCCAATGACGACACGCTGCGGGCGCTCGCGATGATCGGTATCGATTACGACACCAGCCACTGCCCGGCGCTGGTCGGCAGGAGCGCGTGCCGCATCGGCCTGACCGCCGAGAACCGCGATCCGGTCGGCCACATGGGGGTGATCGAAGTGCCCATCGGCGCGATCGGCACCATTGGCGGCGGGCTTCGCCACGCGCAGCTCACCGCGCTGACGCTGGCCGAGCAGGTCTGCGCGATCCGCCACGCGCGGGACAGTGGACGGGGGAGCTTCACGCTGGTCAGCCACTCCTTCGAGCTCATCAACCGCCGCCGGCTGTCGGTGAACCCGATCGTCCGCCGCCGCTTCACTGGGCTGCTCAAGGCGCTGGCGCATATGCGCGGCGTCACCACCGGCACCTATGCCGAGAGCCCGCCGACGCTGCAACTGACCGGCGGAAGCTCCCATCCGCTCCCGGCGAGCCCGATGCGCACCGGACGCCGGATCGCCGAACAGTTCGTCTCCAACGCGCTCTACGGCAGCATCTAGGGAGCAGCAGCCATGGCGCGCTCCGGCATCGACTTCACGCTCGGCGCGCGGCGCCTGGTCAGCGTGCCGCGCGATCTGGCGACCTGGGCCTTCCCCCTCGAGGACGTGCTCGCCGCCGCCCTGCCCGCCGCACCGGCACCGGCGCGCGACGGGGTGCGCGTGCTCTCCGCCCCCACCATCCTGCTCCCCGATCTGGCCGCGCGCTATCCGGGCTGTATCCTCGGCGGGCGGCAGGACTACCGGCGCCACTATATCGACATGGCGCTGGGCCATGACGGCTACATGGCGCGCTTCTCGGGCAAGACGCGCTCGACCCTGAAGCGCAAGGCGAGGAAGCTCGCCGAGGAGGCGCCGGGGGGCTATCATGTCACCGCGCACCAGACCCCTGCCGAGATCGAGGCGTTTCTCGCCGCCGCCCTGCCGCTGTCGGCGAAGACCTATCAGGCGCGGCTGCTCGATGCCGGACTGCCCGATGACCCCGCTTCGCGCCGCGCGATGCTGGAGGCGGCCGAGGATGACCGGATGCGCGCTTTCCTGCTCCATGCCGGCGGCGCCGCCATCGCCTACCTTGCGCTGCCGGTGAACGGGCGGACGCTGGTCTATGCGCATCTCGGCTATGATCCCGCCTGGGCGCGGCTGTCACCCGGCACGGTGCTCCAGATGGAAGCGCTGGAGCAGCTGTTTGCCGAAGAGCGCTTCGCCTGGTTCGACTTCACCGAGGGCGAAGGCGCGCACGAGGCGCTGTTCGGGACCGACAGCGCGGCCTGTTCCAGCCTCATCCTCCTCAAGCCGACCCTCGCCAACCGCACGCTTCTGGGCGCGCGCGAGGCCTTCGATGCGGGCGTTGCCGGCGCGAAGGCGCTGGCGCAGCGATCAGGGGCGGTCGGCCGGATCCGCGCTCGCTTGCGCGCCTGAAGCGCGTTCGGCCGTCACCCGGTTTGCCGCCTGTTGGCGCGAACGCTCGACCAGCGCGGTGCGCACCGAGGGCACACCCGACATCGAGCCATAGCGCAGCGCAAGGTAGAGCCACATCAGCACCGCCACGCCAAGCAGCGTGCCCGCCGCCATGCCGAGCCTGACATCATAGCTCGCCAGCAAGGCGCAGGCTGCCACCGCAACCCCGCCCACCAGCCACTTGGGCGAAAGCCATCCGGCAAGACGTTCCGAAGCAACGGGCATGAGCGACCTCTTTCATGAACCGCGGGCGAAGGGGAGGAGAGGAGAGGGGCGCCGCGGATGCCTCTATCAGATGGGACAACGCACGAGGAAGACAAGAGGTCCGAATGACTTATGGCGAAACAGCAAAGGGGCCGGAAGCGCATGGCTTCCGACCCCTCTTTTGCTGTCAGCGGAGCTGTAGGAAAGGGCTTACGCGCCTTCCACTTCCGACAGGTCGACCTTCAGGCCCGGGCCCATCGACGAGGTCAGCGAGATCTTGCGGACATACTTGCCCTTGGCGCCGGTCGGCTTGGACTTCACAACCGCCTCGGTCAGCGCCTTGAAGTTCGCCTTCAGCGCGTCGTCCGAGAAGCTGAGCTTGCCGATGCCCGAGTGGATGATGCCCTGCTTTTCGACGCGGTATTCGACCTGGCCGCCCTTGGCGTCCTTGACCGCCTGCGCGACGTTCGGGGTCACGGTGCCGAGCTTGGGGTTCGGCATCAGGCCCTTGGGACCGAGGATCTTGCCCAGACGACCCACCACGCCCATCATGTCGGGCGAGGCGATGACGCGGCCGTAATCGAGGTTGCCGGCCAGCATGTCTTCCATGAGGTCTTCGGCGCCGACCTTGTCAGCCCCGGCAGCCAGCGCCTTTTCGGCGTTGTCGCCGCGCGCGAACACCGCAACCTTCACGTCCTTGCCGGTGCCCGAGGGCAGCGACACCATGCCGCGCACCATCTGGTCAGCGTGACGCGGATCGACGCCGAGGTTCATGGCGACTTCGACGGTTTCGTCGAACTTGCCGCTGAACTGGCGCAGGGTCGCGAGTGCTTCTTCGACGGTGTAGAGCTTTTCGCGGTCGAGGCTGGCGAGGATCTTCGCCTTCTTGGTGATCTTGGTCATGTGCTTAGCCCTCCACCACTTCGAGGCCCATCGAGCGGGCGCTGCCGGCGATGATCTTGATCGCCTGATCGATGTCGTTTGCGTTCAAGTCGGCCATCTTGGCTTCGGCGATCTCGCGCAGCTGCGAGGTCTTGATGGTTCCGGCCGACACCTTGCCCGGCTCCTTCGAGCCCGACTTGAGGTTGGCGGCCTTCTTGATGAAGTAGGTCGCCGGCGCGGTCTTGGTGACGAAGGTGAAGGAACGGTCGCCGTAGACGGTAATGACCGTCGGGATCGGCATGCCCTTTTCCATTTCCTGCGTGGCAGCGTTGAACGCCTTGCAGAATTCCATGATGTTCACGCCGCGCTGACCCAGCGCCGGGCCGATCGGCGGCGAGGGGGTGGCAGAGCCCGCGGGCACCTGCAGCTTGATATAGCCTTCGATTTTCTTGGCCATGAGGCCTTACTCCTGTCGCACTGTTGCCGCGCTGTTTCCAGAGCGGCTCATGGTGAGCGGTCAAACGCCGTGGCCTGTGCACGCCAGCGGCTCCCGCGCGGAATCACCCGGCCCAAGGCCCAAGCGAAGCGGCGCGCATAGCGTGTCGGGGCCAGAATGCAAGCGAATCGACACCGTTCAGCCTGCGCGCGCCAAGGCTGAACCATGAGACACATGAGACACTGTATATTCTGGAAAACTCCTCCCCCCGCGCAGCCAGTGCGGCCGGGACCAGGAAGAAGGGCGAAAGGCGGCGCATGCCACCCCCTTACAGCACGGCGCCCGAGTAGGAAAATCATGACAGCCCCTACTCAAGGCTTGCGATTCATAACTTTTCAAATGATTGTCGCGCATTGCTTTTTCGCCAAGCCGCGGGGCTCAACAGGAGGGCGCAGATGTTTCGGGTCGCGATCCAGATCAAGGAACTGATTTCCAGCAACGTCACGAGCGTGATCGAATCCGCCTCGAACCCGTCCAAGATGCTGACCATGCTCCAGCGCGAGATCGAAGAATCGATCATCAGCCTGACCGGTGACCACACCCGCGTCAGCCAGACCAAGCGGCGGCTCGAAACCTCGCTGACCCAGCACGAGCTTAAGGAGGCCGGCTGGGGCGACAAGGCCAAGACCGCGATGGATCACGGGCGCGAGGATCTCGCCCGGCAGGCACTGCTGGCGCGCGAGGACTGCCGCCAGGCGATCGTGCGTCTCAAGGACGAGATCACCGCCGCCGATGCCAACCTTGCCGAGATCGACGCTGCCGTGCGCGAACTCGAAGTGAAGCGCGAGGAAACTCGCGCGCAGGCCAAGGCCCAGATCGCCGCCGACGAGGCTGCCCGTGCGGGCGCTGGCGGCGGCGCGGCGAGCCGGGCCGAGGCGCACCTCAACCGCATCAACACGCTCGGCCAGCGCGCCCAGTTCGCCGCCGAGGACGAGGGGCCTGCGCGCACCAACGCCAGCGTCGACCGCGAGATCGAGGAAATGCGCCGCGCCAGCGCGATCGAGGCTGAACTCGCCGCGCTGAAGGCGGCAGCGCCTGCTGCGCCCAAGAAGACGGTCGCCAAGAAGCGCTGACCGGCGCTTGCGGCGTGAGGGCGGGGTTAACCCGGCCCCGCTAAGATCGCCCGCATGATCGCAGAGCTCCTGAACCTGCCTGCCGGTGCGCCTGCATCGCTGGCCTATCTCGTCGCCGCCCTCGTGGTGGTGGCGCTGCAGGTCTTTCCGATCCCGGGCATCTTCCTGATGATCGTCGGCGGGCCGCTATGGGCCGGGGTGCTGATCACCATCGCGATGGTGGGGACGGTCTGGGAGGTCGCCACGGGACAGGTCAGCCCGGTGTGGCTGGTGCTGCCGGGGCTCTATTTCGGCCTCTATTACTGTGCCGTAGGGTGGGAGCGGATCGCGGCGGCGCGCATCACTGCCGCAATCGCCGATTTCAATGCGGGCAAGCAGCTCGCCTTCGATCCCGCGCGGCAGGATCTGCTGCTGGTGAAGGGCAAGGGCGATTGGCACATTGGCTCGTCCGCGCTGCTGCTCGATTATGCGCTCCCCCGCGTGTTCGAGGGCGGGCGGGTGACCTTCATCGGCACGCCCGAGGCTTGCAAGCTCGCCCGCAGCGAGGCGGCGCGGGAAAGCGGGCTCTCGTCCTTCTTCAACAGCTTCGGTAAACGCGCCAACGTGCCGGAGGCGATGCGCGAGGGCGGCATTATCAGCGCACCGGGCGAGCCCGAGCGCCCGGTGCTCAGCGTGACCAGCGATAGCACCAACCGGTGGGAACGGCTGGTGCCGTTGGTCGTGAGCGACTTCACTCTGCTCGACGCAGAAAGCGGCGCGAACTGCCAGCTGCGGACCGCGCGCGCCAGCCTGCTTGCCACCTTCCCCTTCCCGATCATCGGCTTCGCGCTCAACAGCGGCGCGCCCAAGTGGCAGGGCTTTGCCGGCTGGAAACGCCAGCGCGCGCGGCCGCTCGCGGCGGGCGCGATTGACGGGCGAGAGATGATCGCCGACGCGCTGGGCCTCGCGCCCTCGGTGGATCTGGCCGCGCGGGCGGTGGGGGCCGAGGCGGTCGCAGCGATGATCGCGCAGTCCGACGTCGAGCTTACCGACAAGGAGTTGGCGATCCTTGAAGCGATGCTCGCCGATCCCCTCACCCACATCAAGAATGGCTGGTTCCGGCATCTCATCGTCCGCCCCGAGGTCGTCGCGCCCTTCTCTGACCGGATCATCGCGGCGCTCGGTCTGTTGCAGACGACCGACCTGCGGGGGAGCGAGACCGGGCGCAACCTGTGGCGGCTGCTGGCGGCGCTGCCCGATGAGGTGCTGGCGCTCTACCGTGCGCGGATCGTCGCATGGCTCGATCCGGCGGCGGCGCGGCCCTGGACCGCCGCCACCGACGAGATCTACGCCCGGCTCGACGCCGCAGTGCCGCAGGAGCGGGCGATCCTGCTCCACCGGCTGGAGACGCAGCGCGGTGACCTCCAGACGCGGCTGCTCCCCGGCTTTGCGAAGATGGGCAGCGCCGCCCCTGCCGAGGTGAAAGCGCGACTGCTGGCGCTATGGCGCGCCCGCGCGCCCGACCCGGCGAAGAAGGGCAGTAAGCGCGGCTCCGATGACACGGTGCTCTACTTCACGCTCGCGCGGATGGGGCTGAAGGCGGAGGCGGGCGAAGTGGTGCAGCACTATTACGGCCCGACCTACGCCGCGATCTGGCGCGAGGTCGAGGCGGATAGCCATGAGGCGCTGTGCGATGCCTCATCGAATGAGCTGAGCAACCACTTCAAACGCCTGGAGCGCGCACGCCCCGCGTGGTCAGCCGGGTGCGCGCGGCACCCGCAGCCCCTTGGTGCGGCTGGTGAGGTGGAACTGCTTGCAGAGCGCACACTTGTAGGCGCGCAAGGTGACATGGGCGGCGAGGGCCACGGCTTCCGCTTCCTCGCGCGTGGCGAAGCGGCGCTTGCGGTTGCAGATGCCGGGGCGGGTTTTCACCGCGCCCCAAACATCACTTAACCAATTCCACTTCCTCGAAGCCCAGTTCCACCGGGGTGGCGCGGCCGAAGATCGAGACGCTGACCTTGACCTTCTGCTTGTCGAAATCGAGCTCTTCGACGATCCCGTTGAAGCTCGCGAAGGGTCCGGCGTTGACCTTGACCGAATCGCCGATCTCGTAATCGACGCTGATGTCGCGCTTGGGCGCGGCCTGGGCTTCGGCGACGCCGCCGAAATAGCGCGACGCTTCCTTCTCGGAGATCGGCTGCGGCTTGTTGCCCGAGCCGAGGAAGCCGGTCACCTTGGGGGTGTTCTTGACGAGGTGGTAGACGTCGTCGGTCATGTTCAGCTTGGCGAGCACGTAGCCGGGCATGAACTTGCGCTCGACCTGCACCTTCTTGCCGCGCTTGACCTCGGTAATGGTCTCGGTGGGAACCTGCACTTCCTCGACGCCGTCCGACAGGCCGAGGCGCTCGGCTTCGGCGATGATCGCGTCGCGAACCTTGTTCTCGAAACCGGAATAGGCGTGAATGATGTACCAGCGGGCCATGGAACGTCCTTGGGAAATGGGTCTTGCGGGAAGAGGCAGGGGAGCGGCAGCGCGCCTTACTTGAGCAGGCCGATCAGCGCGTTGACGATCAGGCCGAACACGGTGTCCACGCCGAGGAAGAAGATCGACAGCAGCAGCATGAAGATGAACACGAAGATCGCCGTGCGCACGGTCTCCTCGCGGGTCGGCCAGACGATCTTGTTCGTCTCGGCGCGCACCTGGTTGAAGAACTCGCCGGGCGAGGTCTTGGGCTTCTTCGGTTCTGCTCCGTCCTTGGGAGCGATCATCTTGTCGGCCATGCCAGCCCGTTCCTTCGTGTAATGCCGTCGTGTCTCGTCCGGCCGGCTTTCAGGTAGGGCTCCGCGCCGCCCGGGACAAGGTCGCCGGAGGGGCTGGAGGATCTGCCGATGTCGGGAAAGACTATGTCGCCCATACGCCCGCGGCCGCGCGAATGCAAGAGGGGCGGGGCAGCTTGGATGCTGCCCCGCCCCCCTGATGCGTCACCGCAGGTGTGCGCGGATTACAGGCCGACGATGCCGCCGTCGGCGCGGGTCACCGCGACCACGGCCGAGCGCGGACGCACGCCCGGTGCAGCGGTGGTCTGGTTCGCGGGCCAGTTGCTTTCAAGCGTGGTGGGGGTGCCATTTTCGCCCGGGTGCTGGATGCCGACGAACAGCGTGCGACCGTCCGGCGTGGTGTCCACCCCGGTGATTTCCGAACCGAGCGGGCCGGTCAGGAAGCGGCGCAGGTTGGCCGCAGTCGCCGCCGTGCCGACGAAGGTCGCCTGCGTGGCGGTGGTGCCGTTGGTGTTGGTGATGGTGCGCGCACCGCCATCGCCCACCCGGCCCGGAAGCGCGGCGAGCATCTGGTTGTTGGTGCGATCGGTGAAGGAACCATCGTCGGTCTGGATCCAGAGCAGCGGACGGCCCACGCCCGAGGGGTTCTGCGGACGGGCGAACCACAGCCCGTCCGGGCTGGAGAAGTCGTTGTCGGCATTGAGCCCCGAGAGGTTGACCTGAGCGCTCGCATCGACCGAGTCCGCCCCGAACAGGTAGATGTCCCAGCGGAAGGTGGTCGCCGTCGGCAGGTCGCCGTTCTCGCGCATGCGGATGATGTGGCCGTTGGGGTTGCCCGCAGTCGAGCCGGTGCCGACCGGCTCGACATAGGAGCGCGGGTTGGCGGCATCGGTGCCGTTGATCGGGCGCCCGGCGGCGTTGTTGTTGGTGAGGGTCAGGTAGATCTCGCCATTGGCCGGGTTGACCGCGGTCCATTCCGGACGGTCCATCGGGGTCGCGCCGACCGCGTCAGCGGCGAGGCGGGTGTTGACGAGGATGTCGGCCTGGCTCGCGAAGGTGTAGGCCGGGTCGCTGCCCACCGCCGGACGATCCGGAACCTGACCGAAGACCAGCGGCAGCCAGGTGCCGGTGCCGTCGGCGTTGAAGCGCGCGACGTAGAGCGTGCCGGCATCGAGATACTTGTCGCCCACCGCCAGACGGTCGCTGCGGTTGCGGTCGGCATTGGTCCAGGCCGCGTCCGAGACGAACTTGTACATGTATTCGCGGCGGGCATCGTCACCCATGTAGACCGCGATGCGCTGGCCTTCGACGAGGTTCGAAAGCCACGCGCCTTCATGCCCCATGCGGCCCAGCGCGGTGCGCTTGCGCGGCGCGCTGGCGGGGTTGAAGGGATCGATTTCGACCACCCAGCCGAAGGTGTTGGGCTCGTTGCGGAAGTCGGTGGTCGCAGCGCCGGTGCCCGCACGGGCGTCCCAGCGGCGGAAGATGGGATCGGTGGTCGAGACCGAGGCCCAGCCGTAGCTGCCCGAGGAGCTGGTGACGCCATAGCGGCGCAGCGCGGTCAGTTCGCGGGCGGTGCGGTTGGCAGTATCGGCGCCCGCACCGCTGTTGTCGCGGCGGAAGTAGCCGGCCCAGTTTTCCTCGCAGGTGAGGTTGGTGCCCCATTCGGTGTAGCCGTTGGCGCAGTTGTTGATGGTGCCGGTGCTGGTGGTGCCGGTCGGCGAGCCGAGCGTCTGCAAGAAGTCGGTGCCGCGCACCGGGCCGTTGATCTGCATCGGGGTGTTGGGGGTGATGCGGCGGTTCAGCGCGCTGTTGTTGATCACCACCCAGTTGCGGTTGCCGGTGTCCTGGACCTCGGTGACCGACACGCCGTGCGCTTCGATTTCCTTGATCGCCTCGGCCGCCGGACGCACGCCGCCGGTGGAGGTCGGGCCGTTCGGGTGGAGGTACTGGACGTTGAGGTTCTCGTGGTTCTGCACGATCAGCCCGCGGATCGAGCTGAAGTCGTCGCGCACGCCGGCTGCCGAGAGGCCATAGTAATAGAGCGCGTCGCCATGGTCGCCGATGCGGCCGGCGAAGTTGGTGTCGGTGCCGTCGTTGGCGTAGGCTGGCACGCCCGCCAGGATCGGGTCGCCGAGGCGGGTCAGCACGGTGACGTTGTGGCCGGTGGGCACGGTGACGCGGTCGTCGCGGTTGCGGGCCACGGCGGTGAAGCCGAGCTGCGCCGGGTTGACCGTGATGTTGACGTCATCGATCTGGTTGTTGGCGTTGACGCGGAAGGTCAGCGTGGTCGGCGCGGAGACGCCGGGGGCGAAGAACGAGCGGTTGTTGCCCGTGCCGGTCAGCGTGACCGCCGGCCCTGCGACCTGGCTGATCGTGGCCGTGCCCGAACCGCTCACGGTCGGGGCGATGGTGACGAGACGGCCTGCCGAAGTGGTGGCGTCCTGGCCGGCGTTGACCAGCGCTTCGGCTGGGCCGATGATTTCGTCGCCGCTGCAAGCGGCCAGCAGCGAAGTGCCGAGGAAAGCGGTCGCCGAGGCTTGCAGGCCACCCACAATCGTCTGGCGGCGCGAGAAGCGCTCGTCCGCGATCTCGTTGAGGGTGCGCAGATTGGTGAAGTTGGTATCGACATCGCCGTCAGTGTAGGCGGAGTCAGAGGTGTTGCTGGCCATGGTAAATATTCCCCATCGAAGCGAATCTTCGGTTGGGGGGACTTATGGATACCTGCCGTGACACGCGGGTGTAAGCTGCGTGGCAAAATGATGAAATTAATTGCGAATTTGACAATATTGTGATGGCCTGAGCGAGCACGGGCCATTGAATTTGCAGGATTCGCATCCCGGCGGTTGCATGATCTGCAAAGATGCCCCCGCCGCGCCCCGCTCAGCGACGCGCGAGCAGGCGGGACAGCCAGCCACTATGCGGCTCGAGCGGCTGCAGCGGGCCGTGGATCGCCCGCAGCCGGGCCGGATCACGGGTGGGACGCGGGCTGACCCAGTGGTCGGGACGCGAGGAATGGAAGGTGTAGGCGCTCATCTGTGTGTCCTGTCGCGGGCTTTGCTCAACTCATCGACATAAATACACGGTTCGCCTTACGGCGAGATGAACGGGGTCACGGGGGAACGCCGCAACCCAGCGGCAGCGGAAAGCGCAATTCGACGCCAAAGGCGTCGCAAGCGCAAACGCGCGCCCACAGCGGCCCGGAGTAATGCGAAGCGAACGATGGATCAGCCGAGAGGACGAAGCGGCGGAGGCCGCTTCGCAAAAGGAATGGCAGGGGTGACAGGATTCGAACCCGTGGCCCTCGGTTTTGGAGACCGATGCTCTACCAGCTGAGCTACACCCCTGCACTCGCTGAGCGGCGGCCATTAGCGCCGCCGCTCAGTTTAGGCAATCCTCTTTGCCACAGCCCCCTCGGCTCTGTATGTTGCACCGCGTCATGCACGCGCCGCATCGCCCTCCGATCCCGGTCGAGACTCTGTTGCTCGCCTATCGCAGCGGGATTTTCCCGATGGCGGACCGGCGTGATGATCCCGAGGTGTTCTGGGTCGAGCCGCGCGAGCGGGCGATCATTCCGCTCGAAGGGCTGCATCTGTCGAAGTCGCTCAGGAAGGTGATCCGCGCCGATCGCTTCGCGGTGACGGTGAACCGCGCGTTCGAACAGGTGATCCGCGCCTGCGCCGAACCGCGCCCCGATCATCCCGAGACGTGGATTTCGGAGCGCATCATCCAGTCCTATCTCGGCCTCCACCGCGCAGGGCACGCGCATTCGGTCGAGTGCTGGCAGGTCGGGCGCGAGGGCTGGCCGGAGCTGGTAGGCGGGCTCTACGGGGTCAGCTTCGAGCGGGTGTTCTGCGGCGAATCGATGTTCAGCCGCGTGCCGGATGCAAGCAAGGTCGCGCTCGCCTGGCTGGTGGCGCTGATGCGGCGGGCGGGGATGGTGCTGCTCGACTGCCAGTTCATGACCGAGCACCTGCGCTCGATGGGCGCAAGCGAGCTGGCGCAGGCGCAATATCGCAAGCTGGTCGAGAAGGCGGAAGGCGAGCCGTCGATGGGGCTCGACGAAGCGTGGCGGCAGTTCGCCTCGGGGGTGCTCTATCCCGCGGGCGCGGGCGACGGCGCGGCGGCGGGCGATGGCGCCGCGGAAGCTGCGGCAGAGGGCTTGGCCGACGGGCTGCCCTTGGGCGCATCCTTGGGCGACGCGGGCCCTTCCTCGCCCGGGAAGCGCATCGTGCAGTCCTTGACCCAGACATCATAGATCGGGTGCTCGACCACGTTGAGGCTCGGGCTTTCGAGGAACATCCAGCCCGAGAAGACGCGGGCATGCTGCGCCGCGCCGCGCTCGCGGATGTCGACCTGCACGAAGGCGCCGGTCTGCTGCGGGAGCTCCCAGGGCGCGGTGCGCTCACAGGCGGAAACGCGGATGATGACCGGGCCGATCTCGCGCGCCTCGCCGGGCTTGAGCTTGATCTCTTCCAAGACATTGTTGCGCTTGTTGAGCATGCCGATCACCGCGACCCGCTCGTTCATCGGGGTGGCGCCGTAGTCATTGACGGGTGTGGGCGCGGCGGCGGCGGCAGCCGGGGCGGGCGTTGCGGGACCGTCAAGCGAGACCTTCACCGCCTCGCCCGAGGACGGAGCGAAGTAATCGCAGGCCCCCAAGGCCAGCGCGCAGGCCAGCGGTGCAGCAAGACGGAGGGCCTTCACGCAGCAGCCCCTCAGCTGTCCGCGCTGCCCGGGGTCCACGCCTCGTAATCGCCGACCGCACGCGCCCGCTGGCCGCCACGCTCGAGCGCGCCCTGCGGGCGATAGGCGGCGGCAGTGCCGGTGGCGTTGGGGGTGTAATCGACCTCCCACACGCGCGGCGGCGGCAGGTGGCTTTCGGGCACCTCGTCGTAGGTGCCGTGGAGCCAGCCGTGCCATTCGGACGGCACGCGGCTCGCATCATTGGCGCCGTTATAGATCACCCAGCGCTTGTCGCGGCTGGTGTAGGAGCCGTCGTTGGCGGCGGCGGCCTTAGGGCGCGCGCGGTAATACTTGTTGCCCGCAGCGTCCGTGCCGACATGCTCGCCCTTGGCGCGGCTTGCCCAAAGCTGGGTGCCGAGCGTGGCGCCGTCCCACCAGGTGAAGATTTTCATCAGGATTCCCATGAGGGCTGCGCCTAGCGGATTCGTGCGGGTGCGACAATTCTTGTTTGCGCGGGCGCCTCCGCGAGTCCTTGTTTTCCGCAGCGCCTCCGCGCTGCGAAATCCTCGCTCATGCGACCTGAAGGTCGCGTCGCTGCGGGCGGCCGTTCGGCCTTGCGGCCCCTGTGGGGCCGATCAGTGCCAATGGTGGGCATTGGAGGGGAGTGGTGGCTCGGTCGCGCGAGCGACCGCGAGCGCACGGCGCGAGCCGCAGGTGCTCGATCCCGCAGGGATCGAAACAGCACCGAGGACGTGCCTGCGGAGGCAGGCACGCAAACTAATACGTCACCTTATCCCCCGGCACGATCCCCAGCGCCTTCGCCCGGCCTGCGCGCAGTTCGAGCACGGCGCTGGCGATGCCGTCCGACTTCACCGAATCGAGCGAATAGGGCTTGGTATCGGCCGCGATGTTCTGCACCCGGCCATCGGTGCCGATGAAGATGATGTCGAGGCTGAGCGGCGTGTTCTTCATCCAGAAGGCGCGCGCCTCGGGCGTTTCGGAGGGGAAGATCATCCCCTCGAAATCGCCCAGTTCGGTGCGGAACATCAGCCCCTTGGCCTGTGCCTCGGGGGTATCGGCAAGCTCGACCTTGAAGGCGAGCTTCTTGCCGCCGCGATCCACCACGAGGTCGATCACCTTGAGGCCCGATACGGGATGCGTCGCCTCTGACGGCGCGACCTGCGCGCTCGCGGTCGCGCCCGTGCCCGGCGAGCATGCGACGAGTGCGAGGGCCAGCGCGGCGCTAGCGAAAATATGCCTTACCATTGTTCGTCCGTCCCTTCGGCCTCTTGCGCCTCGGCGATCCACTCCTCGAGCTCCGCGCTGCTTCGCGCGGCGAGGACTGCCTTCACATGATCATACTGGTGGCCTGCGCGCAGCATTGCTGCAACGGCTTTTTCGTGGGCCTTGCGCGCGGCGAGAGGGTCGAGGCCCTCCGCCCGTGCCCCGAACGGGCCGAGCCGCTTCTTCTGCGCCATCAGCGCTGCGGCACGGCGGCCGGCCGCCTCGCCCGGGGCATGGGCCCGCCGCAGTCCCTCGCCCACGCCCGCGTGGCGCAGGGTCTCCTCGACGCGCCGCGCACCATAGCCGCGCGCGCCCAGATCACGCGCGCGCATCCGGGCATAGGCGTCGTCATCGACATAGCCGAGCTCCACAAGGCGGGCGACGAGTGCAGGAACGTCAACATCAACCGTCCGCCCGTGCCCGTCCTCGGCCAGCCCGCGTTCCCGGATCTTGCGCACAAGATAGGCCTCGAGCCGCGCGCCGGTGGAGGCGAAACGCGCCGCGTAATGCAGCGCCAGATCGCGCAATTTCGCCTCGGTCAGCGGGGGTTTTGCCCGCCTCTCGCGCCGCCCGCGGGAGCCGCTATCCTCCCCGTTCTCGCGACCGGGTGATGACGAATTCGCTTTACCTGAAACCATTTCGCCTTATTCGTGCCACTTTCCTTATCAAATGCGAAAAATTGGACGCCGCCGGTCTGTGCCCGGCGACACGGGGTTATGCCAGAGCGCGGACGGGAAGCCACCATGAAACGCGCCGCAACTTACGGGTATCGCTGAAAAATATGACCGACGCCGCCCTGACGCCGACGCCGAATGACTGCGACCTGCCGCGAATCCGTGCGCAATTTGCTACCTTCAACGATGCGATCGACTATGCTGCGCAGAGCCTGAAGGGGCTTAATTTCCACGACATGCGCGGCGAACTGGCGCGGGTCTACCCCTATTCGGAAATGCGCGAGGATGCGCTGGTGATGGCGCGGCGGCTGATCGCGGCGGGGATCGGCCGCGAAGACCGCGTCGCGCTGATCGCCGAGACCGGACCCGATTTCGCCGCGCTGTTCTGCGCCTGCGTCTATGCCGGTGCCTGGCCGGTGCCGCTGCCGCTGCCGACCACCTTCGGCGGCAAGGACAATTATATCGACCAGCTGGCGATCCAGCTGATGAGCTCGGACCCCAAGCTCCTCATCTACCCCGCCGAGATCGCCGAGATGGCCGAAGCCGCTGCCGCGCGGCAGGGCTGCGACGCGACCAGCTGGCAGGATTTCGGCACCCGCCCCGCGCCCGAATGCGAGCTGCCGCAGGCGAGCCCCGACGATATCTGCTACTTGCAATATTCCTCCGGCTCGACCCGCTTCCCGACCGGCGTCGCGGTCACCCACAGCGCGCTGCTGCACAATCTCTACGGCCACTCGACCACGATGGAGCTGGGCACCAATGACCGCTGTGTCAGCTGGCTGCCGTGGTATCACGACATGGGGCTGGTTGGTTGCCTGCTCTCGCTGATCGCCAATCAGGTCTCGGGCGACTACCTCAAGCCCGATGCCTTCGCGCGCCGCCCGCTGGCGTGGCTCGACATGATCAGCCGCAATCCGGGAAACACGCTGAGCTACTCGCCGACCTTCGGCTACGACATCTGCGCGCGCCGCATCTCGAGCCAGAGCCACGTCGCTGATCGCTTCGACCTGTCGCGCTGGCGGATTGCGGGCAATGGTGCGGACATGATCCGCCCGGACGTTATGCAGAACTTCGTCAACGCCTTTGCCGAAGCGGGCTTCAAGGCGGCGAGCTTCACCCCCTCCTATGGCCTCGCCGAAGCGGTGCTGGCGGTGACGGTGATGCCGCCGGGCGAAGGCATCCGCGTCGAACTGGTCGAGGAAGAGCGCCTCTCGGGCGCCCCGCGCGACCTCTCTCGCCCGGCCCGCTACCGCGCGATCGTCAATTGCGGCAAGGCGCTGCCCGACATGGAGGTCGCAATCCGGGGCGAGGACGGCGCAGCCAAGGGCGATCACCAGATCGGCAAAGTGTGGTGCCGCGGGCCTTCGGTGATGCACTCCTATTTCCGCAACCCGGAAGCCACCGACGACTGTCTGGTCGACGGCTGGCTCGACACCGGGGACATGGGCTACACCGCCAAGGGCTATCTGTTCATCGTCGGCCGGGCGAAGGACATGATCATCATCAACGGCAAGAACCACTGGCCGCAGGACATCGAGTGGGCGGTGGAGCAGCTCCCCGGCTTCAACCACGGCGATATCGCGGCGTTTTCCATCGAGATGGAGAACGGCGAGGAAGCCCCCGCGGTGCTGGTGCATTGCAAGGTCTCCGACCCCGAAGAACGCGTGCGCCTGCGCGACCAGATTGCCGACAAGGTGCGCTCGGTCACCGGTATGAGCTGCATCGTCGAGCTCGTCCCCCCGCGCACTCTGCCGCGCACGTCCTCGGGCAAGCTCAGCCGGGCGAAGGCGAAGAAGCTCTATCTGGCGGGCGAGATCGTGCCGATCCGGCTGGCGGCGTAAGGCCTAGCGCGCGATCACCCAGCGGCCCTCGCGCCAGCGGTAGACGTTGGGCGAGATGCAGCGCGGAGCGAGCTTGCACTGGTCTTCGGCGAGCGCGCGATATTTCTCAAGTTCCGGCCCGTCCGGCACCACGGCGGCAACCACGAACTGGTCGGAGTTGGCGATCACCGCCAGATCAGGCCCGGTGGCCTCGGCGATCGCCGCCCATTGCTCGGGGTAGGCCATCATCGAGCCGGTATATTCCTTGCCCTGAAACACAGTGAGCCCTTCGATCCGCGCGCCCGTTTCGGGCATGCCGGGGATGATCCGCGCAGTCTGGCGCTCGGCGAACAGCCAGGCGTTCTCGGGCGACAGGCCGAGCTCGGCAATCTTGTCGGCGGGCGCGAGCGCGATCGCCTCGGGGCTGTCGAAAACGAGGATGGCGTAGAGATCGTCGCCGATCTGGCGGTGCGGGGGCAGCGGGTCGAGCTTGGTTCCCAACACGTAATTCCAGTACTCGGCATCGCGCACGATCAAGCGCAGATTGACCGCCTCGCCCTCGGGAGAGGTAGGGGCCCTTGCCAGCATCCCGATCAGCCCGGTCAACTCCGTCTCGCACTCTTCGGCAGGCACGTTCTGGCAGAAGCCGAACACGCGGTGGAGGTTGAGCATCGCCGGCTCGGTCTCGCCCTTGCGGGTGATGTTGATCTGGAGCGGCTCGCCCGGTTCCTGCTTGATCTCGGCATCGGGGAAGGCGGCGCGGATCTGCGGCAGTGCATCTTGCGCAAAGGCGCGCGCCTCGGGGCCGGTCTGGGCTATCGCGGGAGCGGCTGCCAGCAGCGCGGCGGCAAGCAGCACGGGAGGCAGGAACGTGAGCCTTCTCATCCCGTTACACTGCGCTTTGGGTCCCAGCCTGACAATCCCCTTTGCGCATGGATGTGCGGGCCCCTTTGCGCATGGACGCGCGGGATCATCGCGCATAGCATAGGCGCACGCTTGAAAGGCGTGTCTTAGATTACTAATACAGTGGGAAGCAGCCCGCCCGGGGCAGGGCTACAGGGAGCACGAGAGCAGGCATGAGCACCGAGACCACAACGGCAACCGCAACCCCGTTCACCCTCACCCCGCCCGATCCGGTGCCGGCGGTCGCGCCCGAGCAGGCCGTGGGCCTCGTCCCCGTCACCACCGAGCAGAAGTCAAAACTCGACACGAAGGTCGATGCCTTCGTCGACGAGCTGGTCATGGTCGATGCCAATTCGCCCGCGTTCGGCGAGAAGGTCGATCAGATCACCCGCATGGGGCAGGAGCAGGTGCGCGCCGCGGCCGCGATGTCGAACCGCTTCCTCGATCGCCCGGTGCGCGCGATGGACGGCGATGGCTCGGTCGGCAAGGACCTGGCCGAACTGCGCCGCACAGTCGAGGAGCTCGATCCCGGCAAGCAGGGCAAGCTTTCAGGCCCGCGCAAGATCCTCGGGATCATCCCCTTCGGCAACAAGATCAAGAACTACTTCGACAGCTACACCAGCGCGCAGGGGCACATCGCCTCGATCCTGACGCGGCTCGAAAGCGGCAAGAAGGAGCTGCATCTCGATAACGCCGCGATCGATACCGAGCGCCAGAAGCTGTGGGCGGCGATGGGCGAGCTGGAGCAGATGATCCACATCGCCAAGACGCTGGACGGCAAGCTGGAAGCCAAGGCGCTGCAGCTCGATTCTTTCGATCCGGCCAAGGCCAAGGCGCTGCGCGAATCGGCGCTGTTCTATGTCCGCCAGCGCACGCAGGATCTGCTGACCCAGATGGCGGTGAGCGTGCAGGGTTACCTTGCGCTCGATCTGGTCAAGAAGAACAATGTCGAGCTGGTGAAGGGCGTCGACCGCGCTTCGACGACGACCGTGGGCGCGCTGCGCACGGCGGTGACGGTGGCGCAGGCGATGACCAACCAGCGGCTGGTGCTCGGCCAGATCACGGCGCTCAACAAGACCACCAGCGACATCATCGATTCGACCAGCGCGCTGCTGCGCGAACAGACCGCCCAGATCCACGAGCAGGCGGCGTCCTCGACCATCCCGCTCGAGACCCTCCAGCGCGCCTTCCAGAACATCTATGACACGATGGACGAGGTCGACAATTTCAAGGTCCGCGCGCTCGATTCGATGAAGCAGACCGTCACCGTGCTGACCGCCGAGGTCGAGAAGTCGAAGGGCTATATCGCCCGCGCCGAGGGCCAGGCGCAGGCGCAGGCCAAGGTCGCCTCGCAGACGCCGTCGCTGCTGGCGCTGGATAAATAATGCCCGACACGACCCGCGAATCCGATGCGATCCTGCGCGCGGCCAAGCAGAGCCTCGCGGTGCAGCGCGAAGGCGGCACCCACCGCCCCGCGCCGCGCGGGCAGAGCATCGGCAAAGGCTCGGCCGAGCTCAAGCTGAAGAGCCTGCTGACCAAGGTGCGCAACATCGCCCTCGCGATCTTCGCGATCTGGCTGGGCGCGGGGATTGCCGGGGCGATGTTCAGCGGCATCGGCTTCTGGGGGCTGATGGCGGTGATCGTGGCGACCTGCGTCGCGGTGGGCGTGTTTTCAAGCTTTCCCAAGGTCAAGGTCCCCAAGCGCGCCGAGCTCAAGCAGGGCAACCCGCATCAGATGGTCGCGCGCACCGAGCTTTGGCTCGAAGCGCAGCGCCCTGCGCTGCCCCCGCCCGCGCAGGCGCTGGTCGATCAGCTAGGCGTGCAGCTCGATGCGCTCGGACTCCAGCTCAAGGGCCTCGGCGACAACGAACCGGCGATGGCCGAGGTGCGCGAACTGGTCGGCGAATATATCCCCGAGACGATCGACAACTACCGCAAGATCCCGCAGCACCTGCGCACCGAGGAATATGCCGGCAAGACCGCCGATGCGCGGCTGGTCGAAAGCCTGACCAAGCTTTCGGGCGAGGTTGACCGGGTGACGCGGCGCCTGGCCGAAGGCGCGCTCGACGATCTGGCGATCAAGAGCCGCTATCTCGAATACCGCTATGGCGGGGCTGAGGCGCTGGAGGACATGCGGGAGATGCCCGATACCGGCGTGCCGCTGCCCGATTTCTCGGCCATTCCGCTAAAGCAGGAGCGCTAACGCGGTGCGTGTCACTCTCCCCCACGACCTCACCAAGGCCGAAGTGCGCGCCCGCATGCACAAGCACGCCGGCGAGATCGGCGGCTTCTTCCCCCCCGGCCTTGCCCGGGTGACCACCGACTGGCCGTCCGAAGACCGCATGAGCATCACCGCCGTGGTAATGGGCCAGACCATCCCCGGCGGCGTCGAGTTGCGCGAGCACGACGTGGTGATCGAGATGGACCTGCCGCTGTTGTTCTCGGTGATGAAGGGTCCGCTCGAAGCGGCGGTGAAGAAGGAAGGCGGGCGGCTCCTCGCGCCCTGAGCCTAGCGCAACTACGGACCCCTTCGCGATTGCTACGCCTGCCCACCTGTGTCATAAACATTGGACACGGGCATTAGCCTTGTTTGCCTTACACTCGGGCCGGGATCCCTGAAGATGCGGCATTTGGCCACAGGGCCGATTCGGGCGGGAAGGACGGGCGAATGGCGTCAGCCAACCACATGGGAATGCCGGGCGAAAGCCTGCGCACTCACCTGCGCGCCGCGACCATGGCCGCGCACGACCTGCTCGATCACGCGATGCAGGCGGCGAACGGTTGGCAGACCCGCGAGGATTATGCCCGCTTCCTCAGCCTGCAACACGCCGCCCGCGCGCCGCTTGAAGCGTGGCTTGCCGCCCATGCCCCCGCTGGCCTCGTCCCGCCGCCGCAGACCGGGCTGATCGCGCGCGATCTGGCGCAGCTCGGCATGCCGGCGCCTGCGCCCGCGCCGCTGTTCACGATCGGGCGGCCCGCCCCCGGATCAGCGCTCGGCGTCGCCTGGGTGCTGGCCGGATCGGCGCTCGGCAACAAGGCGATCGCCAAGCAGGTCGCCCGCATCGGCGGCGGCGCGTGGCCGGTCGCCTTCCTCGGCGACGATGGCGCGATGGCCTTCTGGCAGGATTTGCGGGCGCGGATCGAGGGGCCCGCCGCTCCCACGGAGGCCGAAGGCGCAACCCGCGCGGCCGAGGCGGTGTTCTCCCATTTCCTTGCCGCCGCCGAACATGCGCCGACGCATGAAGAAAGCGTCCCCGCATGAACCTCCACCAGCGCCCCGACACGCTCACCGAGTGCGACCGCGAGGCGATCCACCACATCGCCGCGATCCAGAGCTTCGGCGGATTGCTGGCCGCCGACGCCGCCGGGCGCACTGTGCATGTCTCGGCCAATCTGCCCGAACTGCTGGGCCTGCCCGCCCTGCCGCCGACCGGCACGCCGCTCGCCGAAATCCTTGCCCCGCCAGCGCTCGAGGCGATCCGGCTGGCGCTCGCAGGCCTGCCCGGCAACGACACGCTCGGGCGCCGCTTCGGCCTCGATCTGACCGGCAGAGGGGCCCTGTTCGATTGCGCAGTGCACGTCTCATGCGGGCTCTCGGTGATCGAGTTCGAGCCCCACGCCCGCACCGACTTTGCCGACCATGTCAGCATGATCGTCCCCGTCATCGCCCAGCTCGAAGCCGCCTCCAGTCTCACCGTCCTGTGCGACACCGCCGCGCGGCTGGTGCGGCAGATGACCGGCTATGACCGCGTCATGATCTACCGCTTCCACCCCGACGAAAGCGGCGAGGTGATCGCCGAGGACCGGCACGAGGCGCTCGAACCCTTCCTCGGCCTGCGCTACCCCGCCGCCGACATCCCGCAGCAGGCGCGCGAGCTGTTCCGCCGCAACCGCTTCCGCATCATCGCCGACATGGATGCAGGCGCCGTTCCGGTCGTCCCCGCCCTGGGCCCGGAGGACGAGCCGCTCGACATGTCGATGTCGATGCTGCGCGCGCATTCGCAGATGCACCTCGCCTACATGCGCAACATGGGGGTGGGCGCGTCGCTCGCCATCGCGATCGTGCGGCATGACCGGCTGTGGGGCATGATCTCGTGCCACCACCGGGAGCCGCGCCTGCCGCCCTACTCCTTGCGCACCGTCGCCGAGCTGCTGAGCCAGACCTTCTCGCTGATGCTCGACCGCATCCTCGTCGCCCAGGCCGAGGGGCTGCGCGAACGCGCGCGGCAACTCAATGACCGGCTGCTGCTGCGGCTTGCAGGCGGGGTGACGCTGGCCGACAGCCTGCCGATGATCGAGGAGCTGCTGCGCGGCACGATCCAGCATGACGGCATCTCGCTCTTCGCCGACGGCGAATACCGCGCCAGCGGCGAGGCTCCGGGAGAAGCCGAGTTCCGCGCCATCGCCCCGCTGCTCGCCAGCACGTTGGGCGGGGCGACCCATTCGACCACGCGGCTCGCCGAACAGATCCCCGAGGCTGCGGCCTTCGCCGGGCGCGCGGCGGGCGCGCTGGTGCTGCCGCTGTCGCGCGGCACCCGCGATTCGCTGGTGCTGTGGCGCCGCCCGCTCGAGCGGGTCGTGACCTGGGCGGGCGACCCTGCCAAGGCCGCCGCCGCGCCCGGACAGCTGCTCCAGCCGCGCGCCAGTTTTGCCGCCTGGCAGGAGACCGTGCGCGGCCACTCCGCCGACTGGTCGCCTGAGGAATGCGAGGTCGCCGCGCGCCTGCGCCGCACGCTGATCGAGGTGATCCTGCGCATGAGCGAGGACCTCACCCGCGAGCGTGCCCGCGCCGCCGAGCAGCAGGACCTCTTGATCGCGGAACTCAATCACCGCGTGCGCAACATCCTCGGCCTTATCCGCGCGCTGGTGTCGCAGTCGCAGGCCGAGGCGCTGAGCGTCCCCGGTTTCGCCGCGATCATCGGCGGGCGGATCGCCGCGCTGGCCGCCGCGCATGACAATATCACCGCCAAGAACTGGGGCCCGGCGAGCCTCATGAAGCTGATCGAGGCCGAGCTTGCGCCCTATTGCGGCGCGCAGCGCGCGCGCTTCCGCCTGTCGGGCGAGGACGTGCTGGTCGCGCCCGAGGCCTACACCATCCTCGCACTGGTGGTGCACGAATTGGCGACCAACTCGGCCAAGTATGGCAGCCTCTCGGCGCGCGCTGGCCGCGTCGAGGTGAGCCTCGCGCGCACCGCCTTCGGCGACCTCGCGCTGCGCTGGCGCGAGAGTGGCGGCCCGCCGGTGACCGCGCCGACGCGCCACGGCTTCGGCTCGACGATCATCACCCGCTCGATCCCGCACGACCTGCAAGGCGAGGCCGACGTGCGCTACAAGCTTGCCGGGGTGGAGGCCGAATTCCTGATCCCTGCGCGCCATCTCGCCGCGCCCGATGCCGACCGGCGCCGCCTGCCCGCGCCCGCGCCCGATCCGATGCGCGCCGACCGCCTGCCGCCCGATGCGCCCGCGCGGGTGCTGGTGGTCGAGGATTCGATCATCATCGCGCTCGACACCGAGGAGAACCTGAAGCGCCTTGGCGTGGCCGAAGTGCGGCTCGAAAGCTCGGTCGCCGAGGCGCTCGCGGCGATCGCCGACGATCCGCCGGACTTCGCGATCATCGACTTCAACTTGGGCGGCGAAAGCTCCGAACCCATCGCCGATGCCCTGCGCGCCGCCGGGGTGCGCTTCGTGCTGGCGACGGGCTATACCGAAGGCGCAGGGCAGTTCGAACGGCTGGGCGCCGAGGCGGTGCTGCGCAAGCCCTATGGCATGACCGAGATCGAGCGGCTGCTCGTGGGCGCGTGAGGCTCAGGCCGCGCGGGTCAGCAAGGTCACTTTCGCGGCGCTGAAATCGAGGCTTCCCAGCCCGCCTGCGACCAGACACTCCCCTGCCCCCGCCAGCGCCGAACCGTCGCGCGCCGCCACCTCGCCTTCGAGCGGCAGCACCAACAGCGCGCCCGGATAGGCGGCCAGCGTCGCCGCATCGGGCGCGCCTTCCACCCGGTCGAGCCGGAAGTGCGGGCCATCGACCAGCACCTGCCCTGCGGCGATGCTGCGCTTGTTTTCCGCCCCATACGGGGCTCCCGAAGCGACAGCGAGGGCCCGCTCCAAATGCAATTCGCGCGGGCGGCCGTAGTCATAGAGGCGGAAGGTGGTCTCGCTGGTCTGCTGCACCTCGACCAGCGCCAGCCCCGGCCCGATGGCATGGACCGTTCCGGCGGGCAGGTAGAACAGATCGCCGGGCCGCGCCGGGTGCCATTCGAGCAGCGCCTCGATGGTGCCATCCTGCGCCGCTGCTTCAATCTCGGCGGGGGTCACATCGCGGGTGAACCCAATCGCGAGGCGCGCATCGGGCTCGGCATCGAGCACCAGCCAGCACTCCTCCTTGCCGGCTTCCCCGGCAAGCGCGGTGGCATCGGAGGGGTGCACCTGCACCGACAATTTCTCGCTGGTAAACAGATACTTGACCAGAACCTGCGGCACTTCCGGCGGAGGTTCGAACCAGATCTCGCCGATCCGTGTCCCCGCAGGCGCGACAAAGGGCGCGGGCAGCGTGTCGCGGCCCCACACCTTCTCGACCATCTTTGTGGGCAGCTGGCGCGCCGTCATTGATTCACCGCTCCGGGCAGCTTGCCCACGGCCTGCGCGCCCTCGCGGGTGGTGACCAGCACCTCGTCG
>CAMCUB010000035.1 GCA_945878845.1 Erythrobacter sanguineus | reverse complement strand
GCTGATCTCCTTGAGCATCGCGTTATCGAGCATGGCGTCAGCCAGGAGACGCTTCAGCCGAGCGTTCTCCTCCTCCAGCGACCGCAGCCGTCGGGCATCGGACACCTCCAGGCCGCCATACTTGGCCTTCCACTTGTAAAACGTCGCTGGGCTGATCCCGTGGCGGCGGCACACATCCGCCGTCGCCATGCCGGCCTCCTGCTCCTTCAACACCGCGATGATCTGCTCCTCGCTGAACCTGCTCCGCTTCATATCCATCCGACTCCTTCATGGGCCGGACTCTACTCAAACCTAGAGGAAATCTACGGGCTCAGACCACTGGCAGAGTTGCCCACATCGAACTGGTTGCGGCCGGCTTCCCGTAAACCGGGTGTCGGCTGCAGAAATGCGTCCAGAACTCGCGCCGGTGCTGGCCGAGATCACTGAGGTGTCCTTCGACCTCCCGCTTCTGCTGCGCCACCTGGCGGTCCCAGTTGTTCGGCCGCTCAACCACCTCGAACAGCGGTGCCAGGGGCGACTCCCCGACCTTCACCACCCGCACGCGAACGGCGAAGAAAGCGAACGGATCAACCGTGTGCTCGTTGAGCCAGCGAATTGCGGAGAGATGCTCGTCGCGGAAGTTGGGGGCGACCCAGATCATGGTGTGGGTCTCGAGGCCAGCGAGATAGGTCATGATCTGGCAGAGATGCGTATGATCGGAGCCTTCGAGCTGGTTCTCGATCAGGACCACGCTGTCGTCAGCGGGATTGCGGGCGAGGATATCGGCGCTGAAGGTGCCGACCCGCGCTTCGGTGCCGGTAAGCTCCAGCGGGATGCCGATGGCCTGCGACAGGCGGTCGAGGTTGGCGGCGAGCCAGGGGGTGAAGCGATGTGCCTCATGGGCCCAGGCCTCTCGCAGCGGCACATCGACCAGTGTTCCGAAGAGTGTTTCGCTCGTCATCGGCTCTGCTTCCTGTTGCGAAGGACCAGATAGCGCGAAAAACAGGCCCCTGCCCAGAGCCTTGCGGTCGTCCCGATCATGAGAATGGGACTGTGACCCTGGGCGGCCAAACCGAGGGCCACAGTCCCCCACCTTCCCCCCTCAGGAAAGCGGTGCCGTCGGGTCGGCGGCGTTCGGGTCGAGCTTGGGCGGCCACTCGGACAGGCCGCTGGCCTTGAAGCGCGTCTAGCGGGGATCCTTGTCGTCTGCAAAGAGGTTGGGGATCAGCGGCATGGTGTCGCCGGCAGGATGGGCTCCGAAGAACCAGCTTTCCCACTGACCACGCTCGTGGCTTCAGGATACACTACGGAGACGCTGAGCTGCGATTATTCGAGTCCGGTACATTCTAAATCCCCGAAAGCCGCGTCTTTCCGCGGTGAGAGGTGGCCGGGCAGATAGAGTTCAAAGTTAGGACCCTCGGCTCCCAACGAGCGCGGCTCAATCTTGATTGTCGAGAAAACGAGCCAACGCAGGCAGCTCATAGATCCGCATCTAGGCCGACCTCGTGGCAGTTCGCCCCGAACGACAGCGCTATTTCAGGTCGCGCTTCAGCGTTTGGGTCGCGCGCCGGAAATTAGTTTGGGACGCCCAATATACTTAGCTTGGGCCGTCACGTGGCTGGATGCCCCGCAAGGATTCGAACCTTGATTGACGGAGTCAGAGTCCGCTCTCTTACCATTAGAGGACGGGGCATTGGCCATGCGCCGCACGGCCTTCCGGCGGCTTCGGCGAGCGCGCTCCCTAGTTTCGTGGCGCGCTTAGGTCAAGCACCCACGTGGTGCTGGCTGCTTGCTTGTCTCACGCCCTTGCGATAACTTGCTTCCCAAGTGCTGCGTGCGTGGAGGTTTATGCGCGCGGTGATATGAAAGTATTGCGAAAATGGCGGAAACACTCCCGCCGGACAGGAATAGAAGTGCTGGGAAAAACCGGGGCGGCAAGTCCGGCAAGGTAGCCGATTTCCGCTACAAGCGCCCCCCTCAGCCCGATTCACGCAGCTCTGGCGGCGGCCGGGAGCCCCGCGCCAAGGCGGCTGGCAGCGAAGCGCGCCGGCCGGTGCGTGCCACTGACAAGAAAGCGGCGGGCAAGAATGCAGGCGCCAAGCCTGCGCGCGCCCGGCCCGATCTCGCCGATATCGGCGCGGTCCGCAGCATCGCGCATGGCGAGGCCTATGCTGCGCTCGACCTTGGCACCAACAATTGCCGGCTGCTGATCGCGCGCCCCTCGGGCCGCGATTTCACCGTGATCGACGCCTTCAGCCGGGTGGTGAAGCTTGGCGAGGGGCTCGCGACCACCGGGCGATTGTCGGATGCGGCGATGGAGCGCACGCTGGGGGCGCTCACCATCTGCGCCGACAAGCTCCAGCGCCGCAATGTGCGCCTCGCCCGCTCGGTCGCGACCGAGGCGTGCCGGCGCGCCACCAATGGCCCCGAATTCATCGAGCGCGTGCGGCGCGAGACCGGCATCGCACTGGACATCATCAGCGCCGAGGAAGAGGCGCGCCTCGCAGTGCTGGGCTGCCACATCCTGCTCGAATCCGGTGACGGGCCTGCGGTGATCTTCGACATCGGCGGGGGCTCGACCGAACTCGTGCTGGTCGAATCCAGTGCCGAGGGAAGCCGCGTGCCGCGCATCCTCGACTGGCAGAGCGTGCCGTGGGGCGTGGTAAGCCTCACCGACACGGTCGGCCGCAGCGAGGACAGCGAGGCGGCGCGCATCGCCCGCTTCGCGCGGATGCGGGAGATGGTCTCGGAAAGCTTCGCGCCCTTCGCCGCGCGGGTCACAGGCGCCGCGCAGCATCCCGATATCCGCCTGCTCGGCACCAGCGGCACGGTGACGACGCTCGCCAGCCTCTATCTCGAACTGCCGAGCTATGACCGCAAGGCGGTCGACGGGTTGATCGTGCCCGCGCCCGAGATGCGCGAGATCAGCGCGCGGCTCAGCGTGATGACCCCGTTCGAGCGCGCGACCCTGCCCTGTATCGGCCAGGACCGCGCCGATCTGGTGGTGGCAGGCTGCGCGATTCTCGAGGCGATTCTCGACCTGTGGCCCGCGCGCCGGCTGGGCGTGGCCGACCGCGGGATTCGCGAGGGGATCCTCAGGAGCATCATGGCGTCCGAGCGCCAGTCGGAACGCTCGTTGAAGGCGCTCAAGAACCAGCAGCGCGGCGGCAAGGGTTCCGAGGGCGCGGGACGATGACCCGCGGCAGCAAGGAACCGAGCAAGCGGGTCAAGACCGCCAAGGGCCGCACCGCGAGCCAGGTGCGCTGGCTCGAGCGCCAGCTTAACGACCCCTATGTGCGGCAGGCCAAGGCTGACGGCTATCGCAGCCGCGCGGCCTACAAGCTGATCGAGTTGGACGAGAAGTTCGGATTGCTCAAGGGCGCGGCCCGGGTGGTCGATCTCGGCATCGCGCCGGGCGGCTGGGCGCAGGTGGTGCGCCAGAAATCGCCCAAGGCCGAGGTCGTGGGGATCGACTTGTTAGCCGTCGAGCCGCTTGATGGCGTCACCATCTTCCAGATGGATTTCATGGCCGATGAGGCTCCTGCGGCGTTGGCCGAGGCCTTGGGCGGGCCGCCCGATCTGGTCATCTCCGACATGGCCGCGAACACCGTTGGCCACAAGCAGACCGATCACCTGCGCACCATGGGTCTGGTCGAGGCGGCGGCGTGGTTTGCGGTCGAGAACCTTGCACCGGGCGGCGGCTTCGTCGCCAAGGTGCTGGCGGGCGGGACCGATAGCGACCTGCTGGCGCTGCTGAAAAAGCACTTCACCACCGTCAAGCACGCCAAGCCCCCGGCAAGCCGCAAGGGCTCGTCGGAGTGGTATGTGATCGCTCAGGGGTTCAAGGGTTAGAAACAAGAAGGTCGGCCCGTGAGCCGCCCTTTTCGTTTTTGCTTTGCGGAGCCGTTTATTCAGCCGGGGTTTCCGCCGCCGCCGGTGTCTCTCCGGCCACAGGGGTTTCCTCGCCAGCAGGCGCGCCCGCCGCCGCATCGGCGACGAAGGTGGGCACCGGCAGATTGCCGCCGATCGAATTGAGATACATCGCGATCGCGGCGCGATCCTCGACCTTGGGCAGGCCGGCGAAGCTCATCTTGGTCCCGGCGACATAGGCCTTGGGGTTCTTGAGCCAGTCGTTCATCTTGTCCCAGTCCCAAGTCCCGCCCAGCGCCTTGAGCTCGCCGCTATAGGCAAAGCCGCCCTTGGCTGCGACCGGACCGCCCATCACGCCGGCCAGATTGGGGCCGATCCCGTTGGCGCCGCCCGCAGCGACGGTGTGGCAGCTCTGGCACTTGGCGAAAGCCTTTTCGCCGGCTGCGATCAGTTCGGCCGCCGGCATCGTGTTGAGCGCTTCGGCCATCGACATTTCTGCCGCGCCGCCGCCGCTTTCCTCGACCGCGCCCTCGATCACGTAGCCGAGCTTCTCGGGCCGTTCGGGCTTGTCGCCGTGGAAATACTTGCCCGAGAGGATCGACAGACCCAGCCCGAGGCCCGCCGCGAACAGCACCCAGCCGGCGGCAGTGTTGAACAGATCGCCGCCACCGTTCTGGCCTGCGGCTTTATCCTGCGAAGAGTTGTCCTGTGTCATCCCGCGCGGTCCATAGTGTCGCGCATCACGCCGCGCAAGACTGATCGTGGCACATTTGCTTGCACCTTTTGCAAGTGAGCGCGCCTTGGGCGAATGCGAAGACTTGTGCGCCCGCGCGCGCGCCTCTAGGCGCTTCGCACCATGCGATCCTTCCCCGGCCCTGCCCTCGAAATCGTTGACCGGATGCAGCGCGCCGCGGCCGCCGATCCGGCGCGCGCGATTGCCTTTCAGGGATCGCCCGGCGCCAATTCGCACCGCGCCGCGACCGAGGCCCGCCCCGATCTCGCCCCGCTCCCCTGCTTCAGCTTCGAGGACGCATTGGAGGCGGTGAAGGACGGGCGCGCGGGCGCGGCGATCATCCCGATCGAGAATTCGCAGCACGGCCGCGTCGCCGACATCCACTTCCTGCTGCCCGAAAGCGGGCTCAATATCGTGGCCGAGTATTTCATGCCGATCCACCATGCGCTGATGGCGCTCGGGAGCGGCCCGTTCGAGGCGGCCTATTCGCACCCGCAGGCGCTCGGCCAGTCGCGCCATTATCTGCGCGCGCGCGGGATTGTGCCGCTGAGCCACGCCGACACCGCGGGCGCGGCGGCTTACGTGGCCGAGCGCGGCGATCCGAGCGTCGCGGCCATCGCCCCGGCGCTTGCAGCCGAGCTCTACGGGCTCACCATCATCGAGAACAATGTCGAGGACAGCGCCGACAACATGACGCGCTTCGTGATCCTCGCGCGCGAGCCGCTGGCGGCGCAAGCGCTCGCGGGACGCCAGTTGATGACCACCTTCATCTTCGAGGTGAAGAACATCCCGGCCGCGCTCTACAAGGCGCTCGGCGGCTTCGCCACCAACGGCGTCAACATGACCAAGCTTGAAAGCTATCAGCAGGGCACCAGCTTTGCCGCGACCACCTTCTACGCCGACATCATCGGCGCGCCGGGCGATGCGGCGGTGGACCGCGCGCTTGAGGAATGCGCCTTCCATTCCAAGGAATTGCGCATCCTCGGCAGCTACGAACAGGGCCGCGCCAGACCCTGAGGCATGCCTGAAACGCGGGCACGTCGCGGGTAACGCTGTTTCCCGTTGCGCCGCCGCCGAGGCCGTGCCACGAACGGTGCCGGGATGACCGCAGCGGCCGCACAAAGCCTTTCTGAATCGCCAGCCAATTCAGGCGGATCGCCTCCCGCCGGATGGGAAGATCTGCGCGCGGATGGCGAAATCCAGTTCGCTCCCATCACAATCCCCGAAACACCCCCGCCCAAGCCCAGCTGGCTCAGCGAACAGCTCGATGCGTTCTTCAAGTGGCTGGCAGAGCTGCTCGCCCCGCTGGGCGAATCGATGGCGGATTCGTGGTGGTGGCTGCGCTGGGTGCCGGTGGTGTTGGTCGGCCTGTTCGCGCTGGTGCTGGTGATCCGCCTGATCGATCCCTCGCTGCTGCGATTCGGGCGCAAGGCCAAATCCGCAGACGGTCCGGCGCAGGAAGACACCTGGCGCCCCGATGCCGCCGCCAGTCTCGCGCTGCTCGAGGATGCCGACCGGCTCGCCGCCGAGGGGCAGTTCGACGAGGCGACCCACCTGCTGCTCCAGCGCAGCGTCGCGCAGATCAGCGCCGCGCGGCCCGACTGGGTCGAGCCTTCCAGCACCGCGCGTGAACTCGCCGCGCTGCCGGCGCTCCCCGGCCCGGCGCGCGATGCCTTCGGGGTGATCGCGACGCGGGTAGAGGCCTCGCTCTTCGCGCTGCGCCGCCTTGAACGCGCCGACTGGGAGGCCGCCCGCGCCGCATATGCGGAATTTGCGCTGGCCCGATTCGACCGCAAGGTGCTCGCCGCATGAGCACTGCCGCCGCGACCGCCCGCCCCGCCGCCTTCTCGCGCCTCGGTGCCTTTGCGCTGATCGCGGGCGGCTTTGCGCTGTTCCTCGCGATGCTGTGGCTGATGAGCGCGGATGCCGATTTCGGGGGTGAGCGCGGGCGCGGGCAGGCGCATGCCTCAAGCAACGGGCTCAACGGCTATGCGGGCCTCGTCCAGCTGGTCGAGGCGCAGGGCTACAGCGTCGAGCGATCGCGCAATGCGCAGGATCTCGAGACCCGCGACCTCTTGGTGCTGACCCCCGCGATCTACGGCGATGCCGAGGAGATCGGCAAGATCCTCGAGGACCGCCGCCTGCTCGGGCCGACGCTGGTGATCATGGGCAAGTGGTGGACCAACACGCCCGGCCCCAATCTGCCGCCCGAGGTGCAGGCCAAGTTCAAGCGCGGCTGGGTGGCGATCAATGGTGCATCCCCGAGCGAGTGGGCGGGCGAGCTGCCGGACCCCTATCGCTTCGAGCACGCAATCCACCCCCGCAAGGCCAACGCGATGGCCTTCGAGTTGGCGCCCCCGCAAGCGGCCCCCTCTGCTGCCCCCAAGGCGGAAGCCGCGCCGCCCAAGCCCAAACCCGGCCCGCCGGCGCGCTGGAGCGGGATGGGCCAATCGGGCTCGCTGCCGCGCGAGGAACTGCTCCACGCCGAGCTGGAAGACGGGCAGCAGGCGCTGATCATCGATCCGGCGGGCCGGGTGCTCGCTTTCGGGATCGACCTCGATACGCGCGCCGAACCGGACAGCGCCGAGGAGGAAGAGGACGATATCTTCACCGAACGTGCCTATCCGGTGATCTTCCTCGTCGACCCCGACCTTGCCAATAATTACGGCCTTGCCGATGGCCAGCGCGCGGCGGCCGCAATCGCGCTGGTCGACCGGCTGGCCGATGCCGAGGATATCGATCACGTCGTCTTCGACATGACATTGAACGGCTTCGGCGCTTCGGAAAACCTGCTGACGCTGGCCTTCCGCCCGCCCTTCCTCGCCGCGACGCTGAGCCTGCTGGTCGCGCTCGTCATTGTCGGCTGGCGCGCGTTCCAGCGCTTCGGTCAGGCGGCCGCCGCGAACGGCCCCGACATTGCGTTTGGCAAGCGTCAGCTGATCGCCAACGGCGCAGGCCTGATCGTGCGCGCGCGGCGCTTCCGGCTGCTGGGCGCGCCCTATGCCGCGCTCGCGGCGCGGCGGGTGGCCGAGCGGCTCGGCCTGTCGCGACCCGATCCCGAAGCGATCGACGCAGCCCTCGCCCGCCGCCTGCCTGACGAAGAACCCTTCACCCGCCGCGCCGCGCGCCTGGAGGCGGCGGTGAAGCCCGCCGACATCCTCGGCGCCGCGCAGGGCCTCGATGATCTCGCCACCAAATTGCAACAGGGACCCAAACCATGACACTCGAAGACGTCCGGAGCCTCACGGGCGCCATCCGTGCCGAGATCGCCAAGGCGATCGTCGGGCAGGAGCCGATGGTCGACATGCTGCTGGTGGCGCTGCTGAGCGAAGGCCACGTGCTGCTCGAAGGCCCGCCGGGGACCGCCAAGACCTTCCTCGCGCAGAGTTTTGCCACCACGCTCGGCCTCGATTTCGGGCGCATCCAGTTCACGCCTGACCTGCTGCCGGGCGACATTCTGGGTTCCAACCTGTTCAACTTCCAGACCAGCCAGTTCACGCTGACCCGCGGGCCGATCTTCTGCGACCTGTTGCTCGCCGACGAGATCAACCGCACCCCGCCCAAGACGCAGGCAGCGCTGCTCGAAGCGATGCAAGAACGGCGCGTGACGCTCGATGGGGAGACGCACAAGCTGACGGACCGCTTCATGGTCCTCGCCACCCAAAACCCGATCGAGAACCAGGGCGTCTATCCGCTGCCCGAAGCCCAGCTTGACCGCTTCCTGTTCAAGCTGCTGGTGCCCTACCCGGCCGAGGAGGAGGAAGCGCGGATCGTTGCCACCTATGGCAAGCGTTCGGGCCCGCAGCGGCCTGCCGATCTCGGCGTCACCGCGGTCACCAGCGCCGCAGGGATCGCCGAAGCCACCGCAGCCGTCGGCGAGGTCACCGTGGCCGAGGACATCACCCGCTACGTCGTGCGCCTGATCCGCGCCACCCGCGATCACAGCGAACTCACCGTCGGCGCCTCCCCGCGCGCTGCCGTGCTGCTGGCAGGCGCCGCCCGCGCCCGCGCCGCGCTCGATGGCCGGGCCTATGTGATCCCCGATGACGTCAAGGCGCTCGCCGTCCCCGTGCTGCGCCACCGCCTGACGCTCTCGCCCGCCGCCGAGATCGAGGGGCGCGACATGGAGTCCCTCGTGGCCGAACTGGTCGAAGCGACCGAGGCGCCCCGCTGACGTGATCCGCGTCCTCCGCCTTGTCCTCAACATCCTGCTGCTGCCGCTGCGGCCGCTGATGGTGATCGCGCCGACCGAGCGCGCCGCGTGGTTCGCCGCCGCGCTCGCTCCGATCGCGGTGGTGATCGCCGCGACGGCGCCCGGCGCATGGGTCGCCGCGCCGATCCTCGGCGGGCTGCTGTTGCTGCTGATCGCGCTCGATGCGGCGCTGATCGGCAAGGTCGAAGGCTGGGAGATCCGCACTTCCGAAGACATCGAGGTCGGCCAGCCGAGCAACCTTACGATCACCGCGCGCTTTGCAGGCCGCCAGCCCAGCCGCGCCGAGGCCGCGCTCGCCTGCGATCCGCGGCTGGCCGAAGAGGGCCGCGTGACCCTCACCCTCACCCCCGAACCCTATCGCGAAGGCTGGCGCGGGGAGACGACCCTCACCCCCACCCGCCGCGGCACCGCGCTGGTCGAGCGCGCGTGGATCCGCTGGGTCGGGCCGCTGGGCCTCGGCGGGCGGCAGTTCGACTATCCCCTCGACAAGCCGGTGCGCATCTGGCCCGACCTCTCGCCGGTGCGCTCGCCCGACTTGCAGACCTTCCTGCGCAATGCCCAGATCGGCCTCATCAACCGCCGCATCCGGGGTGAGGGCACGCAGTTCGAGGCCCTCTCCGAATACCAGCCCGGCATGGACCGCCGCCGCATCGACTGGAAGGCGAGCGCGCGCCACACCCGCCTGTTCGCGCGCGAGAACGAGAGCGAGCGCAACAACCAGATCGTCTTCGCCTTCGACTGCGGGCAGGCGATGTGCGAGCCGGTCGATGGCCTCCCGCGCATCGACCGCGCGGTCTCGGCGGCGCTGACCTGCGGCTATGTCGCGCTGAAGGGCGGGGACAAGGTCGCCTTGTTCGGCTTTGCCCGGCGCCCGCAGCTGATGACCCCCTTCATCGCCGACGCGCGCGCCTTCCACCGCTTGCAGAGCGCCGCCGCCGGCCTCGATTACGAGCCGGTCGAGCCCAACTTCACGCTCGCCCTCGCCACGCTCACCGCCAAGCTCCAGCGCCGTTCGCTGGTGGTGGTGTTCTCCGATTTCACCGATCCCACCGCGGCCGAATTGATGGTCGAAAGCTTGGGGCGGCTGGTGAACAAGCATCTCGTGCTGTTCGTCACCATGACCGATAGCGAGGTCGAGGAGCTGATCGCCGCGCCCCCGGGGGACATGGCGACGCTGGCCCGCAGCGTGACCGCCGACAGCCTCGCGCAGCAGAGGAAGCTGGTGCTGACGCGGCTACGGCGGCTCGGGATCGACGTGCTTGAGGCCCCGTGGGAGAACATCGGCCCGCGCCTGATCGACCGCTATCTCGCGATCCGCAACAGCGAGGCGATCGGATGAAGGCTCCTGTCATCTCCTCATGGTTCGGGCGCGGGCAGGTCGAGGCTCCGCCCGATATCGCCAGCGCCACGCTGCGCTCCGACCGGTTCCGGCTGGAGCGCGAGGGCGAGTGGAAGCGGCTCGAAGCGATCCTTGTCCGCATGGAGAAGGGCGGATTACGCCGCATCGCCGATGATGACCTGATCGCGCTGCCGACGCTCTATCGCACCGCGACCTCCTCGCTGTCTGTGGCGCGCGAGACGTCGCTGGATGCCGCGACCCTCGCCTATCTCGAGGCGCTGGTGCAGCGCGCGTGGTTCCAAGTCTATGGCCCCCGCATGGGCTTCGTGCGCTGGCTGCGCGGCTTCATCTTCGGCGGCTGGAGCCGTGCCGTGCGCGAATTGTGGCTCGACATCTGCATCGCGCTGTTCGTGATGGTTGCGGGCACGATCGTCGGCTGGCTTCTGGTCGCGCAGGATGAGGCGTGGTTCTTCCGCCTCTTCCCCGGAGGCCGCATGGACCCGCGCCAACCGGGAGCGAGCCGCGAGGAGCTGCTTCAGGTGCTCAAGCATGACGAAGGCGCCGCCGGGCTCGCCGGGTTCGCCGCCCAGCTGTTCAGCAACAATTCGGCCGTGTGCATCCTCGCCTTCGCGCTGGGCTTCGCCTTCGGCATCCCCTCGCTGCTGCTGCTGGTGCACAACATGGCGCTGATGGGCGTGCTCTTGTGGCTCTACAACGGTCAGAACCTAGTGGTGGAGCTGGCCGCGTGGCTCTCTGTCCATGGCACCACGGAGCTGTTCGGCATCTTGCTCTCGGGCGCGGCGGGTCTGCATATCGGGCGGGCGATGGCCTTTCCGGGCAAGCTCCCGGTGCTGGCCGCGGCCGCTGCCGCCGGGCGCCGCTCTGCGGTGGTGATGGTCGGCGTGACGATCATGATGGTGGTCGCGGCGATCCTCGAGGCCTATCCGCGCCAGCTGGTCGAGGACACCACAACCCGCTTCGTGATCGGCGGCACGATGCTGGTGTTCTGGCTCAGCTATTTCTTCCTCTACCGCCCCGCCGCGCCGGAGCGCGCCGCATGAGCGTGCGCGGCATCTCGCCCCCGCTGCGCGACGAGAAGCGCGCGCGCACGCTGGTGACGCCCGAGGGCCTTGCGCTGCCCATCACCATCGCTCCGCGCGCCGCCCGCGCGGGCGCGCTGATCATCGACTTCATGATCCTGCTGTTCGGCCTCATCGTGGTGCAGCTCACGATCTTCTACATCGCCCGCGGGCTACTCGATGCGAGCGGCTTCGACCCTGACGAGATGTCGAGCGCCGCGCTCGAATTCCTCGGCATCTGCATGGCGATCTTCGTGTTCTGCGCCTGGTACGGCTATTTCCTGGTGCAGGAACTGGGCCCGCGCGGGGCGACGCTGGGCAAGCGCATCGTCGGCATCCGTATCGCCGCGCGCGGCGGCACGCGGCTCACCCCCGAGGCGGTGATTGCGCGCAATCTGCTGCGCGACATCGAGATCTTCTACCCGCTCATCACGCTGCTCGTGCTCGCCATGCTGGCCGAGCGGGGCGAGCCGATCGGGGCGCTCGGCTGGGTGGTGACCGGCTGGTTCGCGCTGTTCCTGCTGTTCCCGTTCTTCAACCGCGACGCCTTGCGCGCGGGCGACATCATCGCGGGCACCTGGGTGGTCGAGCGCCCGCGCGCCAAGCTCGCCAAGGTGCTCTCCACCGAAGGCGCTGCGGCCGCCGCCGGCGAGAGCGGGGTCACCGGCGTGCGCTATGCCTTCGGCGACGCGGAGCTTTCGATCTATGGCGAGAAGGAGCTCCAGACCCTCGAACGGATGCTGCGCGACAGCCCGCCCGAGGCGCTCGCCGCGGTCCATGCCACAATCTGCCGCAAGATCGGGTGGGACCCGGGCGCGGGCGACGAGCGGGCTTTCCTCGAGGCCTTTTATTCGCAATTGCGCGCGAAGCTCGAAGCCGATCTCCGGTTCGGCAAGCGCAAGGCGGACAAGTTTGCATGAAGATCGATCGGCGCTTCTTCCTTGGCGGCACGCTGGCTCTGGGCGCGGGCGCGTGCATTCCGCCTGACCAGTCCCCGCTCGGGCGGCTGGCGGCGGAACTCAGGATCATCGAGGCGGCGGGCGGCGGGACGCTCGGGGTCGAAATCTTCAACACCGTCACGGGCGCATCGGTCGGGATCAATCAGGACCGCCGCTTCGGGCATGCCTCCTCGTTCAAGCTCAGCCTCGCCGCGCTGCTGCTCCAGCGCCATGCGGCAGGTCAGATCGACGCCGACAAGCGCGTGATGTGGACCGAGGCGGACATGCTCAACCCCGCCCCCTTCACGCGCGAACGGATCGACACCGGGGCCACCTTGCGGGAGCTGGCACGGGCGACGCAGACCACCTCGGACAATCCGGCGGCCAATATCCTGCTCCGCAATCTCGGCGGCCCGGCGGGGCTGACCGCGTTCTGGCGCAGCCTCGGCGACGAGGTCAGCCGGGTCGACCGCTACGAGCCCGAGATGAACCTCGTCACGGTGACCGAATTCCGCGACACGACCACGCCTGCGGCCATGGCGCTCACGGTCGCCAAGATCGTCTATGGCGACGCGTTGCCCGAGAAGGAGCGCGCCGAGCTCAAAGGCTGGATGATCGAGACCCAGACCGGCCTCAAGCGGGTGCGGGCCGGGCTGCCCGAGGGCTGGGTTGCGGGCGACAAGACCGGCACCAGCGGGCTGGTGGGCGCCGCCGATTACAACTACATCGACATCGGCTTTGCCCAAGGACCCAAGGGCGAGGGGCCGATCACCTTCGCCTGCTACCTGCGCGCGCGGCAGACCGAGGACGATATGCTCCCCGGCCCGCAGGCAGCGCTGGCCGAGGTGGGCCGCATCATCAAGGAATTCGCCGAGCCGGAGCGGGGCCTGCCGCTGGTGGGGAAACTGTACTGACCTTCTCCCCCTCCCGCCTGCGGGAGGGGAGTATCTCGCTCAGTGATCCGGCGTCGCCGACGCTTTCTCCTCGCCGCCGAAGATCGCCACTTCGTTGACGCCGGCGCTGGTCGCGCGGCCGCGATACATGCCGGTGGTGTTGAAGCTGAAGATCGCCTCGCCCTGAGGCGTGACGACGATAACCCCGCCATCTCCGCCAAGGTCTTTGACATCGGCCATGACAGCGTCGGCAATGTCCTGCGTTCCGAGGATCCCGCGCGTTTTCAGCTGCGCACAAATCTCGTGCGCCACGCCCACGCGGATGAAGTATTCCCCCCACCCGGTCGCCGAGACCGCACAGGCGCGGTTATCCGCATAGGTGCCCGCGCCAATCATAGGCGCATCGCCGACGCGGCCCCAGCGCTTGCCGGTCATCCCGCCGGTCGAGGTGCCCGCCGCCATGTTGCCGCTCTGGTCGAGCGCCACCGCGCCCACCGTGCCGAACTTGTAGTCGACATCCAGCGCCGAGAGCTTCTCGGCCTTCAGCCTCTCCAAAGCCTCGCGCCGCGCCGGGGTCGCGAAATACTCGGGCGGGGTCACCGCAAAGCCCTTGGACACGGCAAACTCCTCCGCACCCTTGCCGACGAGGAACACGTGCTCGCTCCGGGTGCGCACCGTGTCGGCCAGCAAGATCGGGTTCTTGACCGTCTTCACCCCTGCGACCGCACCGGCGCTCCGATCCCGCCCGTCCATGATCGAGGCGTCGAGCTCGTTCGTCCCGTCCCATGTGAACACCGCGCCCTTGCCGGCGTTGAATAGGGGCGAATCCTCCATGATCACGATCGCGGCCTTGATCGCGTCCATCGCCGCGCCGCCCTCGGCAAGGATCTTCGACCCCGCATCCAGCGCCCGCTGCAAATCCGCCTCATAGGCCGCGCGCTTCTCGGGCGTCATCGCCTTGGGGTCGAGCGTCCCCGCCCCGCCGTGGATCGCCAGCGACCACTTCGGGGCCTCTTCGGCAAGAGCAGGTTGGGACATGAGGGCGAGGGCAACCAGTGCGAGGAGTTTCTTCATGGCCGGAAGGTCTAACCCGCCGCCGCTCATTTCGCCAGCTTAACAGCGCGCATCAGCCACGCTAGGGCGAGGCATGATCTACCGCCCCGCCACCCTCGAAGACGCGCACGCCCTCGGCAAACTCGGCGCCGAGACCTTCATCGCCTCCTTCGGGCATCTCTACACGCCCGAAAACCTCGCAGCCTTCCTCGCCGAGGTCTACAGCCCCGAGGCGGTGTCCGAAGAGATCGCCGCCGAAGACTGCACCCACCGCCTCGCGGAAGAGGACGGTGCGTTGATCGCCTTCTGCAAGCTGCGCTACCCGACAAAGTTCGGCGAATACACCGAGGCGATCAACCCCATCGAGCTCGGCCAGCTTTACGCTCTTCCCACCCACACCGGCCACGGCATCGGCGCGGCACTGATGGACTGGGCGCTGGCCCACGCGCGCGCGGGCAACCACGATGCTATTGTCCTCAGCGTCTATGCCGAGAACTTCGGCGCGCATCGCTTCTACCAGCGCTACGGCTTCGCCAAGATCGCCGACATCACCTTCAAGGTGGGCGATCACTACGATCCGGAGTATCTCTACGAGCTCAAATTATAAGGGAGAGGGACATGAGCGTATTCGGTTGGGGGAGCACCACCGACGAGGTGCTGGCGGGCAAGGACCTGTCGGGGCGCACGGTGTTCATTACGGGCGCGAATTCGGGCCTCGGGCAGGAAACCGCGCGGGCGATGGCAGCGCGCGGGGCCGAGGTGATCATGGCTGGGCGCGATCAGGCCAAGCTCGATGAAAGCGTCGCCGCGATCCGGGCAGAGCATCCCAAGGCACAGCTCGAGACGATCACGGTGGACCTCACCAGCCTCGAGAACATCCGCGCCGCCACTTCGCGCGCGCGGCAGCGGTTCCAGAAGATCGACCTCCTCATCAACAATGCCGGGGTGATGGCGACGCCGTTCCAGCACACCCATGACGGGTTCGAGATGCAGATCGGCACCAACCACTTCGGCCACTTCGCGCTGACCGGCGAGCTGTTCCCGCTGATCGAAAAGGGGCACTTGAAGCGCATCGTCAACCTCTCGAGCCGCGGGCACCACTTCGCGCCGGTCGATTTCGATGACCCGCATTTCGAGCACCGCGCCTATGATCCGTGGATCAGCTACGGCCATTCCAAGACCGCCAACGTTCTGTTCTCGGTCGGGCTCGAAGCGCGCTATGCGGTGCTCGGCATCCACGCCTATGCGGTGCACCCGGGCGGGATCCAGACCAATCTCGGCCGCCACATGACGCCCGAGATGGTCGAGGCGCTGATGGCGCGGGTCACCTCGAAAGACACCGGCTTCCAATGGAAGACCATTCCGCAAGGCGCGGCTACCAGCTGCTGGGCGGCGACCGCCGAGGAGCTGGAAGGCAAGGGCGGGGTCTATTGCGAGGACTGCCATGTCGCCCAGGTGGACGATGAATCCTCCACCGGCGGGGTGCGCTCCTATGCGGTCAACTCCAGCTATGCCGACCGGCTGTGGGCGATGAGCGAGGAAGCGACCGGGGTGCGCTACCCCAGCTAACTCGCCACGAACTCAGCCAGCAGCCCGAGCGCGTCCTTGGCCTCTCGGGTGGGGAGGATCGCCATGAAGACGTGCGGTGCGGCCTCGTATTCGTAAAGCTTGGCGTCCCCCCCGGCCTCGACCAGCCGGGCGAGAAAGCTGCGCGAATCGATGATGAAGAGGTCATGCCGCCCGGTCCAGATGCGGGTCGGCGGGAGGGCCGCGAGCGCCTCGGCAGAGGCATAAAGCGGGCTCACCTCGGGCGAGTCCATCGCACGGCCTGCCGCTACCAGCCCCCCGCAGGCACGCAAGGTGCCGATCTTGAGCATCACGTCATGCGGCTCGATCGCGGCAATCGCGGGGTCGGCGAGGCCAAGGTCGAGCCACGGCGCGAACAGTGCGAGCTTGCCGGGCTGCGCACCGCCCGCCGCCACCAGTCGCAACGCGAGCGCCAGCGCCATGTGCCCGCCCGCAGAATCGCCATTGAGGATGATCCGCGCCGGTTCGTGCCGCGCGGCAAGATCGGTCCAAGCGGCGTCCGCCAGATCGTCCTGCGCGGTGTAAGGCGCCTCGGGCACCACTGGATAGAGCGGCACGGTGACGCTCATCCCGCAGCGCTTCACCATCTCCGCGACCAGCGGCCAGTGCACCTTGAACATCGGCTTCACGAAGCCGCCGCCGTGGAAATAGAGCATGTGCCATTGTGCAGGCCCGCTCTTGGGATGCAGCGTCACCACCTTGTGGCCGAGCAGCTCACGCTCCTCGACGATGAACTTCTGCCGGAACCCCGCAGGCATAGGCGCATCCAGCGGTAATTTCCGCCCCGCCATGGCCTCGTGAAACCCCGCCTCGTCGAGCGGGAAGACCGGGGTCTGGCGGCTCACCATCCATTTGACGGCGCGCATCAGCAGGCTCGGCGATGGCGAGCGTAGCTCGATCGAGGAATGGGTCAGCATGGTTTCTCCCCTGTTTGAGGCCCAGAGTGGCGCGCGCGCGGGGCAAGTCAAGCCGCGCGCGCTTGTCCCAATGTGCTTGTCATTGCCCCGACGCGCTTTGCCGCCTATATGTCCCCCATGTCTTCCATCCGTCCGTGGCGCACGATCGAGCGGCGCAAATCGCGCCAGATCATGGTGGGGAATGTCCCCGTTGGCGGTGATGCTCCCATCACCGTGCAGACCATGACCAACACCCCGACCGAGGACGTGCGCGCCACGCTCGACCAGATCCGGCGCTGCGAGGAAGTGGGCGCGGACATCATCCGTGTCTCCTGCCCGACCGAGGAATCGACGCGCGATTTCAAGAAGATCACCCGGGAGTCGCGCATTCCCATCGTTGCCGACATCCACTTCCACTACAAGCGCGCGCTCGAAGCAGCCGATGCGGGCGCGGCGTGTCTGCGGATCAACCCCGGCAATATCGGCTCCTCGCAGCGCGTCGCCGAAGTGGTGCGCGCCGCCAAGGCCAATGGCTGTGCGATCCGCATCGGGGTGAACGCCGGGAGCCTCGAGAAAGACCTGCTCGAAAAATATGGCGAGCCCTGCCCCGAAGCGCTGATCGAGAGCGCGCTCGATCACATCAAGCTGCTGCAGGACCACGATTTCCACGAATACAAGGTGGCGGTGAAAGCCTCCGACGTGTTCCTCGCGGTCGCGGCCTATCATGGGCTTGCCGAGACGGTCGATTGCCCGCTGCACCTTGGCATCACCGAGGCGGGCGGGCTGATCGGCGGCACGGTCAAGTCGAGCATCGGCATGGGCAGCCTGCTGTGGGCCGGGATCGGCGACACGATCCGCGTCAGCCTTTCCGCCGAGCCCGAGGAAGAGATCAAGGTCGGCTACCACATGCTCAAGGCCCTGGGCCTGCGCACCCGCGGCGTGCGGGTGGTGTCCTGCCCGTCCTGCTCGCGGCAGGGCTTCGACGTGATCCGCACGGTCGAAACGCTCGAAAAGCGGCTCGAACACATCAAGACGCCGATGAGCCTGTCGGTGCTCGGCTGCGTGGTCAACGGCCCCGGCGAAGCGCGCGAGACCGATATCGGCCTCACCGGCGGCGGCAATGGCAAGCACATGGTCTACCTCTCGGGCATGAAGGCGCACGCGATCGACGACGAGGCGATGCTCGATCACATCGTGCGGCTCGTCGAAGAAAAGGCCGCCGCCATCGAAGCGGGCGAAGCGACCGCCTTCGACCCCCACGCAGCGCCGCAGCAGCCCGCCGAAGCCGCAGAGTGATCCGCACTTTCGTGGCAGCAATGCTGGCGCTGATGCTGGCGGCCTGCGCGAGCGTGCCGCAGCAGGCAGCAGCGCCCCATCCCGAAGCGCGCCTCTATGCCGCCGATGCCGATGCCATGGCCGATGTCGACGCCGCCCTCGCCCGCGCCGCAGTGTCGGGCAAGCGCGTGGCTCTGGTGCTGGGCGCGAACTGGTGCCACGACAGCCGCGCGCTCGCCGGGTGGCTCGAAACCCCGCGCTTCGCCGCGCTGGTGACCGAGCGCTATGAACTTGTGTTCGTCGACGTAGGGATGCCGCAGACCGGCGAAGGCCGTAGCCTCGAGATCGCCCGCCGCTTCGGCCTCGAGGAGCTGAAGGGCACGCCCGCGCTGCTGGTGCTGGTGGCCGATGGCCGCGCGGTGAACCTCGAGAGCGCGGCAAAGTGGCGCAACGCCGCCAGTCGCAGCGAAGACGCGATCTACGACGAGCTTGTGGCACTGGCGGCTCCGGTCGCCGCGCTTTCCTTGCCCATGGCGACCGCTTCGATGGCGTCGAGCGAGGCTGACGCGACTGTCTGGATCTCCGGTGACGGTGCCGGATGCCGGTTCGCCCTCTCGCCTGAAGGGCCTTGGGTGGCCGATGTGGCGGGTTTAACCGCCTTGCCGAAAGATCCGGCAATCCTCCTGCGCGGCAGCGCGGATACCCCGTGGCGATGCGTTGCCGCTGGCATTTTCCAGTTCCAAAAGCTCGGCGCCAAAGTCGGCCTGGCCTCTGGCCCGGCAAGCTGATCCGCGCGGCCGGTTGCCCCATGATCGCCGCCCTCTTTCTCGCCCTCGCGCTGGCGATGGACGCCTTTGCCGTGGCGTTGACGCAGGGCGCAAAGTTCCGGCCCGATGCGCGGGGCGGCCTCGCCATTGCGCTCACTTTCGGGGTGTTTCAGGCGCTGATGCCGCTCGCCGGATGGGCGATCGGGGCGGTGGCGCTGGTCTATGTGGAGGCAGTCGATCACTGGATCGCCTTTGGGCTTCTCGCCTTTCTCGGGGCGCGGATGCTCGGCGGGCATGTCGGCGACGAGGAAGCTGCCCGCGCGCTCACCGGGCGCGCGCTGCTGCTGGCGGGCGTGGCGACCAGCATCGACGCGCTGGCCGCGGGGATCACGCTGCCCGCGCTGGGGGTGACACCGTGGCTTGCGGCGGCGCTGATCGGGCTCGTCACCTTCGCGCTGAGCGGCGTAGGCGTGATGCTCGGGCGGGTCGCCGGAGACCGCTGGGGCGCCTGGGCCGAGCGCGCGGGCGGGGTGATCCTGATCGGGCTCGGCGCGAAGATCCTCGCCGAGCATTCCGGCTGGATCTGACCGCGTGCTCCACGTCGTCCACCATGCCGACTACATGGCCCCGCGCCCGGAACGCGGCACGTTCCGCTTCGACAAGTACTACCTCGTGATGGAGGAACTGCGCGCCAGCGGTGCGCCCATCGCTGAACACGCGCCCGAGCCCATGCCGCGCGAATGGCTCGAGGCCGTCCACTGCCCCGACTATGTCGACGAGGTCTTCCGCGCCGAAGTCCCCCGCACCAAGGAGCGGCGCATCGGCTTTCCTGTCACTCCGGCGATCACGTCGCGGGTCAGGCACACCAACGGCGGGACCTGGCTCGCCGCCCAGCTCGCCCGCGCGCATGGCTATGCCGCCAACTCTGCCGCCGGGAGCCACCATGCGCTGCACGAAACCGGCGCGGGCTATTGCGTGTTCAACGACCTCGCGGTGACCGCCAACCGCCTGATCGCGGAACGCCACGTCGCCCGCGTGCTGATCGTCGACTGCGACGTCCATCAGGGCGACGGCACCGCGAGCCTCACCGCGGGGCGTGCGGACATTTTTACGCTTTCGCTCCACGCCGAAAAGAATTTTCCAGTGAGAAAGGCGCGCTCCAGCCTCGACATCGCGCTTGCCGACGGCACCGACGACGATGGCTACATGGCAGCCCTCACCCGCCACCTGCCGCAGGTCTTCGCCGCCTTCGAGCCCGACTTCGTGCTCTATCAGGCGGGCGTCGATCCGCACGTCGAAGACAAGCTCGGCCGCCTTGCGCTCACCGACGCAGGCCTTGCGCTGCGCGACCGCTTCGTCATCGCCGAGGCGCGCCGCCGCGACCTTCCGGTGGCAAGCGCGCTTGGCGGGGGCTATGGCGATGATCCGCGCACTGTCGCCGCACGCCATGCGGCCTCGATGCTGGCGATGGCCGACGAGAACAGGCGCTACCGGGGGGAACAAGCATGACAACCCAAGCAACCGATTACCTGATCATCGGCGCAGGCGCGGTCGGCCTTGCCTTTGCTGATTCGCTGCTCGACGAGGATCCCGACTGCCACATCACCTTCGTCGACAAGCACGCCAAGCCCGGCGGGCATTGGAACGATGCCTATTCCTTCGTCGCGCTGCACCAGCCCTCGGCCTTCTACGGGGTCAATTCGCTGGCCTTCACCAGCGAGGCGATCGACACCCACGGGGCAAATGCCGGCCTCTGCGCGCTCGCCAGCGGCACCGAGGTGCTGGCCTATTTCGAGAAGGTGATGAACCTGCGCCTGCTGCCGAGCGGGCGCGTCGCCTATCACCGGCTGAGCGAGTTCAAGGGCCGCGACGAAAGCGGCACTGCCACCATCCGCGGCGTGCTCTCGGGCGAGGAGAAGCGCATCACCGTGCGCCGCAAGCTGGTCGATGCGACCTTCTACCAGACTTCCGTCCCCAGCACCCACACCCGCGCCTTCGCGGTGGACGAGGACGCCCGCATCTGCATCCCCGGCGATCTGCCCGACCTATGGAAGCGCCCCGAGAATATCCCCGAAGCCTTCGTCATCCTCGGCGGCGGCAAGACCGCGATGGATGTCGCGGTGTGGCTGACCGAGGCGGGCGTCGCGCCCGACCGCATCCACTGGGTGCGCCCGCGCGACAGCTGGCTCAACAACCGCAAATACCTGCAACCGGGCGAGGACTTTCTTGCCGCCACGGTCGAGAGCCAGATGGCGCATCTCGAGGCCTTCCGCGTCTCGCAGAGCGGCGAGGAGGTGTTCGAGAACCTCGAAAAGGGCGGATACATGCTGCGCATCGATCCCGAGGTGACGCCCGAGATGTATCACTATGCCGTGATCTCGGAAGGCGAGATCGCGATGCTGCGGCGCATCACTCAGGTGATCCGCAAGGGCCGCGTCACCCGCGTCGCGAACGGCGCGCTGCATTTCGGCGAGACGGTCCACCCCGTCCCCGTCCCCGCAGGCGCACTCCACATCGATTGCACCGCGCGCGCCGTGCCCTTCTCGTCTGCGGACAACGCCGGGCCGCAGTTCCGCGGCGATACCATCGTGCTCCAGCCGGTGATGGTCCCGCTGGTGACCTTCAGCGCGGCGCTCACCGCCTACATCGAGGCGCACTTCCCCGATGATGCCACGAAGAACCAGCTCGCCCGCGCCGCCGAGCTGACCGATACGCCCGCCACCTTCCCCTATGCCTTCATGATGAACTTGATGAACCGCGGCACATGGATGCAGACGCCCGAGATCGCGGCGTGGCTGGCGAAGTCCCGCCTCGATCCCACCGGGCCGACGGTGGCGCGCATGAGCGCAGCGGGCGACCCCCGGCTCGCGGCGCTTTCCGGCTTCCGGCAAGCGGTGATGGCGGCGATGCCCGACGTCATCCGGCTCGGCATGGCGGCCAAGGCGATCCACGAAACGGCGGCCTCGCCTGCGAAGTGACGCAGGATTGCGACGAAATGCTGATCTACGTTATTCCCCGGCTTGGGAACCGGCCACTTGGCCGCTACGTTACGGATCAATGAAGCGTCGCGACATCCTCAAGGGAACTCTGGCAGCCGGAGCGGCATTGGCGCTGCCCGCGCGCCTGTTTGCCACGCCGATGGCGGGCACCCCGCGCGACCGTATCCTGATCGGCATCGCCAAGCGCGAGCTGCTGCGCGCGGGCAATTCGATCTGGCGGCAGGACATCGTCGGGATCGCCGATTACGGCCTGCACTCGGCCAAGCCCCGCTTCCACTTCGTCAACCTCGATCGCGGCGAAGTGCAGTCCTATCACGTCAGCCACGGCATGGGTTCCGACCCGCAGCATGACGGCTGGCTCAAGGATTTCTCCAACACCGAAGGCTCCAACGCCACCAGCCGCGGAGCTTACGTGACGTGGGAATGGTACAAGGGGCGCTACGGCACCTCGGTGCGCCTCGGCGGGCTCGACCAGAGCAACGACGCGGCGCTGCGGCGCTACATCGTCATGCACCATGCCGACTATGCCGAAAGCTCTCACCTCGAAAAGTGGGGCCGCTTGGGCCGCTCCAACGGGTGCTTCGCGATGGGGACCGAGCAGTTCCGCGAGGCGCTGATGCACCTGTCGGGCGGGCGGCTGCTCTATGCCGACAGCCTTGGGCTGGAGGAGGACGGCAGCGTCCAGCCGGTGCCCGAGCTGGCGATGTACCAGCGCACACCCCTCGACACAGCCCCGCGCCCTTCCATCGCCGCCTATTAAGCCATGCCCTACCGCCCGAGCACGGCCTGGTTCGAGCTTAACGCCGGGTCGGCCTTTGCGGGCGTGCTGCCGGCGAGTGTGCAGGCGGCAGCGGTTGGGTCGGCGGTGACGCTGGTTCTGCTCTTCGGCGCGGGTTTCATGGGCAACCACATAAACCTTGCAGAAATGTCGTTCTGGGCCGTTCCTGCGCTGATCGTTCTGCTGCTCCTCACCATTCTTATCAGCACGCCCGTCTGCGTCTTCGGCATGGCGGTGGTGGGCGTGCCGGTCGCCTTTCTGTTGGGCTTCAGGCTCGACGGGCCGCTCGGGCTGTGCCTCGCGATCGGCATTGCGCTGGCGATGGGGCTCGCGGTGTCCGGAGGGCTCGGCGCCGCCTCGGTGTGGGGCAAGGGTGCCTGGATCTACTCTGTGCTGGTGACAGCCTACGCCCTGCCGGGCGGCCTGTTCTACCGCCGGGCGGTGCTGACCTCGCGCGCGCTCAGCCCGTGGGACGAAGCGGAACCGGGGCCCGCAGCCTAGGTATCCGTCAGGTCGTCCTCGATCACGATCACCTCGCTCGTCGGCTTGGTGCTGCGATCGCGCACGCGCGGCTTGTCGAGGCTGGCGAGCACCGGGGCGTCGCGGCCGTAGATGTCCTTGAAGGTCGCCATCTCGCCGTTAATGTCGGTCGCCATCGTGAAATAGGTGATGTAGGCGCGCCACTGCTTGGTGAGCATCACCTTGGTATATTTGCCCGAATTGGCGATCGCGACCGCCTCGTCCTTGGTCGCGCCCTTGCCGAGGATCGCCATGGTCATGGCAAGCTCCAGCGCCCGCTCGGTGCGCACGCAGCCGTGCGAGAGCGCGCGGAAATCATTGGCGAAGAGGTGGCGCGAGGGCGTGTCGTGGAAGAAGATCGCGTGCTCGTTGGGCATTTCGAGCTTCATCCGGCCAAGCGAATTGCCCGGCCCCGGCTGCTGCACCACGGTGATGGTGCCGCCTGCAGACTTGGTCGCGACATAGCCGTTGGCGCGGCCCCAGGCGGGGTTGGCGAGCACGCGGGCGCCCAACCCCTCGCCCTTGACGATTGATTGCGGCACCGTCCAGGTCGGGTTGAACACCACGCCCTCGACCACCTCGGCAAGCTGCGGGGTGGCGGTGCGCCCCGGCTTGCCGACGATCGTGCGGTAGGTGCTGACGATCTTGTTCTTGACCGTCAGCCGCAGCTGGAATTCGGGGACGTTGGTGATGAGATATTGCGGGCCGAGGTCGCGCGCCAGCCACCGCCAGCGGTCCATATTGGCGCGGATCAGCTTGCGCCGCGCGGTCTGGCCGTCCGAGGTGGCGGCAAGTTCGGCCTTGAGGCGGGCGTAATCGGGGTGGGTCGGATTGAGCTTGGCCAGCGTGCCCGGAATGTCGCCGGTCTTCAGCGCCTCGGCCAGCACATTGCCGGAGGGGTTCGCCTCGCGGTCGGGGTCGACCACGAACCACTGCTGACGCGCATCCATCGGGGTGCGCCCGTCGCGCATATCCTCGACCAGCCAGATGAAGCTTTGCGAGGCCATCCGGTTGAGTTCTTCAGACGGGCCGCTGGCAATGGCGACCTTGAGCGGGGCGAGATCGTAGTCACGGGGGTCGAGCCCCTCGGCGCCGATGCTCTCGATCACCGCGACCAGCGCTTGGGCCTGCGCGACGGTCCAGGTCTGGACCAGCGGCGCGACCTGCGGGATGGCTTGCACCACCGGTTGCGAGACGGTCGGCAGGAAGGCCTCGGCGAAGGCTTCGGAGGGCTTGGGCGAAGCGGCGGGAGCGGCGTCCTGCGCCAGCGCCGCCGTTGCCACCAGTGCCGCCGTCGCTACGCTGCCAGCCAACCTGCCAGAGAACCTGATCATCGCTTTTTGCCTTCTCGCCCCGTGCCGCCGGGAGGTTGACGGCATCGCAATTCGCTTAGCGTCATACCCGCTCAGGGCTGCCCCTATCAACTATCTTGGCTTTCACCTGCATTAATGTTCACACCCGTGTGCCCTTGGCGTGTTCGACTTTGGCCCCCCGCAGATGAGGGGGGCGTGACCTTCCCGCCGCCTCAGCCTATGGCCGCGCGCATGAGCTTCGCCGCGCCGCAACCCCACCACGCTCTGCTGCCCTTCGCCGCCGCGTTCGCCGGAGTCGGCTTCCTGTCGCTGATGGACGCCTTCATGAAGGACGCCGCCCTGCTGATCGGCGCCTATACCGCAACGGTGCTGCGCGCGGTGATCGGAACCGCGCTGATCGCGCCCTTGTGGCTCGCGCGGCGCCCCGCCATGCCGTCTTGGACGGTGCTGAAGCTGCATCTGACCCGCGGGGTAGTCTCTGCCTTCATGGCGCTGACCTTCTTCTTTTCGCTGACCCGCCTGCCGCTCGCCGAGGCGATTGCCCTCAGCTTCATCGCCCCGCTGATCGCGCTCTATCTTGCCCGCGTGATGCTGGGAGAGGAGATCAGCGCCCGCGCCATCGGTGCAAGCGTGCTCGGCTTTGCAGGCACGCTGGTGATCGTTGGCGGACGGATCGGGCAGGGGAAGTTCGACGAAGGCACCGCGCTCGGGGTGGCCGCGCTGTTCGCCTCGGCGCTGTTGTTTGCCTATAATTTCATCGTCATCCGGCGGCAGGCGCAGGTCGCCGGGCCGCTGGAGATCACCACCTTTCACAGCGGGATCGGCGCTGTGGTGCTGCTGACGCTCGCTCCTTTCTTGTGGCAGACTCCGAGCGGTGCCGCCCTGCCGCAGCTGGTGGTGGCCGCGCTGCTGACACTGGCGGGGTCGTTCGCGATCGCCTTCGCCTATGCCCGTGCGCCCGCCAATGTCCTGGTCCCGACCGAATATTCAGGCTTCGTCTGGGCGGCGCTGCTGGGCTGGCTGTTCTTCCGCGAGGCGGTCACCTGGCCCACCCTCGCCGGCACCGCGCTGATCGTCACCGGCTGCTGGGTCGCCGCCCGCGCGCCGCGCCCCGCCGTAATCGCGGCGACCTGAGACAAAAGCCGTAGGCTCAATGCCCTCGGCCCCCCTTGACCTCGCGCGCGCGGGCGCGCAGGAGCGGCGGCGAAAACCGCGCCCTTGGTGGATCGGGGGCGGGTCAATCGAAAGGACGGAACCTCCCATGACCGCTATCGGCCAGGATTCGCTCGGCACGCGCCAGATGCTTGACGTGGACGGCAAGCAGTACGCCTATTACTCGCTCGCGAAAGCCGCAGAAGCGTTGGGCGACATCAGCAAGCTGCCGATCTCGATGAAGGTGCTGCTCGAGAACCTGCTGCGCTTCGAGGATGGCGGCTTCACGGTCGCGCGCGAGCACATTCAGGCGCTGGTCGATTGGCAGGCGAACCCCACCACCGGCGAGGAAATCCAGTACCGCCCGGCGCGCGTGCTGCTGCAGGACTTCACCGGCGTGCCCTGCGTGGTCGACCTCGCCGCGATGCGCGATGCGATCAAGAAGCTCGGCGGTGACACCGCCAAGATCAACCCGCTGGTTCCCGTGAACCTCGTCATCGACCACTCGGTGATGGTCGACGAATTCGGCCACCCCAAGGCGATGGAAGCCAACATGGCGCTCGAATATGAGCGCAATGCCGAGCGGTATGACTTCCTCAAGTGGGGCTCCAAGAGCTTCCAGAACTTCACCGCTGTGCCCCCGGGCACCGGGATCTGCCACCAGGTGAACCTTGAACACCTCGCGCAGGCCGTGTGGTCTTCGGAAGGCCCGGACGGCGTGATGGTCGCCTATCCCGACACCTGCGTCGGCACCGACAGCCACACCACCATGATCAACGGTTTGGGCGTGCTGGGCTGGGGCGTCGGCGGGATCGAGGCCGAGGCCGCGATGCTCGGCCAGCCGGTGTCGATGCTGATCCCCGAAGTGGTCGGCTTCTACCTTGAAGGCGCGATGGCCGAGGGCGTGACCGCGACCGACCTCGTGCTGACCTGCGTGCAGATGCTGCGCAACGTCGGCGTCGTCGGCCGCTTCGTCGAGTTCTACGGCCCGGGCGTCGCCAACCTCACGCTCGCCGACCGCGCCACCATCGCCAACATGGCCCCCGAATATGGCGCGACCTGCGGCTTCTTCGGGATCGACGACAAGACTCTCGATTACCTGCGCCTCACCGGCCGCAGCGAAGAGAACATCGCGCTCGTCGAAGCCTATGCCAAGGCGCAGGGCATGTGGTTCGACCCGGCCAATGTGCCGGTCTTCACCAAGACCCTGAGCCTCGACATGGCGACCGTCGTTCCCAGCCTCGCCGGCCCCAAGCGCCCGCAGGACAAGGTGATCCTTCAGGAAGTCGACGATCTGTTCAACGCCGACCTGTCCAAGGTCTATGGCAAGTCCGCCGCCGCCCGCGTGGGCGTCGAAGGCGCGACCCATGACATCGGCGATGGCGACGTGGTGATCGCCGCGATCACCTCCTGCACCAACACCTCGAACCCAGACGTGCTGATCGCTGCCGGGCTGGTCGCCAAGAAGGCCAACGAGCGCGGCCTCAAGCCCAAGCCGTGGGTCAAGACCTCGCTCGCTCCCGGATCGCAGGTGGTCACCGACTACCTCGTGAAGTCGGGTCTGCAAGAGCACCTCGACGCGGTCGGCTTCGACCTCGTTGGCTATGGCTGCACCACCTGCATCGGCAACTCCGGGCCTCTGGCGGCACCGATCAGCGCCGCGATCAACGGCAATGACATCGTCGCCGCATCGGTGCTGTCGGGCAACCGCAACTTCGAAGGCCGCGTCTCGCCCGACGTGCGCGCCAACTTCCTCGCCTCGCCGCCGCTGGTGGTGGCCTATGCTCTGAAGGGCACCGTCACCGAGGACATCACCACCACCCCGATCGGGCAGGACCAGAACGGCAATGACGTGATGCTCGCCGATCTGTGGCCGACAAACGCCGAAATCGCCGAGAACCGCGCCGCCAACATCGACCGCTCGATGTTCGTCAGCCGCTACGCCAACGTCTATGATGGTGACGAACACTGGCAGGCGATCACGGTCACCCCCTCGGACACCTACCAGTGGCGCGCCGGTTCGACCTATGTCGCCAACCCGCCCTATTTCGAGGGCATGACCATGACGCCCGCGCCGATCATGGACATTGTCGATGCCAAGCCCTTGGCGATCCTCGGCGATTCGGTGACCACCGACCACATCTCGCCGGCCGGTTCGATCAAGGAAGACAGCCCGGGTGGCAAGTTCCTGATGGCCAATCAGGTCGCCAAGCGTGACTTCAACTCCTACGGCTCGCGCCGCGGCCACCACGAAGTCATGATGCGCGGCACCTTCGCCAATATCCGCATCAAGAACGAGATGGTCCCCGGCGTCGAAGGCGGGTTCTCGACCTATGGCGGCGAGACCATGGCAATCTACGATGCCGCCATGAAGCACAAGGACGACGGCACCCCGCTGGTGGTGATCGGCGGCAAGGAATACGGCACCGGCTCGTCGCGCGACTGGGCCGCGAAGGGCACGATCCTGCTCGGCGTGCGGATGGTGATCGTCGAGAGCTTCGAGCGCATCCACCGCTCCAACCTCGTCGGCATGGGCGTGCTGCCGCTGCAGTTCAAGGAAGGCGACACCCGCGCCACCCTCGGCCTGTCGGCGACCGACACCTTCTCGATCCGCGGTCTGGCGGGCCTCACCCCCGGTCAGGACGTCACCGTGGAAGTCACCCGCGAGGATGGTTCGCAGTTCAGCTTCACCGCCCTGTGCCGGATCGATACCGCAAACGAGATGGAATATTACCGCCACGGCGGCATTCTCCATTACGTTCTGCGCAAACTTGCGGCATAAGGAGTGGCATGAGACCCGGTCGCGCCGCTCTTCTCCTCGCTCCTGCCCTGCTGCTGGCGCTGTCGGCCTGCGGGGACGATCCGGGCGGATCGAAGAGCAAGCGCGACGCGCCCTCGGTCCCATTGGGCTTCGAGCTGGCTTTCGCCGGGACCGCGGGTGAGGCTGATGCTGCGCCCGCGCCGCTGGTGCCGCTGGTGCCGCTCTCGCCCGAGGAACTCGCCGCGAAGATCAAGGCGGGCAATATCCGCCTGATCGACGTGCGCACCGATGAAGAGGTTGCGGGCGGCATGATCCCGGGCGCCGAGCACATCGCGCTCGATCGCTTCGATCCTACCAAGCTCGATCTGTCGGACGGGCGCGAGGTGGTGCTCTATTGCCGCTCGGGCCGCCGTTCGGGAATCGCGGGCGAGAAGCTGGCCGCCGTGACCGGCGCGCCGGTGGAGCACCTCGAAGGCGGGATGCTAGCCTGGGAAGCCGCCGGGCAACCGGTCGACAAGCCGCAAGGGCAGTAAGCTTCAGAGACAAAAACGAAAAAGGGCGCCCCCGCAAGGCCGCCCTTTTTCGTTATGCGGGTGAGGCCTGCCTCAGCCGAGGAACTTGCGGCGCCCGAGGATCGCGGCGGCGGCGAGGCCGAACAGGATCGTCATCGGCGGCGCGGGGACGTCATTGCCGCCGGTCGTGCCGCTGCTGCCACTGCTGCTGCTCGACGAGGACGAAGACGACGAGCTGCTGCCCGACGACGAGCTCGAACCCGAAGACCCGCTGCTGCCCGACGAACCCGACGAGCCGCTGCTGCTGCTCGAGGACGACGACGAAGACGACGAGCTGCTGCTGGTGCTGCTGGTCATGTCACCCGAAGACCCGCCGCTGGTCGCCCCGCCCGAGGAGGAGCTGCTGCTGCCCGACGACGAGGACGAGCTGCTGCCCGAAGAGCTCGACGAGCCCGAACCGCCCGAGCTGCCGCCCGAGGACGACGAGGAGGAAGACGACGAAGAGCTAGACGAAGACGAAGACGAAGACGAGGAGGACGAGGAGCCCGAGCTGGTCACCGCGCCGGTCGAGGAGCTGACATTGCCCGACGAGCTGGAGACGTTACCCGAAGAACTGGAGACATTGCCCGACGAGCTCGACACCGAACCGGTCGAGGACGAAACCCCGCCGGTGCTGCTCGAAACGTTGCCCGAAGTGCTGGTGCTCGACACCGCCCCCGTGCTGCTCGAGACCGCGCCGGTGCTGCTGGTGCTCGACACCTGACCGGTGCTGCTCGAAACTTGGCCGGTCGACGAGGTCACCACGCCCGAGGACGAGGTGGTGGTCGAGGACAGCTGGCCGGAGGACGAGGTCGTCGAGGTCGAATTGTCGATGTCGATATCGATCACGATGCCGCTCGAACCGCTCGACGAGCCGCTGCTCGAACCCGAGCCGCCGCTGCTGCCCGAGGTCGAAGTCGAGGTGGTGGTCGAAACCGAAACGTCGCCCGACGAGGAACCGCCGCCGCCGAAGAAGCCGCCGAAGAAGCCGCCGCCAAAGCCGAAGCCGCCGCCGAAACCGCCGCCGTAGCCACCGCCCCAGCCGCCGCCCGGCCCGCCGCCGCCCGAAATCGGGGGAAGCGGCGGAAGCGGCGCGGGCATGTAGGCGACCTGCGACAGCGGCGGGCATTGCGCCGCATCATAATAGGCCTCGACCGCGCCCGCCGGCAGGCTCGCCGCGCCGCCCGGGCCTGCCGGACCGACCGGCTGGCATTCGACGGTGCGCTCGACGATGCGGCGACGGCGCTCTTCCGGCACCGAGATCACCCGCTCGCGGGTCTTGATGTAGCGCGCGCCGGTGACCGGATCGACCTGGATGAGCTTCCCGTCGATATTGGTCGAGAAGTCGGGCGCGTCGGTGTTCATCGGCTCGGCCATGCGCACCGCACCACCTTGCAACAATGCGACACCCGCCGCTGCGGCGGAAAGCTTCGCGATGGCCAGTTTGAGCGACATGGTCCTATACCCTGTTTGCTTGCGAGGTTGCTGCGGGTTCTCCGCAATTCCCCCAAATCCAGCCTTCTATTGATGTCAGAAGAGGCACAGGGGCAATCGGGTTAACCAAGCAGCGGCCTCGGAACGCGCCGGAATCGCCGCCGAAACGCAGGATTTCGGGAAGGCTGTCCCGAACTGGCACCGAAAACGGGGGTGCAGTTAGGCGCTTGGTTAACAATGGCGGCGTCTGGCCGCGCGACTCAGTCCTCGAACAGGCCGGCCTGGGGCCCGGGTGATTCTCTGGGCGGGGACATCTCGAGATGCGCCCAGCCGGCATCATTGAGCACCCGCCCGCGCGCGGTGCGGGCCACCAGACCCAGCTGGATGAGGTAGGGTTCGACCACCTCCTCCACCGTATCGCGCGGCTCCGCGAGGCCCGCCGCGAGCGTCTCGATCCCCACCGGCCCGCCCTTGTAGATGGTCGCGATCATGGAGAGGTAGCGGCGGTCCATGAGGTCGAGGCCCAGCCGGTCGATCTCGAGCCGGGTCAGCGCTTCGTCCGCCACGTGGCGAGTGACCGAGGCCGCCCCTGCGACATCGGCAAAGTCGCGCACGCGCCGGAGCAGGCGTCCGGCCACCCGAGGCGTGCCGCGCGAGCGGCGGGCGATCTCATGCGCGCCGTCGGGCGCGATGGCGAGGCCCATCAGCCCGGCCGCGCGGGTGACAACGCGCTCCAACTCCTCGTGGGTGTAGAAGTTGAGCCTGACCGGAATGCCGAAGCGATCGCGCAGCGGCGTGGTCAGCAGGCCCTGCCGCGTGGTCGCGCCGATCAGCGTGAAGGGCGGCAGATCGATCCTGACGCTGCGCGCCGATGGCCCCTCGCCGATGATCAGATCGAGCGCGCGGTCCTCCATCGCGGGGTAGAGCACTTCCTCGACCACGGGCGAGAGGCGGTGGATCTCGTCGATGAATAGCACGTCATGCGGCTCGAGATTGGTCAGCAGCGCAGCGAGGTCGCCCGCCTTGGCGATGACCGGGCCGCTGGTGGCGCGGAAGCCCACGCCCAGCTCGCCCGCGATGATCTGCGCCAGCGTGGTCTTGCCAAGGCCGGGGGGGCCGAAGAACAGCGTATGATCCATCGCCTCCCCCCGCGCGCGCGCGGCGGCAATGAAGACGGCGAGGTTCCCCTTGGCCGCCTCCTGCCCGACGAACTCGGCGAGGCGGCGCGGGCGCAGGGCGGCGTCGGGGTCGCCGGGCTGCCGGGTGGGGGTGTGGAGGGGGTCAGTCATAAATCTGGTCATGCTGAACTTGTTTCAGCATCCATTTGGCCGCAATCTCGGTCTCATGCGGCAAGAGCCTCTGCCCTGCGTCTACATCCTCGCGAGCCAACCGCGGGGCACACTCTACATCGGCGTGACCAGCGATCTCATCGGCCGGCTTTGGCAACATCGCAACAGCGTCATCGAAGGCTTCACCAGCCGTTACAAAGTCCATCGCCTCGTCCGCTACGAACTGTTCGGCGATATGGAGCACGCGATCCTGCGCGAGAAGCAGCTCAAGCGCTGGCACCGGCAATGGAAGATCAATCTGATCGAGAGCGAGAACCCCGACTGGCATGACCTGGCGGTGGGATTGGGGCTGCCACCGCTGGACCAGCGCCAACCGCGCGATGGATCCTGAAACGAGTTCAGGATGACGGAGGGAGGTGACTTCCATCACCCAGCCGCCTTCTTCAGCGCCACGCGAATGAGGTCACCCTCGCTCGCGCCCTCGCCGAGTTCCTCCAGCGCCCGCGCCACCGCCTGCGCCGCGACCGCTGGCTTGAACCCGAGGTTCTCCAGCGCGCTCGCCGCGTCCGCGCCCTTGCTGCCTGCCGGAGCCGCCGCCACGCCAACCGCAAAGCCGCCCGAGCCGCCAGGCATCGCGCCCGCCTTGTCCTTCAGTTCGTTGACGATCCGCCCCGCCAGCTTCGGCCCAACGCCCTGCGCGCGCGCCACCATCGCCGCGTCACCCTTGCCGCAGGCGTCGCGCAGGTCTCCGGTCGACAGCGCGGAGAGGATCGCCAGCCCTACCTTGCTCCCCACGCCCTGAACGCCGGTCAGCAGTCGGAACCAGTCGCGCTCGGCGCTGTCG
>CAMCUB010000034.1 GCA_945878845.1 Erythrobacter sanguineus | reverse complement strand
ACATAGTGGTACTATTGGTGGCCGGGTGGGGAGGCGGGGCGGGAGGTCTGCGTCGCGCGTCAGCGCGACCGCAAACAAATGCCTAATTCACGCTCCCCCGTGCCGGCTCCGGCCTGAAGCGCCAGACGCGCATCTGGACGCCGACCTTCTCGACCCGTTCCACCCCCGGCACCGCCAGCACCCCGCCGAGCGAGGCGTTCTCGCCTGCCCACAGTCGGTCCCATGCCCGCGCTGCTTCGGCGCGGGTGGCGTGGCCGCCGAGTTCGCGGATGATCCTGAGGATCGTCTCGATCGCGATCACGCGGGGCACATTGGCGCAGTAGGAGAAGCCGGGCGCGCCGCTGTCGCCATCCTCGTGCAGCACCATCTCGTGCCAGTCGAGTTCGGCATACCATTCAAGCGCCTGCCACCCTTCGGCGATATGCGCAGCGCTGGCGGCGAGGGCGAGCGGGTCGAGCCAGTCGGCCCCGGCCAGCGCGGCGCGCATCCGGGCGCGGTCGAAGGCGGGGTTGGTGTTGGCGGGGTCCTCGGCTGGCTGGATGCCCGCGGCGGCCACGACGGCCGCCAGCTCCGCCTTGCGCCAGCCGAGCAGCGGGCGCAGCAGCGCGATGTCGGTGCCATCGATAACCGAGCGCGGACGCACCCCGGCGAGTCCTGCGATCCCGCTCCCGCGGTTGAGCCGCATCAGCAGCGTCTCGGCCTGATCGTCGGCATGGTGCGCGGTGGCAATGGCGCCGAGCCCCGCCTCTCCCGCCCAGCGCGCCAGCGCCGCATAACGGGCTGCGCGCGCCTGCGCCTGCAGATTGCCGGGGGCGAGGTCGACCTTGATCGGCGTGAAGGGAATGCCCCGCTCTCCCGCGATCCGCCCGACCAGCGCGACTTCGGCGGCGGCTTCGGGGCGCAACCCGTGATCGACGCTCGCCACCGCGATCCGGCCCGGCAGCGCGGCATCGGCGAGCAGCAGCAGCGCAAGGCTGTCCGGCCCGCCCGAGACAGCGAGACCCAGCGGCCGCCCTTCGCGCTCCTCCTCGGGCCACAGGCCTGCAAGGTCGGCGGCGAAGCGCGCAGATAGTTCTAGCTGCACTTCACCTTCGCACGGGTCGTCTGGTAGTCGGTCGCGAGGCGTCCGGCGGCGACCAGCGGATAGGTCTCGGCGAATTCGGCGAGCGCGATGCAGGCGCGCTTGGTGTCCTTCATCGCCACCATCGAGGCGCCGAGATAGAGCAGGCTGTCGGGCGCGCGCTCGCCGGCCTTGTTGGCCTGGTAGTTCTTGAGGAACCAGCGCGCGGCGTCCTCGGGCATCTTGTCGTCGAGGAAGGCGCGGCCGAGCAGGTTGCGCCCGTAGCTGATCTTGGCGTGGGTCGGGTACTGCTCGACATAGCGGGTCAGCTGCTGGCGCGCCTCGGGGTAGAACCCTGCGTTCCACAGGCGGAAGCCGTAGGAATATTCGTCATCGCCGACGTCAGCGGTCTGCGGCTTGGTGATCGCCTGCACCGCGGCAAGGCGCGAGGGGCTGGGCGCGGCAGCTGACGCGGCGGTGGTGGTGGCGGCGGGCGTCGGGGCGGGAGGACGGGTGGTGGTGGCAGGCGCGGCGGCCTGCTGCGTCGTCGCGCCCGCGCCAGTGCCCGTCACCGTCGCGGCGGGCTGGATCGCGGGCGCGGCGGGGCCGGCGTCGGGCAGCGGCGCATTGGCCGCAGTCTCGAGCGCCGCCAGCCGCGCCTCGAGCTGGGCGAGCGCATTGGCCTGCTCCTCGGTGCGCGCGGTCATCCGCTGGAGCTGCGCTTCGAGCGTGTCGAGCCGCACGAGGATGTCGGTCACCGCCCCCGGCGAGGGCGCGGCAGTTGTCGTGGTCCCTTGCGCGGCGGGCTGGGTGCCGGGCGCGATCTGCGGTTCGAAGAACTTTCCATCCCCGCCCGGGAAGACCTTGCGCTGCAAGGCGCGGACCTCAGCCTCGATCTTCTTCAACCGTGCCTCGGCTGCGGCGGCGGTTTCCTGCGCGGCGACAGGCAGCGCGATGCTTCCGAGGCTCGCCGCCGTGCCGCCGATCAGCGCGGCAGCCGCGAGGCGCAAGGAGAGGGTCTTGGCGGTGGTGGTCATGGCGCGGCAGGTTCCCTGGCTATTTCTGCCCCAAGTGGCGGGCAGCACATGAACGTTAACCGAATCTAGCCGCGCGGCGCGGTGCAAGTCGACCCCGCGCCGCCCCCTAATCAACGGGAAAAGGATTAACGGCCCGCCGGAGCCGCAGGTTCGGCAGCAGGCGCAGGCGCGCTGGCTGCCGGAGCCGCCGCCGCCTCGCTCGCCGCTTCCGCCGCGCCGCTGGCAGCAGACGGCCGGACAACAGGCCGACGCGCTGGGCGCGGCGCGCTTTGGGCACCCACGGCCGTCGCCGCCGTGGTTGCCCCAGCCGCCGGGGTCGCCGTCCCGCGCGCCGTCAGCGCGGCGGCGGAGACCGGCATGCCTGATACCGTGACCGACGTCTCGGCGAGCTTGGGCGCGCTCTGGCCGCCGATCGTCACCGACAGCGCGTCGGGCCGCCCGGTGTTGATCCGCGGGTCCTTGGCCCCCGCCGGCACCTCGATCGTCTCGCCGAGCTTGAGCGTGCGCTCGGTCAGCCGCTCGCCGCCCTCTTCATAGAGCCGCACCCAGATCCCGTCCTCGAGCGCGGTCAGCACCACCGGCCCGCCCGGCGCGGGCGCGGCCGCGGAGGCGGACCCCGGCGCGGCGCTGGCGCTCGGCGCAGGCTCGGGCGTCAGCAGCGAGCCGGGGCCGGTGCCCGCGCCGAAATAGCTCGCCGCAAAGGCGAAGATGCCGAGCAACAGGATCAGCACCGCGCCCGCCGCCGCCCAGGCGAGACCCGCCGAGGGCAGGCGCGCCGGATCGCCCGGCTCCATCGCGGTGGACACTGCGGTGCGGTGCATCGAACCATCGGCAAGCTCGGCGCGCACCGCATCGGTGATCGCTACCTCGTCGAGCCCCACCGCCTTGGCATAGGTGCGCGAAAAACCGATCGCATAGGTGCGGCTCGGCAGGCTCTCGAAATTCTCCGCCTCGATCGCTTCGAGATGGCGCAGCGGGATGCGGGTTTCGGCGGCGATATGCGCCAGCTCCAGCCGCTTCGCCTCACGCGCGGCGCGCAAGGTGGCGCCCGGCCCTGCGATGGCGGGCTGGGGCGCATCGGGGGCGCTGCTGGTATCTTCGCTGTCCATGTGACCCGGTCCCGCGCCTTCTTGCCGAGGCGTTTGTGTAATTGAAAATTGCGTGTGGCTTGTGGCGGGACTCACCCGCTCGGGCGCGTCCTGTCAAGCATCCCCATAGCATGCTGCCGCGCTGTCGCCACGCTTCTCCGCATGGGCGCGTCAATCATATTCGATATCGCGCGCATCGGCCCATGCGGAGAGCTGTTCGCGCAAGGATCCGGTGGGGCTTAGCAGCCAGCCGTTCATCGCCGCGGTCAGCTCGGCAAGGTCGACCTTGCGCACCAATTCCTTGATCGGCCCCACAGCCGCGGGCGTGATCGAGAGGCGGCGGTAACCGATGCCGAGCAGCGCTAGCGCCTCGAGCCTGCGCCCGCCCATTTCGCCGCACACGCCGATGTCGACCCCGCTGCCTACGCTGTTTTGCATCACGCGGCGCAGGAACCTGAGGATCGAGGGGCTGAGCCAGTCATAGCGCTCGGCCAGCTTGGGGTTGGCGCGGTCGGCGGCGAACAGGAACTGGGTGAGGTCGTTGGTGCCGATCGACAGGAAGCTCAAACGCGGTAGCAGCATGTCGAGCACTTCGGCCAAGGCGGGCACTTCCAGCATCGCGCCGAAATTGATCCGCTCGGGCAGCAGCTTCTTCTGCGCGCGCAGGAAGGCGAGCTGTTCGTCGAACACCTGCTTGGCGGCGTCGAACTCCCACGGCTCGGACACCATCGGGAACATCACATAGAGCGAGCGCCCCGCGGCGGCTTCCAGCAGCGCGCGCGCCTGGATCTTCATCAGGCCTTCGCGCTCCAGCGCAAGGCGCAGCGCGCGCCAGCCCATCGCCGGGTTCTCGTCCTGCGCGGCGATCTCCGAAGCGAGGTAGGGCACCGACTTGTCGCCGCCGATGTCGACCGTGCGGAAGATCACCGGCTTGTCGCCCGCCGCATCGAGCACGTCGCGATAGAGCCGCGTCTGGCGCTCGCGCTGCGGCAGGGTGGCGGAGACGAGGAACTGGAATTCGGTGCGGAACAGGCCCACCCCGTCGGCGCCGGTCATCGCCAGCGCGCTCATGTCATCGCGCAGCCCTGCATTCATCATCACCTGAATGCGCGTGCCGCAACGGGTGAAGGGCTCGACATCGCGCAAGCTGGCGTAGGCCGCCTGCTTCTCGCGGCTCTTGGCGAAGCGCGTCTGGAACGCGTCGGCGACCTGCGGCAGAGGGCGGATGATGGCATTGCCCGCGGTCGCATCGAGCAGGATCTCGTCGCCCTCGCGGATCGTGGTGCGCACGCCTTTGGTTCGCCCGATCACGGGGACGTTCATCGCGCGCGCGACGATCACGACGTGGGCGGTGAGCGAGCCTTCCTCTAGGATCACCCCCTTCAGCCGGCGCTTGTCATATTCGAGCAGTTCGGCTGGACCCAGGTTGCGCGCGATCAGGATCGCGTCCTTGCGCAGGCCTTGCGACGCCGCCGTGCCGACCTGTCCGGCGACGATCCGCAGCAGGCGGTTCGCGAGGTCCTCCAAATCGTGCATCCGGTCCGCGAGCAGCGGATCGTCGATCTCGCGCATCCGCATGCGGGTGTGCTGCTGGACGCGCTCGATTGCGGCTTCCGCGGTCAGGCCCGCGTCGATCGCCTCGTTGATGCGCCGCGACCAGCCCTCGTCATAGGCGAACATCTTGTAGGTCTCGAGCACCTCCTCATGCTCGCCGCCGACCCCGAATTCGGCCTGGCTGGCGAGCGTGTCGATCTGCTCGCGCATCTTGTCGAAGGCACGGTAGACGCGCTGACGCTCGGCCTCGATGTCCTCGGCCATGACCTGGGTGATCTCGACCCGCGGTTGGTGGTAGACCGCAACGCCCGCCCCCAGACCCTTGACCAGCGTCAGGCCGGTGAGGGTCTGCGGCCCGGTCATCTCGGCGGTGAGGCCGCGGGCCTGTTCCTCGTCGATCAGTTCGGCATTGGCGATCAGTTCGCTGAGGACCATCGCGGTGGTCTGGAGCGCCTCGATCTCGACCTCTTCGTAGCGGCGCGGCTCGACATGCTGGACGCAAAGGACGCCGACCGCGCGCTCGCGGTAGACGATCGGCACGCCCGCGAAGGAGTGGAACTTCTCCTCGCCGGTTTCGGGGCGGTACTGGAAGTCCGGGTGCGCCTTGGCCTCGGCGAGGTTCAATGTCTCGACCTTCTGCGCGATCGCGCCGGTCAACCCCTCGCCAATTGCCATGCGGGTGACGTGCACCGCGCTCTGGTTAAGCCCGCGGGTGGCGAACAGTTCGAGCATGCCTTCGCGCAGCAGATAGATCGAACAGACCTCGCTCGTCAGGCATTCGCCGATGATCTCGACGACCTGATCGAGCTTGGCCTGCGCGTGCATGCGCGAGGCCATCACCTCGGTAAGGCGCAGCAGGATCTGGCGGGCGGAAGCGGCGGCTGTCATCAGAGTGCGGGTGTATGCGACCCGCGCAGCAAATGCAAAACCGGCCTTTGCCGATTATCGCCCCCGATGCTCAGGCCGCCGCTCAGCCCAGCCGGGTCAGACCCCGGAGATTTCCTCTTTCAATCGCAGCTTCTGCTTCTTGAGGAGTTGGATCGTCGCAGTGTCGGGCACGGGCCGGGCCAGTTCGTCGCGCAAACGGGCTTCGAGGCCGGCATGCTTGGTCTGGAGCGAGGTGAGGTGCGAGGACACTGCGGTCGATGCCATGAGGCGTTCTCCTGTCAAAGCGGGGGGATGCCCCCGGGCAGGCGACTCGGCCGATAGCGCGGCCGGGCCGCAGGTTCGAAAGAACCACAGGAAGCCTAACTTGCAAAGCCCTGATGAATCCTTACGCCGCAGCCCCGGGGCAAGATACGGCGAGCCGAGGTGTGGAACCGGTTCGCGAAGCCTCTACCCAAAGCGATCGGGAACGCGTAGCGCGTCGCTGCATTATGCCAAGCCGGAAGGCCGCACGGCACCGAGTAAGGATCAGGGGCGAAAGATGACCGAGCAGGAGCTCAGGAAAACGCTCGAATTGCTCAAGACCGAGCACCGCGATCTCGACGCCGCGATCGCCGCGCTGACCGAGGCAGCGCGCGGCTCGGCGTCGGCCGACATGCTCCAGATCGCCCGGCTGAAGAAGCGCAAGCTGCGCCTCAAGGACCAGATCGCGATCATCGAAGACACGCTGCTGCCCGATATTATTGCGTGATTTGTTTTGCGGTTCGCTGGCGCGAACGCAGACCCCCCAGAGTCTTTTGTTTGCGTGCCACCTTCGGTGGCGCAGACCTCCCGCCCCGCCTCTCCACCCGGCCACCAAGAATACCATTACGGTATGGTGGCCGGGTGGGGAGGCGGGGCGGGGCGGGAGGTCTGCGTCGCGCGCCAGCGCGACCGCCAACAAGCGATTCTGCGCAGCAGAACTCCGCCTGTGGTTACCGCTCCGCTAATTCTGTTCCCTCAAGGGACGCATCCGAAAATTGCTTGGAAAGTAACCATGAGCCATATGGCGGCCCGCCCCTCTCAGGCGTAGGGTCGCGCGCCATGGCCCGTACCAACAATCTTTCGCGCCCGATCATCGAGGCGCTCTACACCGAGGCGCTCGTCCTTGCCGATGAAGTGCGCGCGGTGTTCGCTGCCGGCGTGCGCGAGCCGCTGACGGGGGAGGACGCCTTCGTGCGCCTCGCGCTCTCGACGGAAGGCCTCAAGACTACCACGCGGATGATGCATGTGCTGGCGTGGCTGCTCAACCAGCGCGCGCTGTTCTCGGGCGAGTTGACCGAGAATCAGGTGCGGCTCCACGGCGCCCTGCCGCCCGACCGCGCCTCGGACGAGAAGCAGCTTGCGCTGCTCGAACCCGAGACCCGCGAGCTGATTGCCGACACCGAGAAGCTCCACCAGCGCATCGCCCGGCTCGACGAAGCATGGCGCGGGCATTTCGAGATGGCCTCGCCGGCGCGCGCCTTTCAGGACCGCATCGGCCGCGAACTGGGAAGGTTTGGGTAGCGGTTACGAGGCGGCCAGCGCCTTCTTCCAAGCCGCCAGCCGCGCGTCCCTGACGTCATCGGCCATCGCCGGCTCGAAGGTAGCCAGCCGCCCGCGCATCGCCGCGCAGGCCGCCGCCAGATCGGGATACATCCCCGCCCCCGCCGCCGCCAGCATCGCCGCGCCGAGCGCGGTCGTCTCGACGAAGCCGGGGCGCTCGACCGTCACTCCCAGCACGTCGGCGAGGTCCTGCGCCATCCAGTCGTTGGCCGACATCCCGCCGTCGATCCTGAGCGTGTGCCACGGCGCGCCGTCGGCGGTGAAGGCGGCGCACAGGTCGTGGGTCTGGTGCGCCATCGCCTCCAGCGCCGCGCGGGCGAGCTCGGCCTTGCCGCTTGCAAAGGAGAGCCCCGCGATCACGCCGCGCGCCTCGGCCCGCCAATGCGGCGCGCCCAGCCCGGCGAGCGCGGGCACGATCACCACGCCGCCGCTGTCGGGGATCGAGCGCGCCAGCGCCTCGGTCTCGGCGGCGACCTCGACGATCCCGAGGGAATCGCGCAGCCACTGCACCAGGCTCCCCGCGACGAACACCGAGCCTTCGATGGCATAGGTGCGCTTGCCCTCAAGCTGGGTCAGCACCGTGCCGAGCAGGCGGTTGGTGGAGCGCGGAATGCGGCTGCCCTGACAGGTCAGCACGAAGGCGCCGGTGCCATAGGTCGCCTTGGTCTGGCCGGGGTTGAGACATCCCTGCCCCACGGTCGCGGCCTGCTGGTCGCCCGCCAGCCCCGTGATCGGGATGCTGCGTCCGAACAGCTCGGGCGCGGTCATGGCGAGCGGCCCCGAGGTGTCGACCACCCCCGGCAGCGCCGCCAGCGGCACGCCGAGAAGATCGCACAGCCCCTCGTCGAACTGCGTGTCCTCCAGCCCCATCAACAGCGTGCGGCTGGCGTTGCTCGCGTCCGAGATATGCGCCGCCCCGCCGGTGAGCTTGTAGGTGAGCCAGCTCTCGACCGTCCCGAAGGCGAGCGTGCCCTTCTCCGCCGCCGCCTTCACCTCCGGCACATTGTCGAGCATCCAGCGCATCTTGGTGCCAGAGAAATAGGGGTCGAGCAGCAAGCCGGTGCGCTCCTGCACCCCAGCCTCATGACCCGCCTCGCGCAATTCGATGCAGAAGGGCTCGGTGCGGCGGTCCTGCCAGACGATGGCGTTGGTGAGCGGCTCGCCGGTGGTGCGGTCCCACGCCACCACGGTCTCACGCTGGTTGGTGATGCCGATGCAGGCGATCATCGCCGCCCCGCCCGCCTTGGGGATCAGGCCTTGCGCGCAGGCGAGCGTCTTGTCCCAGATCTCGCGCGGATCATGCTCGACCCACCCGCTTTGCGGATAATGCTGCGTCAGCGGCTCCTGCGCGCTGGCGACCAGCACCCCGTCACTGGCGAACAGCATCGCGCGGGTGGAGGTCGTGCCTTCATCGAGCACCAGAATATAGTCAGCCATCGCGTATCCCTCTCTCCGGCGTGACATCTGCCACGGCGCTCGCCATATGCAAGGGCATGGTCACGATCCCCCCACAACCCTGGCCCACTGGCCTTGCCGAAGACGTCGAGCCGCTGGTCCGCCGCGTGCTCGCGCCCAACCCCTCGCCCTATACCTTCACCGGCACCCAGACCTATGTGGTGGGGATGGCGGACGGGCCGGACTGCGCGGTGATCGATCCCGGGCCGGACGAGGCCGAGCACATTGCCGCGATCCTCGCTGCCGTGGGCGCGCGAAAGATCCTCGCGATCATGTGCACCCACACCCACCGCGACCACTCGCCCGCAGCCGCGCCCTTGGCGGCGCAGACCGGCGCACCCATCGTCGGCTGCGCGCCGCTGATGCTGCAAGTTGCCGGCCCGCGCTCGGACGAGGCCTTCGACCCGACCTATTCCCCGGACCGGGTGCTGCTCGACGGCGAGGGGATGCGCGGCACCGGCTGGACGCTCACCGCGGTCGCCACGCCGGGGCACACCTCGAACCACCTGTGCTTCGCGCTGGAGGAAAGCGGTGCGCTGTTCACCGGCGACCACGTGATGGGCTGGTCGACCAGCGTCGTCATTCCGCCCGATGGCGACATGGGCGACTACATGGCGAGTCTCGACAAGCTGATGGCGCGCGACGACATGCGCTACCACTCGGCCCATGGCGCGGCGATCGAGAAGCCCAAACAGCTGGTGCGCGGCATGATCGGCCACCGTCGCCAGCGCGAGGCGCAGATCCTGCGCCTGCTGGGCGAGGAAGCGCGCCCCGTCAGCGGCTTCATCCCCGAGATGTACAAGGGCCTCGACCCGTGCCTGATCCCCGCTGCCGAGATGAGCGTCACCGCACACCTGATCGACCTCGAAAAGCGGGGCCTTGCGCGGTTGTCCGAAACCGTCTGGCAGATCGGAGGGCAAGGCTGATGATCGCACGACCCGCAAAAGCTGCCCTTGCCGCAGCGCTATTCGCCTTCGCCGCCGCGCCGGCTCTGGCGCAGGACTCCACCCCGGCGGACTTCGCCAAAGCGCTCGCCTCCCTCAACGAGCGGCTCGGCACCATCGAGACCGGGCCGGACATTGCGACCACCGATGCCGCCGCCAATGCCGCCGACCTTGCGGTGATCGAGCGCGCGCTCGACGTGTTCGGCACCCCCGCCTTCCCGGTCGACGGGTTCGCGACCTTCGAAAGCGTGTGCGAGGCGGTCAACCGCCTGTCGGTGCGTCACGGGCTCGACGGGCTCTCCGCCATGGCCCGCCCGCCCGGCTCCCCGCCGCCGACCCCTGACGAGCTGCAGGGGTTGACGACCAAGGTGGTCGCGCTGCAAACCCGCAACGCCGCGCGCTTCCCGGACGCGATCACCGTGCTGGCAGGCGGCGGGATGCGCTGCATGGTGAAGCACTTTCCCGCGCTCACCGCGATGCTGTCCACGCTACCCGAGGCCGAGCTTACCCCCACGCGGCTGAAAGGTGCCGACGGGATGCGGCGCGGCGGGGCGCAGGCGTTGCTGGGCTTCATGACCGCGCTGCGCGAACCCGGCACCACTCCGACCAACAAAGCGCGGGTCAATGCCTATGTCGCCGAGGTCGCCGCGCCGCTGGCCGCAGTATTGACCCCGCCTATGCGCGCAGAGCTCGCGGCGAGGCTCGATCAATTGCCGCCGACGCAGGACGCCGCGGTGCTGGCGACCACCGTGCTGCTCAAGGCCGCGCTGGCCGACACCAGTTGCGAAGGGCTGTGCCGCTACTGAGCAGCGGCTGCGGCCAGAGTGGCTGACACAGCGGCTTGCGGCACGCGCGGTTTCATGATCAAACCTCGCGAGATAGCGAGATGGGGGATCATCGCATGGCCACAACAGCACAGCTGCAACGCACGCCGGTAGAAGGCACGCGCTTCTTCGTAATCATGATGTTCGCGATGGCGAGCGTGATCATCGCCGGGTTCTCGCTCAATCTGGCGATGGGCCGGTCGAGCTTCGCAGCGCCGGCCGCGTTCCATGTGCATGGGTTGATCTTCATGGGCTGGCTGGGGCTCACGCTCGCGCAGGTGGTGACCATCGCCAGCGGCAACATCACGCTGCACCGCCAGCTTGGCAAGATCGCCTATGTCTGGGTCCCCGCCATGATCGCAGCCGGGGCGATGATCATCCTCGTCTCGGTGCGCGGCAGCGGCGGGCCGTTCTTCTTCGCGCAGAACGAGTTCCTGATCAGCAATCTGGCCGGGCTGCTGGTGTTCGGCGTCCTTTCGCTATGGGCCTTGCGGGCGCGCCGCTATTCCGGCTGGCACCGGCGGCTGATGCTGGTGGCGATGAGCGCGCTCACCGGTCCGGGCCTCGGCCGCCTGCTGCCCATGCCGCTCTTCATCCCCTACGCCTGGCCCATCGCAGTGTCGGCGAGCTTCATCTTCGGGGCAATCGCGATGCTGGTCGATTGGCGCAGCAATGGCCGGGTGCACCCCGCCTATTGGTGGGGCATGGGGATCAATGTCGGCGGCTTTCTTGCCTCGATGGTGCTCGCCTATTCGCCGCTCGGCTATGCCATCACCGAGGCGGTGATCGCCGGCACCCCGGGGGCCGAGCGCCCGATGGCGCCCTTCCTGCCGCCGGGCTTCTCGATGTAAGGTACGGCGCTTTTCGCTCGAAAATCGCGTTTGCGCGCCTATATCGGCCTCTCCTGAGTTAAGGGGATCCGACCATGAGCCTGCTGACCCGCAACCCCACCGGCGCCGACCTGCTCGCCGAGATCGACCGCCTCCGTAAGGAGAAGAATGCGGTGATCCTCGCCCATTATTACCAGACGCCCGACATTCAGGACATTGCCGACTTCGTGGGGGATTCGCTGGAGCTGAGCCGCAAGGCGGCGGCGACCGACGCGGACGTGATCGCGTTCTGCGGGGTCAAGTTCATGGCCGACACCGCCAAGATCCTCTCGCCGCACAAGACCGTCATCCTGCCCGACATGGACGCCGGGTGCAGCCTTGAAGACTCCTGTCCGCCCGACAAATTCCGCGCCTTCCGCGCCGCGCACCCCGATCACATCGCGCTGACCTACATCAACTGCTCGACCGAGGTGAAGGCGCTCTCCGACGTGATCGTCACGTCTTCCAGCGCCGAGACGATCCTCGCCCAGATCCCGCCCGAGCAGAAGATCATCTTCGGCCCTGACCGTCACTTGGGCGGCTATCTGTCGCGCAAATTCAACCGCGAGATGCTGCTGTGGCCCGGCGTCTGCATCGTCCACGAGGCGTTCAGCGAGACCGAGCTGCTCAAGCTCAAGGAGCAATACCCCGGCGCGCCGATCGCCGCGCACCCCGAATGCCCGCCGACGATCATCGACCACGCGGACTATGTCGGCTCGACCAGCGGCATCCTGAAGTTCGCGCAAGAGTTCGAAGGCGACACCCTGATCGTCGCCACCGAGCCGCACATCATCCACCAGATGCAGAAGGCGCTGCCCAACAAGCACTTCATCGGCGCGCCCGGCGCGGACGGCAACTGCTCGTGCAACATCTGCCCCTACATGGCGCTCAACACGATGGAGAAGCTGTATGTGGCGCTCCGCGACCTGACGCCGCAGATCGAGATCGAGGAAGGGATCCGGTTAAAGGCCAAGCGCAGCCTCGACCGGATGCTGGAGATGGCAAGCGGCACTGTGGGGATGGGGGATCTGGGGAAGGTGCACTTCAGCGGGGATTGAGGCATGGCCCGCGCCCTTCGGCTGACCGGATGGGTCGCGGGCAGCCTAGTGCTTGCCGCGTTCTTCTTCGCGCTATGGGCAAGCCTTCAGGTGCGCGAGGCCGTTGACGAAGGTGCGCTCTCGAAGCCGGTCTGGTCCTGCTTATCCCGCCCCGATGCAAAGCGGCTTGATCGGGTCTCGGACCGGGCCTTCATCCGCGCCGTTCAGGCCCATATCGCGGGCTACCCTGAAAATGTGCGCTTCTGGCAATGGAACGGCCTTGTCGCCACGATCGGCGCGCGGATCAGCTTTTCCGAAGTGGAGCGGGTGGCAGCGATGCGGCCGATGGTGGCCAATCTGCCCCTATGCCAGCATCAGGAAGCCCGCGCCCGCGACACCGCCAACGCCGCTCCCACCAGCACCATCCCTGCAATATCCAGCCCCGACAAAACCTCGCCGAACGCCAGCCAGCCGTAGAGCGACGCGACCGCAGGCTGCGTCAGCAGGGCGAGGCCCACCACCAGCGGCGGGAAGTATTTCAGCGAGAACACCATCAGCCCCTGCCCCACCAGCTGGCTGAGCACGAACAGGCCCACCACCGGCCCCCACGCCTGCGGCCACACCGGCTCACCCAGCGCGAGCGCAATTACCAGCAGCACCGGCGCGCCGAACAGGCTTACCCAGACCAGCAGGCTCCACGATCCGAATTGCCCCCGCGCGCCTTGCAACGTCAGCAGATAGACTGCGTAAAGCAGCCCCGCCGCCACGCTGAACAGGTCGCCGATCAGGGTTTCGTTCGAGATTTCGAGGCTCCGCCCCATCAGGATCGCCGCTCCACCAAGCGCGAAGAAGATCGCCAGCCACTCGAGCCGCCCGGGGAGCATCCGGTGGACAATGAAGCCCCAGAATAGCAGCACGATCGACCCGGCATTGCCGAACAATGTCGCATTGCCGATCCGGGTCATCTGGATCCCGATGTGCCAGCTCGCCAAGTCCAAAGCGAAGGTCACCGCGCCCAAGGCCACCAGCGCCAGCGTCTTGGCCCCCATGCCGCCCAAGCGCTGGCCGTTCGCCCGCGCCAGCAGCACCAGGAAGGGCAGCGCGAGGAACAACCGCCAGAACCCCGCCGCGACCGGCCCCGTGTCCGCCACCCGCACGAACCACGGCCCGATCGCGAGCGCCACGTTGCCCCCGAACAGCGCGAGCAGCAGCAGCCATGCCGCGGGGCGCGCGCCCTCCTCGGGCGCCTCGGCAGCAACTTCTTCTTGGGCCCTACCCTCATTTTCCATGCTTGCGCCCTAGCCACCTCGTCGCCAAGTGGATAGCCAATCGAAACCTGTTCGAGAGGATTTCTTCAGATATGCATGATGCCCTGTTCCAGCCGCTCCAGATGGGCGCGCTCCATGCCAAGAACCGCATCCACATGGCCCCGCTCACCCGTGGGCGTGCCGCGGAACCAATGTTCGTCCCCAACGAGCTGATGGCGCTCTATTACCGCCAGCGCGCGGGCGCCGGGATGATCCTCACCGAAGCGACCGGCATCAGCCGCAAGGGCCTCGGCTGGCCCTCGGCGCCGGGCATCTGGAGCGACGAGCAGACCGAGGCGTGGAAGGCCACCACCAAGGCCGTGCACGAGGAAGGCGGCCTTATCGTCATGCAGCTGTGGCACATGGGCCGCATCGTCCACCCCGTGTTCCTCGATGGCCAGCCGCCCTTCTCGGCGAGCGCCACGCAGGCTCCGGGCGAGGCGCACACGCCGACCGGCAAGCAGCCCTATGCCGTTGCGCGCGAAATGACCCATGAGGACATCCAGCGCACCATCGGCGACTACCGCCGCGCTGCCGAGAACGCCAAGAAGGCGGGCTTTGACGGGGTGCAGCTCCACAGCGCCAATGGCTACCTCGTCGACCAGTTCCTGCGCGACAAGACCAACCTGCGCACCGACGAATATGGCGGCTCGCCCGAAAACCGCACCCGCTTCATGCGCGAAGTGCTGGAAGCGCTGATCGATGTCTGGGGCGCCGACCGCGTCGGCATCCGCCTCTCGCCCAACGGCGATTCGCAAGGCACCGATGACAGCAATCCGGCAGCGACCTTCGGCGCGGCCGCCAAGGTTTGCGAGGAACTCGGCCTCGCCTTCGTCGAACTGCGCGAGCCCGGGCCGGACGGCACCTTCGGCCAGACCGATGTCCCCAAGCAGAGCCCGCTGATCCGCCAGATCTACACCGGTACGCTGATCCTCAATTCGGATTACACCGCCGAAGAAGCGGTCGCCGACGTGACCAGCGGCAAGTGCGACGCGGTGAGCTTCGGCCGCCCCTACATCTCCAACCCCGATCTCGAAAAGCGCATCGCGGCAGGCGCCCACTGGAACCCCAACAAGGACGTGCCCAAGAGCTGGTACTTCCCGATCCCGCAGGGCTACGTCGACTACCCGACGCTCGCCGAGGAGCAGGCCGAAGCGGCCGAGTGATGCAGCGCCCGGCAGCGTCCGTATCGGGCGCTGCCGGGATCGCGATCAGGTTTTCGCCAGAGCGGCGTGACGATGCGCTATTTGCCTGCCTCGACGATATCACCCGACTGAATGGTGCGGGGTCCCAGTTCAAGCGGAAGGCGATAGCCCGTAAAACTGGCAGGGATCGGCCGACAGGTCGCGATGTCCGGGCTGTCGCAAATCTGGAAATGGAGGTGCGGCTCGGTGGAGTTGCCCGAACTTCCCACAACTCCGATTGTCTCGCCTGCCGCAACCGAGGCTCCAAGAGCGGCGCGCACACTGCCCTGTTTCAGGTGGGCGTAGATCGAGAATTCGCCATTGCCATGGTCGATCACGACATGATTGCCCAGCACGCTGCCCATGCCCTTCATGAGAAGCGCCGCCTGCCCTTCCTGTAGCCGCACAAGGTAAGCGTCATCGGTCTCGCCCTGGCGCTTGAGCATGGCCGCATTGTCAGCCTGATCGTTCGACACGGCCACCACCTTGCCATCGGCGATAGCCCGCACCGGCTTGCCGAAAATGGCGTAGTCGCCCAGCTTTGCACCCTTCCCGCGGTGCGTTGAGCCGTTGCCGGTCAACGCCACGATATCATAGGCGAACTCCTCGATCCCCGCCCAGCGGTGCGGGGTGTGAAAGCTGGCCGCAACGGCGACAAACGAACGGCCGGCTATGGGGTACAGGGCTTTCGTCCGCGATGTTCGCGCCACAATCGGACGTGCGATCTGATCAGTCTTCAGAGCCGTATCGAGGCTCGTTTCGACCGCAATTTCGATCTCGTCGCGCTCGCCCCTCCAGACAAACGGCTGGTACAGGAAGACCACAGCCTCGCCAGGTGCCAGCGTATCGGATGACGCAAGTTTGGCATCCGCAAGCAGCTGGCCGTTGCAGAATTGCGCAGGGAAGATCTGGTCCAACATCGCGATCTGCGGCGCCAGCTTTACGGCATTGGCAATGTCGGCAGGCGCCAGCCAGCGCGTATCGCGGACCTGCTGCCGGCTCTTCAGGTGGAAAGATACGCCGGTGAGCGTGACCGGATGGTCGCCGCGGTTGACCACCGCCACGCTTTGAATGAGCGCAGATTGCACAGCGCGCTCGTCGTTGAACGGGGCGGTGCGAATTTCGTCTTCGCATAGCCGGATTTCGGCGGCTTGCGCCTCTGCCGCGAACAGCGCGCTGGCGGTGATCAGGAGGGCTGCCGTAAGGCCTTTGGGGATCATGTCGCACTCCGCTTCAATCTGCGACGCAAGGGTAACATTACCCAGACCGCTTGCGAAATGTGCCTGTTCTTTCTGCCCAGCGGTCTTTCGAGAAGGCAGCGTCGTCTCCCGCGCTGGCAAAGGATGCGGCGCGCTATTCCTGCGGCTGATCGGCAGCCGGAGCGGCAGGCGCGGCGGCTGGCTCGGCGGGGTCGCCCTCGATGCCCTCTGCCGGGGTCACTTCGGGCTGCTCGGCGTCAATATCATCACCCACGGTGCGCACCTGGCGCGGGGCGAGCGGGGCCTGCGAATCGAGCTGCTCCAAGGGGATCATCGCGTCCGAGATCGAGCCTGCCAGCACCTCCCCCGAGGGCGCGCCGCCCTGTGCGGCAGGCGCGGCGGCCTGCTGCTCGCAGGCGGCGAGCGCCAGAGGCAGGGCGAGGACAAGAGCGCGTTTCATCGGCACGCTCTTTTGGCGGCGGCGTCCAATGCGTCAAGGAAATCGTCGCTGGTCGCCATCAGCGCCGCGTCCCATTCCTCCGCCGAAACACTGAGCCCCAGCCGCGCCAGACTGGTCACGCCATATTCGGCGATGCCGCAGGGCACGATGCCGCCGAAGTGGCTGAGGTCCGGGTCGAGGTTGACCGAAAAGCCGTGCATCGTCACCCAGCGCCGCACCCGCACGCCGATCGCGCCGATCTTGGCTTCAGAGCCGTCGATGTCGCGGGTCCAGATGCCGACCCGGCCCTCGGCCCGCCAGCTCTCCACCCCGAAGGTGGCGAGCGTCGCGATCACCCACCCCTCGATCGCGTGGACGAAGCAGCGCACGTCCTTGCCGCGCTCCGCGAGGTTCAGCACCAGATAGCCGATCCGCTGGCCGGGACCGTGATAGGTGTAGCGCCCGCCGCGCCCGGCCTCAACCACCTCGAAGCGCGGGTCGACCAGTTCGGCCGGGTCCGCGCTGGTTCCGGCGGTGTAGACCGGCGGATGCTCGAGCAGCCACACCAGCTCCGCCGCGCGGCCTTCATGGACCGCGGCATTGCGCGCCTCCATCTCGGCGAGCGCCGCGGCATAGGGCACCTCGGCGACCGCGCGCCGCCATTCGATGGGAAATGCGCCGCCAGCGGCTGGAGCAGTGCTTGCCATGGCGAACCGGTGGGGGCATTGAGCGGCGAGATCAAGAGGGGAATGCGCGAAACCCGCGCGCCTCCGCGACGAAAGGGATCCGCGATGCATCACAACAAGCTCGACATGGGCAGAGCGTGGACCCAGGCGACCGGCATGGTCGGCGCCAACCGCGATCTCGTCGGCGTGCTGGCGGGGGTGTTCCTGTTCCTGCCGCTGTTCGTGCTGATGGTCGCGCTTACGGGGAGCAGCATCGATTTCGGGCCCGAGGGCGCCGAACCCGATCCCGAGAGGATCGCGGCGCAGATCAACGCGCTGCTACTGGCCAATTGGTGGGCGCTGCTGCTGGTCGCGGTGGGCCAGATCTGCGCCTCGATCGCGATCCTCGCGCTGCTGGGCGATCCCGGGCGGCCGACGGTGCGCGAGGTGCTCGCCCGCCTGCCGCGGCTGGTGCTGCCGGTGCTCGGCACGCAGATCTTGGTGGGGGTGCTGACCCAGCTGCCCTCGCTGCTCGCCCGCCTGCTGCCCGAGCTGGCCGAGGCGGCGGCGAGCCTCGTCATCCTGCCGGTGACGATGTACCTGACGGTCAAGTTCTCGCAGGCGATCACGGTGATCGTGCTCGCCGGGCAGCGCAACCCCGTCGAGGCGATGCGCCGCTCGTGGCAGCTCACCAGGGCGAACTCGTTCCGGCTGTTCGCCTTCTTTGCGATGCTGGTGTTTCTGGGGGTGGTGATCGGGCTGATCGTGAGCCTCGTGATCGGGCTGGTGTTCGCCGCGCTCGGCGAGCGGGTCGCGCTGCTCGGCAATGCAGCGTTCTATGCGCTGCTGATGACGGTGTTCTACACGCTCGCCTATGCGCTGACGGTGGCGGTCTACCGCCAGCTCTCGCAATCCCCCGCCGACCGGGACGCCGAGCTGTTCGAATAGGGAGCCGCGCGCGCTGCGATGGCCGAGACCGATCCTGACCTGACCCGCACCGGCGCACCCGCCGCCGCCGCCGCCAGCGCGATCCCGCCGTCGCGCATGGCGCTGCTGTTCATGGTGATGCTGGTGACGGCCGCCGGCAACACCGCGATGCAATCGGTGATGCCCTCGATCGGCACTGCGCTGAAGGTTGCCGATGTGTGGATCAGCCTCGCCTATTCGTGGTCGGCGCTCTTGTGGGTGGTGTGCGCCCCGTTCTGGGCGCGGCGGTCGGACAAGCGGGGCAGGAAGGCGATGATGGCGCTCGGCCTTGCGGGCTTCATCACCTCCTTCGTGCTGTGCGGCGCGGCGCTGTGGGCGGGGCTGTCGGGCTGGCTCACCGCGTTCTGGACGCTGGTGCTGTTTGCCGCCGCGCGCAGCCTCTACGGCTTCTTCGGGAGCGCCGCGCCGCCCGCGGTGCAGGCCTATGTCGCCTCGCGCACACCGAGGGCCGAGCGCACCCAGGCGCTCTCGCTGATCGCCTCGAGCTTCGGGCTCGGCACCGTGATCGGCCCGGCGCTGGCACCGCTGATGGTGGTGCCGTTCCTCGGGCTGGGCCTGACCGGGCCGTTCCTTTGCTTCGCTGCCATCGGCGTCGTCGCGCTGGTCCTCCTGCGCCTGCGCCTGCCCGATGACGAGCCGCAATATGCCGCGCGCGGGCAGGCCGCGCCCTATGCCAGCGCCTCGGGCGCACCGGCCGATCCGGGCGAGGCAGACGAGACGGGCCCCACCCCCGCCGCCGAGCCGCCGCGCCTCACCTGGCGTGACCCGCGCCTCAGGCCCTGGGTCTTCGCGAGCCTTGTCGGCGGCCATGCGCAGGCGATGGTGCAGGGCATCGCGGGCTTCCTCGTGCTCGACCGCCTCGCCTTGCGCGACACCCCCGATGCAGGCGCGGGGCCGATCGGCCTTGTCCTCATGAGCGGCGCGATCGCGACCCTGCTCGCGCAGTGGGGCCTGATCCCGCGCTTCGACCTCGGCCCGCGCGCCGCGAGCCTGTGGGGCATCGCTGCCGCCGCTGTCGGCACCATCATCCTCGGCCTCGCGGGCGACCTGCACCTGATCGCGCTCGGCTATGCCATCGTCTCGCTCGGCTTCGGCCTGTTCCGCCCCGGCACCACCGCAGGCACCTCGCTCGCCGTGACCCGCGCCGAGCAGGGGCAGGCCTCCGGCATCGTCGCGTCGCTAGCCGGAGCCTCCTACATCTACGCGCCCGCCTTGGGCGTGTGGCTCTATGGCACCTCCGACTGGCTCGGCTTCGGGCTTATCGTTGCCTTATGCGCCGTGGTGCTGGTGCACGGGTGGTTCAAGCTGCAATCGGACCGAGACCTAACGCGTTCTTGAGTGCGGGCCCGCCTCCGCGGGCCCGTCCTCGGAGCTGTTCCCTTCGCTGCGCTACGGGGCACCTGCGGCTCGCGCCGTGCGCTCGCGGTCGCTTCGCGACCGATGGCATCACCACTCACTCCTCTGCGCCCGGCACACGCAGCGCGGGCACTGCCTTGGCTGCGTCTTCGGGCGCGATGCCGGGTGCAGGTGCGGCGCTTACGCGCTCCTGCCGCGCCGCCACGCGGCTTGCCTGCTCGATCACCTTGACGATGCGCGGGTAGACCCCGCAGCGGCACAGATTGGGCACCGCCTGCTCGATGTCCGCCTGCGTCGGCGCGGCGTTCCTCTGGAGCAGCGCGGCGAGCGAGATCACCATTCCCGGCGTGCAGTAGCCGCACTGCACCGCCTGTTGCGCCACCATCGCCTGCTGCACCGGATGCGAGCGGTCGCGGCTCAATCCCTCGATCGTGGTGATCAGTCGCCCTTCGGCTTCGGCCAGCGTGATCGCGCAGGACCGCAGCGCGACCCCGTCGACCAGCACCATGCACGCGCCCGAACAATCCGTCCCGCCCCCGCAGGCCTTGGTGCCGGTGAGGTTCATCGCCTCGCGCAGCGCGTAGAGCAGCGGCATTCTCGGATCGAGGTCGAACTGCACCGGCCTCTCGTTGACGGTCATGCGGCTCATCAGACGGCTCCCGCCCGTTCAGCCAAGCTGCTGTTGGAGACACATGAGACACTGTCCAGAAGCGGAAAACCGGCCCCCGCGCAGGGCACAGCAGAAGCGCGCAGAAAGTGGCCGGGACAGGTCATAGAACAGGCCATGCCAGCTTCATCGCGTGTAGGAAACAGGTCTCTTGCAAGCGCCGCGCGGGCGCGAGGCTCCCCCCTTCGGGGTCAGCTGCGCCAGCTGTCGTCGATCTTGTCGATCCGGCGCTTCCACGCCTCGAAATCGAACATCCCCGCGCCGCCCTGCCCGCTCATCACGGAAAGGTCGCGCTGGTGCACATCGACCACGCTTTGCGGGACGAGCACCGGATCGCCCATGCTCAGCGTCGCCACCTGGATCTCGCAGGCGCGCTGCAAGGCCCACATCTTGACGAACATGCCCTGGATCGTGCGGTCCATCACCACCGGGCCGTGATTGCGCAGCATCAGGATGGTGTGGTTGCCGAGGTTCTGCACCAGCCGCTCGCCTTCCTCGGCGCGCACGGTGACGCCCTCGAAGTCGTGATAGCCGATCTGGCCCTGGAAGTTGCAGGCGTAGAAATTGGTCGGCAGCAAGCCGCCCTTGTGGCTCGCCACGGCCATGGTCGCGGTGGTGTGGACATGGCAGATCGCATCCGCGCGGCCGCCCAAATGCTTGTGGAAATAGGCGTGCTGGGTGAAGCCCGCCTTGTTCACCATATAGGGCGATCCGCCGACATTATTGCCCTCGACATCGATCTTGACGAGGTTGCTCGCGGTCACTTCGGAATAGAGCAGCCCGAAGGGGTTGATCAGGAAGGTGTCGGTCTCGCCCGGCACCTTCAGCGAGATGTGGTTGTAGATCGATTCCGACCAGCCCAAGTGATCGAAGATGCGGTAGCACGCCGCGAGGTCAAGCCGTGCCTGCCATTCTTCCTTGCTGCATTCGATAGTGGGCTTGAGCTGGGTTGCCATCGCGCGGTTCCTCCTCCGTCATTCCTTTGCCGCTGCTATCGCACGCCGAGGGAATGCTTTGCAAGGCGCGAGCGGCCCCGCTACGCCCGTTGGCAAGCATGACACCGCCTGCACCTTCCGCGCCCGCAAAACTGGTCACCGGCAGCATCCCCGGCCATCTGGTCAGCCAGACGCTTCCCGCGGTCATCGGGGTTGCGGCGATCATGTCGGTCGGGATCATCGACGCCTATTTCGTCGGCCAATTGGGAGCCAAGCCGCTCGCGGCGATCAGCTTCATCTTCCCTGTGTCGGTCGCCTGCACCTCGCTGGGCGTGGGCGTGATGGTGGGGATCAACTCGGTGGTCGCCCGCGCGCTGGGCGAAGGGAATTTCGAAAACGCCGTGCGCCGCGCCAATTTCGGGATCGTCTTCGCCTGCCTGTGCGGGGTGGTGATGGGCGCTGCATTGTGGCTGCTGATCGATCCGATCTTCGCCGCGATGAATGCGCCTGCGCACCTGATGCCGCTGATCCGCGCCTATATGGGGCCCTACGCCTGTGCCTTCCCGCTCAGCCTTGCGATCATGGGCTTCAACGGCGTGCTGCGCGGACAGGGAGAGGCGCGGCGCACCAGCACGGTCTCGATCACCTATGCTGCGGCCAACTGGGTGCTCAATCCGATCTTGATCACGGGCGCTTTCGGCTTCGAGGGCTTCGGCATCGCGGGATCGGCCTATGCCACCGGCATCGGCTGGGCGATCGGCGTAGCCACCGCGCTGTGGCTGCTGCGCGGCACGCCGTTGCCCCTGAACCTCGGCAGCTTGCGCAACAGCAACCTTCTCGATCCGGCGCGCGCGATCATCCGCGTCGGGCTGCCTGCGGCCTTCTCCAACGCGATCAATCCGTTGGGCCTTGCGGTGCTGACCGCGCTGGTCGCGCTCGAGGGCGAGGCGGCGGTGGCGGGCTTCGGCGCGGCGGGGCGCTTGCAGAGCCTCGTGCTGGTCCCGCTGCTCGGCCTGTCGGGCGCAATCGGAGCGATCGTCGGGCAGAACTGGGGCGCAGGCCGCGACGACCGCGCCGCCGAGGCGGTGCGCTATGCCTTCGGCTTTTGCATCGTCTGGGGCCTGATCGTGGCGGGCGCGATGATGGCGGCGGGGGCGACTTTCGGGCGGGTGTTCACCGAGGATCCCGCAGTGGTTGCCGAGTTCGATCTCTACCTCAAGATCGCCGCCTGGGGCTATGCGGGCTTTGGCCTGCTGATCGTCGGCAACGGGATCATGAACGCGGTCGACCGGGCGAGCTTCGCGCTGGCACAATCGGTGGCGCGGGTGTTTCTGGTGATGCTGCCGGTCGCGCTGGTGCTCCAGCCGGGGATGGGATCGGCGGCGATCTACACCGCGGAGCTGGCCGCCAACCTGTTCGGCGCAGCTTCGGCGCTGGTGCTGGTGCGCTATCTTTTCATGCGCCACGCGCGTCTGCAGACAGCCCCGCGCTAGGCCATTCTTAACCAACCTTGCCGCATAGCCCTCTCCGCACACGCGAACGAGGGCGCGCACACGCATGGACGACCTGCTGGCGGAATTCATCGCCGAGACCCGCGAGATGCTGGAGGCCACCGGCGGCGAGCTCGTCGCATGGGAAGCCGATCCGGCCGACCGCGCGCGTCTCGATTCGATCTTCCGCTTCGTCCACACGGTGAAGGGCAATTGCGGCTTCTTCGACTTTCCCCGCCTCGCCAGCCTCAGCCATGCCGCCGAGGACGCGCTCGCCGATTGCCGCGCCGGACGCCGCGAGGCCGATGAAGCGCTGGTCACCGGTGTGCTCGCGATCATTGACCGGATCGCGGTGATGATCGACGCCATCGAAGCAGGCGAGGAATTCCCGGAAGGCGGTGACGATGCGCTGATCGCGGCGCTCGAGGGCGGCGCCGAGGCCCCGGCAGACAGCCCCGAGACCCCGCTCCACGCCCCCGCCGCCGCCCAGCTCGGCGCTGGGCCCGGTGGGGGCGAGGAGCAGACCGCCTCCTTCCGCCGCTCCGACCAACGCACCATCCGCTTGCCGGTCGAACTGCTCGACCGCGTGATGAGCGGCGTTTCCGACATGGTGCTGGCGCGCAATGATCTTGCCCACCGGCTGCGGCAGGCGGGCAACCAGCCGACCATCGACGGCCCGTTCGAGCGGCTGACCACCATCCTCTCCGACGTGCGCGACGCGATCACGCGGATGCGGATGCAGCGCATCGAAACTTTGTTCGGCGCGCTGCCCCGGCTGGTGCGTGACCTCTCTGCCGAACTCGGCAAGCAGGTGATGGTCGACCTCGACGGCGGCGATGTGGAGCTGGACCGCGAGATGATCGAGACGATCCGCGATCCGCTCACCCACATCATCCGCAACGCCATCGACCACGGGATCGAAAGCCCCTCGGCACGCCTTGCCCAAGGCAAGCGCGAGATCGGCCTGCTCGCCATCGCCGCGCGGCAATCGGGCAACACCATCTCGATCGTGCTGGCTGACGACGGGCGCGGGCTCGACGAGGAGCGGATTGCCGCCAAGGCGGTCGCCACCGGCCTCGTCACCGCTGCCGAGCGCGCCGCCATGCCGCGCGACAAGATCCTGAACCTCATCTTCGAGCCCGGCTTCTCCACCGCCGAGATCGTCAGCAACGTCTCCGGGCGCGGTGTCGGGCTCGATGTGGTGCGCCAGAACCTCGAGAAGGTCGGCGGCTCGATCAAGGTCGCCAGCATCCCCGGCGAGGGCACCACCTTCACGCTCCAGATCCCGCTGACGCTCAGCATCATCGCCGGGTTGACCGTGGATGCGGGCGGGCAGCGCTTCGCGATCCCGCAGAGCTATGTCGAGGAGATCGTGCAAGGCTCGGCCCGCGCGCTCGATCTCACCCGGCTGGGCGAGACCGCGCTGGTCACCTTCCGCGGGCTGCGCGTCCCCTGCCTGATGCTGGGCGAGGTGCTGGGCCTCACCGATGGCGAGGCGGCCAAGGAGCCCACCCTCGTCATGCTGCGCCTTGCCAGCGGCGACCTGTTCGCGCTGGCGGTCGAGGGCATCCACAACCACGGCGATCTGGTGGTCAAGCCGCTTGCCCCCGCAGTGATGCGCTCGGGGCTCTACGCCGGATCGACCCTGCTCGACGACGGCACGCCCGTGCTGCTGCTCGACGTCGCCAACATCGCCGCGCAGCACAATCTCGTTTCCGACACCCGCACCCGCGTGCTCGGCCCGCTCGCCGAGGACGCAGGCGCCGCCGCCGAAAGCGCCCAGCGCGCGATGCTGTTCACCGACTTCGCCGGACGGCGCTCGGCGGTGCGGCTCGAGCTGGTGCAGCGCATCGAGACTGCCCCGGTCGCCGCGATCGACCGTTCCGCCGCGCGCCCGCGGGTGGTCATCGACGGGCTGATCCTGCCGCTCATCGGCCTGCCCGAGGCCCCCCTCACCCAGTCCCGCGTGCGCCTGCTGCGCCTGTCGGACGGCGCCTGCGAACTGCTCTATGCGGTGCGCGAGGTCGAGGATGCGGTGGAACTCACCGAAGCCCTCGCCCCCGTCCCGGAAGACCCGCTGGCCGAGGCGATGACCCTGATCGGCGGCACGCCTGTCACTCTGATCGACGCGCACGAACTCTTCGCCCGCCACGGCGAGGCGCCGCAGGCCGCCGCGCGCCCGCGCTGCACGCTGCCCGATGGCGAATGGTCGCGCGCGATCCTCGCCCCGCTGGTCACTGCTGCGGGCTACGACATCGTCGACCCGGCCGAGGCCGGCGCAGGCGCCATCGGCATTCTGTTCGAGGACGTCTACGAAGTCGCCGAGACGCTCGGCCGCCCGCTCCCGCCCTGCGTCATCCGCCTGCGCGACCAGCCCGATGCCCCCGCAGGCGCAGAGACCATCTACCGCTACGACCGCGAAGGCCTGCTCGCCGCGCTCAACGCCGCCGCCGCCGCTGCCGCGCGCGCCCATGCCGGAGAGGCCGCATGACCGAAAAGCTGCTGATCATCCTCCAGATCGCCGGCCGCCGCTGCGCCCTTTCGGCGCTCGACGTGCGTTCGGTGATCGAGACCGGCGCCATCACCCCGGTCCCGCGCAGCCCGATCTGGATTGCAGGGATCACCGCGCTGCGCAGCCAGGCGCTGACCGTGATCGATTGCCGCCGCGCCATCGGCCTGCCTGATGGCGAGTGGCCCACCGACCACCGCGCCGCGGTGGTCACCGAGGGCGGCCATTCCTACGCGCTGCTGGTCGACGGGATCGAAGACATCACCATCGCCGCGGGCGAGGCGGGGCAGGTGCCCGGCGGCTTCGGCGCCGAATGGTCGCGCGTCGCGCTCGGCATGATCGAGACCATGGCCGGCCCCGCGCTGCTGATCGATCTGCCTGCGCTGCTGGCCGGACCCGAAGCCCATCGGCCCGAAATCGAGGCGGCAGCTTAATCCAATCCTTACCAAATCCGCCCTAGGTTGATCGGTGCAACCGCAGGATCGCCCCATGAAAACGTGCCTAATCGTCGATGATTCCCGCGTCATCCGCAAGGTTTCGAGGCATATTCTCGAGACGCTCGGCTTTGCTGTCGAGGAAGCCGAGAACGGCAGACTCGCATTGGACGCCTGCGATGCGGCCATGCCCGATGTGGTGCTGCTCGACTGGAACATGCCGGTTATGACGGGAATCGAATTCCTCGTCGCGCTGCGCCAGCGACCGGGCGGCGAGAAGCCCAAGGTGGTGTTCTGCACCACCGAGAACGACGTCGCCCACATCCGCGAGGCGATCCAGGCCGGGGCGGACGAATATGTGATGAAGCCCTTCGACCACGAGACGCTGCAGATCAAATTGCAGCTTGTCGGGTTTGCGTGAACCGCGCCGCCTCCCTGCCGCCGCGCGAGCCTGACGCGACAACCGCGGACCGCGCCTCATCCGTTACCGGAGCCGAACCCGGCGCGATTCGGGTAATGATCGTCGATGATTCGCTGACAGTGCGCACGGTCTTCAAGCGCATGGTCGAAAGCGACCCTGCACTGGTGATCGCAGGCACCGCCTCCAGCGCCGAGCGCGCGATTGCCCAGCTTGCCGAAACCCCGGCCGATGTGGTGCTGCTCGATCTCGAGATGCCCGGGATCGGCGGATTGGGCGCGCTGCCCGCGATCCTCGCCACCCCCGGCCGCCCGCAGGTGCTGGTGGTCTCCTCGCTCACCGTCGACGGCGCCGAACACACTCTGTCGGCGCTCCAGATGGGGGCCGCCGACACGCTGCTGAAGCCGCGCCCGGGCGGGTTCACCGAGGATTACCGCGCGGCGCTGCTCGGCAAGATCCGCGCGCTGGGATCGCGTGCCGTGGCTGCGTTCGTGGACAGCGAGACACCCGCCGCGCCCGAGGCCCCCGTGGCTACGGCAGCCGCGCCCTCCTTCGTGCGCCCCGCCCCGGTCCGCCGCATCCGCTGCCCGGAGGTGATCGCGATCGGCGCCTCGACCGGCGGCATCCATGCGCTGGGCCTGATGCTGGGGCGGCTGTCGCCCGATTTCGACGTGCCGCTGGTCATCACGCAGCACCTGCCCGCCAATTTCATGCCGGTCTTCGCGCGCCAGATCGAGGCCGCCTGCGGGCGCCCCGCCGAGATCGCGGCCGAGGGCCTGATGCTCACCCCGGGCCGGATCGTGATCGCGCCCGGCCACGGCCATATCGTGATCAGGCGCAAGAGTTCGGGCGGGCTGATGACCCGGATCAGCACCGAGCCCCAGCCGAGCGGCTGCCTGCCCTCGGTCGATCCGATGCTGGCGAGCCTGGCCGAGGCCTGCGAGGGCCGCGCGCTGGGCGTGATCCTTTCAGGCATGGGCCGCGACGGGGTGCTCGGCGCGCAGGCCCTCGTCGATGCGGGCGGTACGATCTATGCGCAGGACGCCGATACCAGCGCGGTGTGGGGCATGCCCGGCGCCGTGTCGCGCGCGGGCCTTGCCAGCCTCATCGCCGCGCCCGAGCGGATCGGCGATGCGGTGATGGCGCAGGTCAGCGCGCCTGCTCCCGCCCCCGTGCGCACCCCCGCGAACGTGCTCAAGTAGAGCGATGATGGAAGCGAGCGAAGCCTCCCACCAGATCATCGCCGATCTGCTCGAAGCGCGCACCGGTCAGCACCTGACCGAAAGCCGCCGCTGGCGTGTGAACTCCGCGCTTGCCGGGATCTTCCGCCAGCACGGCATTTCCAATGTCGACCAGCTCGTCTGCCTGCTCGCCGCGCCCCCGGGCGGGCCCGAGGGCACCGATCTGGCGCAGGAAGTGGTCGAGGCACTGCTCAACAACGAGACCTATTTCTTCCGCGACAAGCCGACCTTCGACCAGCTGCCCGGCGAAATCCTGCCCGAGCTGGCCGAGCGCCGGCGCGATGTGCGCCGACTGTCGATCTGGTCGGCGGGCTGCTCGACGGGGCAGGAGGTCTATTCGCTGGCGATGCCGTTCTGCGAACAGGCCGAGCGCTGGCAGGGCTGGACGATCGACATCATCGGCACCGATGTTTCGCACCGCGCGATCAACACCGCGCGCAGCGGGATCTACAGCCAGTTCGAGGTGCAGCGCGGCCTCGGCGTCACCCAGATGCTGCGCCATTTCGACGAGACCCCGCGCGGTTGGCAGGTGCGCGGGGACGTGCGCGAGATGGTGCGCTTTGCCCAGGGCAACATGCTCACCGCCGCGCATCCCGGCCGCCTGCCCTTCGATCTGGTGCTGTGCCGCAACGTGCTGCTCTACTTCGACCGTCAGGTGCGCGGCGAGGCGTTCGAGCGCCTGTCGCGCGCAGTCTTGCCCGACGGTTTCCTGATGCTCGGCGCGGGCGAGACCGTGGTCGGCCAGACCGACCGCTTCGTGCCGACCCAGCGCCGCGCGAGCTTTTTCGAGCCCACCGCCGCCGCTGCCGCGGTGCGGAAAATCGCCTGACACGCGCGCCTTTTACCGCGCTGCGGGGCCCGCGCTTTACCCTTCCTTAGCCGCTCCTGTTTAGGACGTTCCGGGAACCGCGCGATGGTTGGCGCGCCTATCGGGAAACCCTGTTCTTGTTTACGGCCAAGCAACCCCTGCACCTATCGCCCGTCGGGCTTGTGCTCATCCCGATTCTGGTGGCGAGCGTCCTGACCGGGGGCTTGGGCTTTGCCATCGGGCTGACCGGGCGCTGGGCGGTGGTCTCGCAGGCGCCGATGATGATCACCGCGATCCTGATCTACGCCGCCACGCTGTTCTTCCTCGGGCGCAGCGGGATCGCGACGATCCGCGGGCTCGAACAGCGCGCCCATATTGATCCGCTCACCGGCCTGCCCAACCGCCACGCCCTACATGAGGACGTCCAGTTCCTGTCGCGCGGCGATGACGAAGTGGCGCTGGCGATGATCGATCTCGACAGCTTCAAGCAGGTCAACGACCACTATGGCCATGGCGTCGGCGATCAGCTGATCGATCAGTTCGGCGATGTGCTGCGCGAAGTGTGCGGCAAGGAAGCGCGCTGCTACCGGCTTGGCGGCGACGAATTTACGGCGGTAATGGCGGGCAAGGTTGCGGGCACGATCCTCGAAGGCATCTGCCGCGCGCTGCTCGAAAAGCTCGGCACGCCGCTGACGCTCAGCCAGCGCCATATCGCGGTGGGCGCGAGCATCGGCCTCACCCGCTCGACCGCCGAGAACCGCATCCCCTCCTCGGAAATGCTGCGCCGCTCCGACGTGGCGATGGATATGTCCAAGCGCGGCGGCAAGATGCGCTGCACCTGGTTCAACGAAAGCTTCGACCGCCGCCGCGAGCGGGTGCGCGAGATCGAGGACGAGATCCGCGCCGGGATCGCGGCGGGCGAATTCCACCTCGCCTATCAGCCGCTGGTCGATGCGCAGGACAAGCGCATCGTCGCGGTCGAGGCGCTGCTGCGCTGGGATCGCGGGCCGGAGCGCGATCCGCTCACCCCCAACATCTTCATCCCGGTCGCCGAGGATTCGGGGCTGATCAACCCGCTCGGCGTGTGGGTGCTGCGCCAGGCGGTGTGCGACGCGGGCCGCTGGGGCGACATCACCCTGTCGGTCAACATCTCCGCAGCCCAGCTGCGCAACGCCGAATTCCCGATCAAGCTTGGCGAAGTGCTCGAGGAAACCGGCTTCCCCCCGCACCGGCTCGAACTCGAAGTTACCGAGACCTGCCTCGTGCTCGATCCGGTGGTGGCCGAACGCACGCTCGACGTGATCCGCAGCTTCGGCGTGCACATCGTGCTCGACGATTTCGGCACCGGCTATGCCTCGATCGGCTTCCTGCGGCGCTTCCGCTTCGAGAAGCTGAAGCTCGACCGCAGCCTTGTCGAACTCGCCGGGGTCGATGACGGCAGCCGGGCGATGATGATTTCCTCCATCGCGCTCGCCCGCGCGCTCGACATGGGCGTGACGGCCGAGGGCGTCGAGACCGAGGAACAGGCCGAACTGGTGCGCCTTGCCGGGGCCGACCAGATCCAGGGCTGGCTCTATCACCGCGCCGTTCCCGCCGCCCAGATCGACCGGCTGATCGCGGAGCAGAACGCTGCCGATGCCCAAACCAAGGACGGACAGGCCGCATGAGCGCGCTTCAGGACATTGCCCTCAATCTCGACGCCGAGGCCGCCGGGCACCACCCCGCCGTGCCCGAGGCCCCTGCCTCCACACTCGGCCGCTGGCAGCGCTGGTTCGGGCGCCTTTCGATCGGCAGCAAGATCACGCTGTTCTTCAGCGTCAACCTTGCCTTCGCGCTGATGGCGGGGCTGTTCGTGGTGGCAGGCTATGTCGAACTCGGCCAGCGCGCCGAGCGCATCCGCACCACCCATGATGCCGCGCTCAAGGCCGAGCGCCTGCTGGTGCAGCTGAGCGAGGGCCAGCGCCACGCCGAACTGCTGGTCGCCGACGGCGACACCGCCCGCGCCCGCGCCGCCCGCGAGGCGCTCGACCGCGCCGCCGCCAGCGCCGCTGCCCTCTCTGAACGCAGCCGTGACAGCGGCATGGCCGAGCAGGACCGGCTCGCGCTGATCCGCGAAGGCATCGAGGATCTCGGCCGTCAGGTCACCGCCTACGCCCCCGCCGCCGCCGACAGCGCCGCGCGCCAGCGTCAGGCCGCCGAAATCGGCGCCACCAGCGACGCGGTGCTCGATGCCGCACAGGCGCTCACCGCTGATTTGGGCACGGAAGCGGGCGCGATGGCCGATGATGGCGCCGCGCTGATCAGCCGCCTCATGGTGATGTGGATCGGCCTCGCCACGATCCTGACGCTCATCACGCTGTTTGCGCAGCGCTATTTCAACCGCACCGTGGGCGCGACGCTGAAGGCGATGGCGCACCAGATGACCGCGATCGCCGCAGGCCAGCGCGATGTCGCGATCAGCGGCAAGGACCGCGAGGACGAAATCGGCGAGATGGCCCGCGCCACCGAGATCTTCCACCGCGCGGGCCTGCGCCTCGAAAAGCTCGGCCGCGAACGCGCTGAACGCGCCAAGGCCGAGCTTGACGAACACGCCCGCCAGCAGGTCATCGCCGAGGAAGCGCGGCGCGAGCGCGAGCGCATGATCGCCGGGATCGCCGACCAGTTCGAACGCACCGTCGGCGAAGTCGTCACCGGCGTGGTCTCCGCCTCCAGCCAGCTGCAATCGACCGCCAGCCTGATGGCGAACACCGCCGAGCACGCCAGCAGCCGCACCGGCGAGGCCGCCACCGCGATGCAGGAAGCCAATCTCGGCGCCTCTGCCGCCGCTGCCGCCAGCGACGAATTCGCCATGTCGATCGGCGAGATCAGCCGTCAGGCCGCCTCCTCCGCCGAGCTCGCGCGCGAGGCCAGCGTCTCGGCGCGCAAGGCCGACAGCACCATCGGCGCGCTCGCGGCTTCCGCGCAGGAAGTCGGCCAGATCGTCGAGCTGATCCAGACCATCGCCCAGCGCACCACTCTGCTCGCATTGAACGCCAGCATCGAGGCCGCCCGCGGCGGCGAGGCCGGGCGCGGCTTCGCGGTGGTCGCCAGCGAGGTCAAGGAACTCGCCAACCAGACCAGCCGCGCAACCGAGAAGGTCGCCGAACAGATCCGCGCGATGCAATCGACCACCGGCGCCAGCGTCAGCGCGCTGCGCGACATCGCCGCGCAGATCGAAAGCCTCGAAACCACCGCGGTCTCGATCGCCAGCGCGGTCGACCAACAATCGGTGGCGGGCCATGACCTTGCGCGCTCGATCGATCTGGCTGCGCGCGGAACCGAGAAGGTCGCCGGCCACGTTGACACCGTGCGCGAGCTGTCGCTCTCGACCGGCGCTGCCGCCGCGCAGGTGCTTTCGAGCGCGACCAGCCTCGAAAGCCAGGCCGCCACGCTGCGCGCCCAGGTGCAGGGCTTCCTGTCGCGGGTGCGCGCGGGCTGACCCCACGGGTTTCCCCGCTAAGCGGTTGCCCGGGGTCAACCCTTCATAAAGTATTTTCGTTCATCAATGCCGACATATGACCTTCGGGGGACGAGCGGCATGAACATGATGAGCTGGCAGGATCGGGCCGAGGAACTGGCAGTTCCCGATTTCGTGCGCGAACTCCAGAAAGACTATGGCGATGACGAGGCAGGCAGCACCGCCGCCGCGCCCGCCCGGGTCTCGCTGCTCGAACGCCTCGCCTGGTTCCGCAACCTCAGCCTCGCGCGCAAGATCAACGCCGTGTTCGGCACCTTCCTCGGCGCCGGCGTGCTGCTGGTGCTGGTGCTGGGCCTTGGGCTTGGCGAGCTGTGGAACCGCTACAATTCCACCGCCCGCGTGCAGGAAACGCTGGTCGCTGCCGGGCAGTTGCAGATGGCAGCGGGCGACCTGCGCTACCATTCGGTCCGCGCGCTCTATGATCCCTCCCCCGCCCCGCGCGACGCCCAGCGCGCCGCGCAGAGCACGGTGATGACGCAGATCACCGCGATCGAGGCGGCGGTCGAACAGGAAGCCCCCGAACTCAGCCCCCGCGTCAAGGCCGTGCGCGAGGAAATCGCGCGCCTCGAAAGCGCCTATGACAGCGCTGCCGACAAGGCCCGCAGCGGCGCGGATGCCGATGCGCTGGTGACCGAAGTCGCCGGGCAAGCGACCGCGGTGATGGCCGCGACCGGCTGGCTCGCCACCGACCTTGCCGCGCGCGGTGAGCGTCAGGAGGCGTCGGGCATCGGTTACTTCTTCAACATGATCCTGATCATCGCCGTGTTGGCGGCCTTGGGCGGCGGGGTGCTGCTGCTCGGCCTTGCCTATCTCAGCCGCGATTTCTCGCGCAAGATCATGGAAATCACTTCGGGCATGACGCGGCTTGCCAATGGCGACCGCAATTTCGAGATCCACGGCGCCGATCGTGAGGACGAAATCGGCGCGATGGTGCGCGCGATCGACCTGTTCAAGCGCGCGAGCAAGCGGCTCGAAACCTGGGCGCGCGAACGCTCGGAAAAGGCCGAGCAGGAATTGCAATTGCAGCAGGAGCGCGAGCGCGAGCGGCTTGAGGCCGAGGCCAAGCGCGCTGCGCTGCTCGATGATGTCGCGCGCCAGTTCGAACGCACCGTCGGCGACGTAGTGAGCGGCGTGGCAGCAGCCTCGAGCCAGCTCCACACCACCGCCACCCGCATGGCATCGAGCGCCGAAGAAGCGAGCCGCCGCACCGGCGAGGTCGCGTCCTCGATGGAAGAAGCCAATGCCGGAGCAACTGCGGCCGCCGCGGCGAGCGACGAATTCGCGCTCTCGATCAGCGAAATCAGCCGTCAGGCGGCGTCTTCGAGCGAGTTGGCGCGGCTGGCGACGGTCGCCACCGGCGAAGCGGACGAGACGATCTCGGCACTGGCGGCCTCGGCCGAGGAAGTCGGCCAGATCGTCGAACTGATCCAGACCATCGCCCAGCGCACCAACCTGCTGGCTTTGAACGCGAGCATCGAAGCCGCGCGCGGCGGCGAGGCGGGCCGCGGGTTCGCGGTGGTGGCGAGCGAGGTCAAGGAACTCGCGATGCAGACCAGCCGCGCGACCGAAAAGGTCGCCGAACAGATCCGCGCCATGCAGTCCACCACCGGCGCCAGCGTCAAGGCGCTGCGCGCGATTGCCGGGCAGGTGCAGGACTTGGAGAGCACCGCCGTCTCGATCGCCACAGCGGTCGACCAGCAATCGGTCGCAGGCCGCGACCTTGCGCAAAGCATCGACCTCGCGGCGCGCGGGACCGAGAAGGTCGCGGGCCATATCGAGGATGTGCGGCAGCTGTCGCTCTCGACCGGCGCGGCCGCCAGCCAAGTGCTGCTGAGCGCCAACGAGCTGGAGGCGCAGGCATCGCATCTGGGCGATCAGGTGCGCGGGTTCCTGCGGACCGTGCGGGCGGGGTAGGCCCCGGCGCGTCAAGCGCGCCATCCCTTCTGATGCGGGGATGGGCCCGCTCTGTGCCAGCTTGCATGATGCGATCGGCAAAGGTTAGGGCAGCGTGCGGCGTGGTGCCGCCTGCATCGCGGGTGATGGAGGCTTGCAGCCGATGAGCGATGAGCCCGTCATTATCGAGATCGGCTACATCATTGGCGGCGATGAAGGTCATGTGCTGGTTGAAATGCTGCTCGGCATGTTCACCAGCTGGGCTGACAGGCAGGGTCTCGGCCATGACGTGCTGGAGAAGGCACCTGCCTTCGGCGGCGGGCTCATGTCAGCGCGCCTGCGCATCGACGGCGCTTGCCGAGGCCAGCTTGCGGCATTGCATCAGGGCACGCACACGTTGATCCGCATTCCGCCCGGTCAGGAGCGTCGCCAGATGAGCTGCGCAGGTGTGCGGATTTCCCAGATAGCGGGGATGCCCCTCCCATGCACAATGGCTGAGTGGGGAGAGGAGCGGCGGCGCTACATCCTCGCTCCCTATCGCCTGATTACCGATGCTGTGCTTGGAAGACTGGATCTTGACCCCAACATGGTTCTTGCCGGCCACTTTTCGGGCTTGGGGGAAACGTGATTTCTTGACCGGGAGGAAGGGTGCAAAGGCGGCACGTCCCCGCGACATGGCAGGGACTCAGCCCCGCGCCGCCAGTTCCTCCATCTCGTCTACCTCGCGCGCGAAGCGCTCAGCGGCGACGCCGGGGGCGTAGGCGCGGAAAGCGGTCACGAGCGCGCGGTAATACCACAGGGTGCCGCCCTTCCCTCCGGTGAAGCGCTTCCACACCGCCTCGCCCACGGCGCGCAGATCGGCGTTGATCGCCGAAGCGTTGTGGGTCTTGTCGGCGAGGCTCACCGCAAGGCTGCGCGCAGGCTTGTGCGCGAGGCTGGCAATGTAGGCCTCCTTGCGCGGGTGCCATGCGGGCTTGGGCTCTTCGTGACTGTCGGTGCAATCCGCTACGATCGTCGCGACGTCCTCGCCAAAGCGGGCGCGGATTGCTTCGAGCTGGGCGAGCCCGCCCTGGTCTTCGACCGCATCATGCAGCAACGCAGCAATAGCCTGATCCTCGTCCACCCCGTTCTCGAGCGCGATCGCGGCGACGGCGAGGAGGTGGGAGACATAGGGGATCCCGCCGCCGTTGCGGGTCTGGGCCCGGTGGAGGCGGCTGGCATAGGCCAGCGCATCATCGAAGCGATCGGTGAGGAAGGGGGTGGCAGGTCCATCGGTCATTGCGGGTCCTCCTGTTGCGCGATCAAAACACCGATAGCGCCCTGCAGCGAGGCTGCGGGCGTGATGTGTTCGATCATGTGTGGGTTTGTGACGGTGGTTGCGGGAGTTGGATTTGAACCAACGACCTTCAGGTTATGAGCCTGACGAGCTACCGGGCTGCTCCATCCCGCGATACCGATTTTGTTGGCGTTCCTCGCGCAAGCGCTGCGGGCGGCCGTTCGACCTTGCAGTCGCTATGCGACCGTTTGGCCCATTCCTTCCAAGGCTGATGCCTGAAAAGGACGCGTCGATAAGGCGCAAAGCCGCAAAGACGCCAAAAGGGCCGCCCTTGCGGGACAGCCCTATGACTTGTGAATGGGTTATACCCGCTCCCACTGGCTTCAATGCCTGGCGACGACCTACTCTTCCAACGCTTGAGCGTTAGTACCATCGGCGCTGTCTGGTTTCACGGCCGAGTTCGAGAAGGGATCGGGTGGGTCACAGACGCTATGGCCACCAAGCAATGGGGCCAGTGGATGCGGGTTTTTAAATCGATGCTCACTCACGGGTGTGAGTGGTAAAGGGCGTATCTGGCTGGAGAACTTCTCCACCAACGCTCCTGCAGTGCAGGGCTGGCGTTGATAGTGCAGACTCTCAAGCGCGATATGAACTATTAGGACCGGTTAGCTCCATACATTACTGTACTTCCACACCCGGCCTATCAACGTGATGGTCTATCACGGTTCAAAGATACCTAATCTCAAGGGAGGCTTCCCGCTTAGATGCTTTCAGCGGTTATCCCGTCCGTACATAGCTACCCTGCGGCACTCTTGGCAGAATGACAGGTACACCAGAGGTACGTTCACCCCGGTCCTCTCGTACTAGGGGCAACTCCTTTCAAGTATCGACGCCCACGGCAGATAGGGACCAAACTGTCTCGCGACGTTCTGAACCCAGCTCACGTACCACTTTAATTGGCGAACAGCCAAACCCTTGGGACCTGCTCCAGCCCCAGGATGTGATGAGCCGACATCGAGGTGCCAAACGATTCCG
>CAMCUB010000033.1 GCA_945878845.1 Erythrobacter sanguineus | reverse complement strand
CGGGCGGCTTGATCGATGCGACTTTCGTGTCGGTCAGCATGGCTTAGGCCTTCGCCGCCCGCTTGGCGTCAAAGACCGCATCAACAAGTTTCTCTGCGTTCTCGCACCCCATCCTCACCTTGTCCTTGGCCTCGGCAAGCATGATGTCTAGATTTTTGACGTCGCGCAAAAGTTCGGGCGGGGTGCCGGCCATTGCGAAGAGTTGCCGGACATTGCAGACGAGGCTCTCGCAGGCCTCAATGAAGCAGATTGCGACTTCCAGATCAGCGGTTGTCGCCTCACCCGGGTCGGTGTCGATGGACTGCAAAAGCGCAAGAGGCGTGGTAGTGGTGTCATTGGCCATGATCGATCTCCTTGGGATCGGTTGCGGTTAGAGCCGGGGATGGGGCTGCAACCCCGCCTCGGCTCACCTGTTACCTTTTGGGTATCAGGTAACGCTATAGGTAACAGGGCGTGAGGTAACATGCAAGCCTATGGCACGCATGAAACGCTAAAGCCCTGTTTTTGCTATTCAGTGGAACGTATGGAAACTAGGCGGCGCAACTTCTAATCTTGAGGCAGCAGGTTCGAGTCCTGCCGGGCGCGCCACCATTTCTAGGGGGGCTTGGTGAACGGATTCTGGTCGTGGTCGCTGGTGGTGATTGTGCCGGTGCTGCTGGCGGCAATGATCGCCGCGCACGAGGCGGGGCTCAGGATCCATGCCCGGCTGCGGCCCGCATCCGGCACGCAAGAGGGCGAGGGCAGCAGCGACGAGGGCTTCATCCTCTCGGGCGTGCTGGGTCTGCTTGCGCTGCTGATGGGCTTTTCCTTCTCGATGGCCCTCGACCGGCTTGAGGATCGCCGCGACCTGATGCTGACCGAAACGAGCGCGGTCGGCTATCTGGCGATGCTCGCCGAGGGGCTGCCGCCTGAGCGCGCGGGGCCGCTCAAGGCTGATCTGGCCACCTATGCCGCAGCCCGGCTTGCCGCGGCGGAAATGGCCGACGGGCCGGAGCGGCTTGCGGCCGAGCAGAAGGCGGCGGCCCTGCGCGCGCCGGTTGCAGCCAAGGTCCGCGCGGCGCTGCGCGAGCTTCCGCCCGGGCCGCTGACGGTGGCGCTGGCGGGGGCCTATGATACGGTCGAGGACAGCGCGGTGCGGCGGCAGGCATTGAGCCAGGCGCATCTGCCCGCGCGGGTGCTGTGGCTGCTCGCGGTCTATGCGACGATATCGGCGGCGATGCTTGGCTATGCACTGGCGGGGACGCGGGCGCACCGCAGGGCGTCGTCGATCACGCTCTACCTGCTGATCGCGCTCGCCTTCGGGGTGATCCTCGATCTCGACCGGCCGCGCGCGGGCGCGATCACGGTCGACCAGACGCCGTTCGAGGAGGCGGTCGCGGGGCTCTCCGCCGGTTAGCCGCGCCCCCTCAACCCCGCATCGTGCCGTCGGGGTTCAGCGCCACGCTGCGCCCGCTCGCAGCCGCGGCGTAGATCGCTTCCATCAGGCGCAGGTCGCGCAGGCCCATTTCGCCCGGCGTGAGGATCGGCGTGTCCTCGCGGATCGCGGCGGCGAGGTGATCGAGCATCGCGGCGAATTGCACCTCGGGATCGCCGGGCTCCATGGCGCGGCGCTCGCGCCCGGTCTCCAGCACCAGAGTGTTGGGGCCATAGCCTGTCGCCGGATGCATGCGCAGCGCCCCCTCGGTGCCGCGCGCCTCGACCATGTTGATCCCGGCCGAATCGTAGGAGGTCACGACCTGAGCCACCGCGCCGGAGGGGAAGTGCATCTGCACCGCGACATGGGCGAAGATCTCGGCAAAGCGCGGGTCGCCTTCGGGGCGGAAGGTCGAGGCGCTGAGGCGTTCCGGCATCTCGCCCGACAGGTAGAGCGCGGCCTGGAGCCCGTAGATCCCCTAATCCTCGAGCGGCCCGCCGCCACTCTGCGCGCGCGCGACGCGCCAGTTGGTCGCAGGGGTAGCAGGGTCGAGGCGGTAGGAATGCTCGGTGCGGATCAGCCGCAGATCGCCCAGCGCCTTGGTGGCCGTGAGCACCATCGCGGCGCGGTTGTAGGGCTCGAAGTGGCAGCGGTAGGCGACCATCAGCTTGCGGTTCGCGCGCTCGCTGGCGGCGATCATGCGCTCGCATTCGGCGGCCGAGAGCGCCATCGGCTTCTCGCACATCACGTGCTTGCCCGCGGCAAAGGCGCGCTCGGCCCATTCGGCGTGGAGGCCGGTGGGGAGGATGATGTAGACCGCCTCGAATGCCGGATTGGCGGCGAAGCCTTCGTAGGAATAGCGCGCCTCAGGAGGCACCCCGTAAGCCTCGCCGACGTGGGCGAGCTTCTCGGGATTGCCCGAGACCAGCGCGGCGATGTGGCAGCGCTCCGACTGGGCGAAGCGCGGCATGATCTGCTTCAGGGCATAGTCGCCCAGCCCGATAATCGCGAAGCCGACGCTGCCGGGGTTCGGGGCTTTCGGGAGAGCGGAGGGAAGCGTCACGCCTTCGGGCAACGGCTGGCCCTTCGCAACGGGGGCGGAGCCTTGCGCCAGCGCGCAGCTCGCTATCATCGCTGCCGCAGCGGCGCTGCCCGCCTCGATCGCCTGTCGCCGCGTCATGCCTCGCGCTCCCATCCGCTGCTCACCTTTCACGCCTCATAGCGCCCGTCGACCCGCCGTAGCACCGTGCTCGGCCCGTCGAGCAGCGCCTTGGGGAGAAGTGCGGCGGGCAGGTCCTGATAGCTGACGGGGCGCAGAAAGCGCCCGATCGCCAGCGTGCCGACCGAGGTGCTGCGCCCGTCGGAGGTGGCTGGGAAGGGGCCGCCGTGGACCATGGCATGGGTCACCTCGACGCCGGTCGGCCAGGCATTGGCGATGATCCGCCCGGCGCGGTTTTCGAGGATCGGGATCAGATCGCGCGCCGCATCGTAATCGGCCGGCGCCATGTGCAGCGTGGCGGTGAGCTGGCCTTCCATGCCTTCGAGGATCGCGGCGACCTCGGCCAAATCGGCGCAAGCGACGATGATCGAGGAGGGGCCGAACACCTCGTGGCCCAGCGCAGGGTTGGCCCGGAAGTCGGCGCCGCTCACGGTGAAGACCTGCGCCCGCCCGCAAGCGGCAGAACCCTCCGCGCCGGTGCCGACCAGCGTCGCGCCGTGCCCAGCGATGGCTTCGATGCCCTTGGTGTAGGCGCTCTGGATGCCCGCGGTCAGCATGGTCTGGGCCGGGACGCTTCCCAGTGCGGCGGCGACGGCGGCGATAAAGCGGGTGGTTGCCTCGCCCTCCACCGCAAGCAGGATGCCGGGGTTGGTGCAGAACTGCCCAGCTCCGAGCGAGAGCGAGCCGACATAGGCCGCCCCGAGCGCCTCGGCGCCTTCCTCAAGCCGAGCGGGCATCAGCACCACCGGATTGACGCTGCTCATCTCGGCATAGACCGGGATCGGCACGGGCCGCGCGGCGGCATGGCCCATCAGCGCGAGGCCCCCGGCGCGCGAGCCGGTGAAGCCGACCGCGGCGATGCGCGGGTCCTTCACCAGCGCCTCGCCGAGCGCGTTGGCGGTGCCGTTCACGAGGCTGAACACGCCCTCGGGTAGTCCGGCGTCGCGGATCGCCTCAAGGATTGCGCCCGCGACCAGTTCCGAGGTGCCGGGGTGGGCCGGGTGGCCTTTGACCACCACGCAGCATCCAGCTGCCAGCGCCGAGGCCGTGTCCCCGCCCGCAACCGAGAAGGCGAGCGGGAAGTTCGATGCGCCGAATACGGCCACCGGGCCGAGCGGGACATTGCGCATCCTGAGGTCGGGCTTGGGCAGCGGCGCGCGGTCCGGCATGGCGTGATCGATACGCAGGCCCTGCCAGCCACCATTCTCGACCTCCTCGGCGAAGAGGCGCAGCTGGCCCACGGTGCGCCCGCGCTCGCCGTTGAGGCGTGCTTCGGGCAGGCCGCTTTCCAGCATGGCGCGCTTAGTGAGGGTATCGCCCAGCGCGTCGATCTTGTCGGCCATCAGCCGCAGGAAGGCGGCACGTTCGGCAAGGGGAAGGGCGGCATAGGTGCCTTGTGCGGCGGCGGCCGCCGCGCAGGCATCGGCGACATCGGCGGCCGAACCTTCCACAAATGACGGCTCCAGCGCCGCACCGCTGGCAGCCTCGCGCGCGGTGAAGTGGCTCGCGCCGTCGCGCCATGCGCCCGCGATCAGGTTCCGGCCGGTCAGTGTCATCATTCTCTCCCGCGATCTTGCGAATCTCTTGTGAAAACGCCGCTTGCCATAGCGCGTTTTTCGGGCAAAGGTAGCGCTACCATAACTGGTGCGGGTTGCAACAAGCAGCCGGGGAGAGGGATCTTGGAAACTACACGGGGCGGCGCCAACATGGCGCTGATTTCCGCGATCGTCGCGGTGGCGACCATCGGCGGGTTGTTGTTCGGATATGACAGCGGGGCGGTGAACGGGACGCAGGCGGGCCTGAAAGAGGCCTTTGCGCTCGACGATGCGGGGCTGGGCTTCACGGTCGGTTCGCTTCTGATCGGCTGCGCGGCGGGCGCGTTTCTCGCGGGGCGTCTGGCCGATGCGCTGGGCCGCAAGCGCGTGATGGTGATCGCTGCGCTGCTGTTTCTCGTCGGCGCGATCGTGCAGGGCGAGACCGACAGCCACACGCTGTTCGTGATCGCGCGCTTTGCCGGCGGCATGGCAGTGGGCGCGGCCTCGGTGCTCTCGCCGCTCTATATCTCCGAAGTCGCTCCGGCGAATATCCGCGGGCGGCTGACCACGGTGCAGCAGGTGATGATCATCACCGGGCTGACGGCGGCGTTCCTCGTCAACTATTTCCTCGCGCAGGCTGCGGGCGATTCGCTGGGCGAGGTGGGCGGGATGCCCGCGTGGCGCTGGATGTATCTCGCCCAAGCCGCGCCCGCGGCGGTGTTCCTCGTCGCGCTGCTGTTCATCCCGGAGAGCCCGCGCTACCTCGTTAATCGCGGCCGCGAGGATGAAGCCCGCGCGGTGCTGACCCGCCTGTTCGGTGCCGAAGAGGCGGAGCGCAAGGTGGGCGAGATTCGCGCTTCCTTCGACGGCGACCACCGACCGAGCCTGTCCGACGTGATGGCGCCGGGCACGATCTTCCGTCCGATTGTCTGGGCCGGCATTCTGCTTGCGACCTTCCAGCAATTCGTCGGGATCAACGTGATCTTCTATTACGGCGAAACCCTGTGGCGGCTCGCGGGCGTGTCCGAGGAAGTGGCGCTCGAACGCAACATCATCTCCGGCCTTGCCTCGATCGCGGCGGTGTTCGCGGCGCTAGTGCTGATCGACCGGATCGGACGCAAGCCGCTGCTGCTGATCGGCTCGGCCGGCATGGCGGCGACGCTGGGCGCGATGACCTGGGCCTTCTCGGGCGCGGGCACAGATGCGGGGGGCAATCTGTCGCTGAGCGAGAGCGCCGGCTGGATCGCGCTGGTCGCGGCCAACCTCTACGTCATCTTCTTCAACTTCAGCTGGGGCCCGGTGATGTGGGTGATGCTGGGCGAAATGTTCCCGAACCAGATTCGCGGGTCCGCGCTGGCCGTCTGCGGTCTTGCCCAGTGGGGCGCGAACTATGTCGTGGTGCAGAGCTTCCCCGGCATGGCGAGCGAGCTGGGCCTTGCGCCCACCTACCTGTTCTACACGGTGAGTGCAGGTGTAAGCTTCTTCCTCGTCGCCAAGTTCATCACCGAGACCAAGGGCAAGGAGCTTGAGGAGATGGTCGGCTGACCCTTGCGGTGATAGCGTGGAGGCGATGATGCAAGATGCTCCCAACCCTGTGCGCGTCGTCGTCCTCGGCGGCGGCACCGCCGGGTGGATGACCGCCGCGGGGATCGCCAGGCTGCTCCCCGGCATCGCCAGCGTCCAGCTGGTCGAGAGCGAGGAGATCGGTATCGTCGGGGTGGGCGAGGCGACTCTGCCGCACATCCGCGGCTTTGTCGAAAAGCTCGGGATCGACGAAGCCGCCTTCATGAAGGCGACCCATGCGACCTACAAGCTGGGCATCGACTTTCGCGACTTCGGCCGGATCGGGGAGAGCTACATCCACCCCTTCGGCTCCTTCGGCGAGGAGGTGGCGGGCGTCGGCTTCCACCACTGGTGGCTCGAGCTGTCCCGCCACGGTATGGCACGCGAGATCGGCGATTATTCGCTGGCTGTCGCGGCGGCCAAGGCCAACCGCTTCCGCCCGCCCGCGCAGGACGACGGTCTGGGTTCGACCTATGGCTACGCCTACCAGTTCGACGCGACGCTTTTCGGCCCCTTCATGCGTGAGTTCGCTCGCGGGATCGGGGTGGAGCGGCACGAGGGCCGCGTCGTCAGCGTCGAACGCGATGCGCAGAGCGGCGATGTGGTGGCGCTGGTGCTGGCCGACGGGCGGCGGATCATGGGCGACCTGTTCGTCGATTGCTCGGGCTTCCGCTCGATCCTGCTCGGGCAGGAGCTGGGCGAGGCGTGGGAGGACTGGACGCATTGGCTCCCCTGTGACCGCGCGGCGGCGATGCCTTGCACCCACGCGACCGAGGACCTGCGCCCCTACACCACCGCCACCGCCATGCCCGCCGGGTGGCGCTGGCAGATCCCGCTCCAGCACCGGATGGGCAACGGCTACGTCTTCTCCTCGGCGCATATCTCCGAGGAACAGGCCTGCGAGGCGATCATCGTCAGCGCCGAGGGGACGCCGCTCGCCGATCCCCGCATCCTCAAGTTCCGACCCGGTCGCCGTTCGCGCTCGTGGAGCCACAATGTTATCGGCGTGGGGCTGGCGAGCGGCTTCCTCGAACCGCTTGAGTCCACCTCGATCTACCTCGCGCAGATGGCGATCACCTATCTGATCGAGCTGTTCCCTGTGGGCGGCGCGATCGACCCACGCGACCGCGACGAGTTCAACCGGCTGGTCGACATGGAATACGACCGGGTGCGCGATTTCCTGATCCTCCATTACAACGCCACCACGCGCGACGATTCCGAATTCTGGAACCATGTGCGCACCATGCAGGTGCCCGACAGCCTCGCCGGCAAGCTCGAGCTGTGGCGGCGCGCGGCCAGGATCGAGAAATATTCCGACGGGCTGTTCTATGATGCCAGCTGGATCGCGGTCTATGTCGGGCAGGGGATGCTGCCGGAAGCGCATGATCCGCGCGCCGCGCTGATCGCGCCGGATGCGCTCCAGCGCGCCACCGAGCGTCTGCACATTGCGGTGACCGGCGAGGTGGCGGCCATGCCCGGGCACCGCGACTACCTGATGCGCGAAGCGGCGCGCCTCGCCGAGGCGGCGTGAGCGCTGCGCGCGAGCCCTTGCGCCGCGTGCTGGTGGCAGGCGGCGGGCCGCTCGGCATCCTCGCCGCCATTGCCCTGCGCCGCGCGCTGCCTGCGTGCGAGGTGGTGGTGGTGGGCGGCGACCCCGGCCCCGCCTCCTTCGCCGATGCCTCGCCCACTGCCATGCCGTTCACCAACAAGCTGCACGACCGGCTGGGGGTTGCCGAGGCGGAGATCGTCACCCGCGCAGGCGGCTCCTATCGCCTCGTCACGCGATATGTGGGCTGGGACGCAAGCGGGCAGGGCGGGGTGGTCGCCTATGGCGAGGCCTTGGACCCCGCGCTCAAGACCGCTTTCGCGCGCGAGTGGGGCAAGGTGCGGCTGCCGGGAGCGGGCGCACCGCCCGCCGGAAGCCTGGCTGAAGTGCTCGCCGCAGCGGGCCGTTTCGCGCCGCCCCCACCGGGCGAGCCGACGCCGATTTCGTCGGTCGACTACGCCCTGCGCTGGAACCCCGCCGCCTACCGCGATCTGCTGATCGCCGCCGCCGAGGGCCTCGGCATCGGCTATGTCGCAGGCGTAATCGACCGGATCGTGCCGGGCGCGGGCGACGCGATCAGTGCGATCGGCATCGCCGGGCAGGGAGAGATCGCGGCCGATTTCTTCCTCGACTGCACCGGGCCGCAGGCGGCGCTGCTCGCCAGCCATCCGCATTTCGCCTTCAACGACTGGTCCGCCACGCTTCCCACGCGCCACGTCTATATCGGCGAGCCGACCGCGCCCGTGATTGCGCTCGAGGACCGCCTCACGCTGACCCGCGCCGGCTGGGTCAGCGAGGTCGCGGGGCTTGACGGGCGGCGCGCCATGCTCGGCACGCCTGCGCCGCTCCCCCGCGCCGAGGCAGAGGCGCTGCTTGGCGCGCGGGCGCTCGGCGCGGTGGCGCTGACGCCGGGGCGGGTCGCGCAGCCGTGGCTCGGCAATGTCGTGGCGCTCGGCGATGCGGCGGCGCGCTTCGAGCCGTTGGGGCCGCTCCACCTCGACCTCGCCCACCGCCAGCTTGCGCTGCTGATCGAGATGCTGCCGGGGCGCGACATCACGCCGCTGGAGCGTGACGAATATAACCGCCGCTCGGTGCTGATAATGGAGGGGGTGCACGCGGTGCTCGCGCTCCATTTCGCCAGCGTCTCGGCACAGGCGGTGTTCGGCACGCGGCCGCTCCCGGGCCGGCTCCCTGCCGTCATCGACCAGTTCGCGCGGCGCGGACGCATCCCGTTCCGCGAGGAGCTGCCGCTGCTCGGCCAGGAGCAGTTCGCGCTGCTGGTCGCGCTCGGCTGGACGCCGGGCCTGCCGCCAGCTGCACAGGCTGCCGATGCTGTGGGCGAGGCGCGCGCCCGCGCCGCCTTCGCCGCCGAGGCCGAGGCCGCACTCGCCTTTGCGCCGCCCTATGACCAGTGGCTCGCGCGCCTCAGAGCGAATCCCGGATAATTTCCTTCATCTGCGCGAACAGCGGAGCCGACGGCGGTCCGAGCACCCCCTTGGCATGGGGCGGCAGGTGCGCCGACGGATCGCCCGCGCTCTCGAACACATAGTACTCCATGATCCCGCGCCATACCGCTTTGTGCTCCGGTGGCAGGTGGCGCAAGCAGAGCATCGCGTGGAGCAGCGCCTCGTAAGGGCTGCCGATCCCTTCGGGATGGCCGGGGGTCCACCAGTAATTGACCAGCATGCTGACCGGCGAGAGGCTCTCGACCGCGTGCCACCAGCCATAAGGAATGTAGATTGCGTCCCCTGGCTGGAGCGTCCCGACCTGTGCATCCTTCGCCGCCTCGGCAAAGCGCGGGTATTGCGCGAGATCGGGCGCGTGGGGATTGACCATGCTCACCGGAATGCCGGCAGGCGTCAGCTCGAAGGGGCCGGGATAGAGGTTGACGATATGCTCGGGCCGAAACAGCGTGAAGCGCCGCTCCCCTGCCACGCAGCAGGCGACATTCTCCTTGGCGTCGTAATGCGTACCGACCTTGATGCGGTTGCCGATCCAGATCTTCGCGGCGACGTCGGGCAGCAGCGCCAGCCGGTTGTCGCGCGAGAAACCGGGCAGCAGGCTCGGCAAATCCTCCGATTGCACCGCCATCGCGGGCGGCTGGGGATGGGCGGCGGCGCTCATGAGATCCTTGAGGAACAGCTCGAACCGCCCGCTCCCGCGCATGAAATTGAGCCGCGTCAGGTCGGGCGTGTAAAAGAACCGTCCGCCTTCCGAGGGCGGAGCGGCGATCGCCTGAACCGGCCTGATGGAGGGCTCCCGGCTGAGATAGGCGACGATCGCCTCATCGCCCGCGCGCGCGGCGGCGACCGCGGGCCAATCCGCCACCTGCCCGCGCAGCAACACAGGCTTGGCCGCCGCCCGGATCGCGGCAAAGCGCGCGTCGTCGACGGGGCCGGCGATCTCTTCCATCGCGCTCGGGGCGGGCAGACTGGTCATGCGGTGAGGTAATCCTCGGCCGGAATCGCGCCGCCATTCTGGTGCAGGAATTCGGCTTGCGTGGGCAATTGCGCGACCGTCTGGGCAATCGCGCCGCGGATATGCGCAAGCCGGGTGCGGGTTTCGGCCGGATCGAGCATCCATGCCACCGGGTGGTAACCCAGCGGCGTGACGCCCTGCGAGAGCATCACCGACAGCCAGCTGTCCTCGGTGAAAAGCTCGTTGTTCTCGCGGATGATCCGCCCTGAGGATGTGAACATTTCGAGCTTTTCCCTGAGACTGTCGGGCGGGGGCAGATTGCGGCAATAGCGCCAGAATTCGGAATCGTCGCGCTCGGACTGGCGGTAGTGGAGCACGAGAAAATCGCGGATGTTGCGGTATTCGCGCTCGGTCTCGAGATTGAAGCGGTCGCGCTCGACGGGGCCGAAGCCGGTGTCGGGAAACAGCGCCATCAGCCGCGCGATGCCTGACTGGACGAGGTGGATCGAGGTCGATTCGAGCGGCTCGAGGAAGCCTCCCGCCAGCCCCAGTGCCACCACGTTTTTCTCCCAGGCCCGCGCGCGGTGGCCGGCTTTGAAGGCAATCTGGTTCGGCTGGGCAAGCGGCTTGCCGTCGAGATTGGCGAGCAGCAGATCGGTCGCCGCCTGACGGTCGATATGCGCCGAGGAGAACACATGCCCATTGCCGATGCGGTGCTGGAGCGGGATGCGCCACTGCCATCCGGCGGCGCGTGCCGTCGAGCGGGTCAGCGGCTCGTTCGCGCCGCCCAGCTCGCACGGGATCGCGACTGCCGAATCGCAGGGGAGCCACTTGGTCCAGTCGGTGAAGGGCACGCCCATTGCCTGCCCCAGCAAGAGCGAACGGAAGCCCGAGCAGTCGATGAACAGCTCGCCCGCCACCTCGCGTCCGTCTTCGAGCATCACGCCGGTGACGAAGCCGGTCTCGCCATCCTGCCTCACCTCGGTGATCCGCCCTTCAACCCGCACCGCGCCTGCGTTTTCGGCATAGCCCCGCAGGAAGCGCGCATAGCGGCCCGCATCGAACTGGAAGGCGTAGGACAGCTTCGACATCGGCGAGCGCGGATTGTCGGGGCGCGGCCAGCTGAACCGGCCCGCCTTGGCCGCCACAGCCGCGACTGAATAGTCGTCGATCCGCGCGGTCTCGCCAAGGCCCGCCCCGCGCAGGAAGAAGTGCTGGAACTCGATCCCCAGCATGTCGAGCCCGAAGCTGCCGAAGGGGTGGACGTAGGAATGCCCCGGCCGCAGCCAATCGACGAATTCGATGCCGAGCTTATAGGTCGCGCGGGTCTCGCGCATGAAGGTCATCTCGTCGAGGCCGAGCAGGCGGTTGAAGCCGATGATCTGCGGGATCGTTGCCTCGCCCACGCCGACCGTGCCGATCGCCTCGCTTTCGACCAGCGTCACCGACAGGCCCGGCAGCTGCCCCAGCACGCGGACGATCGCGGCCGCCGTCATCCACCCGGCAGTGCCCCCGCCGACGACGACGATTTTGGTGACCGGAGGTGCGTTCATGCGACCGCAGCTTCGGGGGCCACGTGCCAGCTACCCGATTGCCGCAGGAAATCGCCATGCGCGGGCAGGCGCGCGGCGACATCGGCATAGGCGGCGCGCATCTGCGCCATGGCAGCGGCGACCTTGGTCTCGTCGAGGGTGTCGGCGATCGGATCGTGCAGTTCGGGCCAGATGTTCTGCCCCAGCATCACCGCCACCCAGCTCGGCTGCGCGAAGAGCTCGGCGTTCTCGCGGAATACCCGGCCGCGGTGGCGCCACATGTCGATCTTGTGGGCAAGGCTGTCGGGGATCTCCATGTGCTGCATATAGCGCCAGAACTCGGAGTCCTCGCGCTGCGTCGCCTTGTAGTGGAGGATGATGAAATCGCGCACGTCCTCGTACAGGTCGTGCATCCCGCGATTATATTGGTCGCGCTCGGCTGCCCGGATCGGCAGGTCGGGGAACAGCGCGAAGAGGCGCTGGAGGCCGTTCTGGATCAGGTGGATCGAGGTCGATTCCAATGGCTCGATGAAACCGGAAGACAGCCCGAGCGCCACGACATTGTGGTTCCACGCCTTGCGCCGCATGCCGGTGAGGAAGCGGATCGCCCGTGGTTCGGCGAGCGGTTCGGTTTCGAGGTTCGCCAGCAGGATCGCGCGGGCCTCGTCCTCGCCCATGAAGGCGCTGGAGAAGACATGGCCGTTGCCGGTGCGGTGCTGGAGCGGGATGCGCCATTGCCAGCCGGCCGAGTGGGCGGTGGCGCGGGTGAAGGGATCGGGCGGGCCGGGTGAGCGGGTGGGCACCGCGAGCGCGCGGTCCATCGGGAGCCAGCGGCTCCAATCCTTGTAACCGGTCCCGAGCGCCTCCTCGATCAGCAGCCCGCGGAAGCCCGAGCAATCGATGAACAGGTCGCCTGCGATGGTGGTGCCGTTGTCGAGCGTGACGCTGGCGACATCGCCCGTCTCGCCGTCACGGGTGACTTGGGTGATCTGCCCCTCGATCCGCGTGACGCCCTGCCGCTCGGACAGGCGGCGCAGGTAGGCAGCATAGAGCCCGGCGTCGAAGTGATAGGCATAGGCGATCTCGCGCACGACCGACTGCGCGCCCGCTGCGGGCCGCGCGAATCGTCCCTGCCGCGCAGCCGCTGTGCACATCGAATAGTCGCCGATATCGCCTGCGCCCCCCACGCCCGAGCGCGCATGCTCGCGCAGCCACAGTTGGTGGAAGGCGATGCCGTGGAGGTCCTGGCCATAGGAGCCGAAGGGGTGGAAGTAGCGATCGCCCTGCCGCCCCCAGTTGACGAACTCGATCCCCAGCTTGGCGGTGCCGCGCGTCTCGCGCAGGAATTCGTCCTCGGGAATGTCGAGCATCGCGTTGAACGAGCGGATCGGCGGGATCGTCGCCTCGCCCACGCCGACGGTGCCGATGGCGTCGGATTCGATCAGCGTGGCCGTTCTTCGACCATCGTTGAAGAAACGCGAGAGCGCGGCGGCCGCCATCCATCCGGCGGTGCCGCCGCCGACGATTACGACCCGCGCAAGGCGGCCCGCGTTACCGATACCATTGCTCTCTCTCATGCCGTTCCGATCCTACCGCAGCGGGGCGTTGTTGGCAAATTGCCACACTTCCCCTGCAAAAATGCGAAGCCCTATTGTCAAGCAGCCCGAGCCTCGATAATCCAAGCGGCCACAAGAGAGCAAGCTATCGACGAATAAATGATAGCGCTAACATGGGGAGGGATCTAATGCGCACTTCGATGCAGCCGCATGGCGTTGGGGCCGGTGGCCGCCAGCCGTGGTACAAGAGCCTGTTGCGGGCCGGGGCTTCGGCTCTCGTCGTCGGCAGTGCGATCAGCACCACCGCCGCCTTTGCGCAGGATCAGGCCGAGGCCGAAGCCCAAGGCACCGTCGCCGCCGAAGAGCCGGCTACCGAGATCATCGTGAGCGGCATCAGGCAATCGCTGGCCAGCGCACAGAGCATCAAGCGCGATTCCGACACCGTCGTCGACGCGATCACCGCCCAGGATATCGGCGCGCTGCCCGACCGTTCGGTGACCGAAGCGTTGCAACGTGTTCCCGGCGTTTCGATCAACCGCTTCGCCGGCTCGAACGATCCTGACCACTTCTCGGTCGAAGGTTCGGGGGTTGCGGTGCGCGGCCTCACCTTCGTGCGTTCGGAATTCAATGGCCGCACGGCCTTTGCAGCGGGCGTCGGCGGGCAGGCGCTGAACTTTGCCGACGTTCCGGCCGAATTGCTCGGCTCGGTGATCATCAGCAAGAACGCGACCGCGGAAACCATCGAGGGCGGGCTCGCCGGGACGGTCAACCTCAACACCCGCAAGCCGTTCGACAACAATGGCCTGAAGGTCGCCTTCAGTGGCGAGGCGAACTACGGTGACTTCCGCAAGGAATGGACGCCGACCTTCTCGGGCCTGATCAGCAACACCTGGGATACCGACAAGGGCCGCTTCGGTCTGCTTGTCAGCGGTTCCTATTCGCGCATCAAGAGCCGCGCGGACGGCATTCAGATCGCCAACTACCAGACCCGCGACGGGGCGCTGGTGGATGCGGCCAATGCCGGCGGCACCCAAGTCTGCCGCAACCCGCTGCCGGGCACGACCAACACGCAGCTTCTGCCGCCGGGCGGCGCTGCCTGCGGCGTGTTCGGTGCGGCCGGGGTCGACGGGTTTGCCGACTATGCCACCAGCCGCGTGGCGCCGGTGGGCGGCCAGTTCCGCACTCAAGAATTCGACCGCGAGCGCATCGGCTTCGCAGCCTCCGCGCAGTTCGAATCGATCGACGGCAAGACCCTGATCACCGCTGAATTCATCCGCTCCAATTCGACCAACAAGTGGGGTGAATACACCTTCGAAACCGCGCCCGACCTTTCGGAATACAACACCTTCCCGATTGGCTGCCAGCAGAACCAGGACGGTCCCACGCGCGTCAATCCCGATGGCGGCGCAGGCGACCCCACCCCGCGCGCGCAGTGCCCGATCGGCGGGTTCACCGATTACCAGTATAATGATTCCGGGCTGTTCCAGTCGGGCTATATCGTCAACGCCTCGAACGGTTGGCGCGGCAACCCGGGCACCTCGCCCTTCGTGCCGATCGGCGGCTCGCAGCAGTCGCTCGCCCGCCGGCAGGTCAACGACGAGGTCACCAACGAGGATTACTCGATCAACCTGCGCACCGAGCTGACCGACCGCCTGACGGTCGAGCTCGACGCGCAATATGCGACCTCGCGCAAGGAAAACCTCGACTTCAGCGTGTTCGGGTCATCGTTTGCCGATCAGGAGCTCGACATTTCGGGCGACCTGCCGGTGATCACCCCGCACAAGCCGCAGTTCCTCGGCTACACCTGGTCGACCCCGGGCGCCGACCTCGCCAACGCGACCGAAGAACAGTACTTCAACGACCCGCGCTTCCAGTTCTGGCGCGCGGCGATGGACCACATCGAGGATTCGAGCGGGACGCAATATGCCTTCCAGGCTGATTTCGGCTACGAGTTCGACGATGACGCTTTCCTGCGCAAGGCCAAATGGGGCGCGCGCTATCAGGATCGCGACCAGACGGTGCGTTACACCACCTACAACTGGGGCGCGTTGAGCGAAGTGTGGACCGGTTCGCGTCCGGTCAACTTTGCCGATACGCCGGCCGGCCTGTCCGAGCGTTACAATTTCCCCGACTTCTTCCGCGGCAAGACCGCAGGGCCTCCGGGAGCATTCTATTACGCCGGCGACTTGATCGGTGACTACGATGCTACCGTAGCCGACTTCCAGTCGATCCAGACCATCGCGCGCGGCCTTGGTGCCAGCCCGACCTGGGTGCCGCTGGCCGGACGTCAGGGCGCCCTTGCCGGCACGCCGTTCCTGCCTGAAGACATTCAGCCGATCGCTCAGCAGGATGCGGCAGCCTATGTGCAGCTCGATTTCGGCAGCGACGATCTGCTCGGCCCGGTCCGCATGTCGGGCAATATCGGGTTGCGCTATGTCGACACACGGATCCGGTCCGGTGGTTCGATCGGGGTCCCAAGCCAGCAAGCGCTCAACATCAACGAACCGTTCGATGTGCGGTGCGCGCTGGGCGTGCCGGTCGGGGCGCCTCCGGGAACGCAGCCGACCCGGCCGGGCGGCGTGTGCAACCGCGGCGCGGCGGGCTATGCGGCCCTGCAGACCTTTGCCGGTAACGGGTTGACCCGGGGTGATGTTGCAGAGGTGGATTACAGCTTCTGGCTGCCCAGCTTCAACCTCAAGCTGGGTGTTTCGGACGACGTGATCGTGCGCTTTGCGGCCTCGCGGGTGCTGACCCGGCCCGACAATGCCAACATCCGCAACTTCCTCAATATCGGACTGGATCCGAGCGGGGCAGTCACCGCGACGGCGGGCAACCCGTTCCTGCGTCCCGCAACCGCCTGGCAGTTCGATGCCAGCGTGGAATGGTATTTCGACACCGTCGGCTCGCTGACCTTCAATGCCTTCTACAAGGACATCAAGGACTTCTTCTTCCAGGATGTCACCTCTCGGACCATCACCAGCAATGGTATCACCGAGAATGTCCTGGTCAGAGGGCCCGCCAACTTCACCGAGAACGGCAAGATCAAGGGCTTCGAGTTTGCCTATCAGCAAACCTTCGACTTCCTGCCCAAGCCGCTCGACGGCCTCGGGTTCACCGGCAACTACACCTATATCGAGAGCGAGGGCCTGCCCAACAGCTTCCTCAACACGGGTGCACCGGTCAATCCTTCGACCATCCCGCCGGGCAACCTGCCGCTCGAGCAGCTATCGAAGCACAACGTCAACGCGACGGTGTTCTACGAGAAGGGCCCGATCAGCGTGCGTGCCGCCTATAACTGGCGCTCGCGCTTCCTGTTGACCCCGGCGGACGTGATCTTCCCGTTCTACTCGATCTTCAACGAGGCGACCGGGCAGCTCGATGGCTCGATCTTCTTCAACGTGTCGAAGAATATCCGGGTCGGGGTGCAGGGGGTGAACCTGCTCGACGAGGTGACCAGAACATCGCAGGCCTACACCGGCGATCCCGGTTTGCTCGCCCCGCGCTCGTACTTCATGAACGATCGGCGCTTCTCCTTCATCGTGCGCGGCAACTTCTAAGCGCCGCGCGGGTCGCAAGCTCCCCAGGGAAAGGGCTCCCCGGCACATTGCCGGGGGGCCCTTTCGTATGTGCGTCGCGCATGCGAAGGCCGGGCAAAAAAAAGGGGCTCGGGCATCGCTGCCCGGGCCACAGGGGAAAACCGTCGGCGAGAGGATCAGCCGGCGGCGCTTAAAACATTGGCCAGCGCGGTGCGCATGGGCTTGGCGCGGTAAGTGCTGTCATAGAGCGTGCCGCGCACCTCGAGCCCGTCGGCGCGCTTGGCGGGGTCGAAGCCCTGCAGCCAGTTGAACTTGTCGACCATGCCCCAAGCGAGCACATCGTCGAGGTACTGGCCGTAATCGAGCATCACCTCGAAATAGCGCCGCGCAAAATCCGCGACCTTCTCGTCCCGCTGGGCGATGTTGCCGGGGAGCGCCTTGTCCTTGACGTCGAACTCGGTGATCAGCAGGCGGTATCCCATGCCTGTCACCTCATCGAGGAACTTGCGCCATTCGCGCTCCGCATAGGGGCCGACTCCGGTCGCGGGGTCGATCGCAAACATCTCGATATGCGACTGGATCCCGAGCGCATCGACTGGCGTGCCGCGCTTCTTGAACCCCTCGAGCAGGCGCAGCACATCGGCGCAGTGCTTGAGGTGCTGCGGCTCCCAGCTCATGTAGTCGTTGTAGACCAGCTGCTCGCTCGGCAGCTCCGCGCGCGCGGTGTGGAAGGCGAGGTCGAGCACCGCCTCGGGGCTGCCCATCGCGCGGCTGAGGCTGGTCTCGATGGTGGCGTTGCGATCATGGTCGATTGCCTCGTTGACCACATCGTAGCTCTTGATGACGCCCTTGTAGCGACGGGTGACGGTCTGGATGTGCTCGGTCACCAGCCGCTCGGCCTCGTGCACAGGCGTGGCGCCGAAGTCATAGGTGTTGAGCCAGTTCGGGAACCACTGCGGGCGGTGCCACAGCAGGGTGTGGCCACGCACAGCCAGCGCGTTCGCCTGCGCCCAGCGGACGATCTCGTCCATCCGGTCGAAGCTATAGACCGTGGGCGAGGGCCGCACGGCCTGCCACTTCATCTCGTTCTCGGGGACGACGATCCCGCATTCGCCCTTGATGATTGCGGTGTAGTCCGGGTTTTGGACCGAGCCTGCATTCGCGTTGCCCGGGGTCGAGGCGATCGCGCTCCCGAACTTGCGGCCCCCGCGCGCGGTGAGTGCGTTCAGTCCGGGCGAGGGCACCCCGGTGGGCGTTGGCGCGGGCGAGCTGACGGGGGCGGGGGCAGGGGTCGTCGACCCGCCGCCGCAGCCGACCAGCGGCAAGGCGGCAAGCGTGGTGCCAATCGCCCCCAGCGCATCGCGGCGGGTGGCGCTCACGGCTTCACCTCCAGCTTCACGGTCTGCAATTCGGCCGAGTTCGCGCCGGTCATGATCGCGAAGGTGCCGGGCTCGGTCACGCGCTTCATCTCGGTGTTCCACATGGCGAAGGCGCGGGGCTCGATGGCTATCGCCACGTCGCGGGTTTCGCCCGGGGCGAGGTTGACGCGCTTGAAGCCGACCAGCTCCTTCACCGGACGGGTGACCGAGCTGATCTCGTCGCGCAGGTACACCTGCACCACCTCGTCGCCCGCGCGCGCGCCGGTGTTGGTGACGCGCACCGTCACCGTGACGCCTTCGCCCGGCTTGATCGTGGTCGCCGACAGCGCGGGCGGGGCGAGGCTGAAGGTGGTGTAGCTGAGGCCCCAGCCAAACGGATAGAGCGGCGTCACTTCGTCGAACAGGAAGCCGCGCCGCGCGCTCGGCTTGTAGTTGTAAAAGTTCGGCAGCTGGCCGACATTGCGCGCGGTCGAAACCGGCATCTTGCCGCCGGGATTGACCTTCCCGACAAGCGCATCGGCAATCGCGGTGCCTTGCTGCTCGCCCGCATACCACGTCTCGAGGATCGCATCGGCCTCGGCGGCAATGGTCGGATAGCTCGGCGGGCGGCCGTTGATCAGCACCACCACGACCGGCTTGCCCAAAGCCTTCATCGCCTTGAACAGCTCGTTCTGTTCGCCCACGAGATCGAGGCTGGTGCGGTCGCCCAAGTGATTGGCGGCCCAGCCTTCGCGGCTGGTCTTTTCGGTGTCGCCGATGAACAGCACGATGGTGTCGGCGCCCTTGGCGACCTCGACCGCTTCGGCGATGCGCTGGCGGTTCTTGGCCGGATCGGCGAGCACCACCTTGTCATCCCACCAGTCACTGTCGCCGTCGATGATCTCGACGCCGAGCGCGTGGACGACGTTGGCCTTGCCCGCGACGGCCGCACGGATGCCCTGAAGCGGGGTCACGCTGGCGCGCGGTTCGCCGTAATAGCCGCCGAGGCGCGCAACGTCGGCATTGGGGCCGATCACCGCGATGGTCGGCTTGGTCGCCGCCCCGGCTTCCGGCAGAGCCAGCGGCAACGCGCCATTGTTCTTGAGCAGCACCAGTGAGCGCTCCGCCGCCAGCCGCCCCAACGCCACACCCTCGGGCCCGTTGCTCGTCTTCGCCTTGGCGAGGTTGGGCCAGGGGTTCTCGAACAGCCCGGCGTTGAACTTCATGGTGAGCAGCCGCCGCACGGCGTTGTCGATGGCCTGCATCGGCACGCGGCCTGCCTTGACGCTCGCCGCGAGGTCCTTGAAGCCTGCGCCTTCGGGCAGGTCGACATCGACGCCGGCCTTCAGCGCGATCTCGCCCGCAGCGGCATTGTCGGGGGCGATGTGGTGGAGGCGGGCCATGTCCTCGATGGCGTAGTAGTCGGAGACCACCGCGCCCTCATACCCCCACTCGCCGCGCAGCACGTCCTGCAGCAGCCATTTGTTGGCGTGGGACGGCACCCCGTCGATCTCGTTGTAGCTCGCCATCACCGCGTCGATCGCGGTGCGCGTCACCACCTGCTCGAAAGGCGGGAAGAACATTTCGCGCAAGGTGCGTTCGCTGATCTGAGCGGGGGCGACGTTGTTGCCGCTTTCGGGCTGGCCGTGGCCGGTCATGTGCTTGAGCGTCGCCATCACCTTGCCCGGTGCGAGCTTGCGGGTGGTGCCCACGCCCATCAGCCCCTCGACCGAGGCGACGCCCATCTCGCCGACGAGGAAAGGATCCTCGCCGAAGGTTTCCTCGATCCGGCCCCAGCGCGGATCGCGGGCGACATCGACCACCGGAGAGAGCACCAGATGCACCCCGCGCGCGGAGGTCTCGTTGGCGATCAGCGCGTTGATGTCGCGGATCAGGTCGGGGTCCCAACTGCTCGCAAGGCCGATCGCCTGCGGGAAGGCGGTCGCGTCCTTGGCGGCAAGGCCGTGGAGCGATTCCTCGTGGAACAGGATCGGAATGCCGAGCCGGGTCCGCTCCATCGCCCACTTCTGCGCGGCGATCACGTAAGCGACCGATTCCTCGATGCTGCGCCGCCCGACCTGACGCGGGGAGGAGGGCCCGCTGCGGTCCGAGGGGCGGGCGATCTGGCCGATGCCGTCGGGATAGGCCGCCGCCGCCTTTGCCGGGTCGAACACGTCGCCGGTGCTCTGGATCTTGCCCTTGCTGTCCCACACGGTGATGATCTGGGCAATCTTCTCTTCGAGCGTCATGCGGGCGAGAAGATCCTCGACGCGTTGTTCGACCGGCAGGGCGGCGTTCCAGTAGGGCGCGTCCTTCATCGCGCGCGTCACCTTGATGGCGGCTGCGGGCTTGCTCTGGGCCTGGATTGCCGGTGCTGCGACCACGCCGAAAGCCGCCAGACACACCCCCGCCGCCAGCGCGGCCCGCTTGATCCCGTTCATCAGATGTCCCTCTCCCTGGGCACGGCGGCTTGACTGGCCCCGTGTTTGTGGTAGCGCTACCATGATGAGAGGGAGAGGGCTTGTCAACCGGCTTGCTGTGATCGCTGCTGCGTTCCTCGCAGCGGCCCCGGCCTGTGCCGAGGAAGGCTATGCCCTGTGGCTGCGCCATGCGCCGCTGGAAGGCGAGGCGCTGGCAGTCTTGCGCGCAGCGGCCCCGATCGTGCCGGTGATGATAGACGGGCCGGACAGCCCGACGCTCGCCATTGCCGAGGATGAGCTGCGCCGCGGGCTGGCTGGTTTGCAGGGCTACGAGCGCCCGCGCCTGACGCGCGACTCCGTCGAGATCGTGCTCTCCTGCGGCGACGAAAAGGGCGACGGCGCGGCGGGCTTTGCCATCGCGCCGGAGCGGGTCGACGGGCGGCCAGCGGTCGTCATTGCCGCCGAGGATCATGTCGGGTGCCTCTATGGCAGCTTCGCGCTGCTGCGCGCGTTGGGGCAGGGTCAGCCGCTCGGCGAGATCCGGCTTACCGAGGCCCCCGCCATGCCGCTCAGGATGCTGAACCACTGGGACAACCCCGATGGCACCGTTGAGCGCGGCTATGCCGGCCGCTCGATCATCGACTGGTGGCATCTTCCCGAAAAGCTCGACCCGCGGCTGATCGACTATGCCCGCGCCAATGCTAGCATCGGCATCAACGCCATCGCCGTGAACAACGTCAACGCGCGGGCCTTCATGCTCGAGCCGCGTTACATCGCCAAGCTCGCGCGACTGGCTGACGCATGGCGGCCTTATGGCATACGGGTGTTTCTGTCGGCGCGCTTTTCTGCTCCCAAGGACATCGGCGGCCTCGCCACCGCCGACCCGCTCGCGCCCGAAGTGGCTGAATGGTGGAAGGCCAAGGCGGACGAAATCTACGCCGCAATTCCCGATTTCGGCGGGTTCCTCGTCAAGGCTAATTCCGAAGGCCAGCCCGGCCCGCAGGACTATGGCCGCAGCCACGCCGTCGGCGCGAACATGCTCGCAGCGGCGCTGGGCGACAGAGGCACGGTGATCTGGCGAGCCTTCGTTTACAAGGTGGACGACAGCACTGACCGCACGATGCAGGCCTATGCCGAGTTCCAGTCATTGGACGGGCAGTTCGCCGAAAACGTGATCGTCCAGATCAAGAACGGCCCGCTCGATTTCCAGCCGCGCGAGCCGTTCCACCCGCTGTTCGGGGCCATGCCCGAGACCCGCCTGATGCTCGAGGCGCAGATCACCCGCGAATATCTCGGGCAGGCGAGCGGGATCGCCTACCTCGCGCCGCTGTGGAAGGAAGTGCTGGACGCCGACACCGGGCGCGGCGGCACTGTGGCGCAAATCGTAAGCCCGGTCGGCATGGCGGGCGTCGCCAATGTCGGGAGCGACCGCAACTGGACCGGCACCCATTTCGACGCTGCCAACTGGTACGCCTTCGGGCGACTCGCGTGGGACCCCTCGCTGACAGCCGAGCAGATCGCCCGCGAATGGACCGCGCAGACCTTCGTGCGCGCCGAGACCCCGCGCGAACATATCGCGCGCATGATGCTCGTCAGCCGCGAAACCGTGGTCCGGTACACATCGCCCCTAGGGCTGACGCATCTGATGGGCACCGGGCATCACTACGGCCCCGCTCCGTGGGTGTGCGATCTGGAGCGGCCCGATTGGAACCCTTGCTATTACCACCGCGCAGACCGCAAAGGCATCGGCTTCGACCGCACGGCCGCCGGCTCGAACGCGCTCGTCCAATATGCGCCGGAGGTTGCAGCGGGGTGGGCGGATCCGGCCACAATCGACGACAAGTATCTCCTGTGGTTCCACCACGTCCCCTGGGACCGCCGCATCAAGGGCGGGGACACGCTGTGGGAACGCCTCACCGCTGAATATGCCTGGGCCGAAATCGGATTGCAGGCGCGGATGCGGGGCTGGGAAGACCTGCGCGGCCAGATCGATGCCGAACGGCACGCCGCTGTCGCCGCCGACATGGCGAGAGAGCTCAAGGACGCGCGCTGGTGGCGTGATGCCTCGCTCGCCTATTGGCAATCGGTCAACGGCCTGCCGCTGCCCGCCGGCGCGCGGCCGATCCCCGAAAGCCTCGAGGCCTACAAGGCGCGCACATTCCCGGAAGCACCGGGGCAATGAGGTGGGCAATGATAGCGCTTATCATCCCGCTTGCTGACACTCGGCCCAGCGCAGTATGGCGTGCGCCATGAACAAGCAGGCCGAAACGCTCAATCCCAGCCGCAAGCGCGCCGCCCGGCGCTCCAACGCTGCGCCCACCATCACCGATGTCGCCCGCGAGGCGCAATGCTCGCCGATGACCGTCAGCCGCGTCATCAATGGCGAGGAGAACGTGCGCGAGGACACCAAGCAGAAGGTGCTGGGCGCGATCGCCAAGCTCAATTACGTGCCCAACCGCGCGGCGCGCTCGCTCGCGGCGGGATCGCAGCTGCGCATCGCTTTGCTGTTCGACAACCCTTCCGCCTCCTACCTCAGCGAATTCCTGATGGGCGCGCTGGAGGAGGCGAGCCGCCGCGACATCTATCTCGTGGTGCAGGCCTGCGAAAACGTCGCCGAGGCGCAGAAGGTGATCCGCAAGCTGCTCGACGGCGGGATCGAGGGCTACATCCTCCCCCCGCCGCTGTGTGACGACCAGAGCGTGCTCGATCTGATCCGCTCATCGGGCGGGATCGCGGTCGCGGTCGGTCCGGGCCGGGCGAGCGGCAGCCACGGGGCGGTGCTGATCGACGAGTTCCAGGCCGCCTATGACATGACCCGGCACATCATCAGCTTGGGGCACGAACGCATCGGCTTCATCATCGGCAACCCCGATCAGGTCGCGAGCGGCCAGCGCCTTGATGGCTATCGCAGCGCCATGACCGATGCCGGGCTCGCGATCGACGAGGGCCTGATCGCGCAGGGGCAATTCACCTACCGTTCGGGGATGGTCGCGGCCGAGCGGCTGCTCGGCGCCGCGCACCGCCCAACCGCGATCTTCGCCTCCAACGACGACATGGCCGCCGCCACCGTCGCCATGGCGCATCGCCGCCATCTCGACGTTCCGGGCGACATCACCGTCTGCGGCTTCGACGATACCGAGCTGGCGAGCTCGATCTGGCCCGAGCTCACCACCATTCGCCAGCCGATCCGCGAAATGACCGCCGAGGCCGTCGCGATGATCGCGCGCGTCCACAAGCAGAAGCCGCGCGCGCTGCGCGCCAAGGCCGAGCAGCTGACGCTCGCCTACCAGCTGATCCGCCGTAATTCCGACGCGGGGCCGAGCCTCGCCGCCTCCTTCAGCAAGCCCCCCGGGAGCCCATGACCGACCAAGCCTCACCCCGCCGCCTGCGCTCGCGCGACTGGTTCGACAACCGCGAACGCATGGACATGACCGCGCTCTATCTCGAGCGCTTCATGAATTACGGGGTGACGCCCGAGGAGCTCACCAGCGGCAAGCCGATCATCGGCATTGCGCAGAGCGGGAGCGACCTTTCGCCCTGCAACCGCATCCATGTCGATCTGGCGAAGCGCACCCGCGACGGGATCCGCGATGCGGGCGGCATCCCCATCGAATTCCCGGTCCACCCGATCTTCGAGAACTGCCGCAGGCCGACCGCGGCGCTGGATCGCAACCTGCTCTATCTCGGGCTGGTGGAGCTGCTGAACGGCTATCCGCTCGACGGCGTGGTGCTGACCACGGGCTGCGACAAGACCACGCCGTCGCAGATCATGGCGGCCTCGACGGTCGACATTCCTGCCATCGTGCTAAGCGGCGGCCCGATGCTGGATGGGTATCACGAGGGTGAACTGGTCGGCTCCGGCACGGTGATCTGGCGCAGTCGCCGCAAGCTCGCCGCGGGTGAGATCGACGAGGAGGAATTCCTCCAGCGCGCCTGCGGCAGTGCGCCCAGCGCCGGGCACTGCAACTCGATGGGCACCGCGAGCACCATGAACGCGGTCGCCGAGGCCTTGGGGCTCTCGCTCACCGGATGCGCCGCGATCCCCGCGCCCTATCGCGAGCGCGGGCAGATGGCCTATCGCACCGGTCGGCGGATCGTGGAGATGGTGCTGGAGGACCTCAAGCCCTCCGACATCCTGACGCGCGCCGCCTTTGAGAATGCGATTGCCACCGTGAGCGTGATCGGCGGCTCGTCCAATGCCCAGCCGCATATCATGGCGATGGCGGCGCATGCGGGCGTGCCGCTGGAGACGGATCTGTGGCAGGCGCATGGCTATGACCTGCCGCTCCTAGTCAACATGCAGCCCGCCGGGGCCTATCTGGGCGAACGCTTCCACCGCGCCGGGGGCGTGCCTGCGGCGATGTGGGAATTGCTGAATGCGGGCCGCTTGCACGGCGATGTCCTCACCTGCACCGGCAAGACCATGGCGGCGAACCTCGACGGCGCAGAAAGCCCAGACCGCGAAATGATCCGGCCCTTCGCCGACCCGCTGATCGACAAGGCAGGGTTCATGGTGCTCAAGGGCAACCTGTTCGACTTCGCGATCCTCAAGACCAGCGTGATCGGCCCCGCCTTCCGCGCCCGCTACCTTGCGCGCCCCGGCTCCGAGGGCGTATTCGAGGCGCGCGCGATCATTTTCGACGGCTCGGACGATTACCACCGCCGCATCAACGACCCCGCGCTTGCCATCGACGAGGACTGCATCCTCGTGATCCGCGGCTCGGGCGTGATCGGCTGGCCGGGGAGCGCCGAGGTGGTCAACATGCAGCCGCCCGACGCGATGATCCGCGCGGGCAAGCCGTGGCTGCCGACGCTCGGCGACGGGCGGCAATCGGGGACCAGCGACAGCCCCTCGATCCTCAACGTAAGCCCCGAGAGCGCGGTGGGCGGGGGCCTGTCATGGCTGCGCACGGGCGACATCATCCGCGTCGATCTCAACACACGGCGCTGCGACGCGCTGGTGGACGAGGCGGAGATCGCCCGCCGCCGGGCGGAGGAGACCTGCCCCCCGGTCCCCGAAAGCCAGACCCCGTGGGAGGAGCTTTATCGCGAAAAGACCGGGCAACTGGCTGAAGGCGGCGTGATGGACTTCGCGCTCAAATATCGAGGCACGGCAAGGAAGCTGCCGCGCCATAACCATTGATGCGCATCATCCCCCTCGCGTTTCTGCTGGCGGCGACCCCGCTGGAGGCCGAGGAACCTGCGCCGGGTGCCAACCCGATCATCCGCGACCGTTTCACCGCCGACCCCGCGCCGGTGGTGATCGGGGACCGGCTGTGGCTCTATACCGGCCACGACGAGGCGGGCGAGGGCGAGATGTTCAACATGAAGGAGTGGCTCGCCTACTCCACCACCGACATGCGGACGTGGACCTTCCACGGCCCGATCATGAAGGTTGCGGACTTTCGGTGGGCGTCCAAGGATGCATGGGCCGCGCAGGTGATCGCCAAAAACGGCCGCTACTGGCTCTACGCCGCGGTGGAGCATGACGACACGAAGCCCGGCAAGGCCATCGCCGTCGCAGTGTCCGACAAGCCCGAAGGCCCCTTCATCGACGCCAAGGGCTCCGCGCTGATCTCCAACGACATGACTCCAAAGGGCGAGCACAGCTGGGAGGATATCGACCCCACCGTCTTCACCGATGATGACGGCACCACCTGGATCGCTTGGGGCAACCGCCAGTGCTACATTGCGAAGCTCGGGGCGGACATGGTGAGCATCGAAGGCCCGATCCGCGAAATCACCCCGCCGCATTTCGAGGAGGGGCCGTGGCTGCACAAGCGGGGGCAGCTATACTACCTCACCTACGCCTCTCTGGACCGCGCAACCCACACGGATGAGCGCGTCTCCTACGCCACCGCGACCGCTCTGGACGGCCCGTGGACCTATCGGGGCGAGCTGACCGGATCGGGCGAGGGGAGCTTCACCATCCACCCTGGCATCGCTGAGTATAGAGGCCAGTGGTACCTCTTACTCCACAACGCCGCGCTGACCATCGGCGAGCGGAAAGGCGCGCTCGGGCGGCGGGCGGTGACGGTGGAGTATCTGTCTTACGATGCGGACGGGTTGATGCATCCCGTCACCCAGACCGAGGCCGGCGTGACCGCTCACGCGCCCTAAGCGGCTGCGCGGGCAACGTGGGCGCGGATGACCTCGAGCATGGCCGCATCGCTGTCGAACACCCCGTACCAGCCCTGCGGCTCGTGCGGGGGATCACCCATATAGGCGCGGTCGCCGTCCCTGAAGCGGGCGTCGGCATGCGGCGTGCGCGCCTCGCCGTTCCATGCCCAGAAATTGCTCCCGTTGATGACGCCGCCGCTGACCCAGCTAGCTTCGACCGCGTCGTAGATCAGACGGTAGTATTGTTCGCGGAACGCGCTGGTGGCCGAAGGCGCATAGGCCTCGCCATCGCGTGGGAAGCCGAATTCCTCGATCAGGAGCGGCTTGCCGAGTTGTTCGGCGACGGCCACGTGGGCGGCGATATAGGCTTCGACCTTGCGGCGTCCCTCGGGCCATGTCCCGGCGAGATCATCGCCCTTCACCCAGCTCCAGTTGAGCGGCCAGATATGCGCGGTGACATAATCGACGTCGCGGTGGGCATCCGCGACCAGCGCAGCGTCGCCATTGGTGGCCTGCGTGCCCTCCTGCCCAAGGCTGACGAGATGTCGCGGCGCGCCAGCGCGGATCAGCGCGGCGGTGTCGGCGATCCATGTCAGATAGGCAGCGCGGCCCGTCGCGATGGCCGCGTCGCTGCCGCCCGGGCGCGGCTCGTTGGCGAGCTGCCATGCCATGATTGCCGGGTCCTCGGCATAGGCGATACCGGTGATGGTGTTGCGCCGGGCGAGCAGGCTGCGGACATGATCGCGGTAGAGCGCAATCGCCTGCGCGTTGGCGTAGACCTTGGCGGTCGCATCGGCAAAGGCGGGCCACGGGTGCGCCGGATCGCCCATGTCGATATAGCTGCCGGCCGCGCGGTAGAGCAGGGTTTGAAGGCCCCCCGACCACTCCCAGAAGTTCGAGAGCACCACCACTGCGGTCATGCCCCGCTTGGCGATCTCGGCCAGCGCGAAGTCGAGACCTTCGAACAGCGGCGCATTGGCGCTGCCATCGGCGCAGGTGAAGCCGGGCTTGATCGAATTCCTGAGCGGGCCCTCCTCGGCCGCCGCCATGATCCTGAGGTTGTTGATGCCGAGTGCGTGGAGCCGATCCAGCTCGCGCACCAGCCGCGCGCGGTCGCCATAATCCGCATCCGCGCCGAGCCAGGCCGCATACCAAAGGTTCGCGCCGGTGATCCGGTAGGGCTTGCCGCCGCGCATCAGCTTCGTGCCTTCGCGCGTGACGAAAGCGGGAAGCGAGCTGGCGCTGGCGGTGTGCCCGGCCGCCAGCGCCAGCGCGCCCGCCGCTGACCCTGCGAGGCCTTCGCGCCGGGTCATCTTCATGGCGCGATTCCCAGTTCGAAGCCGGGGACGGGCATGCCCTCGCCATCGACGAGGTTCACCACCGGCGCATCGGCCCAGGCATAGCGCACCCGCGTCGGCGTCTTGCCGTCGGGCACGGCTATCAGCAATCGGTTCTCCTCCGCCCGCGCGATCACGAACTGGCAGGTGCCGGGAGCGGCCCCGCACAGCTCAACACCCAGCGGGTAGGGTCCGCCTTGCACGACCAGTGCGCCCACGATCCCGGTGAAGCTAACGGTAACGCGGGAGCCCTCGCGCTTGGCGCGCTCGGGGGCGGGCATGGCTAGGGTGTTGAAGGCAGCAGCGAGGCGCTTGCCGAGGTCGTTCTTGTTCGCCGGGTGAATGTCGGTCGGCTCGCCGATGTCGATCGCGGTGACCAGCGCGGCGTTGGCATCTGCCGCGACGCCTAGGCGCTGCTCGTCGCGCAATTGCGCCCAGCCGGATTCGACCGGAGCCGAGCGGCGCTCGCCGAAATCGGCAAGCTGCACCACCAGCATCCGCGTCTGCGGGCCGAACTGGCGGCGCCATCCGGCAAACAGCGCGGCGAGCTTGGCGTCATAGGCACCCTGGCCGATGTCCGCCTCGCCCTGATACCAGGCGACGCCCGCGAGCTTCATCTTGCCGAGCGGCGCGACCATCGCATTGTGCATCACGCCAAGGCCGGCATTGGCATCCCACGGCGCGCGGGGCGGAATGTCGGTCACTTGGGTCTGCGCATATTCCCAGTCCGCCCCCAGCGGTACGCGCTCGCCGTTCGCTGCGGTGAAGGCGAGCGGCTCGGGCCCCGCAAAGAACCCGCCGGTATCCCACATGTTGTTGGCGGCGATCAGGATCTCGTTGCGGCCCGGCTTGAGGTGCTGCGCGGGCACGCGATAGGTGCGCTCGACCCCCCAGCCGAAGGTGTAGCCGACCGGGTGACCATTGACGAAGGTCAGGTCCATGTCGTCGATCGCGCCGATCGCGAGTTGCCCCTCGCCCTTGGCCTGTTCGGGCGTGAGGGTAATGATCTTCCTCAGCCACACATTCGCACGCGGGGCGGTGTCGAGGCCGGTGCCCTTCCACTCGTTCCAGAACGAGAATTTGGGGATCGGTTTCCAGTCGAGCAGCGCGGAGTTCTTCCACGGCTCGCGCCCGCCGTCCTGCGCCCGCCACCAAGCGAACCACTGCGGCACGAAGGCCTGCGTGGCGACATAGGGATCGCGGGCATAGAGATCGAGCAGTTCGAGCGCGCGGGGGCCCTCGAGCGCTTTCGCGCCCTCGGGATCATACCAAGCGCGCGCGGCGCTGCCGCCCCAGTTCGAATGGATCAGGCCGACGGGGACTGCCGGGTCCTTCCGGCGCAGCGCCTTCGCCATGTAAAAGCACGCGGCGGAGAAGGGCGCGACGCTCTCGCTGGTCGCCGCCTTCCACGCGACCGGTGCGGCGAAGGCGGTTTGCGGCACCGGCGCGGTGGTCTTGGGCACCATCAGCAGGCGGATGCCGTCATCCGGGGCAAGGCGCAGCTGGTTCCAGACATCGAGCGCACGCTCGACCGACAGCTCCATGTTGGACTGGCCGCCGCACAGGAAGACATTGCCGATCAGGATGTTGCTATAGGTCGTCGAACCCGAGGCGTCGCTGATCACGAGGCTCTGAGGCGCGGCGGCAGGAGCTTGCGCGGGCAGGCTCGCGATAAAGCTGCCCGAGGCGTCGGAACGGACCGAAAAGGTCTCCCCCGCGACGGCAATGGTCACCTGCGAGGATGGCTCCGCACGTCCGGAGAGCGTCAGCGGCACCCCGCTTTGGAGAACCATATTGTCCCCGAACCCGGCATCGAGCACTGGCTCCGCCAGCGCAGCGGCCGGCCAGAGCAAAGCCAGCGCGAGCGCCGTGGCTCTCACAGCAGGCGGCGTCACGAAAGCCTCGCGCGGACCTGCGGGAAGCCTGTGATCGGGGCAGGGAAGGCGAACAGGCTGCCGGCGAGCGGGCGTTCGGCCATGTCATCGGCGCTCATGTTCTTGGTCGCCGTGGTGACGTAGGCGGTGCGCAGGTCCCGCCCTCCGAACGCCATCTTGGTGATGTCGCGCGCCGGCATGGCGACGGTGCAATCGAGCTTGCCCTCAGGGGTGAAGCGCGCGACGCAGCCGCCGAAATAGAGCCCCGTCCAGACATGGTCGACGCTGTCCACCACCGAGCCATCAGGGTAGGCGTCCGGGAATAGCGCGCCGGTGTTGGCGAACAGGCGCACCTCGCCGAGTCCCTCCTCGGACAGGTCCGCGACGAAGATCTTCTGCCCCACCGTGTCGGTGAAGTAGATGCGGCTGCCGTCAGCGTTGACGGCGGGGCCGTTGGTGATCGCAATCCCGCTCGGCCCGGCGGGGCGGATTTCGCCGCGATCGAAGACGTAGAACCGGCCCGAGGTGTCGGACTCGCTGTCATCCATCGAGCCGAACCACACCCGGCCCCACGGGTCCGTGCAGGCATCATTGAGGCGGTTGCCGATCGGCTCGCCGGGGACTTCACCAAGCTTGGTAAAGGTGTCGCTCTCGGGGGCGAAGGTGTAGATACCGTCCTTCAATCCGCACAGCAAGAGGCCCCCTTCGGCGGGGATCGCCCAGCCGATCGCGGCGGGCGCCTCGGCAAAGCGGTTGCTGCCGGTGGCAGGGTCGAAATGCCACAAACGGTGCCGCTTGATGTCGACGAACCAGACCACCGCACGCTCGGCGTCCCACAGCACGCCTTCACCCAGCAGGCAGTCAGCGGCGAGCACCTGCTTGACGGGCAGGGTCATCTCCATCCGGCGTCCACCCAGTAATTGTGCGCGGTGCAGAAGCGCGCATCGTCGGACCCGAGGAACAGCGCCATCGCGGCGATGTCGGCCGGCTGGATGCGGCCGTCGAGGCACTGCGCGGCGACGATTTCGGCCTCGCCCTCGGGGGTGTACCAGCGCATCTGGCGCGGGGTCTGGACGTTGCCGGGGACGATGGTGTTGACCCGGATGTTGTCACGCCCGAGCTCGCGGGCGAGGCTGCGGGTCAGGCCCTCGATCGCGGCCTTGGCGGTCTGGTAGATGACAAGGTCCTTGAGGCCCAGGTGCCAGCTGATCGAGCCCATGTTGACGATCGCCCCGCCGCCAGCCGCGCGCATCGACGGCACAACCGCCTTGGCGGCGAAGAACTGGTGCTTGAGGTTTACCGCCATGCGCTCGTCCCAATAGGCGGGCGTCACGTCATCGACGGTGTGGCGGTCATCACTCGCGGCATTGTTAATCAGCACATCGCACCCGCCGAGCCGGTCGATCAGGCCTTCAAGCGTGCGGGTGTACTGGTCGCAATCGGTGATGTCACAGCGCGCGAAATGCGGCGTGATACCAGCGCCTTCGAGCCGCGCGATCAACGCTTCGCTCGGGGCGTCCTGAATGTCGACGAAGGCGACTGCCGAGCCTTGCCGGGCGAAGGCCTCTACAATCGCCTCGCCGATGCCTGAGCCGCCGCCGCTGACGATCACCCGCTTGCCCGTAAGGCTCGGGTAGATCGCGCTATGCACGCCGGCGCTGCTGGTTTGCGCGTCCAAGTCCTGTCTTCCCCATCCCTTGTCGACCGCCCCGATCCCCATCATGGCGCCCGGTTTCACTTGTAGTCTATCAGATCGCCTCGATCAGCCCGCGGGCTGCAAGGTTCTTGGCGAATGCGGCAAAGCCTATCGTCCAGGCCGGCGCATCGCGCGAGGTGGTCACCGTGTTGCGCAGCGTGCCGAGCTTCTCCGAACTGATGGTCACCACATCGCCGACCTTGTGGGTGAAGCCCGCTCCCGGCGTGTCGCGGTCCTGCGTCGGCGCGAACAGCGTCCCGCAGAAGAGCACGAAGCCATCGGGATAGTGATGCTCAGAGAGGCACTGGGCGACCAGATCGAGCGGATCGCGGCTGATCTGGCTCATGTCGTTGCGCCCTTCGAGCCGGTAGCCCTCGGGGCCTTCGATCACCAGTTCGATGGCGGCGGAGCGCACATCGTCGATGGTGAAGCTGTCGTCGAACAGGCGGATGAACGGCCCGATCGCGCAGGAGGCGGTGTTGTCCTTGGCCTTGGACAGCAGCAGCGCCGAGCGGCCTTCGAAATCGCGCAGGTTCACGTCATTGCCGAGGCATGCGCCGACCACTTCGCCGTGCGCGTCGCAGGCGAGCACGACTTCAGGCTCGGGATTGTTCCAGTGCGAATCCGAGCGCACGCCGACCGGCGCGCCAGTGCCGACCGCCGAGAGCACCGGGGCCTTGGAGAAGATCTCCGCATCCGGCCCGATCGCGACCTCGAGATATTGCGACCACATGCCCTCCTCGATCAGCGCGGCCTTAAGCTGCGCAGCGGCGGGGCTGCCCGGCACGACCGAGCGGATGCCGCTGCCGACCTTGTCTTCGAGCTGCGCACGGATCGCGGAGGCCGCGGAGGCATCGCCGCGGGCGCGCTCCTCGATCACGCGTTCGATGGCCGAAAGCGCAAAGGTCACGCCGCTCGCCTTGATGCATTGGAGGTCGGTAGGGGCGAGCAGGCTCCAGCCTTCGGGCAGGCCGTCCTCGACCGGGCCGATGACCGTGCCGCCGGTGAAGGCCCGCCGCGCGATCGCGCCCGCGACCGTGCTGGCGATGCCGGTGAGGTCGTGAAGCACGCCGTTTTCAATCGTGATGACGCTCGGCCCCTCGGGCGACAAGGCCCGGCCGATGAAGTGCCCTGCGCGGTAATCCGCGGGCAGACTTTCGAGTATCCCTACGGCCATTTCTGGCTCTTGCCTCCATCACTGATAGCGCTACCATAAGCATACAATCGCAGGGCCGACAAGCCCTCAAGCGAGCGGGATCAGGAGAGGAAATGCGATGCGGCTGAAAGCGGTAATGCTGGCAGGAGCGCTGGTTCTGGCGGGGAGCGCGCAAGGCGCGGCGGCGCGCGATGTGGTCGCCAGCTTCGACTGGCTTGCTTACGAATCGGCCGAGACGACGGCGCCTGAGGGGCGCTATGCCAATCCGGTCATCCCAGGCTTCCACCCCGATCCCTCTATCGTGCGCGTCGGCAAAGATTTCTACGCCGTCACCTCGACCTTCAGCTGGTATCCGGGCCTGCCGATCCTGCACTCGACCGATCTCGTCAACTGGCGGATCATCGGCAATGCGATCGACCGTCCGGGGATGCTCGACTTCAGCGGTATCAGCACCAACCGCGGGCTGTTCGCCCCGGCGATTACCCACCAGGACGGGCGGTTCTGGATCGTCAACACCTGCATCGAATGCGGCGGCAATTTCGTCATCTCCGCCGAGGATCCGGCGGGGCCGTGGAGCGATCCGGTGTGGCTCGATTTCGGCGGCATCGACCCCTCGCTGCACTTCGAGGCGGATGGAACCGCGTGGATCGTCTACAACGACGCGCCTCCGGGGCCGGAGGAATATGAAGGCCACCGCGCGCTGTGGCTCCAGCAGTTCGATCCTGTGACAATGAAAATGCTGCCCAAGCGCATCTTGCTGCGCGACAAGGGCGTCGATCCCGCGACCAAACCGATCTGGGCCGAGGGACCGCATATCTACAAGGTCGGCGAGTGGTATTACCTTCTCACCGCGGAAGGCGGCACGGCGGACCAGCATTCGCAGACGATCTACCGCTCGCGCGCGCTGACGGGGCCATATGAGCCGGGGCCGAACAACCCGATCCTTACCCAGCGCGATCTGCCTTCGGGCCGCCCCGACCGGATCGAGGCGACGGGGCATGCGGACATCGTCCAGCTTGAGGACGGCAGCTGGTGGGGCGTGTTCCTCGCCACGCGGCCCTTTGCCGGGCAATCGACGCTGTTGGGGCGCGAGACCTTCCTGTTGCCGGTGACATGGAAGGACGGCTGGCCGCGCTTCCTCGACAAGGGCGCGCCAGTGCCACTGACCCCGCCCGCGCCGAAGCTTCATGCCTCGGCGCGTGCGGCGTGGTACGGCTGGCGCGAGGACTTCGCTGGGCCGCTGTCGAACGAATGGCTCGCGCTACGCACGCCCGGGGCGGCGGCGCAGTGGGAGGTGAAGGACGGCGCGCTTGAAGTCACCGCCGGCCCCGCCGCGCCCGGAAGCGTGGCGCGGCCCGCCTTTACCGGGCGACGGCTGCGCCACCACAAGGCGAGCTTCACCACCCGGCTCGACTTCAGCCCCGCGCGGCGCGGGGATTTTGCGGGCCTCCTCGCCTTCATGGACGAAACGCACTTCCTCGCTGCGGGCAAGGAGCAGGGGCGGCTCGTCGTCCGCCTGCGCACTTCTTCGAGCGACTGGGCGGGCGGGAAGGAGGTCGCCTCGGCTCCGCTCGCGGCCACCGGGCCGGTCGAGCTGAAGCTGTCGTTCGACGGCGGCACGGCTGTGGTGTTTGTCCGCGAAGAGGGCGCGACGGCATGGCGGCAGGTGGGCGGCCCGATCAATGTCGAGCCGCTCGCCTCGGTCCACGCAGGGCTGTTCACCGGGCTGGTGGTCGGCCCCTATGCCTATTCGCCCGGACCTTAGCGGGCGGGCGAAGGCGCAGAGGCCTCAGTTGGTCTTGAAGACGTAGACCGGCCCCACTTCGACGGTCTGCGCCGCTGCGGCGAAGTGCAGCGTCACATTCGCATCGCCCTCGCCGAAGCCGCGGGTGGCTGTGAAGGGCAGCCGGATCATCTGCCACTTGGCTCCCAGCTTGAAGGCCTTGTCGCCGAAGCCTTCGTAGGGCGGCGTGCCGCTCTGGAGGCGGGCATAGACCAGCCCCATTCCGTCCTCGGTTTGCGCGCTGATCGTGCGAGCGATGACGACCGCGACGAAGGTGTCGCTTTCTTTCACTTCGGGCACGATCGGGATGCCGGTGACGAGATCCCAGCGGTTCTCGCCCACCTTGGTGGTGGTGTAGCGGGTTGCCTTCTTGAGCCAGATCTCCGGCACTTCGAGCGGCAGAACGGTGCCCCCGGTGCCGCCATTGGCCCAGCCCCGGTTGGCGGGATCATTGACGAGCTGGCCGAGGCTGCGGATAGCGTCGGGCATCTCGAGCCCGGCGGCTTCCTGCAGCTTGGGCGCAGGCGCAGTGGCCTGCGTGGTCTGGATGGTCGCTGCGTTCTTGACGACGATTGCCTGCCCGATTTCCAGCACCTGCTTGGCCCCTGCGAGTTGCAGGGTCACGAGCGCATCGGACTTGCGGATGCGGCGGTCGGCCTTGGCGGTGACTTCGTGCCATTCCCACTCGCTGCCGATCAGCACCGTGGTGTCGCCGAACCCGGCATAGGGAGCGACATTCTCCTGGAAGCGCACGGTCACAACCCCCTTGCCGTCCGAGCGTTCGGTGCTGACGACGCGGGCATAGAAGCCGATCGTCACCTGCTCGCCGGAGGCGATTCCATCGAGCAGCGGGATGTTGGCGGCCGCCCGGTAAGGGAAGTCCCCGCGCTCGGCGACGGTGAATACCCGTGCCGCGCCCCCGCCGGGAATGTCCGCCGCCTGCCGCGCGCCGGCATTGAAGGCAGGGCCGTAGCTGTCCCAGTCGATCCGCGTGGGATCGTTGACGAGATCGCCCGGCACCTGTTCGTCGAAGGCGGCAAGCTCGGGCGGGAGTTTGGACTTGGATGAGGATGGAGGGGCCGCACGGGCAGGCGCCGCGGCACGGGCTGGGGCGGGCGGGGCGGTGGTGTCGTCCTTCAATCCGATCGCACCGCGCAGGCCCGGCAGCCATTCGCCCTTCTTCTGATCGAAGAAGGGGAAGGTGTTGGTGTAGGCCCACATGCACATGCCGATGCCCGTCGGTGCGAAGGCCTCGGCGATGGTGCGGTGATACTTCACCCGGTCGGCGAGCGGGATGAATTTGTCATAGGCCCCGACCTCGCCCATGAAGGGCGTCTTGCCGGTGCGGGCGACATAGGCCTTGATCGCGGCGACATCCTTGGCGAGCTGTGCGGAGTCCCCATCTGTGGGGAAGCTGCGGCCGACTGGCGGCATGTCCGGCTTGGTCCACTCAGCGCCCTGGTGGGTGTAAAGGAACGGATCGTAGTAATGGAAGGTCGGGTGGATGTTCGGATCATCCGGCAGCGGCAGGGTTTCCAGCGACTTGATCCCGCTCCAGTTTTCCCCCCCGATGATCACCGCGCGGGTCGGGTGGAGCTTCCTCACCTCAGCCAGTGACGGGGCGAGGGTGGCAAGCAAGTTGGTGTGGTTGAAGTTCTTGTGCGGCTCGTTCTCGAGCTCGAACCACAGCGTCTCTTCGGGATAGCCCTTGAACTCTTCCGCGATCTGCTTCCACACGCCCCCATGCCAAGCGGCCACGGCGAGCGGATCATCGTGGATCGGGTCGAAATGGTGGCTGTTGAGGATGACGTTGAGGTTCTCGGCCAGCGCCCAGTCGACGATCTGCTTGACCCGCGCCATCCACGCAGGGTCCACCGTGTAGGGCGGCTTGTCGGAGGTCTTGTTGTGCCAGCGCACCGGCAGGCGGATGGTCTTGAACCCGGCCGCGGCGATGCGCTTCAGATCCTCCTTGCGCACCGGCACGCCGCCCCAGCTGCCCTCCAATTGCGGTTCGAGCGTGTTGCCGAGATTGATGCAGGTGCCCACCGGAAGCGGCTTGGTGACGGTGGGGGCCGCTGCGACCGGAGCAGCCGCCAGCGGCGCGAGGGTCAGCGCCGCGAGCGGCAGCAGCGAAACGAAAGCCTTGAGGTTCATGGGTCTCTCCGTGGTGTCGGCTCTGACGGCCTGTGTTCAATCCCGCGCGTGCCTCAGCGGCACGGCAATACCTGCTCCGCATCGCTGCCGAGGCGCACTTCGGCGATGGCGTAATCGGCGCGTCCTTGCGTCTCGATCACGAAGGGCCGGTCGAGCTTGGCGACATCCGCGCCCTTGCCGCGCAGGCACTTCAGCGGAATGCCATAGCGTACATAGCCGGGGGTCTCGGGCAGAGTGACGGCGGTGAAGCCGTCGGTGTCCGGCCCGCGCACGCCGATGCGGGCGGCATCGGGCGCGTCCCACACCCGCATTGTCACCAGCACCATGACGTCGCCATTGGTCTCTCGCGCGAGATCGATGGTCTCGAACTTGCCGAGCTGCGCGCTCGCCGTGCCGCTAGTGACGGCGATGCGGCGCGCGCCTTCCTGCACCTTGTAGTTCTCCGCCGTCACCCGCGCGCGGCCGCCCAGGGCCTCGGCGGGGAGGGTGGTCACGCGGGTCTCGACCTCGTCCTTGGTGCCCGCCACCCACAGCGACCAGCGCGCCGCCGGGGTTCCGGCATTGAACCACACCCGCGCATCGGCCCCGGTGGCCGAGGCATCAAGCTCGGGCAGCGCGGCGAAGGCCGCGGCGGGCGAGGTGTAGCCCAGCCCATAGCCGAACGGGAACAGCGCCCCGTCGGCGATCTGCGCGGTGCGCGGCCAGGCGGCGGGGAGCTTGCCACTGAAATCGAAGCGCGGCTTGCCCGCGGCGTCGCCCACCAGCACATCGGCGATCCCGCCGCCC
>CAMCUB010000032.1 GCA_945878845.1 Erythrobacter sanguineus | reverse complement strand
CACACCTTCTCGACCATCTTTGTGGGCAGCTGGCGCGCCGTCATTGATTCACCGCTCCGGGCAGCTTGCCCACGGCCTGCGCGCCCTCGCGGGTGGTGACCAGCACCTCGTCGCCCGAGACGATGATGCACACACCCTCGAGCCCCACGACCGAGATGCGCGGACCATCGGTGGTGGCGAAGACATCGCGGCAGGCGGCGAGGTCGACGCTGCCGCGCACGACATTGCCACCCTCGTCCGCCTCGCCCGCCAGCGCATCGGCGAGCGCGGCCCAGTTGCCGATATCGGACCAGCCCATGTCGGCCGACACCATCGCCGCGCGGGCGGTGTTCTCCATGACGGCGTAGTCAATCGAATCGCCTTCGATCTCAGCAAAGGGCGCGGCGGCGGGATGGAAGCGTGCGCCTTCGGCCACGCCGCCAGCCACCGCTTCTGCTACCAGCCGCGCCATCTCGGGGCGATGGGCGGCGAGTTCGCCGAGGAGGTGCCCGGCACGGAAAGCGAAGATCCCGCCGTTCCAGCTATATTCGCCGCTGGCGAGATATTCCCGCGCGCGCTCTAGATCGGGCTTCTCGACGAACTGCCGGATCGCGTAGCCCCCGGCGAGCGGCTCGCCGCGCCGCAGGTAGCCGTAACCGGTCTCGGGGCGGTCGGCGGCGATGCCGAAGGAGACGAGGTAGTCCTCGCGCGCCAGCGCCGCGGCGGCGAGCGCGGCGGCGCGGAAGGCGGCGCTGTCGGCGATGTGGTGGTCGCTCGGGCAGACCAGCATCACCGCATCGACGGGCAGCAGCGCGGCGGCGAGCGCGATGGCGGGGGCAGTGTTCTTGGCGGCCGGCTCGATCACCAGCCGCGCGCCAGCGGTCTGCCCAAGCTGCGCAGTGATCAGATCGGCATGGGCCGCGCCTGCGACCACCATCGGCGGGGCGAAGCGCGCATCACCGGCAACGCGCGAGACCGCCTGCTCGAACAGCGTCTCATCGCTGACCAGCGGCAGGAACGGCTTGGGCATGACCTTGCGGCTGACCGGCCACAGCCGCGTTCCGCTGCCGCCGCACAGGATAACCGGATGGATCGCACTCACTGGAACACCCCTCGTCTGGAGCAGGCTATAGCAACTCGTCTTCGGGAAACGAGTCCGATGTGGCGATTATTCCCGCGGTCGCTGCATCAGAACCACTGCTGGCGCCAATAGAAGGGCGCTGCGACCGGATTGCCGTTCGCGTCCATCGCCGGGCGGAAGCCGAGGCGGCTTTCGACGAGGCGGCAGGTGATACTGTCGGCTTGCGGATCGGGGCTCGGGCGGACAATCGCGCAATCGCGCGCGCGGCCCTCGGGGGTGACGGTAACGCGCACGATCACCTGCGTGCCTTTGCGCGCCTCGCGTCCGCCGGGGGGAACGGGGTAATCGCGCGCATTGTCGATCTTGCCCGAGATGTGGACCGGTTTGCTCACCGCCACCCCGCCGCGCCCGCTCCCGGCATTGCCGCTGCCGGTGCCCGCGCCGCTGCCCGCCGCGCCGGTGCCCTCGCCCGCGGCTGCCCCGCCCGACTTGCTCGCGGTCCCGGTCGAGGAGGCGCGCGGCAGGACGACATCCTCCTTGAGCCGCCGCTGCGGAACCGGGGCCGCCACCGGCTTGGCCACCGCCTCGCGCCCGGCTGCGCCTTGCGCACCCTCGTCCGGTTCGGAGCGGTTTTCAGGCGGCGGCGGGGCGGGGGCGGGCGCGGTGATGTCGAAAGCGGCGACCACCTGCCGCTCGACCGAGGCCGTCATGTCGGGCGCAAAGGCGCGCGCGAGGCCGTAGAGCGCGGCAGCATGGAGCACCACTAGACCCACCACCACCGGCCAACGCAGCCGCCGCTTCTGCACACTGTAAGGTTGCTCGCTTGCCATGGCGGCTGGCCCTGCCCTGTCCCATTGATCCGTTCCGGATGCGGTTGCCCCCGCAAGCCTTGTGCAAGCTCTATAACAGCCGCGCAGCAATTGGCGATGGAGCGCACACGATCGAGCGCGGACTAGATCACGAGCGGCACTGCGGCAGCGATCCGCCGGATGCCGATGACGACCGCGGCCCGCCGGGCGTGGGCCCCGCGCCTGCGCCCGCCGCATTCGCGCGCGCTGCAAACGCCGCGCCGCGATCCGCACCTTCCTCCGCACCCCGATCCGCAACCCGGCCCGCCGCTGCACCAACGCCCGCGCCGCGCGCAATGCGCCTCCGGGCGGGCGCGCTGTGGGCGATGCTGCTCCGCTGGCTGCCGGTCTCCGGCATCGCCACCGGCCCGCTCGACCGCCGCAGCCTCGCCGCCGCGCTGATCGGCGGGGCGGGTTATCTCGCGATCGCCTGCCTCAGCCTCGCGCTCGCCCATGCGGGCGAGACCGTCAGCCCGATCTGGCTTCCCAATGCCTGCGCCGTCGCGGTGCTGCTGCGCGCGCGGCTTCGCAACGAGCTGCCGCTGCTCGCCGCCTGCTTTGCCGCCAGCCTTGCCGCCAACGCGGTGGTGCAGCTGCCCGACACCGTGGCGCTGGTGTTCAGCCTCGCCAACATGGCCGAGATCGTCATCGTCCTCACGCTGACCCGCGTCGCCGGGCGCGCCGAGCCGGACATGACCCGCCTCGGCGATCTGGCGCGCTTCGTGTGGGCCGGCGGACTGATCGGCCCGCTGGTCACGGCGGTCCTCGTCATGCCGGTGCTCGGCAGCGACTGGGACAGCTGGCGCGCCGGGGCGCTGGTGTGGTTCTTGACCGACAGCATGGCGATGGTGCTGATCGTGCCGGCAGTGCTGCTGCTGGTCGACCGGCTGCGCGCCCGCCTTGCGCCAGCGCCCGCCGGGGCTCTGGAAAGCGCGACCCTGCTGGTGGGCGGGATGGTGAGCGCCTTTCTGGTGTTCAACCAGACGCACTATCCGCTGATGTTCCTGATCCAGCCGGTCACCTTGCTCCACGCCTTCCGGCTCGGCAGTCTCGGCAGCGCGCTCAATGTCGCAGGGGTGGCGGTGGTGGCGGGGGTGATGACCTTCCTCGGCCACGGCCCGATCGCGGCGGCGGGCGCGGTCGCAGGTGGGGCGATTGCCGAGCTGCACCTGCTCCAGGCCTTCGTCGCGGCGAACTTCCTCACCGGGCTACCGGTCGCCGCGATCCTCGCCGGGCGCGACCGGATGATGGCGCGGCTCGAGGCGGGCAAGCGCGAGGTCGATCTGCTCGCCGACAATATCTCCGATGCGATCCTGCGCTTCGACCTTGCCGGGATGTGCACCTATGCCTCGCCCTCGGTCGCGGACGTGATGGGGGTGCCGCCCGCCACCTTCCTCGGCCGCCACGCCTCGGCCCGGCTCCATCCCGAGACGCAGCCGCATACGCTCGAGGCGATGGAGCGGTTGATCGCGGGGACGAGCGAGCGCGAGCGGGTGACCTATCGCCGCCTCAATGACGGGCCCGACAGCTCGCCCGTCTTCCTCGAGGCGGACTGCGTGTTGGTGCGCGATCCCGAGACCGGCGCGGCCGAGGCGATCGTGGTCGCCGCGCGCGACGTGACCGAGCGGGTCGAGCTTGAGCTGCTGCTCACCCGCGCGCGCCGCCACGCCGAGAACGCGGCGCGCGCCAAGTCCGAATTCCTCGCCAATATGAGCCACGAGATCAGGACGCCGATGAACGGCGTGCTGGGCTTTGCCGAGCTGATGCTGCAGGGCGAGCTCGCGGCCGATCAGCGCCGCTTTGCCGAGCTGATCGTGCAATAGGGCCGCTCGATGATGATGCTTTTGAACGACGTGCTCGATCTATCGAAGATCGAGAGCGGGCAGTTCGCGATCGACCATGCGCCGGTCAACCTTGACGCCAGCCTTGCCGAATGCGCCGCGCTCCACCGCCCCGCTGCCGAGCGCAAGGGTCTGGCGCTGACTCTCGCCTGCGATTGCGACGGGGATGCCGATTGCCGCTTCTCGGAAAGCCGCCCGCCCTGGGTGCTCACAGACGGGCTACGGCTCCGACAGATCATGCTCAACCTCATCGGCAATGCGGGGAAATTCACCGAAGCCGGCGCCATCGCGGTCAGCTATCGCGTCACCCGCCATGAGGTGCGCGTCACCGTGGCCGACAGCGGGATCGGGATCAGCCCGCTCCAGCTGGAGACGATCTTCCTCCCCTTCACGCAAGGCGAGGCGAGCACCGCGCGGCGCTATGGCGGCACCGGGCTTGGCCTGTCGATCAGCCGCCAGCTCGCCGCCTTGCTGGGTGGGCGGATCGAGGTCGAGAGCGCGCCCGGCGAAGGCTCGCGCTTTGCGCTGGTGCTGCCGGCCACCCTCGCCCCGCCCGCCGCGCCGCCGGTGCTCGCCGAGCCGCCGCCGCCGCTGGCAGGGCCGCACGCGGCGGAGCCTGACGCGCCCGGCGCAGGCCTCGCTCCGGCGCGGATCCTGCTGGTCGAGGATCACGACATCAACCGCCTGCTGGTAACCGAGATGCTCGAACGCTGCGGGCAGGAGGTCGATGTCGCGCATGACGGGAACGAGGCCATCGCGATGGTGATCGATTCGGTGATGCGCGGGCGGCCCTATGATCTGGTGCTGATGGACGTGCAGATGCCCGATTGCGACGGCCTTGCCGCGACCCGCGCGATCCGGGCCGAGGGGATCGGGCCGGGGCTGCTGCCGGTGATCGCGCTCACCGCCAATGCCTTTCCCGAAGATGTCGCCGCGGCGCGTGCGGCGGGGATGCAGGGGCACTTGGCCAAGCCGGTGGTCTTCGCCCAGCTCGCCCGCGCGCTGCAACGCTGGCTGCCGACCCGGATTGTCGAGGCTGATCCCGCAGGGGCGGGCGCGGGCTTGGGCATCGACACGGATACGGGCGGCGGCGCGGGAAGTGGCGAGGACATCCCTGCGCCCACCCGGATTGCCGATCCGGCGGCACGCGCCTCGGCGTTGGCGCGCTCGCCGCGGCTGGTCGCGCGCTGGCAGGCGCGGCGACTGGAAGCGGTCGCGGCGGGGCTTGCGGATGGCTCGCTCGCGCTTGCCGGTGCTCGCGGCGCCAAGAGTGCGGGCGAAGGCGACGGCGAAGACGCGGGCGATCTGGCGCGGCTGCTGCACAAGCTCGCAGGCACGGCGGCGATGTTCGGCGAACCGGCGCTCGGCCATGCTGCAGCGGCGCTCGAGCGCGCGCTGGTCACGGGCGAGGATGCGGACACCTGCACCGCACTCGCCGCGCAGCTGATCGCCGCAGCCGAAGCGCCCGGCCCACCGGACTCCGCCGCCGCCGAGGGGGCCTGAGCGCGCGAGGCGCCGCGCGCTGCTGCGCCCGCTTTCAACCTTCGCGGGATGATCCCCACCCGCCCCGTTCCGTCAGGGACGGGGCGCCTGCTTCCTCATCCTCGTCTACGGCTGCTCTGCCAAAACAAAAGGGCGGCCCGTTGCCGGGCCGCCCTCCTGATTGTCTTGGCTTCTCAGTGCGATCAGAACTTGACGCGCACCCCGAAGCGGACGCCCCACAGCGAACCGTTGATCTGGGTCGCTTCCACCGGCGCGGTGAAAGTGGTGCCCGAACGGTTGGAGTAGAGGTACTGCGCGCAGGGCTGGCTGGCGGTCGCCGTAGCCGAGCCCGTGGTGCCCTGCGGCGCGGTGAGGCAAGTCACGTTGACCACCTGCGCGGCGTAGGGGAAGCCGACCTGACGGACCGTGCCCCAGTCCTTGTCGATGAAGTTGAGGACGTTTTCCATTTCCGCCGACAGCTCGATCTTGCCGCCGAACACGAAGGGCACTTCCTGACGGACCGCGAGGTCGAGCTTGTGCACCCAGGGGGTCTTGGCAATGTTCTTCGGCGCGATCTGACCCTGGTAATCGGCGAGTTCCGAATTCTGGATGAAGTTCTGGAAGCCGATGAAGTCGAAGTTCGGGGCATAGGCCACCCGCGGGTCGGCCGTCGCGCTGCTGACGTTGGGCACGTAGATCAGACCGCGCTGGTTGCGGCCCTGCACCCCGAGCACCGCCGGACGGAAGGCACCGCCGGTCGGGTCGTTGAAGACGTAGCTGTAGGGCTGGCCCGAGCGGAGGTTGTAGAAGAACTCGACGCGGGTGTTGTTCTCGCCGAAGATGTCGCCATCGAAGCCGAGACCCAGACGGAACTGGTGATCGCGCTGGTAGTTGGAGATGCCCTGCGCCGAGAGGTTGCCGTCATCCCCTACCACCGTGTTTTGGTAGTTCGAGAAGGCGACCGACGAGGTGCCGGGGTTCTGGTCGGAAGCGTCCTGATAGGTGTAGGAACCGTTGAGGAAGAAGCCGATGTCCCAGCGCTTGTTGAAGCGGGCGACCAGGTTCCAGCTGTCACCGAAATCGGTGTTGGTCAGCAGGAGGTCGGTGTTCTGGCCGTTGATGTCCTGACCGGCAAGCGCGGTGTAACGAATGCGGCCGTCAGGCAGGGTGCCGTTGGGAACCGAACGCAGGTCGGTCCACTCGAGCGCGTTGTTGACCTTCGAGTAGATCACGTCGGCGCCGAAGTTCCAGCCATCGCCCAGGAAGCCGAGGTTGGCTTCGTAGTCGACCGAACCGGCAAAGCGCCAGGTCGAGGGCACTTCGAAGTTCGGATCGAGCGCGTTGGTCGGCGCGGTGGCGGTGCCCGAGGCGCGGATCGCGTCGATCAGCGACTGCGGCAGGCCGGTGCCGCCGGTGACGCCGTTGAGCGTGGCCGCGCCGATGGTGTTCTGCTGCGCAGCGGTCAGCGGCAGGCCGGTGATGGTGAAGGTGTCGGGGTTGCCGCCGGTACCGAGCACACGGTTGACCTGAACACGGCCGAGCGTCGGACCGGGGTTCGAGTAGCTGTTCGAGATCCACACCAGCGGGCTGCCGCCGCCGAACAGGCCGGCCGAGCCGCGCACCTGAAGGCGATCGGTCGGCGCCCAGTTCACGCCGAAGCGCGGCTGGAACAGGTCACGCGCGTTGAGGGTCTCGGCGTTGCTGAAGCCGAAGCGGTCCTGGAAGGCCTGGTTGAAGAACGGACGCACCGGAGCATCGAACAGGTCGTAACGCACGCCGGCCACCACGGTCAGGGTGTCGGTCACATCGATCGTGTCGCTGAGGCCGAAGGTCCAGGAGTTGTTCTGGAAGTCGGCGGTCACGGTGTCGATCCCGCCGCGCAGCGGCACGGCGATGTCGAGGCTGTTGGCGCGGCGGCCCTGCAGGTCGGCGATGGTGTCGAAGTACCAGGCACCCGAAACGCGCTGGGCGAAGAGGTTGCGCACGTCCTGCTGACGGCGCTCGGCGATCAGCTTGAAGGTGTGGTTGTTGGCCTTCAGGGTCGCAGCGAATTCGATCGCCAGCGACTGGCTGTCGAGCTCATTGGCCTGGCGGCTGATGTCCGGACCGAACTGGAGGCGCTGCTGGCCCGACGAGCACTGCGATGCAGAGTTGCCGGGGGCGGTCGTCGGGTTGGTCGGGTCGAGGCAGACCAGGAACTGGCCGAAATCGCGGTTGCCGCCGACCGGAACCTGCAGACGCACGTAATCGGCATAGGAGACACGCAGCACGGTCGAGAACTCGTCCGACCACTGGTTGTTCGACTGGATGATGCCGAAGTGGTTGACCGCACCCTGCGTGTAGTTGTTCGACAGCAGGTTGTAGGTCGGGTTGGCAGCGGTGATCTGGCCGGTGCCGGTCTGGCCCGCGAGCAGCGAGCTTTCGTTCCAGATGTAGGTCGCGGTCAGGCGGTGGCCGTCGGCAACGTTCCAGTCGAGCTTGGTAACGAGCTTGTCGTCGCTCTCGATGATGTCGCTGGCAACGCCGAGCGTGTCGAAGTTGTAGACGCTCTGGGCGATGCCGTCGATCGTGGTCAGATCGGTATCGGTCAGGCCGAGCTGCGAGGGCGCGACGTCGGCCGGGACGGTGTCACGGGTGCGTTCGTAAGTGACCGCGAAGAACAGCTTGTCCTTGATGATCGGGCCGGTGACCTGCGCGGTGTAGATCTGCGATTCGAACGAGCCGATGCGCGTCAGTTCGCGCGCGCGGGTGCCGCGCAGATCGTCGTTCTGGTAGTAGGCGCCGCCGAGGAAGGTGAAGCGGTTGCCGCCCGACTTGAGCTGGGTGTTGATCGCACCGCCCTGGAAGAAGCCCTGCTGGATGTCGACCGGCGCGGTTTCGACCGAGAATTCGCCGATCGCGTCAAGCGGCACCGGACCGCGCGACGAGACGAGGCCGCCGGATTCAAGACCGAAGGGATCGCCGAAGGCCACACCGTCGACGGTGAAGCGGTTGTAGCGGTTGTTCTGTCCGGCAATGCTGATGGCGTTGCCGTTGGTGGCGTCAAGCGTCACCAGCGGATCGCGCGCGGCGAGGTTGCGGATGTCGCGCTGCACGTTGGCGACGCCGGCGATGTCGCGGGCGGTCAGCACGGTCGCGGGGCCGGTGGCCAGCGTGATCGCCGAGCGGACGCGGTTGCCGGTGACGACGATGGTCTGGCCCTGCTCGACCAGCGCGACGCTGATGCGCTGCGCCTGGCCGGCGGTCAGGAAGCCGATTTCCTGCGAGGCGATTTCATAGCCATCCGCCGAAACTTCGACGAGGAAGGGGCCGCCCAGACGCAGAGCGGCGGCGTTGAAGCTGCCCGAGGCGTCGGTGGTCTGGGTCGAGGCGGTGCCCGACGGGACGTGGGTGACGGTCACGGTCGCGCCGGCGATCGGGGCGCCGTTCTGGTCGGTCACATCGCCGCGGACCGACGAGGTGGTTTCCTGCGCGGAGACGGGCGTCGCGATGGTTGCGGTCGCGGCGAGGCTGACGATGCTCGCGGCGAGAAGATACTTAAGCTTCATGGATGAAAGCCCCTGATCACAGTGGAGAGAGAAAACGCGTAATGGAGGCGGCCCTAGGCCTGTACGCTTGCGCCAAGGCGACGGTTCTGTGACAATTTCGTGACTTGCGCCGAGAGCCCATGCCGAATCGTTTACGAAGCCTTGCCGCGGCTCGCGAAAACCCACGGAATTCCGGCGCTTCCACGGCACGGTGTTGCATCGCAGCAACGCCGCAGCGATTTTGTCTGCGGGGGCTTTGCGCGGCCCCGGAGACTCGGATCAAACCAGATTGATCTCGCGCAGACGCTGCATGAGATAGTCATGCGCGGTGATCGGCTCGGGCGCCGGAGCCGTGCCTTCGCCGACACATTCGGGCAGCGGTTCGATCAGGAAATCGGGCCGGAAATGCAGGAAGAACGGCATCGAGTAACGCGCCCGCCGCGCCGCTTCCCCGCGCGGGTTCACCACCCGGTGCGTGGTCGAGCGCAGCTTGCCGTTGGTCTGGCGCTGGAGCATGTCGCCGACATTGATCACCAGCGCGCCCGCGGGCACGTCAACCGCGTGCCACTGGCCGTCCTTGGCGAGCAGTTCGAGCCCCGCTTCCTCGGCGCCCAGCAGCAGGGTGATGGTGTTGATGTCCTCATGCCCGGCGGCGCGGATCGCACCCTCGGGCGCGCCTTCGCCCAGCGGCGGGTAGTGGAGCAGGCGCATCACCGAATTGCCGTCCGTAACGCTCGCAGCGAAGAAATCGCGCGGGCGGCCGAGGTGGAGCGCGATCGCCTCGAGCACGCGGCCCCCGGCGACTTCGAAGGCGGTGAACAGCGCGGCCATCGTCTCGTGAAAGCCCTCGACCTCGGTCGGCCAGATATTGGGCGCCATTAATTCGGCAAGCGGGTGGCCTGCGGGCAGGTCACGGCCGACGTGCCAGAACTCCTTGAGGTCGAACACCTCGGCGTCCTTGGCCTTTTCGGTGCCAAAGGGGGTATAGCCGCGCGCGCCGCCGCCGCCTTCGATCTTGTAGGCGCGCTTGACCGCGTCGGGGAGCGCGAAGAAGGCCTTCGACACCCGCTCGGCCTCGTCGATCAGGTCCTGCGGGATGCCGTGATCGCGGACCACGGCGAACCCGTATTCGCCAAAGCTGCGGCCGAGTTCGTCGGCGATGGTTTCGAGCGGCTGGGCGAGGCTGACGGAGGCGATGTTGATCATGACCGGGCCTTACACCCGCCTGCGCGGCCCTGCCAAGAGCCTAGCGCGCGGCTCAGTAGGGCAGGAACAGGCTCGCCAGCGCCGCGCTCATCAGGTTGGCAAGGCTCCCGGCAGCGAGCGCCTTGAGGCCGAGCCGCGCGATCACCGGGCGCTGGTTGGGGGCCAATCCGCCGGTCACCGCCATCTGGATCGCGATCGAGGAGAAGTTGGCGAACCCGCACAGCGCGAAGGTGACGATTGCGCGGCTGCGCGCGGTCAACTGCCCGTCGGTCATCGCGCCCAGATCGATGAAGGCGACGAATTCGTTGAGCACGATCTTGGTGCCGAACAAGCCACCCGCGATCTGGGCCTGGTTCCAGTCGGAAATGCCGATCAGGTACATCACCGGCGCGAACACATAGCCGAGCAGCTTCTGGAAACTGAGCCCCTCGAACCATGCCGCGGTCGCCGGATCGAAGGGCGAGCCGATGCCGGCCGCGAGATTGACGATCCCGCCGCCGATCCCGGCGAGCATGCCGTTGGCGAGCGCCACCAGCGCCACGAACACCATCACCATCGCGCCGACCGCCACCGCCAGCTTGACGCCGGTCTGGGTGCCTTGCGCGGCGGCCTCGATGATGTTGGCGGGGCGCTGGCCTTCCTCGAAGGTTTCTGCCGCGCTCACCTCGTCGGACTTCATGCCGCCCTCGGTGATCGCCGCCGGGCCGACCGCGCTGATCCGCGCCTGAGGGAGTTCGACCTCCTGCCCGTTCTCGTCATACATGACCACGCGGGTGGCCTCGGTGAGGGTGTTGGCGCGACCGCGCGCGCGGGCGACGGCAGCCGCGCCGATCGAGCGGTCATTACCGATGAGCGCCTGCGGATCGTCGGGCATGATGATCTTGGCCATCAGGATGCCGCCCGGCGCCGACATGAAGGCCGCCGCCAGCAGGAAGGGCACCGCCTCGGTGCCGATGAAGCTGGCGTAAGCGGCAAGGATCGTCCCGGCCACACCCGCCATCCCCACCGCCATCAGCGTGAACAGGCCAGACGGGCTCAAGGCGGCGAGATAGGGCCGCACCACCAGCGGGCTTTCCGACTGGCCGACGAAGATGTTGGCGGCCGCGCCCAGCGCCTCGACCTTGCTGATCCCGGTGATCCACCCGATCGCGCCGCCCACCCAGCGCACCAGCCGCTGCATGATGCCGAGGTGATAGAGGATCGAGACGATCGCGGCGAAGAACACGATCACCGGCAGCGCAGCGATGACGAAGGTGTTGGCGAAGGGGTTGTTCTCCATCGGCCCGAACACCGATGTGATCCCGACCTTGGAGAAATCGAGCAGCGCGATCACGCCGCTTGAGAGCCCGCCGATCACCGCGACTCCCGCATCGGTGCGCAGCACTACCAGCGCGGTAAAGGCCTGAAGCGCGAAGGCCGATCCCACCACCCTCAGGTTGATCTGGCGACGACCCGATGACAGCGCGAAGGCGATCGCAAGGATGGCGAAGACCCCGCCGAGGCTCAGCAGGGAGGACGCGAGACTTCCGTTCACGGCAGCGACTTTTCCTTGATGCTCTGAAGTGCGACCCGATCCCCCGCGCGCCTGGCACCCCACCGCGCGCGCAGCACCTTCTGGCGTGGCAGTTTGCGAAGGCACTTGCAAGCCGGATGCGATGGTATGGCTGGGCAAAGCCTGCGGGAAAGCGGCGGAGACAGGGCGCGGACCCGCTTTTCTTTTGCCGCGGTGCTGGGTAGCACCCTTGTGATGGACACACCCGAACCCGCCGCCCCGGCCCCCGCCGTTCCGGCCGCCGCCCCTTTCGCTGCCACCACGCCCGCGGGCGTGTCGATGCCGCTGGGGATGTTCGTCTACACGCTGCTCTATGGCGGAATGACGGTGCTGGCGGGCGTGCTCGCTTACAAGCAGGTGCAGCTGTGGCCGACCAGCCTTGCGGTCGAGAGCGGGATCTTTCCGTTTTTGCTGCTGGTGGTGATCTCGAGCACATTGTCTCAGCTCTACGGGCGCGAGGCGGCCAAGCGGATCGTGTGGTGGGGCTTCCTGCCGCTCGGCCTGTCGGCGCTGCTGATGCAGCTGGTGCTGGCGCTGCCCGCCTCCTCCGAGATGCTCGCCTTCCGCCCCGATGACCTCGCTGCCTTCGAGCGCGTGAACCAGTCGACCTGGCGCGTGTGGATGGCGGGCCCGGCGAGCTACATCACCTCGCTCCTCCTCAACATCTGGATCTTCGACCGGCTGCGCGGGAGCGGAGAGGGCGAGAGCACGCTCGGCCTGATGGTGCGCGGCGCAATCGCCTCGGCGCTCAGCCAGGCGGTGGATTCGGTGATCTTCATCACCCTCGCCTTCTATGGCGAGTTCGACATCACCGACCTAATGATCGGCCAGGTGCTCGCCAAGGTGTTCCTGAGCCTGGTGCTGGTGCCGTTCCTGATCACCTTCGGGGTGCAAGCGGCACACTGGCTGGACGCGAAGAAGGCGGGCTAGCCCGTCATCGCGAGGTCTGCGCTTGCCTCCTGCTCCATCAGCGCCACCCGCGGATCATTGGGCGAGACCCATTCCTCGCCGATCGCCTGTTCGACCCTGAGCTCGGGCGGCACCTTATCGAGGCCGATCATCTGATCGCAATGCTGGTGGAACCAGTAGATGCGCGATTCCTGGTAGCTCAGCGGCACGCTCTGGAAGCCGCGGCTTTCCATCGAGCGCTGGATCGCCTCACCGAACTGAGTGTCCTCCTGGATCAGCTTGGCCATCGCGCGTCCGTTGGGTGAGGTCTCGTCAGGAACGGTCCACAGGTCGGGCGCCTCGCCGTCGCCCCAGTCGGGGGCCATGGTGATCAGCTCGAGCCGCGTCGTCGTCAGCGAGGTCGGCCAGAAGATCAGCGGCGGCACGAAGTAGTTCGACAGCGGCGAGACCCAGTTGGGGAAGATCGTGTAGCTCTGGGTGTGGGTGCGCCCCAGCTCGCCGACGGTCTCGATGCTGGTCCAGTTGGGCGCATTTGCGAGCGCGCGCACCGATTCGCGCTGCATCTCGCGCGGCGGGGGCGCGAGCATTCTTCCGTGTCCGCCCGGATAGAGGTGATTGACGTTGCGCTTGGCATCCACCAGCGGCGCGACCGTTTCGGGGTGGATGAAGGGCACATGGTAGACCTCCATATTGGCCTCCATCGCGACCTTCCAGTTGCAGGCAAGATCGAAAGAGTGGCGCGCGGCGAGGCGCAGCTTGTCGAAGCCGAACTCCTCCCACTCGTCGGCGATCGGGCCGAGGAATTCGCGCAAGGTGGGCGCCGCGTCGTCGAAATTGACGTATATGAGCTTGCCGAACATCTCGCACCGCACCGGGATGAGGCCGCGCGTCGCCATATCGAGGTCGACGAAATTCTGCTTCTCGGGCACGCCGACCAGAGAGCCGTCGGTCTTGTAGGTCCAGGCGTGATAGGGGCACACCAGCCGCCGCGCGCAGCCCTTGTCCTCGGTGACCACCGGCGCGCCGCGGTGGCGGCAGGTGTTGTAGAAGGCGCGCACCACCCCGTCGGTTCCGTGGACGATGATGATCGGATCGCCGGCATTGTTCCAGCGCATGAAGCTGCCGGGCTCGGGCACTTCATCAAGGTGCGCGGCGAACAGCCAGGTCTTGCGGAAGATATGCTCCTGTTCGAGCGCGTAGAATTCGGCGCTGGTGTAGCGCGCGGCGGGGACATCGGGCAGGCGCGGGAAGCCCGGCGGGGGCGCCTTGCGCTGCCCTTCCCACTCCATCAGCGCCTTCATCGTCGCGATCGTCGCGGTGTCCATGGCGTGCCTCTCCCTCTCCCGGATCAGTGATCCGTATGGCACGGCACGTTCGGGGCACAATTGGCGGATAAGGCAGGGCCTAGAGCGCCGCGCTCCATCGCTCCCAGACGAGCGCGGAGAGGGCGAGCCAGGTCGTGAACATGATGAGATAGGGCCAGCGGCGCGGCCACAGGTGGGCCACCAGAAGGGTCGCCGCAGCCGTCCCGCCGAGGGCGAGCATGGCGATGCTCGCCACCTGCGCGCCAGTCCCAGTCAGCGCCGCCTGCAGCGCGAGTGTCGCCCATTGCGCGGGCAGCAGCGCCAGCACCCAGCCCGGCCATGCCCCCGGCATCACCGCGGCGGTGAGCAGGACCGCGGCCTCTCCCGCGACCACGGCGACCGCGATCCACCACCCCCGCGCTGCCGCCGAGCGCGCAAACAGGCTCCCTCGCGCGGCAAAGCTGACGCTCGCGACGACGGCTGCAAGTGCGGCACCGGCAGGGGCGTGGAGGGCAGGCAGGCCAAGCGCCCGCGCCAACAGCATGAGCCCCGCCCCGGCCAGCAAGGCGACGATCACCCCCACGGCAAAGCGCCCGGCAGAAGCAGCAGCGATCATCCCCGCACCCATCATCCCGATCGCAATGATCGTGCCGGCAGCGCGCGGATCATGGGTCATCACCAGGGCCCCCGCCGGCGCGACGCACCCGGCGAACGCGACAGTCAGCCAAGCCCAAAGCGGCCGGTCCGCGACATGATCCTCGGGCAGAAACCTCATGGGAAAGTCAGTGGTCGAGGCGAGGGGAATTGTCGAGCCGTCCGCGGCCATCCAACCTGATGACACCCAACCGGTCGCAAAGCGACCGCAAGGCCACGCGGCCGCCCCGCAGCGGGTCCGAAGCGTAGCGAAGGACATCTAGCGAGGACGAACCCGCGGAGGCGGGTTCGCAAAACAATGGTGGACCCGTCGGGGCTCGAACCCGAGACCTACAGATTAAAAGATCGGGAATCTTCGGAAAACCGAGGTTAATCAGGGTAAATGTTGGTTCGCGGAGGCTAGAATTCACGACATTTAGGTCAACCTGAGCCGCTCAGAGGCAGCGCGTTTTCGGTGCTCAGGCCGGTATCTTTCGGAGACCTAAATGGCTGTCATCAACCTGACCGAAGCCCGCATCCGCGAGCTTCCCCTCGGATCGGGCATCCACCGCGATGAACAAGTGAAAGGCTTGATGGTAATCTGCCATCAGTCGACCAAAACCTTCGCCGTACAAGGCGATGTTCGGCGAAACGGCCGCCACATCCGCACCGTGCGCGTCAAGATCGACCGCTGCGACCGCATCGGACTGCGCGAGGCTCGTAACCGGGCCAGAGCCCTGATGAGCCAGATACAGTCGGGCATCGATCCCACGGCTGGTCCCGCAGAGAGCGGGATTACGCTCCAGCAGGCTCTGGAGGTCCACCTTTCCGAGCGGACGTACAGCCCGCGGACAGTGGAGGGATACAACTACCATCTGGACAACTATCTCACGAAGTTCCGCAAGAGAGCCGTGACCGACATAACCCGGCAAGAGGTCCGCGAGCTGTTCGACACGCTCAAGCGAAAGAGCGGCGAGACGACTGCCGGGAGCGTGATGCGAACTCTCCGAGCCGCGATAAACACGGCCATGAGGCTCGACGAGACGATCGGAGGCAATCCGGTCACCGCGCTGCGCGTCCCGGTTCCGAAGCGCCGTGAAGTCGATGTGCTCGACCTGAAGGCGTGGTGGGTGGATGTCGAAAAGCTGTCGTCGATCCGGCGCGATCTGCACATTGCCATGATGCTGACCGGCGCGCGACGGTCATCATTGCTGCTGGTGCAGCGGGATGACGTGGACATTGAGCGGGGCATCTTGACGTTCCGGCACATGAAGGTCGGCGGCCAGATGATGTTCCCCATGGGCAAGGCACTGACCGCGCGGCTCAGGGACCGGCTCGACGCAGACGTGCCGCTCAACAGCAAATGGCTGTGGCCCTCCGCTACAAGTGCATCCGGCCATGTCGAGGAGCCCAAGGAAGCCGGGCTTCCCAGCCCGCATGAGTATCGCCATCATGCCAGAACATTGTTCATCGCCAGCGGCGTTCCCTACGCTGAAAGCGCGCTGCTGCTGGGGCAGAAGCTGCCAGGCGCCTCGGGTGGATACGTGCACGCCGAACACCTGGTCGAGCATCTACGGCAGTTCTCTCAGGCCCTCGAAGACATGGTGCTCGCTGCTAGGGCTTAAGCGCGTCCAAGTGCGGATTAAGGGATATGAAGTTTGAGCACGCTTCTCTGAGTTCGCGTCCCGCATGGTCCCAGAAGACCACATCGACTTGGAAACCGTCTTTGATAAGGTTTTCGATCGCAGGGACGTAATCGATATCTCCCGAAACGATCGTGAACACATCGCCAGCCTTGGCATTGCGGTAAGCGTCTCGCGTCAATTCGGCCACGATGCCTGTGTCGATCTTCTTTTCTTTGTTTGACGCATTGCGATCATGCGTAATGACCTCAAAGCCCGCCCGCTTGGCAATTTCCCAGATGGCGTCGTTCTCGGGGGGCCTTGAGCCGAACAGCATCGCTCTTGCGGTCTCTTTGGGGTCATTGCCGGCAACGAAGGTGTAGAGCTTACCGAAGCTCATCCGGTAGGAATTGTCCAAGATGCGATTGTCCATTGCCTCCCAGATATCGAGAGCCATTCCTTGCTTTACCGCGCTAACCCGCTTGCCCTCGATGAAGACGTTCGAGTTATCGACGTAGATCCAGTCAGCCATGAACCACCCCCAATTAAATTGACCAAGCAAAACTGGAGATGATCTTTCTAGATTTCAAGGGTCTAAGCACAGACTGCGATTCGTTGATAGGCGACTGGCTTGGACCAAACTAGCACATCCCAGCCGCGCGATTCGGGACGCCTCTTTCAAGAGGTAGCGCGGGCGGTTTTGACCGATACGTTCCCCATGCCTAGCCAATGTTCTGATGACTATTTGAAATCGGTCTTTCCCAAAAATCCGCCGCCCTCGGGCAGCTTTGAAGGACCGAATCTATGGACAACGACCTCGAACAGGTCGTCGAGCGCGCCGTTCGTCGCGCTCTCGACACCTCTATCCCTTCACCCTGGAAGGACAGCGCGCAGGCGGCCGAATATCTGTCATGCTCGGCGGGAACACTCAAGACTTGGCGCTCGCGCGGTGAAGGCCCAGCCTATCACGTCATCCAGGACAAGCTGATCCGGTATCACGTCAACGATCTCGACGCGTTCGTGCGCGGGGAGGTGGCGCGATGATGGCCCATCAAAATGCCCATGCCCTTGAGCCCTATGCCGGTCGCTACGAGCTGATCTGTCTGACAGGCCCGAATGAACTGTGCCGCGGCAAGCCGGGCGGAAAGCAGCCGTCAGCCTCGAACTGGCGCTTGTTGCAGCCCCTCTCTGCCGATGATGCCAAGGCCCACTTTGCCTCAGGCAAGAACATCGGAGTTCGACTGCGAGATGACGATCTAGTGCTCGACGTTGACCCGCGTCACGGCGGCGATGATTCCCTTAAGCGACTTGCGGTCGAGCTGGACATCGACTTTGCCGATTGGCCGATCGTCTGGACCGGCTCTGGCGGAAGGCACATATACATGAAGAAGCCTGCGGGCGTGAAGGTCGCAGGCAAAGTGCCAGGGCATGACGGTATCGACGTAAAGACTGAGGGTGGCTTCGTCGTGGCGTCGGGGTCGGTCCATGCCAATGGCGTTGTCTATCGATGGGATGACGATCCGCTCTGCGTCCCGCTTTCCCAAGTTAGCGATGCGCCAGGTTCGCTCATCGAATTGCTCGTCCGGCCTGAATGCCTCGCCAGCGATGGGCCCGGCGAGATCGACGTCGATGATTTGGCGACTCTATTGGCCTGCCTCGACGTGTACGCGTTCAACGATGAGCTTGCATGGCGTGAAATCATGATGGCCAGCCACCATGCGACGAACGGCGCAGGCATCGACGTTTTCGTGGAGTGGTCATTGGGCGACGCGAGATATGCCGATGCGACCGATGACATTCGGATGCGCTGGAAAAGTCTCGCGGCGAAGCCCGATGGCATCAAGGCGGGGACGCTGTTCAAGGCGGTCATCGAAGCGGGCCACCCGGAGATCGTGAGGGCCATAACGGCGTCGAACGACTTTGCGGGTGTCGTGGAAGATGAGCCTGGTCAGGGCGTGAAAGGCATAAATGGCCCTCACGCTAAGTTTGCCGGGCAGTTCGTTTGGATCGCCGATGCCGAGCGTTTCATTCGCCGTGCGGACGGAAAGGCCCTCTCGGAAAAGCAGTTCAAGTCGCTCCACGCTGATAAGTGGCCAGAAGGGGACATTCTGACGGCCGTGTGGAAGGGCAAGCTGCCGATCAGGCGCCTGGAGTCGATGGCCTACGTGCCACTAGCAGAAGAGTTTACTCGCTCTTCAAGCGGAGCGGCCATCTACAACACCTGGCGCGATAGCCGTATCAAGCCAGTCGAGGGCGACGTTTCGGTGTTTTTGGAGCACATGGCCTATCTGTTTCCCGATGAAGCAGAGCGGTCCTTCGTGATCGATTATCTGGCGTTGCTCGTGCAGCGCCCGGAAACAAAGATCACTTTCGCCCTTTTGGTGCGGGGCCGCCAGGGCACTGGCAAGAGTTGGATCGGACTGCTCGCTGCGCGTATGATCGGGGAGGTCAATGTCGGTCGACCGATGAATAGCGTCGTCGTGGACAAATACACGGACTGGCAGGAGGGGCGCCAGTTGGTCATTATCGAGGAGCTGATGGCTCTAGGGCGGCAGGAGGTCGCCAACAGGCTCAAGCCGGTCATCACCGACAGTGAACTTTGCATCCGACCGATGTACGGGCGAGCCTATAATCTGCCTAATCATCTTAATCTGATCTGCTTTACGAACCATGCCGACGCGCTGCCGATCGAAGCGGATGACCGGCGCTGGCTGGCCGTGTTCTCGCCTGCAGAGCCGGCATGTGAGACCTACTACGACAGGCTGTTTGGCTTCCTTGATGCGGGAGGAGCCGCCGCCGTGGCGCACTGGCTGTTAGCCCGCAAGATCGGGCTGAACCCCAAGGGTCGCGCGCCATGGACAAGCGGCAAGGATGAGATGCGGGGCTTCACCTTGGGAGAGGCTGAGCAGGTCCTCTCGGAACTGCTCGAAGAGGGCTCTTACCCGTTCGAATTCGACCTCGTGCGGCTGGAAGATGTCACAGGAGCGGTGCCTGAACGGATTGCACGAACGTCGAAGGGGTTGCGCAGCCGCGTCATAAAATGGCTCAAGGATGAGGTGAAGGCGGTCAAACATGTTCGCTACACCAAGCAGGGCAACGACAATCGCCAGCCGTGGTCGCTGTGGTCCATCCGAAATCATGCCCATTGGGATGAGGCGGGAGCAGCAGCGCGCATCGACGCCTATCTTGAGCACGTCCAATCGTAGACAGGTAGACCGGTAGACAACTGGTTCATTCTTAAGAATCTGACTGAACTGCATCCACCAGCCATAGGTTGGGCAGATGTAGTGCAGACCGTGGAAACAACGAAGCAGCCTGTCTACCGGTCACCCGGCACCGAATTTCATTTACGATGAGAAAGACGCCCACGCTGTGATGCGGGCGGGAGGCCATCGGCCCCAAATCTTTGATAACCTGGAACCGCGGCGCGACCGCGGCAATGACGGCGTCCGATGGCGCAGAAGCCGCGACAATAAAAAGGGGTGGTGCGACAGGCGGCGCTCCTCCTGCTGCCTGTCGCGCTACATCCGGCCCATTTGTCAGACCCCCTAATTCATTATCAGGGCGTCGGTGCAGAAAAGGACAAGAAGATCATGCCACTGTCCGGCGATGATCCAGTCGAGCACAGCTCAGAGCACCGGACCGATGGGCTGGACCATGGTATCGTCAGCCAGGAGGGGGCCTACTCCCCCGCCCGCCCCCAGGTGGTTTCAGCCCTGGACCCCCGTTCCGATCGCAGAAAGTACCTGGTTCCAGACCAGCACATCGGCAAGGTCATCGATGCCTGCCGTCGCGGCGTCTCCGAAGTCCGCATCGCGCGCTCCCTGGGCATCAATTACCGCACATGGATGCGGCTGCGCGACGATGACGAGCGGATTGCCGGGGCGCTCGCCGAGAGCCGCAAGATCGAGGAGGAAGAGCTCGTTGCTGTCCTGCTCGACAAGGCGCGAGAGGGCGAAACTACCTCGCTGATCTTCGCACTCAAGTCTCGCCATGGCTATCGCGACCAAGGCGCGCCGCAGGCCGCGGCCGACGCGCGGGTGAACGTGGTTATCAATCTGCCCGCCGCCTCTGCGTCCGCAGAGGAATATGCTCGCACCATCGACGGAACCGGGGTGCCATGACGGGCGAGGTCATCGAGCCGACCCCCTATCAAGCGCGCGTCCTCAGCGTGCCAGAGAACATGGACCTGTTTTTGGGCGGCGGACGCGGCGGCGGCAAAAGCCATTGCAAGGCCCTCCTAATCCTGCGCCATGTCGAGCAATACCGGGAACGGGCACGCGTCCTCTATGTCCGCAAGACCTATAAGGGCCTCTCCGACTTCGAGCTGGTGCTTCGACAACTGTTCTCGGCTGCCTACGGCTCGGCGGCGTCCTACAACGCGTCCGAGCACGTTTTCAGACTCCCTTATGGCTACGTGGAGCTCGCTCAGGTCGATTCCTTCTCCGCCTACGACAAGGTCCAGGGCCGTAGCTTCACGTTGATCCTCGTCGACGAGATCACCCAGTGGCCAACACCGCAGGTGGTCGACCTTCTGCGCTCCAACCTCCGCGGACCCAAGGACATCCCCCTCCGTACTGTGTTCGCAGGCAACCCCGGCGGCGCGGGCCACCAGTGGGTTGCGTCGCGCTACGTTCTGGCGGCGCGGGCCTGGGTGCCTTTCCAGACGAACGCAGGCAGGCCTTGCGTCCATGCACCAAGCACCTTCCTCGACAACCCCCATCTCGACGGTGCCGACTACCGGCAACAACTCCTTGCGGCATGTGCAGGCGACGAAGAACTGTTCCGCGCCTGGACCGAGGGCGATTGGGCGGTCGCGCGCGGTGCGTTTTTCGCGGGATGTCTCTCGCCTGAGCGGTGCGCCGTTGATCGATGGAAGGAGGTGCCAACTGGCTGGGCAACATTCCTTGCACATGACTTTGGTTCCTCATCACCTTCGGCAACATATCTGTTCGCCAGATCGCCCGGCGTGGCCGGCCCAGATGGCCATTTCTATCCCCGCGGCAGCCTGATCGCGCTCGACGAACTGGCCACGGCCAGACCGCACAGGCCAACCGAGGGACTCGGCTGGACCGTTCCTCGCCTTGCCGAAGCGATCCGCGACATGACCGCACATTGGAAGGTGCGACCGTCCGGCGTTGCCGACGATGGGATCTTTGCGCGGGCTCGCGGCCACAGTGCGGCGACCATTGCGGACGAGTTCAGTCGGTCGGGCGTGCGCTTCTGTCCGGCCGGGAAAGGTTCCCGCAAAGCCGGGTGGGAGCGGATGCGAACCTTGCTCTCGCAGGCCGGGAGCATGGAGAAGCCGGGACTCTACATCAGCCGCGCCTGCGACTACGCCTGGGACACCCTACCTGTCCTGCCACGCGATCCTCGCGACATCGAGGATGTGGACAGCAGTGCCGCCGATCATGCTGCGGACGCGCTACGCTATGGCGTTATCTGGAAGCGGCCTTCAGTGACGCAGAGGGCTTGGTAAGCGCCGTCACGTAATGTTGATGTGATTTCCCATTCGAAGCTGCGAGTCGGTCGGCCCCCACAATCGGAGGAGGCAGATTTGACTAAGCTCGCAGTTACCGCTCGTAAGGGCGACATCGCACTTTTCAGTCGCAAGGCCGCACGCGGCGAAATCCCACAGGAAGCGGTTGCACCTCTCGCCCTCGTTTTCGCCGCAACCCGAAAAGCGCAGGTTCTGATCGGCCCTGGCCACGCGCCGCTCGACGCGTTCATGGCGGCGCTCCCGCCAGCATACGTCAGCAACTGGATGTGCGAGCATAGCCGGAAGCGCTGAGCCGGAAATGACGGTCAGCAAGATGGCGCAATCGTCGCATTCAGGCACCGACACCTGATTGAGGTGTCGGTGCCGCGATGGCGGCGAACCGCGGTGTTCCGCCCATGTTCGCAACGTCCCCGCAGCGCGTGATGCATTGCCCAGACGAGGTGGCCATGATCCAGAATGAAAAGCTGTCCGCACATTGGGCCTCCGTGACGGAGGTCCTCGAGCGGCACGAACAGATGAAGCAGCTCCGCGAACGCCAGCTGGCGCTGCTCGGCTCGATCGACGGGCGCGTGCAGGCCAAAAGGGCCGAACTGGAGGACTCGCTCGGCGATCTGACGACCGCCGAGCGCCTTTCCGTTGCCAACCGGGTCACCGGATCATTCCGGCGTGAACTCATCGACGGCAGCGATAAGGCGCGCACCGAGGTCCTCCGCGTCGCTGTCCGCCAGATGAACGAGATCAAGGCCATCGCGGTACACTACCGCTCTGCAATGCAGATGCTGATGCGCGAGAACCTCGGCTCACCGCGCCGCAGTTTCATCGCGAGCCAGATTGAGAGCTCGGGCCTGGTCGAACTGGCCTCGCTAGCATCGTTCGCCATCGCCACCCGCGATATGGAACTCGGCGCCGCACTTTGCGCCCGCAATTCGGGGATCAAGGCCACGGCGCGACCGTTCAGCTCATCCGAACTTGCCCAAGGGCTCGTAGGCCCGGACTTCGACCGAGTGACGGTCGCCATCGCCGAGATCGAGCTGATCGGTCGCGAGATCATCAACGCCGACCGCGTGTTCCTGACCCGCCGCCCCAATCCCGTAGCGAAGATGAGCGCGGCACTTACCCGCGCAGCTTTACCAACTCCCGATCCAGTCACCGCAGAATGAAGGAAGTTGCCGATGTCGATCTATTTGCCCGAGGGACGGTCCAGCTCCGAGCACCAGCGTCTGCTGGAAGAGGCATTGGACGACGTCGGCTTCCTCACCGAAGACGATATGATCGAACTCATGGGCGGCGATAGCCGCCTTTGCGACGAGCACGAAAGATATCTCGCGCGAGCAGACCTGCGCGCCATGGGGTACCGGGAACAGACCATTGCCCTTTGGGGTCGGCGCCGCGTTTTTCATCGCTGGGTGAAGGTCGCGTTCAGCCCGACAGAACTCACCTCCCGATGGGGCGAAGAGTTCGTTCGGAAGAATGGCCTAGGCTGAAGCTTGCGCCCTTCGTCGTTCGAGATGAGCGGACAATGCGGGCATAGCTAGCCAGCCAATGCCGAGCGTGAGTATGGTGATGCTCATGCCGGCCATGAACCAGCCAAAGCCGAAGCGTGCGAGATAAAAGGGGCCTAGGAGCACCTGCGCGAGGGTGACCTTTGCGGGGACTGGCGGCACGTAGCCAGTCGCCGCCAACGCGATAAGCCGTTGAACCTCGACATAAAGGGCGGCAAACTCGTCACTAGCGACTGTGCACACCATTTCCGTGCCGTCAGTCATCTTGATCGAAACCGCCGTCCTCCCACGGCCCGCCGTAATCGAGCCTACGATCGCGCCGACCGCTCCAAACGTCATCGCTCCCAGAGCTGCGCCCCCTAGCGACCCAGCCGGATCGAACGAACCACCGTCGAGGCGGTCCAGCGAGACAGGAAGATGGAACCTGCCACGGTAGCGGATTCCCCCTTTCTGCACCGTCGCGATGTGGACAATGTTGTGGCCTTCGATGACTTGAAGCGCGAGCATCTGCCCTCCAGATAGAGACTATAGTCCCTATCAATACGCGGGAAAGTTCTCGACGCGAACTTGAAATGCGCATCCAAACGCCATGTGTGCGGAAAATCTCGATAGGGACTATATTCCCTAGTGATTATAGTCCCTCAGGTCTTGAACCTGTCGGATGGATTGGAACAGGATCGTCGGCGCAAACGTGCGGAAGATTCGCGTCGAGCGAAAACTGACGCAGGAGCAGCTTGCCCATGAGGCTGAGATCGATGTGACTTACCTGCGCGGAATTGAGGCAGGTCGGCGGAATCCATCCGTCAGCGTACTGAGCCGTTTGGCTCAATCGCTCTCCGTTCATCCGCATGATCTGTTTAGCGATGAATAGAACCTAGCGACAAAACCCTAACACTACGCCGCAGCCATATGCACGCTCTCTGTCACGAAGGCAGACATGGCCGTCGCGAAGGCAGCTTCCTGCCCTTCAAGATCATGCGCTGATAAGTCGAACCCGTATGTGAAGACATTCGTGCCGTTTATCTTGCCTCGAAGCTGCGCTCCGGTCTGAGCTGCGGTCTTCGCTTGGTGAACGAGCACCACGTTAGTCGCACGATAGGCTGCTGCATAAGTGACGACTTGGTTCACGTCGGCACGGTCGGGCTTGTCCTTGTATTTGACCTCAACGATCACCGGTTGGCTCCCGACATGCTCCAGAACAATGTCTGGCTGCGCCGGCGGGTCGGCTCGGTCATCATAGAGAGGCCTTGCGCCTTCGCCGTTGCCATCCCGCACGTCACAGCCGGTCGGGACGCGGGCTGCTAAGATATGCCGTAGATAGTTCTCAAATACCTCTTCAAAGTTGAGAATAAATGTCTGCAGCTGGACATCCTCTCCTGTTCTTTCCAACGAAACCGCAGAATTTCCCAGCAAAAGCTCCGAAATCTCAAGCGGTCGATAATAGTATGCTCTCGATGCGGGCAGTGACCGGGACCTTAGGGCTGCCCTGCAGATTTTGAGATCATTATGTAGGAGCGCTTCGACTGACCGAGGGAAATTGCCATGGGTTCGATTAGCTTTATGGAGGATTGGCGAGGAGGGACGAACGCGGCAGAGTGTAGCCGTCGCGCGTTCCAAAGCAAACTTGATGACGCGGTTAGCGGCAACGTCGACTGATTGTTGAAAGGATTCGGTTACTACCTTGTGCCTTTCACCACGGGACCAAAGCGACTTTAGCGTCTGACCCGCCAATAGCCTGCCGTGAAGGGCTCCGGCATCTACCTGGCTAATGTAATTCTTGAGATAGCCGTTTTCTTGAACGCTCTGCAGTGAATTGACCAAATTGCTCAGGAGAAACTCAAGGATGGTAGTGCCTTGGTCGTCCGTCGCTTCATAGTACCTGTCGAGTGCAACGCTCCCGAGAGAGGCTCGCGCTTGATCGAGAACACGAGCTAGGTTGCGGACTGGCAGCTTGGGGCGAACGTCCACGGTGATGTCGGGGGTCAGCGGGATCAGTCCGACATACTTGCCCGCTGTGAGGCGGATTTTGCCTCCTTGAAATTGAAGAAATAGCAGGCCCTCGCTCTCAACCTCGGGATACACCTGTATGCGCCCACCTTTGAGCACCGCGGACAGCGGGAGCTCGACGGAACTACGTGCTGCTACCGTCACCAGTCGGTAGTCGGCAATTGCCGTATCCGTCATCCAGCATCCTCTACGGGCTGCCCGTCCGCCGATTCTTCAGTCTGAGTCGCCGCTTCGAGCGACGCTTTGCAGTCAGCCCACATTGCTTCAATCTCAGCTAGGCCTGCCGGGTCGAAGCGAAAGCGCTTCTGCATCTGATATTTCAGTTGATTAGTCCACAACCGCTCTAGGGACGCTTGGTCCTTGACGCGACGAAACAAGGCATGTCCCAAAGGTGTTCGGCCCTGAATTTTTTGGAAGAATTTGACGACAGCGGCAATAAGTTTGCCGTCTGCCGCGTTCCCTTTCAAAAAGTCGCGCACCTTGTTCGCGCTCGGCTCGATTGTCAGCTTCGCCCACCGCCTATCCATCGCGTCGTCAATCTCATCAACCGATCTGTCGTCGGGATTCATCGTCGCTAAGAAAATGAGGTTTTTCGGGATAGCGACCCTTCTGCCCGACGGCAGATAGAATGGCACTCCGCGCATCGCCCCGTCCATATAGGTCAGAGTTTCTCCGAGAACACGTGCAGGGTCGGTTCGACTAAACTCATCGATGATAATGACGACGGGACCGTCGGCTTTCTCGGCTACATCAACCATTTCGAGTAAGTGCTTCGGCGCCAAACGGAAGCCAGCTTGGACATCCGGCACGTATCCTTCGACAAAATCTTCATATTGGTAGGATGGATGGAACTGGAGCTCGCGGATGCGATGGCCGTCACCACCAGTCAGCTTTCGAGCTACCTGGCGGGCATACCAAGTCTTGCCCGTGCCAGGTGGGCCAATAAACAAGACGCCGCCAACCCCATCGTCTGTAATGCTACTCACCACAGCTTGGTAATAGGTATCATCATCCCCGATCTCGATTGGGCCCTCAGCGTGCTTCACGTGTTCGACGGTCTTTGCGGGAGACGGCCGCTCAACAAGTTCTACTTTCGCTGCATCGGGCAGCATTTCGAAAAGCGCTTCGCGTGCCTCAGGTAGCAGGCGCGCCGTCACGGCTCCGATCGTCGCAAACTCGTGAGGCGTCAGAAGCTGTACGACCTGTGAAGAATAGTTGTTCAGCCCAATGATGGCTGCCTCAGACAGCGAACGCGCATATGTCTCGGGAGATGTTTGCAGGAGTTCTAGCTTTTCAACTGATCGCGGTAGCATCAGTAGGTCGGCGAGTACGATCTTGTATTTAGACCCTCCTAGGTCCTCCTTCTTTGCACAAATTCCAAGCGCGCGGATACCTTGCGTCCATTCGGTCGCTTGGCCCTTATTATTATCGCTGCCAAGCCACAGCCAGACTAGTGAGCCCGCGTCAAAATCGGCCGGAACTTGAGCGCATTCAAGCTCGAGGCTGTCTGAGTAAGGGCCCGCAGGCGCCTTAGCGAGCTTCTGCGATTTGGCTGCGCTGCTCGGCCCTAGCCTTACGAATGCTGGACTTGCCAATATTATCTCCGGTCAGTTTGGCTCGACTGCTCGAGTGCACAATACCCTCTCTGACCAAAATCTCTAGGGCTCGTCGCATAGGTGCGAATAGGTTTCGTCCCAGTGCATCCACGCGCCTGAGTACCCCGGTGGCGGCGTTTGCAGTAAGGAAATATCGGTCGTCGGGCACTTCGTCGTCTAGGACATCTACAAAGGAAGATGGGATTATCTTTGATGGGGCGGGCGGTGCCGAGCCTTCAACTATGCAGTTGCCAAACGCGCAGCCCCCCGATTTCCAACGACGCTTGAAGGTTCCACTTGCCATCTCAGCTTCGATTTCTTCGAAGTTAATGGCGGCGGTGGCGTTTCTGAGATCGGGGGCAAGCGCAAGCGCCGTACGTTGTAGATCCCGTTGATCGGGTGAATGCGAAGTGGCTAACAGTGGAATGAGGCGTTTCGCGATCCAGCGTACTACCGGCACGGCGACGGCATTGCCAACCGCTTTGTAGCGCTCTGAGTCCAAACCACGCGCTGGTGCTCGATAGTCTGATGATGGCATAGACCAACCAGCAGGAAAGCCCTGCAATCGCTCGCTCTCGGTCGGTGTCGGGCGGCGTACAGCGTTGGGGTACGACACATAAGTCCGCGCCCAGTCCAAACCGGTATGGCGCCCGGAAGTTGCTGACACACAGTACGCGATGTGGGGAACTGTAGCCCCGGTTTTGGCATGGAGGCGCTCAGTCATGAAACCGGTTCGCTCCGACTCTGGTTTCGCACTCGGCCTGTCCTCGAACAGCGACTGGATTGCGTTGCTGTAGTCACCTCTCCAAGCGCAAATAAAAACTCGCGGGCGTGATTGCGGCGCGCCGAAATAACGCGCGTTCATAACCCGCCAAGCGACCCCGTAGCCCTGTGCCGTGAGCTCTCGCAGAACAATGGCGAAGTCTTCACCGCCGTGCGAGTTTAGCAGGCCGACGACATTCTCAAGAAGAAGCACCCTTGGTTTACGTTCGGCTACCAACTGAGCCAGCTTGAAGAATAGGCTGGTATGGTTTCCCCTAAGCCCGGTGCGCCCATGATTACCTCGTGCAAGCGACACATCCTGACAAGGGAAGCCTGCTGCCCAGACATCTGCATGGGGCACGTCATCTGCGGTCAGACTACGAATGTCCTCGTCGGTCTGAACGGATGGCCAATGGCGGCGCAGGACCGACAGGCAGAATTTGTCTTTCTCGCAATGAAATACGACCTTAGCCTTCTCCAGCTCAAAGGCCCTGTCGAAGCCACCGATGCCGGCAAAGAACGATGCCAGCTTCACTTGAGCGCCCTGGTCGCCGCTCGGAGCGCTACAGCTAGGGTCCACTTCATCGGGTGAATCTCGAAACACCGCTTTCCCCTTCACTCGTACTCGGCCCTTGCCGTTTCACATCTGTTCCGGGAACTGTATCGAATTCGAATGTCGTTGGCAGCCCCTTTCTGCCGAGTTTGAGCATGGTCAACAGTATTTTTGGGTCACTGCACGGCCACGCGGTACTTATTCGGTTCTTGCCGTGCTTGTGGACACTCAAGCGGGCCGCAGCCTCCCTATAAATATCTGTTTATGTTAATAAAAATTGGTGGACCCGTCGGGGCTCGAACCCGAGACCTACAGATTAAAAGTCCGTTGCTCTACCAACTGAGCTACGGGTCCACGCCGCTGGCTTTGGGCCTGCGCGCCTACGCGAAGGGCGCTCCCCTAGGCAGGGGGCGCGGGCGGGTCAAGCGGGCTTGATGGTGGGCGAGGGTCAGCCCGTGCGGGGGCGTGCACCAATCGGGGGCGATGGTGCAGGCCGGGTCGAGGACGAAGCGCCGCGCGGCGAAGGCCGGGTGGGGAATGGCCAGCGCCTTCGTCCGCCACGCCCCGCCGCTCCACAGCACGATATCGCAATCGAGCACCCGGTCACCCCAGCGCTGGCCGGGGCGGCGGCCGAATTCGCGCTCGGTGCGCTTCAAGGCGGCGAGCAGCGCGGGCGGATCGAGCTCGCTCTCGAGCACCAGCGCGGCATTGGCGAAGCGGCGCGATGCTGCGCCCATTGCGGGGGTCGGGATGATGCGCGAGCGCGCGGTGACGGTGCCGAAGGCGGCGCACTCGTCCATCGCCGCCCGCACCACGCCCTCCGGCGCGCCATAGAAGGCGTGCCGCCGGTTGCTCCCCAGCGCGACGAGGTAGGTGCTGGACAGGCCTAAATGTCCTCGGCGATCCGGCCGTAAAGCTGCGGGCGGCGGTCGCGGAAGAAGCCCATCCCGGCGCGGTGGGTGGCCGCGCGGGCAAGGTCGAGCCGCGCGATCAGCACGCCGCTCTCGCCCGCGCCATATTCGGCGAGATAATCGCCCCATTCGTCGCTGATGAAGGAGTGGCCGTAGAAGCGCTGCCCGCACTCGGTGCCGATCCGGTTGGCCGCAACCACCGGCATGCAGTTCGACACCGCGTGGCCGATCATCGCGCGCCGCCACATCCGGCTGGTGTCGAGATCGGCGTCATAGGGCTCGGAGCCGATCGCGGTCGGATACATCAGCAGTTCCGCGCCGAGCAGCGCCATCACGCGGGCGGCTTCGGGATACCACTGGTCCCAGCAGATGCCGACGCCGATGCGCACCTTGGCGCCATCCTCGCCCGGTACGTCCCACACCTTGAAGCCGTCATTGCCGGGGCGGAAATAGTACTTTTCCTCGTAACCGGGGCCGTCGGGGATGTGGCTCTTGCGATAGGTGCCCATGATCGCGCCATCGGGGCCGATCATGGCGAGGGTGTTGTAGTAGTGGTGCCCGTCGCGCTCGAAGAAGCTGGTGGGGATCGTCACCTTGAGCTTCGCGGCGAGCGCCTGCATGGCGATCACCGAGGGATGCTCCGCCGTCGGACGCGCGAGCGCAAACAGCGCCTCGTCCTCCTCGCGGCAGAAATAGGGGCCGCTGAACAACTCGGGCGGGAGGATCAGCTGCGCGCCTTGGGCAGCAGCTTCTTCCACCAGCGCAGAGACGGCGGCGATGTTGGTGGCTTCGTCCTCGGAACCCAAGGCGAGCTGAAGGGCGGCGACGGTGATTGCAGTCATGCCGCCGCCCCTTATAGCGATTTCGAGTTCGGTGGAACACCGAACGGCTCGGAAATCGCGGCCATCAAGAACGCCTACTTCGCCTTCTTGAACAGCAGAGTCATGCGGTCGCTCTCGCCAAGGCCCTTCAGGTCCTCGCGCTTGGTGGCGAGCACCGGGGGCATTTCCCACACGCCTTCCTTGTGATCGGCGGTGTCCTTGGGGTTGGCGTTGATCTCGCTGGCGGCGACCAGTTCGAAGCCGTTGATGCGCATGAAATCGATCACGTCCTTCTCGCGAAGGTAGCCCTTGGTCCCGTTGGCGTAGGACCACGGCGCGTCGGCGTCGGCGCGGTGCTGTTCGATGCCGATGAGGCCGTCATCCTTGAGCAGCTCGCGCATCGCACGCAGCTCGGTATCCGCGGTGCCGCCGCGCAGCAGGTTGTGCATCGCGCGCATCACCAGAATGCGGTCGAAGGTGCCCTTCTGGCCCTCGAGATTGTCGAGCGTGATCCCGCTGAACTTCTCGGCCGGAAGACCCGTGTAGCCGGCCACTTCCGCGCCGAAGCCTGCCGCAGACGCGCGGATGCGCTTCTGGCGCTCGGCGTCAGAGGTGGCGGTGAGCGGGTTGGCATAGAGGCCGACCAGCTGCCCCTCGCCGCCAAGATAATGACCGAGCAGGCGTGAATACCACCCGCCGCCGGGCGCATATTCGCCGACCTTCATCTCTGGGCCGACATGGAAGAAGGCGAGCGTTTCGGCCGGGTGGCGGAAAGCGTCGCGCGCACAGTCTTCCTTCCGCGTGGGATGCTGGATCGCGGCCGACAGCTGCTCGCCGTGCATCTTCATGAAATGCGCGGTGTCCTTGATGTGCGCCTCGTCGACCATGCCGGTGTGGCTGTCGGCCAGAAGCGGGGCGGCAAGCGCGATGCCGCTCGCAGCGGCAAGGGCGATGACAAACTTCTTCATGGTGTAACTCTCCCGGATATTGGCAAGAATAGCGCCCGAGGCGCTGGCAATGGCGATCTGCTGGCCTATCTCTGGCACAAAGCAACGGAGAATTCGATGAGCAACATGGAAACGGCGATCATTGCAGGCGGGTGCTTCTGGTGCACCGAGGCAGTGTTTCGCGATGTGGTGGGCGTGAGCCTCGTGGAGAGCGGCTATATCGGCGGCACCAAGGCAAACCCGACCTACAAGGAAGTGTGCACCGGCACCACGGGCCATGCCGAGGGCATCCGCGTGACCTTCGACCCGCACGCGATCAGCCTCGCCGAGATCTTCGACGTATTCCTCGGCACGCATGATCCGACGCAGCTGAACCGTCAGGGGGGCGACATCGGGACGCAATACCGCAGCGCGATCTTCCCGCTGTCGGACGAGCAGGGCGAGGAGGCGAAGGCCGCCATCGCGCGCTGGAATGCTGATCATGGCAAGACCGCCGTGACCACCATCGAGGGCCTGTCCGGCGGCGCGCAGACCGCGGAATGGTATCCGGCCGAGGACTACCATCAGGAATACTGGGACGGCGAAGGCCAGCGCAATCCCTACTGCCTCGCGGTGATCCCGCCCAAGCTGATGAAGCTGCGCAAGAGCTTTCAGAAGTATGTAAAGGACTGAGGTCCGCGCGGCGGCACGAGGCGTGCAAATACAAACTGATGCACGCCCCTCTGTGCTTGTCCGCGATGCCGCCGCGTGTATGATCGGCACACAGCGCAGCCACCCGGTTGCCCTGCGTGTCACATGGGCCGCGCCAATGAACCTCAGACTATTCCGGATTTTCCTGACCGCATTTGCAGGGACGGTGGCGGCTGCTCCCGTGGCCGCGCAGGACGCCTCCCTGCCCGCCGTCACGGCACCCAAGAAGGGCCCGGATGGCTCCCGCTGCGAACTGCACGTCTGGCCGATCGACGAATACACCACCGATATGTGGGGCGCGTTGTCGGCAATCCCGCTGGTCGGCTTCTCCCTAGATCAAGGCTCGACCAAGAACCGCCGGCAAGCAATCCAGAGCTTGATGCGGGAATATCTCAGCCCTGAAATTCAGATCGACCTGCTCAGAAAGCAAGGGGGTGCCAACGCGCTAGGGCTCATTGGTTACGAGATCATCGTCGAGGAGGCTTTCCCGTCCCGCGAAGCTCTCAAGGAATCAAAGGAATTGCGCGAAAAGCGCAAGAAACGCTTTGCCTTGCTGAAGGCCGGCAAACGGCTCACGGATTCGCAGTCAAGCTGCTATGCAGAACTGGGAATAACGACTGTCGCTTATCGCGATATCCCTCAGTTGAAGAGCAATATGTTCATCGGCTGGTCATATCGCTATTATGGCGCAAGCCCGACTTTGCAATCAGAGATCGTTCTAAACTCTGGCGGAGTCCCGGATGGGTCTCTGAATTTCTTTCCGCCCACAACAGAAGTCGATGTTGAACGTGCGAGAAACGAAGTGCAGTATCAGTTTACCAAAGGGTTTCTTGGTTTTGCCCGGAACGTGCGTCGCTAACCATGGGCGCGCTGGCTATTTGACCCACCGCCCCACAAAAAACCCATCCAGCCCGCCTTGCTCGGCCAGCATCCCCGGATGGGTGCGCAGCCAGCCCTCGGGGGTGGGCGCGAGGCCCGCAGGGAGTTCTTCGGCGGTGATCGGCGCGGGCGTCAGACCCAGTTCCGCGTCGATCCACGCGGCCTGTTCCTCGCCCTCCTCGGCCTCGAGCGAGCACACCGCATAGACCAGCACCCCGCCGGGGTTGAGCCACTCGGCGGCCTTTGCGGCGAGGCTACGTTGCAGCTCGACCATCTCGGCGATCTGCCCCTTGCCGATGCGGTGGAGCACGTCGGGGTGGCGGCGGCAGGTGCCGGTCGCGGTGCAGGGCGCGTCGATCAGGATTGCGTCGAAGCGGTGCTTGGGCTCCCACGTCAGCGCATCGGCGCGCACGGGCGAGGCCTTGAGGCCGGTGCGCTTGAGGTTGTCCTTCAGCACTTCCAGCCGCCGTTTCGAGCTGTCGAGCGCGGTGACGTTCCACCCGCTTGCTGCCAATTGCATCGTCTTGCCGCCGGGCGCCGCGCACAGGTCGAGCGCGTGGCGGCCTCCACCGTCACCCAGCAACCGCGCCGGGATCGACGCGGCGAGGTCCTGCACCCACCAGTCGCCCGCCTTGTAATCGGCAAGGCTCTCCACCGCAGCGCCGCGCGGCAGGCGGACATGGCCGGGGGCGAAAGTGACGCCGCCCATCGCCACGGCGCGGGTCTCGGTCTCGGCGGCGTGTTTGAGGGCGAGGTCGAGCTCGGGCGGGAAGGCCAGGCCCGGCGCAATGGCGGCGGCCTTGTCCGCGCCCCAACGCTCGGTCACGCGCTCGGGCAGGGTCGGGGCCTCGGGCAGGACACTGCGCCCCGGCTTCACCAGCGCTGAAAACACCCCATGCGCCAGCCTGCGCGGGCCGCCCGCCAGCAGCGGCAAGCCGGTCGCGATCACCGCGTGCGGGGGCGTCTCCAGCCGCAAGGTCTGAGCGAGCATCAGCCGCAGCACCATCCGCGCCTTGGCGTCATCGGGCAGGTTCTGTTTGGTGGCGGAATCGATGAGGTTGTCGAGGTCGGTCAGCCAGCGCAGCGTCTCGCCCGCGATCGCTTTCGCCAGCGCGCGGTCGGGGGCCTTGCGCACATCGCCGAGCGCGGCGGCTTCGGCAGTTTCGAGCGTCTCACCCCGCCGAAACACGGCATCGAGGAGGCGCAGCGCAGCGCGGCGCACGGGAAGTCCGGGAGGGAGTGCCATTGGCGCGCTCTATCGGGGTCGCCCGCCTTATGCTAGCGGTGATACCCGCCACCCCCGCGAGAGATTTTGCGCCCGATGAGCGGCAACACCTACCAGATCACCCCCTTCATGCATGTCGCGGACTTCGAGGGCGCCTTGCGCTTCCTTACCGAAACGCTCGGCTTCACCGCGATCATCAATGACGGCGGCTATGCCTATCTCGAGCGCGAGGGCGCGGGGCTGCGTGTGCTCGGGAACACCGATTGCAGCGAGCTTGGCACGCCCCATGGCGGGTTTGCCTATTACATCGACGTCAAATCGGTCGAGACGGTGCTGGAACAGCTCAGCGAGCGGCTCGCAGCACTCCCGGACGGGGATGTGGTCGGCCCGCGCGACCAGCCTTACGGTCAGCGCGAGCTGATGATCCGCGCGCCTGACGGGAACCTGATCGTCTTCGGGGCGTCAATCCAGCCATGACCAAGCAAAAGTCCGAGGCCGCCAAGGCCTTCAAGAAGCCCGCCCACTGGACCAACGATCCGGTGCCCGCGCCCAAGCCCGTCAAGAACGACGAGGCGCTGTCTCCCACCCGCTATGGCGATTGGGAGAAGGACGGGATCGCGGTCGATTTTTGACCACTTCGTCTTTGCGAGGAGCCGCAGGCGACGAAGCAACCCATCGACCGAGGCTGCGCCAGCCGCGCGCCCTGGCCATGGATTGCCGCGCCTTCGGCTCGCAATGACGAGGGTTAGAGCGGCTTGAATTCCACCTTCAGTCCGTCCTTGGGCTGCGGGATCGGCCAGTCCTGCCACTCGGGGTTGTAGCCCGCCGCCGCCTCGATCCGGTAGCGCTGGAGCAGCTGCGCCATCAGCACCTTGACTTGCATATAGGCAAAGTGGAGCCCCAAGCACATGTGCGCGCCCCCGCCGAACGGCACCCAGGCATATTTGTGCCGCGCCTTCACCTTGTCAGGCGTGAAGCGCAGCGGATCGAAGGCGTGGGGGTTCTCCCAATATTCCTCCGAATGGTGCGTCCAGTGGATGTTGATCCCGACCATCGCGCCCGCCGGGATGCGGTAGCCGCCATATTCGAACTCGCGCAGCGCGCGGCGCGGCATCGAGGGGACCGGCGGGATCATCCGCAGCGATTCCTTGAAAGCCATTTCGGTGAGGTCGAGCTTGGCGAGATCGTCGTAATCGAGGGGGCGCGGATTGCCCTCCCCATCCGGGCCGCCGGTGACCGCGAAGATTTCCTCGCGCAGTTTCTCCTGCCACTCGGGATTGGTGGCGAGGTGATAGATCAGCGAAGTGGCCGAGGAGGTGATGGTGTCATGCGCCGCCATCATCAGGAAGTTCATGTGATCGACCACCTCGTCGACCGGCAGCAGCGAGCCATCCTCGCGCGTCGCGGTGGCGAACTGGCTGAACATGTCCTGCCCGCCGCCCTCGGCGCGGCGGCGCAGCGTTTCCTTGGTGAAATAGTCGACCAGGAAGGCGCGGCCATCGACGCCCTTCTTCATCTTGGTGAAGGGCAGCGGCTTGCGGATCGGCGCGACCGAGGCCTGCACCATGTCGACGAAAGCCTCGTTGATCTTGTCCGCCTCGGGCCCCCACGGCAGGCCGATGAAGCTGTCTGCGGCCAGATCGAGGGTGAGCTTCTTGATCGCGGGATAGAAGGTTTGCGGCCCCGCCCAGCCCGCAACTTCCCGGGCGATCCCGCGATTGAGCGCGCCCGAATAGTGGCGCATCGGCTCGGGCTTGAAGGCGATCGAGAGCGCGCGGCGGTCGATCCGGTGGTGCTCGAAATCGATCAGCATCAGCCCGCGCGGGAAGAGCTGGTCGAGGACCGGACCCCAGCCCTGCTCGCTCGAGAAGATCTTGTCCTTGTTGAACAGCAGGAGCTCGTTCGCCTCGGCCCCGATCAATGCGATCTGCCAGCCGCCAAAGGCGCGGTTCTTGTAGACCTTGCCGTGGGTGCGGATCATCCGGTCGGCAAAGGCGTGCGGATCGGCGAGCATGGTGAAGGTGTTGCCGACCACCGGCCAGCCAGCCTCGCCCGGGATGTGGGCAAGATCGGCCTCGGTCAGGCGCATCTCGCCCCAGTGGCGCGGCGCGCCAGCAGGGGCGCTGCCGCCATTGGTTTCGCTATCCTGCGGGGCTTCGGCAAGGGTGGCCATGATCGTCTTGATGCTCCGTGAATCAGGTTCGGATTCGCAACTTACCTTAGTGAAAGTTTCACGCAAGTTTCCGAGGCGTCAAATCCATCCGGAAAGCTCTCGGCGCAGCAACGCGTCGATCATCGCGAGGCCATCTTCCGAGGTGTTGAGGCAATCGAGCACGGCATATTCCTCGCCGCCGTGCTCCAAAAATTCGTCCCGCCCTTCGAGCGCCAGTTCCTCCAGCGTCTCGACGCAATCCGCCGAGAAACCGGGGGCGGCTACCACGAGGCGCTTGGTGCCCTTGTCGCCCTCGGCCATCAGGGTCGCATCGGTCGAAGGTTCGAGCCACGCGGCCGGGCCGAAGCGCGACTGGAAGGTCGTTTCGAACCGCACGCCGGCAAATTCGGGCCGCGTCGCCAGCTCCTCGCGCAGCAGGCGCGCGGTCTTGGAGCAGTGGCAGTAATAGGGATCGCCCTTCTCGAGCGTCTGCTGCGGCATCCCGTGGAAGCTCAGCAGCATCACCTCGGGCTTGAAGGTCAGCGCCTTCACCTGCCGGGTCAGATCGTCGGCGAGCGCGCCGATATAACCCGGCTCGTCATGATAGGGCGGCACGAAGCGCAAGGCGGGCTGCCAGCGCATCTTCTTGAGCACCCGCGCCACCTCGTCGAACACGGTCGCGGTCGTCGCGGCGCAGTATTGCGGATACATCGGCGCGATCAGGATGCGGTCGCAGCCGTCGGCCATCAGCGCGGTGAGGCGGCTTTCGATCGAGGGGTTACCGTAACGCATCGCCCAATCGACCTGCACGTGCTCGCCGAACCGCCCCATCATCGCCTCGGCCTGCCGCGCGGTGATGTCGGCGAGCGGCGAGCCCCGGTCGGTCCAGATCTTCTGATAGGCCTTGGCGCTTTTCTGGGGGCGGGTGTTGAGGATGATCCCGCGCAGGATCAGCTGCCAGGCGATCGGCGGGATCTCGACCACGCGGGTGTCGGACAGGAACTGCTTGAGGTAGCGCTTGACCGAATCCGGATCGGGCCCGTCGGGCGTGCCGAGGTTGATCACCAGCACGCCGATGCGGCCGCTTTTCGCAGGAGGATGGTCGCCCGGAAGGCGCTGGGTCTGCCAGGTCATAGCCCGCCTAACGGTCGGCAGGCGTTTCGTTTCCGGCCCTCAGGCAATGGCCCGGCATCATGTTGCAAAAATGTCAGGATCATATGCCGTCCGAAAGTAGGGGCAGGCGGCGCAGGCGCAAGCCTGTGGCCGAATAGAACGCATTGGCGATCGCCGGCGGGGCGACCACCGCGCCAAGCTCACCCGGATCGGCGGGGGCGGCGTCGCTGGCGATGAACACCACCCGCATTTCGGGACAATCGGCGAGGGTGGGGAGGCCAAGCGCAGTCTCGCCCGCCGCCTCGGGCAGCCCGGCGCGCAGCCGCACCGCATTGCCGAGCGCGATGCCGATGCCGAAGACCAGACCGCCCTCGATCTGCTGCTTGGCGATGTCGTGGTTGATGATCCGGCCGATATCGACCGCCGCCGACAGCCGCACCACGCGCACGCCGCCCTCGCCTTGCCGCGCGGTCGCGACGCAGGCGATGCGCGGGGCATCCGGCCCCTCGCCGAGCCGCGCGCAGGCAAGGCCCTGCCCGCTCTGGTCGACGCCCCCGTCCCATTCGGCAAGCTGCGCCGCGCGCTGCAGACAGGCGGCGAGGCGCACATCGTCTCCCAGCATCGACATGCGGAACGACAGCGGCTCGCGCTTCGACTTTGCGGCGATCTCGTCGATGAAGCTCTCGATCGCGAAGATCGTCGGGCCCCAGGAATTGCCGCGCACGCGGCCCACCGGCAGGCCGATATCGGCGGGGATGTGCTCCACCATCACGCCGGGGATGGTGTAAGGCGGCAGCGCGCCTTCAACCGCGAGCGGGTCGGGCTGGCCCGCGGTGTCGCGCATCGCGGCCATGGTGGTGCGGTTGCCGAACAGGCGCTGGCCGAACTCGCGGGCGGAAGAAGGCGTCGCCACCCGTACGCGCATTGCCTCGATGGTGCCGCCCGGGACGCCGGGCGCGCCCTTGGCGAGCTGTGCGCCGAGCAGCATCCAATAGGGCGCGCGCGGGCGGGAGCGGATCAGCTCGTCGCGGCGCGGCCAGACCAGCTGCACCGGACGGCCAAGCTCCTTGGCGATCAGCGCGATCTCGATTGCATGGTCATGCTCGAGCCGCGCGTCGAAGCTCCCGCCGGCCGGCGTGGGGTAGAGCGCGACCTTCTCGGTGGCGATGCCGATCGCGCGGGCGGCTGCGATGCGGACCTGTTCTGGGGCCTGCGCGGCGATCCACAGATCGAGCCGCCCGTCCTCGAACCGCGCGGTCGCGGTCGCGGTTTCGACCGGGGCGGCATAGGCGGGCTCGACCTCGTAGCGCCGCCCGATATCGACCCGCCCGAGCGCATCGCCGCCGAACCCGGTCTCGGCAATCACATGCGCCTCGCCCGCGGTCAGCAGCGTGTCGAGCCGCGCGGCGATGTCGGCGCTGTTGACCGGCCCGGCGGTGCGGAAGCGCGGCTTCATCGTGGCGAGGGCGGTCTCGGCGCTCCACCAGGTCTCGGCGGCGACCGCCAGCCAGCGCTTGCTCTGGACGATCCCGGCGAGGCCCCTGATCGCGGCGGCCCCCTTGGTGTCGAAGCTTTCGAGCTCCGAGCCATCGGCGGGGCCGTGGCGGATCGAGGCGAACACCATGCCGGGCAGCCGCACGTCACCGGCAAATCGGTGCGAGCCGTCAACCTTGGAAGGCAGGTCGATGCGCGGGTAAGCGGGCGCGGCGTCGACATCGGCGGGCAGCGGCTTTTCGCGCGGCGGCTCGGACTTCAGCGGCGGGGGATCGGGCGGGGTGTAGCCCGCGGCGTCCTCGGCCAACTCGCCAAAGCTTGCGCGGTTGGCGCCTTGGGTGACGAGCCCGTTCTCGACTTCGCATTCCTCCCACGACACCCCCCAGCGCGCGGCGGCGGCCTGCGCGAGCATCGCGCGCGCGGCGGCGGCAGCCTCGCGGCAGGGCATTTCATAGGCGGCGAGCGAGGTACCGCCCGCAGTCGCGTTGAAGCGGCTCGATTGGGCAAAACGGGTCGCGAGCAGATCGTCGGTGGCGGGCGAAAGGCCCGCGAAGCTTGAATCCCACAGCGCCATCCACGCCTTCGCCAGCGGGACATTGGCATAGACGCCCGAGACCGGCGCAGGCTCGACCGCGATCTGCCGCCAGTCCGCGCCCAGTTCAGTGGCGATGATCTGCGGCAGGATGGTGGTGATCCCCTGCCCCATCTCGAGCTGCGGCACGGCGACCGTCACCACGCCGTCCGCCGCGATCTTGAGCCACGCGCCGAACACATGCTCGGCCCGCGCGGCCACAAGCGGCGTGCGGTAGGTGCGCGGCATCAGCCACCAGGCGACCACGAGGCCGCCCCCCGCCGCTGCCCCTGCCAGAAGTCCGCGCCGCGAGACCTGCATTGTTCTACAGCTTCCCCGTATCCAGCCACCGGCCGAGCTTTTCGGCGATGGCGCGGAACGGCTCTGCGGTCTCGTCATCGCCCGCGGCAGGCGGCTCGCCCTTGTCGCCCGCAATGCGGGTCGCGAGGGTCAGGGGCACGCGGCCAAGGAAGGGAATTTCCAGCGCGGCGGCGAATTTCTCGACCCCGCCCGAGCCGAAGGGATCGCTGACCTCGCCGCAATGCGGGCATTCATAGCCCGCCATGTTCTCGACCAGCCCGATGATCGGCACCTCGCCTTGCTCGAACAATTGCCCGGCGCGCGCGGCGTCGATCAGCGCGAGGTCCTGCGGGGTCGAGACCAGCACCGCGCCATCGGGCTTGTGGGCAGAGAGCATCGAGAGCTGCACGTCGCCCGTCCCCGGCGGCAGGTCGACCAGCAGCAGATCGGTCTCGCCCCAGTCGGCGTCGATCAGCTGCGAGAGCGCCTTGCCGGTCATCGGCCCGCGCCACGCCAGCGCCTTGCCGGGTGCAACGATGTGCCCCATCGAGAGCACCTTGACGTTATAGGGGCTGTCGATCGCCACCAGCTGCGCGCCGTCGGGCGTCGCGCCGGGCTTGATACCCTCGGTTTTCAGAAGCTTGGGCTGCGAGGGGCCGTAGATGTCGCCATCGATCACCCCCACCCGGCGGCCCATCTTCGCCAGCGCGACTGCGAGGTTGGTGGTGAGCGTCGAC
>CAMCUB010000031.1 GCA_945878845.1 Erythrobacter sanguineus | reverse complement strand
GGTCGCGGCCGCTTCGACGCGGCCCGCCTCGCGATAGGCAGCGCCCAGCAGCGCGCGGTAGCCGGGGTTGCGCCCGTCGGCCTGCACTGCCGCTTCGGCGTGCTTGATCGCCTTTTCGACCTTGCCCTTGGCGAGCGCATCCTGCGCGTTCTCGAAGGAGGTCTCGGCGCGCGGTGCGGCCGCGGCCGGTGCTGCGGCAAAGGCCAGCCCCGCGATCGCGGTGGTGACGGCCAGCGCAAGCCGCGGCGTGGTCTTCCGTCCGGTTTTGATGCTGCGGTCCATGGTCAAAGTCCCCCGTAGATCCTGTTGGTTCACGTTGTGGTGGTGGTAGCGGGCGCTCAGTGGCGCTTCAGGTGATTGGCGATCACGTCGAGCTCGTCATATTCGGAGAGCAGACGGTCGAGCGCCTCGGTCACGAGCACCTGGGCGCTGACGCCCTGCATGGTCGCGGCAAGGCGCAGCTTGAGATGGCGGTCGGCGTCGAGCCGCAGCGTGAAGGCGGCGCGGCGGGCAGACTGCACGGCGGGCATGCGCTTCCTCTCGGCAGCGCGGGGCGCAGCGGCGGGCGCAGGCTCCGGATCGGGCAGGGCGATGTGCGGGGCGAGCGGCGAGTAGATCGCGGTGTCCGCTTCCTCGCCCTCTTCGTCCTCGTCATAATCGTAATCGGCTGCATCGAAGGCTTCGCCATAGAGCGGTTCGCCGTCTTCCTCGCTGTCTTCATCCTCGTCGTATTCGTCGGTCTCGGTGCCGGTCATCGCCGCATCGGCGAGCACGCGCTCTTCGAGGCGGCGCTGCTGGCGGCGCACGATCGGGCCGGGGGCCGCGGTGGTCGGTCCGGCGACGAGGTCGGCGCTGATCGGCACGATGTCCGCGCCGACGCCTTCGCTGTCCGAATCGCCCATGTCGTTCCAGCCGAGATCCTCGAGCTTGTCCTCGGCCACCAGCGGCGCGACCTGCGGACGCATCGCGGGCTTGGCGCCGCCCTTGCGTGCCAGCAGCGAGGGGCCGAGCGAGGCGAAACCGGAATCCGACATGGCCGTCAGCGCCTTTGCTTACTGCGCCACGCGGCGGCCGAAGCCACCCGCGGGACGCGGCACGCCGCCCATGTGCTGGTGGCCCGCGCCGTTGGGAGCAGGGGCGAACACGGTGCGGCGGAAATTCTTCTCGAGCCGGTCGGCGATATAGCGCCACAGCGCGGCGATCTCGGCGGCCGAGCGGCTTTCGGGATCGACTTCCATCACGGTGCGGCCATCGATCATCGAGGCGGCAAAATCGGTGCGATGGTGAAGCGTGATCGGGGCGACGGTGCCGTGCTGCGACAGCGCGACCGCGGCTTCCGAGGTGATCTTGGCCTTGGGGGTGGCCGCGTTGACGACGAACACCAGCGGCTTGCCCGCACGCTCGCACAGGTCGACCGTGGCGCCCACGGCGCGCAGATCGTGCGGGGAGGGGCGGGTCGGGACGACGATCAGTTCGGCGACCGAAATCACCGACTGGATCGCCATGGTGATGGCGGGCGGGGTGTCGATCACCGCCAGTTTGAAGCCCTGCTGGCGCAGGACGGCAAGGTCATTGGCGAGCCGGGCGACGGTGGTCTGGGCAAAGGCGGGATATTCCGCCTCGCGCTCGTTCCACCAGTCCGCGAGGGAGCCTTGCGGGTCGATATCGATCAGCACCACCGGGCCAGCGCCTGCGCGCTGAGCCTGGACGGCGAGATGTCCGGACAGGGTGGTCTTCCCCGATCCACCTTTCTGCGATGCCAAAGCGAGTACACGCAACGCCTGGGTCCCCCATGGATTGATCCGCTGCGCCGCTGCCCTATTGCAACGTCCGCCAACGGCTGGATGGACACGGGATCGCAGGATACCCCTAATTTAGGGTTAACATGCTGGGCGAGCGCGGAATGTGTTTTGCGTCCCGTCAGGCTGCCATCCGCGCGCCGCACTAGGACGGAGCACCTCGTAACCATTTGCTAACCGTGTTCGGCTAAGCAGCGATCAACTAATTTCACGCTTACGCTTCTCCCAGCACCAACAGGCGAGACACGATCGATGGCACGATTCATGACGGCAGGATCCAAGAAGGCGGTTTTTGCAGGCGCGGCTCTGGCCGGCGCATTGCTGGCAGCGGCACCCGCGCTCGCGGACGTCAAGGCCGGGGTCGATGCGTGGACTGCGGGCGATTTTGCCCGCGCGGTGGTCGAATGGCAGGGCCCGGCTGCAGCCGGTGATCCCGATGCGCTGTTCAATCTTGCGCAGGCCTATCGACTCGGACGCGGGGTCGAGATCGACAATGCCCGCGCGCGCCAGCTCTATGAACAGGCCGCCGCGCTCGGCCATGTGAAGGCTGCCGACAATTTCGGGCTGATGCTGTTCCAGGAAGGCGAACAGCAGAAGGCCATGCCGCTGATCCAGTCCGCAGCCGACCGCGGTGATCCGCGCGCGCAATATGTGCTGGGCCTGTCGCACTTCAACGCCGATTACGCGCCGCGCGACTGGACGCGCGCCTATGCGCTGATGACGCTGTCGAACAGCGCCGGCCTGCCGCAGGCGCGCGAGGCGCTGGCGCAGATGGACAAATATATCCCGCAAGCCCAGCGCGCGCAGGCCCAGTCGCTGGCCCGCGAGCTTGAGGCAGGGGCTCGCTCGCAGCGTCAGGCCGAGCTTGCCGCCGCAGAACTCGCCACCCGCCCGGCTGCCACGGTGGTTCCGGCAGTTGCCGCGCCCAAGCCTGCCGCCAAGCCCCCGGTCGTGACCGTGGCTGCCGCCGCTCCCAAGCCGATGGGCCTGCCGCCCGCTCCCAAGCCGCTGACTTCGGCCCCGGCCCCGGCGCCTGCGCAGGTCACGCTAGCCTCGGCCCCCAAGGGCTCGACCGTCACTCCCGTTCCGGCCGCGCTTGCACCCCGCAAGCAGGGCAGCTGGCGCGTGCAGCTCGGCGCCTTCGGGGTTGCGGGCAATGCCGACAAGCTGTGGAGTCAGGTCAGCAGCCATGCCGCGCTCGCCGGCACCCGCAAGGCGCTGGTGCCCTCGGGTAACCTCACCCGCCTGCTCGCCACCGGCTTTGCCAGCGAGGCCGAAGCGGGCCGCGCCTGCTCCGCGCTCAAGCGCGAAGGCAAGGCCTGCGTCGTCGCCGGGCAGGGCTGACCCCACTGAGCGCCGTCCCGGATCGACGGGCGGCACTTCCCAAGCGCCCGCGAATCGCTAAGTTCCCCCGGTACAACACCGGCTCGGGGGATCAGCCATGAACGAGACTTTCGCTGCGGACGCAGCATCCGGCACCGCCGCCGCCGCGGATGTCGCGCCGGTCGCCGCCGCCGCGCGCATCGACACGCTCGATTTCATTCGCGGAATTGCGGTGATGGGCATCCTTGCCGCCAATATCGTCGCCTTCGGCCAGCCGATGCTGGCCTATTTCACGCCGGGCAAGTTCCTCGTCCCCACCGGCGATCCCGACGGCTGGATGTGGATCGCGCAATTCGTGGCGGTCGATGGCAAGATGCGCGGGCTGTTCACCGTGCTGTTCGGCGCAGGCATGGTCCTCTTCATGGAGAAAGCCTGGGCGCGCGGCGCCACGCGCTGGCTGCAGGCGTGGCGGCTGGTGCTGCTGCTCGGCTTCGGGCTGATCCATTTCTATTTCATCTGGTTCGGCGACATCCTTGCGGGCTACGCGATCATCGGGCTGATCGCGCTCACCTGCATGAAATGGCGCGCCAAGACCCAGCTGTGGGTCGGCCTTGCCGGCTACATGGTCGGCCTCGTCTTCTATTCCTTCCTGATCTACCCGTGGCTGATCGTCAGCACCGACCTCGGCAAATCCTCGCCCGAATTTGCCGAACAGCGCGCCGGGATGATCGCCGAGATGCAGTCCCAGGTCGCCGCGCAGGAGCCGGTCAACGCGGCGATCGCCTCGGGCGATTACGCCGCTCTGGTCGCGCACCGGATCGGTGAGGAGGGGCTCGATCCTTTCGTCAACGCCTTGCTGTTCGGGTTCGAGACGCTGCCGCTGATGCTGATCGGCATGGCGATTTACCGCCTCGGCTTCTTCTCGGGCGGCGTCGCGCGCGACAAGCTGGTGCTGTGGGGGTGGATCGGGGTGATCGCGGGAGGCGCCGCGCATCTGGCGATCGGGCTGGTGACGCAGGCCGACGGGTTCAGCTTCTTCGGCACGCAGGCGGCCTTCCTCGGAATGAGCGGCCTGCCGCGGCTATGGATGGTGTTCGGGCTCGCCGCGCTGATGGTCGCCTATGCGCCGTCCGCGACCGGCTGGCTGGGCGACCGCGTGCGCGCCGCGGGCCGCGCGGCCTTCACCAACTACCTTGGCACCTCGATCGTGATGATGTTCGTCTTCCAGGGCTGGGCGCTGGGGCTCTATGGGCAATTGAACCGCCCGCAGCTCTATGTCGTGGTGGTGCTGGCCTGGATCGTGATGCTGGCATGGTCGAAGCCGTGGCTCGAGCGGTACAACTACGGCCCGCTCGAGTGGCTGTGGCGGTGCCTGACCTACCGGCGGGTGTTTCCGCTGCGGAAGTGAAGTGAGCCAAACGGCCAGCTATCTTGAGGCGGTGATCGGCGGGCGAAGCCTCGCCGCAAGGCCGGACGGCCGCCCGGACCGGCCCGTAGCGCAGCGGAGGAACAGCCGGGAGGACGAACCCGCGGAGGCGGGTTCGAAAACAGGGCTTGTTACTGAGAATAATTCGCATACATTGCTTTCTGCAAACGCTTCGCAGGAAAGATTCGCACGCTCATGTACATCTGCATTTGCAATGCCATCCGTGAGAATGATTTGCGCAAAGCCGCGCTCGCCTGCGAGGGCGACGCCGAAGCGACCTATGCCTGCCTCGGCAAGCGCCCCAATTGCGGCCAGTGCCTTGAAGAGGCGCAGGAAATCATCGACGCCGAGCGTCAGGCGGCGAAGTGCGATTTCTTCGCAGTAGAGGCTGCCTGAGCCGCGATTGCGAACGGCTCGCAAGCGACTGATTCGCAAAGAAAAATCGCGCCCCACCCTTGCGGACAGGCCCCGGCACCGTCTATAATGACGGCAATGACGGCAATGACGGCAATGACGCAAGCCGGCTTTGACATTTCGCAAAGGACATTCCCATGAAGGGCGACCCCAAGGTCATCGACTATCTCAACCAGGCGCTCACCAACGAGCTGACCGCGATCAACCAGTACTGGCTGCATTACCGCGTGCTCGACAACTGGGGCCTCAAGAAGCTCGCCGCCTATGAGCGTCACGAGAGCATCGAGGAGATGGAGCACGCCGACAAGCTGGCCGAGCGCATCCTGTTCCTCGAAGCGCTGCCCAATTTCCAGGCAATCCATAAGCTCAAGGTCGGCGAGAATGTCGAGGAAGTGCTCAAGGCCGACCTCGCGCTCGAGCATGAGGCGATCCCCTTGCTGCGCGATGCGATCGAGCATTGCGAAAGCGTGCGCGATTACGTCAGCCGTGACCTGTTCGCCTACATCCTCAAGAACGAGGAGGAGCATGTCGACTTCCTCGAAACCCAGTTCGAGCTGATCGAGCGCATGGGGCTGCACAATTATTGCCAGCTTCAAAGCCAGGCCGCGGGCGAGAAATAAGGGCCGCCCGCAGGGGCTGCACAAAAAGGGGGCAGGGCCGGATACGGCGCCTGCCCCTTTTTTCGTCTATTCCTTAGGCCCCTGCGCCCCGATCGCCGCGAGCCGGGTCTCGAACAGGAAGAAGCCGAGGCCGGTCACCAGCAGCAGCATCGTCAGCACCCATAGGCCTGCGATCACAGTGCCGATCTGGGCGGTGATATAGGCCGAGATGAACAGCAGCATGATGACCGCGCTGATCATCACCGCGGCAGCGGTCGAGAACATGATCGCGCCCTGCATCAGCCGCCGCCGCCGCATCAGCCAGCCGAACTCGCGCACCTGACGCGCGGTGCGGTGCTCCTCCATCTTGTCCTCGATGGACTCGATCCGCTTGGCGATCCAGATCATGCGGCTCATGATGACGTTCATGATCGCGCCGATGGCGGACAGCAGGAAGGCGGGCGCGAGGCTCAGCTGCACCACCTGCTGCACCCGCGGGGTGGAGGCGGTGCGCTCGAGGATCTCGAGCGCGAAGGGCGCTTGCGGGACTGCGGCGGCGAGGGTGTCGAGCAGCATGGCCCGCTAATCCTTGGCGTAGGGGTTCTTGTTGGCCTTGAGGGTGACGCGCACCGGCACCGCGTCGAAGCCGAGCTTGGCGCGGATGCCGTTCACCAGATAGCGCTCGTAGCTTGTCGGCAGCAGTTCGAGCCGCGTGCCAAAGATCACGAAGCGCGGCGGGCGGGTGCCGGCTTGGGTGATGTAGCGCAGCTTGATCCGCTTGCCGCCCGGTGCAGGCGGCGGGTTGGCTTCCAGTGCATCATCGAACCAGCGGTTGAGCGCCGAGGTGCTGACCCGCTTCGACCACGCATCGCGGATGTCAAAGGCCCCGGCGAGCATCTGGTCGAGGCCCTTGCCGGTCTTAGCGGAGACGGCGAACAGCGGCAGCCCGCGCACCTGCGCAAGGCCATCGTCGAGCGCGCCGCGGATGCCGTTGAACAGCTTGCTCGCGTCCTCGGCCACGTCCCACTTGTTGATCGCGATCATCAGCGCGCGGCCTTCCTCGAGGACGAGGCTGGCGATCTTCAAATCCTGGTGTTCGAGGCCCTGTGTTGCGTCGAGCAGCAGCACCACCACCTCGGCAAAATCCACCGCCCGGCGCGCGTCGGCGACCGACAGCTTCTCCAGCTTCTCGGTGACGTTCTTCTTCTTGCGCATGCCTGCCGTGTCGATCAGGCGGATTTCACGCACCTCGCCGGTCTTGGGGTCGGTCCAGTTCCAGTCTATCGCGATCGAATCGCGGGTGATCCCGGCCTCGGGGCCGGTCAGCAGGCGGTCTTCGCCGAGCAGGCGGTTGATAAGCGTGGACTTGCCCGCATTGGGCCGCCCGACGATGGCGAGCTTCAAGGGGCCGGAGGGGCGGTCTTCCTCGTCCATCGCGGCATATTCTGCGCGTTCGACGTCGTTGGCCTCTTCCCATTCCTCGGCCTTGGCGCCGATGATCGGCCACAGCCCGCCGAACAGGTCTGCAATGCCCTCGCCATGCTCGGCCGACATCGCGAGCGGTTCGCCGAGGCCCAGCGCATAGGCTTCCATGGCGCCTGCCTCGCCGCCCTTGCCTTCGGCCTTGTTGGCGACGACCACGACAGGGACTTCCTGCTCGCGCAGATAGCGGGCGATTTCCTCGTCGAGCGGGGTTAGCCCCGCGCGCGCGTCGATTACGAACACCGCCGCATCCGCGCCGGCGAGACTGGCCTCGGTCTGCTTCCTCATCCGGCCGGGGAGGCTGAGTTCGTTCTCGTCCTCCCACCCGGCGGTGTCGACGATGGTGAAGTGCAGTCCGGCGATGTTGGCATCGCCCATCCGCCGGTCGCGCGTCACCCCCGGCTGGTCATCGACGAGCGCGAGTTTCTTGCCCACCAGCCGGTTGAACAGCGTGGACTTGCCGACATTGGGTCGGCCGATGATGACGACTTCGGCTTTTTTGACGGGGGACATAACCCGCGCCAAGTGGGCGCAAATGCCGATTTTGGCAAGCGCGCCGCTTGTCCGGGCGCGGGCCTAGCCCTTTTTGGCGACCGGCGGGTTCTCGCCGAGGTCTTCGTACCACGCCTCGACCGGGCCGGTCAGCTTGAGCGTGAGCGGCTGGCCCTTGCGGTCGACCGCCTTGCCCGCCTGCACCCGCACCCAGCCTTCGGAGATGCAATATTCCTCGATATCGGTGCGCACCCGCTCCTTGAAACGGATGCCGACCCCGCGCTGGAGCTTCTCGGCATCGAAGAACGGGCTGCGCGGATTGACCGACAGATGATCGGGGGGCACGTCGCTGCCGGAAGCAGCGGGAGCGGTTTCGGGGGTTTCTTCGGTCATGGCCGCGCCCTTATCCGCCAATCCTCCCACCTTCAAGCGTGTTGCGCTTGCCCTTTTGGGCGAGGGGGGATAAGGGCGGCGGCTAATACGCGCGGGGTGCCTTAGCCGGTTTCCCCGCGCGGCTTCGTTCGGGCATGCGGGCGTGGCGAAATTGGTAGACGCACCAGATTTAGGTTCTGGCATCGCAAGATGTGGGGGTTCGAGTCCCTTCGCCCGCACCAACTTCGCACCGGACCAGCCCGTACCCATTCGATTATTTGGCAAGAAGGCTTCAGACCAGTCACCATGCAGACCCAGCAGACCGTCAACGAAGGGCTCAAGCGCGCCTATCTGATCACGATCCCGGCCGCCGAGCTCGCGGCCAAGATCGATGCCGAGATCAAGAAGATCGCGCCGCAGGTGCGGATGCCCGGCTTCCGTCCCGGCAAGGTGCCCGCCAATCTCGTCAAGAAGATGCACGGCGAATCGCTGCATGGCCAGGTGGTGAACGACACGATCCGCGAATCGGTCGACATGCTGCTGCGCAACGAGGCGCTGCGTCCCGCGATGCAGCCCGAAATCGGCCTCAACGAGGACTATGCGGAAGGCAAGGACGCCGCGATCAGCGTCGCGCTCGAAGTGCTGCCGACGATTGATGCGCCGAGCATCGACGGGCTGAAGCTTGAGCGACTGGTCGTGCCGGTAACGGACGAGCAGGTCGACGAGGCGCTGGGCAACATCGCCAGCCAGAACAAGAGCTACAAGGACGCCGCCAAGACCAAGAAGGCGGCCGACGGCGACCAGCTGATCATCGACTTCGTCGGCAAGCTCGACGGTGTCGAGTTCGACGGCGGCAAGGCGGAAGACGCTGCGCTGGTGCTCGGTTCGAACACCTTCATCCCCGGCTTCGAAGACCAGCTGGTCGGCGTGAAGACCGGTCAGGAAAAGACCATCACCGTCACCTTCCCGGCCGATTATCAGGCCGAGCATCTGGCGGGCAAGGAAGCCACTTTCGACATCACCGTGAAGGCGGTGAAGGTCGAGAGCGAGACCACGCTTGACGAGGATTTCGCCAAGAGCCTCGGGCTCGACAGCCTCGAAAAGCTGCGCGACATCATGAAGGCGCAGCTCGAACAGCAGACCGCTGGCCTGACCCGCACCCAGATGAAGCGCGCGCTGCTCGATCAGCTCGCCGCGGGCCACAGCTTCGAAGTCCCCGGCACCATGGTCGAAGCCGAGTTCCAGCAGATCTGGGCCCAGCTCCAGCAGGAAGCCGCGCGCGACGAGGATCCGGCGGCCGCGCTCAAGCAGATCGAGGACGAGAAGGACGAGTATCGTTCGATCGCCGAACGCCGCGTGCGTCTGGGCCTGCTGCTCTCGGAAATCGGCCAGGCCAATGGCGTGGAAGTGACCCAGCAGGAAATGGGCATGCTCGTTCAGCAGGCCGCGATGCAATATCGCGCCGAGGACCGCGAGCGCTTCGTGCAGTACATCCAGTCCGAGCCGATGGCCGCCGCCCAGCTGCGCGCGCCGCTCTATGAAGACAAGGTCGTCGACTTCCTGTTCGACAAGGCCGAAGTCACCGAGCGCGAAGTGACCGTGGAAGAACTCCAGGCCGCGATCGAAGCCGAAGAGGGCGCGGAAGCGGCTCCGGCTCCGAAGAAGGCTCCGGCCAAGAAGGAAGCTGCCGCCGAGGAAGCGCCTGCTGCTGAGGAAAAGCCCGCCAAGAAGGCCGCTGCCAAAAAGCCGGCTGCCAAGAAGGAAGCGGCTCCGGCTGAGGAAGCAGACGCCAAGCCCGCCAAGAAGGCTCCGGCCAAGAAGCCGGCTGCCGAGAAGTAATCAGGGGCCCGGCGGAGGGGTTACTCCCCCGCCGGTTTCCACTGCGCGAAAGTCGGCGCGGGCAGCTTGGCTGTCCGCGCTTTTTCGTAGGTCGCCCCTGCCTTGAGGACCTCGTGGTCCTGCCACCGGCCACCCATGATGCTGAGGCCGATGGGCAGCCCCTCGACCCCGCCCATCGGCACGGTGATATGCGGATAGCCCGCAATCGCAGCTAGGTAGCCCGCGCCGATTCCGCCTGAGAAATGGTCGCCATTGACGAGGTCAGTGGTCCACGCCGGGCCTTCGGTGGGGGCGACAAGGAAGGTCACCTTGTTGTCGGCCAGAAGCTTGTCGATCCCTTCAGCCCGGGTCAGGCGGCGCAGGGTGGCGAGGTTTTTGGCATAGGCATCCGCGTCGGTGGTCTCGAGCGCCTGTTCGAACAGGTCCTGATTGAACCAGCGCATCTCCGCCGCCGCGTTCGCGGTGTTGAAGGCGACCACATCGGCAAGGCTGCGCGGGCCGCCGGTGCCAGGGCGGGTGCTGAGATACTTGTCCATCTCGACCCGCAGTTCGAACAGCAGCACGGGGAGCGAGGCCTCCCACAATTCGCCGGGCGCTTCGTATTCGACATCGACCAGCACCGCGCCCGCGCGCGCCAGATCGGCGAGCGCGGTCTCGAACAGAGCCTTCACATCCGCGCGGCTCCCCACCGCGCCGCGCAGCACGCCGATGCGCACGCCCTTCAACGAGGCGGTGTCGAGCCCGGCGGTGTAGTCGGCGACGCGGCTAGCCTCGAGCGTCACCGGATCGGCGTTGTCCGGCCCGGCGATGGCGGTGAGCAGCAGCGCGGCGTCATAGACCGTCTTCGTCATCGGCCCGGCAGTGTCCTGCGTGCTCGAGATCGGCACCACATGGGTGCGGCTGACGATCCCGACGCTGGGCTTGAAGCCGACGAGGCCGTTGATGCTCGCGGGGCAGGTGATCGAGCCGTTGGTCTCGGTCCCGATCGCGCCCCAAGCGAACCCCGCCGCAATCGCCGCCCCGCTGCCGCTGGAAGAGCCGCAGGAATTGCGGTCGATGGCATAGGGGTTTTTGGTCAGCCCGCCGACCGCGCTCCACCCGCTGGTGGAATTGTTCGAGCGGATATTGGCCCACTCCGAAAGGTTGGTCTTGCCCAGCACTACGCCGCCATTCTGCCGCAACAGCGCGATCAGCGGCGCGTCGCGGCCCGTTGCGTCGCCCGCCAGCGCGAGGGAGCCTGCGGTGGTCGGCCACTCGGCCGTCTCGACATTGTCCTTCACCAGCAGGGTGCGACCGGCGAGCAGGGTGCCCGCTTCCTCTGCCTCATTGGCATGTGTCGGGGCCTCGGGATCGTAGGCGATCACCGCGTTGAGCATCGGCCCGGCATCGTCCAGCGAGCGGATGCGCTCGATCTGCACCTCAGCGGTGGCGGCGGCTATGGCGGCATTGGGCGCGGCGTCCTGCGCCATCGCGGGCACAGCGGTGGTGGCGAGGAGCAGGGCGAGGGCCCGAGGGGCAAATTTCACGGGGTTCATGCCCATGGTTTGTGCGCGCACACGCCAAGGCTCAAGGGGCAAAATGCCCCCGCTCCCGCACGCCCATCCTCCGCCAATTCACATCAACAAGGTAAACGCCCTTGAAATTGCCCCTCACACTCCGACATAGCCAGTTCGTAAGCAGCAAGGGCAAAGGCACCACATGATCGATCTGTTCGGCAACACCGGCGAGACCTACGGCACCCAGGGTCAATTCACCCGCGATCCGGTGACGGGCGCGCTGGTTCCCGTGGTGGTCGAGCAGACCAGCCGGGGCGAACGCAGCTTCGACATCTTCAGCCGCCTGCTGCGCGAACGCATCGTCTTCGTGACCGGTCAGGTCGAGGACGGCATGGCCTCGCTGATCACCGCGCAGCTGCTGTTCCTCGAATCCGAGAACCCCTCCAAGCCGATCAGCATGTACATCAACTCGCCCGGCGGGGTGGTGACGGCCGGTCTCGCGATCTTCGACACCATGCAATACATCAAGCCGCGCGTGTCGACCGTGTGCATGGGGCAGGCCGCATCGATGGGCAGCTTCCTGCTGGCCGCGGGCGAGCCGGGCATGCGCATCGCGCTCCCCAATGCGCGGATCATGATCCACCAGCCTTCGGGCGGGGCGCGCGGGATGGCGTCGGACATCGAGATCCAGGCGCGCGAGATCCTGCGCATCCGCAGCCGCATGAATGATCTCTACGTCAAGTTCACCGGCCGCAGCCTCGAGGAAATCGAAAAGGCGATGGACCGCGACACCTTCCTCGAAGCCGAGGAAGCCAAGGCCTTCGGTCTGGTCGACAAGGTGTTCGAGACCCGGCCCGACAATGATGAGACCGGCCTTGAAGAAGGTTCGGGCGGCGCGCCTGAATAAGGCTTCGTCCCCGATCTGCCCCCGCACGGGACAGGCTGCTGCAAAGCGTGGTATTTCCACGCTCTGCCGAGTGCAGGCTGTATGGTAACATCACGAAATCGCGCACCATGTGTTGATTCATGGGGGCCACGCGATACACTTGACGAATCCGCCCGGGGTGTTCCGGCAAGGCCTTACGCGGATTCGAGGACACAGGAATGACAAAATTGAGCGGATCCGACAGCAAGTCCACCCTCTACTGCAGCTTCTGCGGGAAGTCGCAGCACGAGGTGCGCAAGCTCATCGCCGGCCCCACCGTGTTCATCTGCGATGAATGCGTCGAGCTGTGCAACGACATCATCCGCGAGGAAACCAAGGCAGGGATCGCCGGCAAGAAAGACGGTGAGATCCCCACGCCGATGGACATCTTCACCACCCTGAACGATTACGTGATCGGTCAGGACCGGGCGAAGCGCGTGCTCTCGGTTGCGGTGCACAACCACTACAAGCGGTTGAAGCACTCCGGCAAGTCGGGCGAAGTCGAGCTCGCAAAGTCGAACATCCTGCTGGTCGGCCCCACCGGTTCGGGCAAGACCCTGCTGGCGCAGACGCTGGCGCGCACCTTCGATGTGCCCTTCACCATGGCCGATGCCACCACGCTGACCGAAGCGGGCTACGTCGGCGAGGATGTTGAGAACATCATCCTCAAGCTGCTCCAGTCGTCCGACTATAACGTCGAAAAGGCCCAGCACGGGATCGTCTATATCGACGAGATCGACAAGATCACTCGCAAGGCCGAAAACCCCTCGATCACCCGCGACGTTTCGGGTGAGGGCGTGCAGCAGGCGCTGCTCAAGCTGATGGAAGGCACCACCGCCTCGGTGCCGCCGCAGGGCGGGCGCAAGCATCCGCAGCAGGAATTCCTGCAGGTCGACACGACCAACATCCTGTTCATCTGCGGGGGCGCGTTTGCGGGCCTCGACAAGATCATCGCCGACCGCTTGCAGAAGCGCTCGATCGGCTTCGGCGCGCATGTCGCCGATCCCGACAAGCGCCGCGTGGGCGAGCTGCTCGAAAAGAGCGAACCGGAGGATCTCCTCAAGTTCGGCCTGATCCCCGAATTCGTCGGCCGTCTGCCGGTGATCGCGACGCTGCATGATCTCGACATCCCGGCGCTGGTGACGATCCTCAGCGAGCCCAAGAACGCGCTGGTCAAGCAGTACAAGAAGCTGTTCGAGCTCGAGGATGTCGAGCTGACCTTCACCCCCGACGCCCTCCAGGCGATCGCCGAGCGCGCGATCAAGCGCAAGACCGGCGCGCGCGGCCTGCGCTCGATCGTCGAAGGCCTGCTGCTCGACACGATGTTCGACCTGCCCGATATGGAAGGCGTGACCGAAATCGTGCTCGACGCCGATGTGGTCGCGGGAAAGAAGGCGCCGATCCAGGTGCATGGCGGCGAGGCGGCGAAGAAGGAAGAGGCGGCGTAGTTTGTTGCGCCCTCAGGCGCCGGGCGGCGGACGTCCGTCCGCCTGGGCTTTGCTCGCATAGGCTCGGGCGGCCGGTTGGCCTTGCGGCCGCGTTGCGACCGACCTGCCTGCAGGGGCGTGCCTAGCGATGCGGCACTACCTGTTCGTCTGTAGCCAGAACAAGCTGCGCAGTCCGACGGCCGAGCACATCTTCGCCGATGTGCCCGGCATCGCGACCGCCTCGGCCGGCACCAATAACGATGCCGAGAACCCGCTGACCGACGAACTGGTCGACTGGGCCGACTTCATCTTCGTGATGGAGCGCCAGCACCGCAACAAGCTGCAGAAGAAGCACCGGGCCGCGCTGAAGGACAAGCGGGTCGTGGTGCTCGACATCCCCGACGAATACGAGTTCATGGACCCCGCGCTGGTGCGCCTGCTGCGCGCCAAGATGGGCCGCTGGCTCCCGGGGCAATAATCCGCCCCCATCCGCTCCGACCTTTCAGCCAGCGGCTGCGGTGCGACCGGTCAGCCCCCCGCGCGTTTCAGCAATTCCGAAACGGTGACCACCGCATAGCCTTGCGACCGCAAGCCATCGAGGACGATCGGCAGCGCATCACGCGCCACCTGATTGTGCCGATACATCGGGTGGATCAGGATGATCGATCCCGGGCGCACGCGGGCCAGAATGTCCTGCGCGAAGGCGCTGGCTTGCGTGAACTTTTCGGGCTGATCCTCGACGTCCCACATGATCGTGCGATAGCCCGCGCGCTCGACCTCGAGCGGCAGTCCGATCAGCCGTTTGCCGAAAGGCGGGCGGAACAGCTTCGTGTCGCTTCCCGCGGCCTGTAGCAGTACGCGGGTCTTGGCGATCTCGTTGGCATAGAATTCCTGCGAGCGGCCAAGGTTGCGCTGGTGCGAATAGGTGTGATTTCCAAGCTCATGCCCCGCAGCGATCAGGCGTTCGGCTTGCCCCGGAAACTTCTCCATCCGGCTGCCGATGAGGAAGAAGGTGGCGGTGATGCCGCGTGGCTCCAACTCGGCCAGAACAGCGTCGACCCCTTCCGGCGTTGGCCCGTCGTCAAATGTCAGCGCGACGAGCTTCTCCTCGGTTTCAACCCGGCACGTCACCTCGCCGACCAATTGCATGCAGCGCGCCTTGGATAGCTGCCAAACAAGCGCTGCGGACAGGATCAAGGCGATTGCGGCAATCGCGATGCCGCTGCGCATCCCGACGCGTTTGATGATCCTCATCCTCCGAGCATAAGCTTCTGCGTTGGTTGCGCAAAACCAAAAACCCCGCCCGGCCCAAGAGGAAGGCCGGACGGGGTCGGGAGAAGCGCTGCTCCCCTCGGGTGGGGATGGGGGAAGCGGGGGGCAGCGCCAGCTTGTCAGCAAAATCAGGCGGGGAGGAACACCCCGTCGGTCACGTGGACAACGCCGTTCGACGTCATGACGTCGGCCTGGGTCACGGCGGTGGCGCGGCCCTTTTCGTCGGTGATGATGATCTTGTCGCCCGCCAGACGCGCGGTCAGTTCGCCGCCTGCGAGGGTTTCGATCACGGCCTCGCCGTGGCCCTTCTTGATCAGCGCGATGAGGTCCGCGCTCGTCACCTTGCCGGCGACCGCATGGTAGGTGAGGATGCCCGTGAGCGTGCCCTTGTTGGCGGGCTTCACCAGCGTGGCCACAGTGCCATCGGGCAGCTTGGCGAAGGCGGTGTCGGTCGGGGCGAAGACGGTGAAGGGGCCGGGGCTCGACAGGGTGTCAACCAGGCCGGCGGCCTTCACGGCAGCGACCAGCGTGTTGTGCACCCCGGTGCTCATCGCGACCTGGACGATATTCGGCGCGGCGGGCGCGGTGGCGTGATGCGGGTGGGCAAGAACAGGGAGGGACGCAATACCGCTGGTGGCACCAATGGCGGCAACGGCGAGGGCGAGCAGGGTGTATTTCGACTTCATCAGATAATCTCCTTATTTGTTTGAACACAAGTGCAAGCCCTCCCGCTTGCATGGTTAAATACGCGAGCGGCCTGAGGGCGGATGAATTCCGCGGAAATAATTTTCCAATCGCGCTGAGTTCATTCGTTTTACAGAGATAGCCAAAGAAAAACCCCGTCCGACCCTGGAGGTGGGCCGGACGGGGTCGGAGAAGCGCTGCGCCCCGCGGGTGGGGGATAGGGGATGGGGGGCAGCGCCAGCCGGGAAGCCCGGAAGATCAGCCCGGCAGCGAGACGCTGTCGGTCACGTGGATCACGCCGTTCGACTGGAACACGTCGGCCTGAGTCACGGTGGCGGTCCCGCCCTTGGCGTCGGTCAGCACGACCTTGCCGCCGACGAGGCGTGCGGTCAGGTTGCCGCCGTTCAGCGTCTTCAGCTCGGCCTTGCCGCCGCCCTTGGTGATCATGTCGATCAGCTCGCCCGCGGCCACCTTGCCGGGGACGACGTGGTAGGTGAGGATGGCGGTGAGGGTCGCCTTGTTCTCGGGCTTCACCAGCGTCTCGACCGTGCCGGCGGGCAGCTTGGCGAAGGCGGCGTTGGTCGGCGCGAAGACGGTGAAGGGGCCGGGGCCCGAAAGCGCTTCGACGAGGCCCGCTGCGGTGACTGCGGCGACGAGCGTGGTGTGATCGGCCGAATTGACCGTGTTCTCGACGATGGTCTTGGTCGGGTACATGGCTGCGCCGCCGACCATGGGCAAGTCCGCCTTCTTCTCCATGTGGGCATCGGCCAGCGCCGGGGCGGCGGTGAGGCCGGTGGTTGCAGCCAGCATCGCGGCGAGCGCAATCAGGGGGGTCTTGGGGGTCACGTGGGGTTCTCCGTCGAATGTGTTACGTTGGCAAGCAGGGGGCGCTTGCACGGACAGCTACGGCGGGCAGAGCGTGACGGACGTGGCGCGGGGCGGGATAGCGGCTGAAGCGCCATTTTCCCGCGCCGAAGCGAGGGGGCTTCAGACCCGGCTGAACGCGCCCTTGGCGACCACGGGGCCAGCGTCCTTGTCGGCGGGCTTGCCGCCAATCGGCTCGCGGGTGAGCACGAGGCTCGCCCCGTCGCCGAGCTTGGCGACGGCAGCGGCCGGCAGGCTCATGCTGCGCACCGCGCCGGGCTCGACCACGCCCAATGATTGCAGCGGCGTGCCGTCGGCGGGCACCAGCCACAGCTCGTGATCGTGGACGCCGTCGGGGGTGAGACCGATCGCGGCGACCACCATGCGTTCGCTGTCGGGGATGTAGGTGACGTCGAGCCGGAGCCCGGTCTCGCCAATGGGGACAGTCGCGACCATCGGCGCGGCGGCAGCGATCTGCGCCGGGGGGGCAACCTCGACTTGCGCAGGGGACAGAGCGACCCACGCCAGCAGCGCCGCAGCGGCGATCGAGGAGAGCCCCGCCACCCGCTGCCACAGTCGCACCCGCGCCTCGAGCGCCACGACATTCGAACCCGCTGCCACGTCGCCTGTAGGTGCGTGTGCCGCCTCCTGCGCCGCCGTCACGCGCGCGGCGATGCCGTTCCAGACATGCTCGCCCGGCTCGGCGCCCGGCATCGCGTCGGAGAGCGGGGCGAACCAATCGTCCCACCATTCCTTGCGCCAGGCGAAGTTCGGATCGGTCGCATACTTCCCGCGCGCCGCAAGCAGCTCCTCGCCTTCGAGCAGGCCGAGTGCCCATTCGGCGGCGATCATCGGATCGTCGCGGGTCACGCCGTCTTCCGGATCTTGTTCGGTGCCGCTCATGCCGCCTCGCTCGCTTCGAGACAGGCGCGCAGGCGCTGGAGGCCGCGGCGGATCCAGCTCTTCATCGTGCCAAGCGGAACATCGGCGGCTTCGGCGAGCTGGGCATAGGTGTATCCCTCGAAGAAGGCCGCGCGGATGTGTCCCTGCGTGCGGGCGTCCAATGCGCCGAGGCACTTGTGGATCTGTGCGGTCTGCTCGGCATCGACCAGCAGCGCGTCGGCGAGCGGGTTTTCGTCAGGGAGCGGCGCGGCTTCCTCGATGCCGACCGAGCCGGCGCGGACCTTGCCCGTGCGCAGCCGGTCGATCGCGCGGTTGCGCGCGAACGCCGCCAGCCACGCGATCGGGCTCGCGCGGGTCGGGTCATAGCGGTCGGCCCGCTGCCAGAGATTGACATAGACGTCTTGCAAGGCGTCCTCGGCTTCCTTTCGATCGCCCAAGATACGCAGGCAAATGCCGAAGAGCTTCACCCGGGTGGCGCGATAGATTTCTTCGAGCGCGGCCTGATCGCCCGCCGCGAGGCGCGCCATCGCATCGCGCAGCGCCTCGCGCGCTTCGTCGGAGGAGGGGCGGGGGCGGGCGGCCATCAGCAATCCGCTCCGCAAGGGTGGGCGCAAGGGGCCTCGCCGGTCTCGATCTGGAGCGTTGCATGGTGGACGCCGAAGCGCGCTTCGAGGCTGGCGGCGACCTCGCGCAGGAAGCTGTCGGAGGCAGGGCGGCCGGGCATGACGAGGTGCGCGGTCAGCGCGACCTCGGTGGTCGACATCGGCCAGACGTGGAGGTCATGGACCGCGGCGACGCCCTCGAAACTGGCGAGGTGGCGTTTCACCTCGTCAAGCGCGATCCCGGCGGGGGCGGCGAGCAGGCCCATCGCCACGGAATCGCGCGCGAGGCCCCAGGTGCCCCAGGCGATGACTGCGAGGATGACAAGGCTCACCGCCGGATCGACCCATGCCCAGCCGGTGGCGAAGATCGCGAGCCCTGCCAGCACCACACCCAGCGACACCAGCGCATCGGCGGCCATGTGGAGATAGGCGCCGCGAATGTTGAGATCGCCCTGATCCTTCATGAACAGCCATGCGGTAAAGCCGTTGATCGCGATCCCGACGCCCGCGACCGCGGCCATGGTAAGGCCCTGCGGCTCGGTGGGATTGGCCATCCGGTGCAGCGTCTCGAACAAGATCGCCCCGATCGCCACCGCCAGCAGCAGCGCGTTGGCGAGGGCTGCAAGGATCGTCGAGCTCTTGTAGCCATAGGTGAAGCGGCCGGAGGCAGGCTGGCGCGCGGCGATGCTGGCGATCCACGCGAGCGCCAGCGCCAGCACGTCGGACAGGTTGTGGCCCGCGTCCGCAATCAGCGCCATCGAGCCGTAGATCAGTCCGGCACTCGCCTCGAGCAGGACGAAGCCGGTATTGAGCACGATCCCGATCAGGAAGGCGCGGCCGAAATCGGCAGGGGCGTGGTGATGCCCATGCCCGTGGCCATGCCCGTACGCGTGGCCATGATCGTGGTGGTTATGGGCGTGCGCGTGAGCCATCGTCGGATCAGTTGTAGACGCAAGCATCGAGCCCGTCACGCCTGACGATGCCGATCCGCCGTTCGATGCGGTTGCCGTGGCGCGCGGTCCAGCCGCTCGGGGCTTTGACCGAGCGCTTCTTGGGGCTGGGGAGGGCGGCGGCCATGCGGCTCGCCTCGTCGCGGCTGAGGCGCGCGGCGGAGTGGCCGAAATAGCGCTGCGATCCGGCCTCGGCGCCATAGGTCCCGATCCCGGTCTCGGCGACGTTGAGGTACACCTCCATGATCCGCCGCTTGCCCCAGACGAGCTCGATCCAGAAGGTGAACCACGCCTCCAGACCTTTGCGGAAATAGCCGCCGCCCTGCCACAGGAAGACGTTCTTGGCGGTCTGCTGGCTGATGCTTGATCCGCCGCGGATCTTCCCCCCTTCGAGGTTCTCGCGCATCGCCTGCTCGATCGCTTCGGTGTCGAAGCCGGAGTGCTGGCAGAACCGCTGATCCTCCGACGCGATCACGGCGCTGACCAGATTGCGATCGATATTGTCGAGCGATTGCCAGTCCTTGGTGATGCCATTCTCGTCCATCAGCATGGTCGCGGTGACAGGCACGGGGAGCCACTTGAAGGCCACCACCAGCACCAGCGTCAGCCCGAAGAAGGCGGCGATGGCTTTGGCGGTGTAGCGCAGGATAAGCGAGAGCATGGACGGGCTCTAGCGCAGCACGGGGGATGTGGGAAGCATGGCCGCTTGCCTGTGCGCGCTAGCGGCGGCAAGCTTGCGGTCAAACCTCAGGGGAGACCACGATATGCGCCTGTTCCACCTTGCCGCGAGTGCCCTCGCGCTCGCCGCCGCCGCCGCCCAGCCTGCCTTGGCCGAGGATGTCGCCACCAAGGAGGCGATCGAGGCGGAATACGACAATTACCTCGCCCCGCTGTTCCTCGATTTCCACCAGAACCCGGAGCTGGGCTTCCTCGAAAACCGCACCGCGGCGAAGATGGCGACTGAGCTGAAGGCGGCCGGGCTCGAAGTGACGACCGGCGTGGGCGGCACCGGGGTGGTCGCGATCCTCAAGAACGGCAAGGGGCCGCTGATCCTGATCCGCGCCGACATGGACGGACTGCCGGTCGAGGAGAAATCGGGCCTTCCCTACGCCTCCAAGGCCAAGCAGGTGGGCGAGGACGGCAAGGAATACAATGTGATGCATGCCTGCGGGCATGACACCCACATCACCGCGATGATCGCCACCGCGCGGCGGCTGGCAGCCACCAAAGGCCAGTGGAGCGGCACGCTGATGTTCGTCGTCCAGCCCGCCGAGGAGGGCGTGCGCGGGGCCAAGCGGATGATGGAGGACGGGCTGTATCAGCGCTTCGGCAAGCCCGACTATGCGCTCGCCTTCCATGTCGCGGCGGAGCTTGAGACCGGCAAGGTCTCGGCCGCCGAAGGCATCCAGTATTCGAGCTCCGACACGCTCGATGTGCGGGTGCCCGGCATCGGCACCCACGGCGCCTCGCCGCACTTGGGCAAGGACCCGGTCTATATCGCCTCGCAGATCGTGACTGCGCTGCAATCCATTGATTCCAGAGAAATTTCTCCGCTGAAGCCGGTGGTGGTGACGGTCGGCGCGTTCCACGCCGGGTCGGCCTACAACATCATCTCGGACGAGGCGAACCTCAAGCTGACGGTCCGCGCCAATGACGAGGAGACCCGCGCGAAAGTGATCGCGCTGGTCGAGCGGATCGCGGTCAATATCGGCAAGGCGCACGGGCTGCCCGACAACATGCCGGTGACGGTCAAGCACTTCTCCGGCACGCCGACGACCAACAACGACCCCGCGCTCGCGCGCCGCCTCAACGCGGTGATGAAGCGCGCGCTGGGCGAGGGCGCGGTGGTGCCCTTCGAGCAGCAGAACATGGGCGCGGAGGATTTTGCTTACTTCGTCGGCGCTGACACCGGCGTGCCGGGCTATTACTTCGCGGTCGGGGGGACCACGCCCGAGCGCATCGCGGCGGCCAAGGCGGGCGGGCCGCCGATTGCCGGACACCACTCCCCGCTGTTCCAGATCGCCCCGAGGGAGAGCATCACGGTCGGCGCGCGGGCGATGGTTGCCGCGGTGCTGGATCTGGCGGGGAAGAAGTAGCCGCAGCGCTGTCGACGGCGGGCGGGCCTTGTGGCTTGCCTGCCGGAGCGCGCGCTCTATGCTACTGGCGATGCGCGCTTTTCCTCTCTTCCTCGCCCTCGCCTTCGCAGGGCTGCCGGCGGCAGCTGCGGCCCAAGATGCGGACGAGGAGGAGGTCTACAACGACCTCCTCCACGCCGATCTCCCGCTCTACACCTTCGACTGGGCCGACGCGTGGCCGCGCCAATTCGACCCGGTCGAGGAGCCAGGGGTGATCAGCCTCGGCGGTTGCGAAAGCCGCGTGCGCTTCGGCGACTGGCGCTACACCCCCGCTTGGGCCGAGAAGGACAAGGACTCCAATTGGCTGCGCCTCGAGAACTACGGCGTGTTCCATTGCGCCGCGAACATCTACCGCGCGGACACCCGCGACGAGCTTGCCCGGGGCGAATTCTCGCGCGGGCTGTTTGTGCTGATCGGAAAGGGCAGCGCGGGCGGGCGCGATTACGAGATGTGGGCGCTTCAGGACGGCTTCGTTCCGGGAAGCACCTACACCCTGCTGGCCCGCGAAGTGGCTGAGGGGGATGGCGCCGTAACGCGCTTCGATGTGCTGCAGACCCACTGCCCCAAAGACCGGGTGCGCCGGGTGCGCGGCCTCGACGTGTGGCGGTCGGAGTATTGCGCAATCGAAAGCCGTACAGCGCTGCTATCGCTTGCCCGCAGGATGCTGCGACGACCCTTTCTCGGAGAATTCGTCCTGGTGGGCGATGCCTTGCCGGACCCGGAGGGCGCGGAGGACTGAGTGCCTTTGTTCCCGAAATGTTTCACGTGAAACAATGACCGTAACCAGACAGCAAAGGGGCGCTGCCATCGCTGGCAGCGCCCCTTCCTTGTAATGTCGCAATGGCACCCAGCCGATGCGATGCCAGCGCGATGATCATGCAACCACCCCGCATTGAGCGGTGCTTACGCGATCCCCGGCAGCAGCCGCTCACCCGCAATCCGCTGCATCGCCTTCTGGAGCTTTTCGAAGGCGCGCACTTCGATCTGGCGGATGCGTTCGCGGCTGACGTCGTATTCCTGGCTGAGCTCTTCCAGCGTCTGGGGCTTCTCGGTCAGGCGGCGTTCGGTGAGGATGTGGCGCTCACGCTCGTTGAGGCTTTCCATCGCCTCGCTGAGCATCGCCATGCGCATCTGCGATTCCTCGGCCTCGGCGACGGTTTCGTCCTGCAGCGGGCGGTCATCCGCCAGCCAGTCTTGCCATTCGCCCGAGCCTTCCTCGGCCCCGCGCAGGCTGACGTTGAGCGAGGCATCGCCGCCCATCATCATGCGCCGGTTCATGTTGATCACTTCCTGCTCGGGCACGCCGAGGTCGGTGGCGATCTTGGTCACGTCCTCAGGGCTGAGGTCGGAATCTTCGTAGGCCTCGAGCTGCTTCTTCATCCGGCGAAGGTTGAAGAACAGCTTCTTCTGGGCCGCGGTGGTGCCCATCTTGACGAGGCTCCACGAGCGCAGGATGAATTCCTGCATCGAGGCCTTGATCCACCACATCGCGTAGGTCGCGAGGCGGAAGCCGCGATCGGGTTCGAACTTCTTGACGCCCTGCATCAGGCCGACATTGCCTTCTGAAATCAGGTCGGAGACGGGCAGGCCATAGCCGCGGTAGCCCATCGCGATCTTCGCGACGAGCCGGAGGTGGCTGGACACAAGCTGGGCGGCGGCTTCGGGATCCTCGTGTTCCTGATAGCGCTTGGCGAGCATGTATTCCTGCTCGGCCGTGAGTACCGGGAATTTGCGGATTTCCGACAGGTAGCGGTTGAGGCTTTGCTCACCGCTAAGGGCCGGGACCGAAGGAGATTTTGACTTTACCACTGGTTACCTAACCTTTCTAGCGTCGACCGCTTGCGCAGGACCCCTGATGGGCATCCCGCGAACTGGGCCACGGGTTCTGGTTATACGCGATAATCGCCCGGATGTATGCGCGTTTCATCGATCACTACGGCTGAGTTCGTCGATCAGTTCCGCCATGTCTTGCGGCAGATTGCTCCGAAATTGCACCATTTCCCCGGTGAGCGGGTGCTGGAAGCCCAATTCGGCGGCGTGGAGTGCCTGGCGGGCGAAACCGAGTCGCTCGAGTACGGGGCGAAGCTGTTTGGGTGTGCGGCCATAGGCAGGGTCTCCCAATAGCGGATGGCCGATTGACGCACAGTGAACGCGGACCTGGTGGGTGCGCCCGGTCTCGAGCCGACATTCGATCTGCGCGGCCTCATCGAGCCGCTGGTGCACCCTGTAATGGGTGATCGCCGATTTCCCGCGCGAGGAATTGTTGGGGAGCACCGTCATTTTCTTTCGGTCCGCGTCCGATCGTCCGACCCGCGCGTCGATGGTGCCCTCGGCCGGGGAGGGGTGTCCGGCGCAGACCGCGATGTAGCGGCGGTGGACGGTGTGCGCGGCGAACTGCGCGGCCAGCCCCTCATGCGCGGCGTCTGACTTGGCGATCACCAGCAGGCCGGAGGTGTCCTTGTCGATCCGGTGGACGATCCCCGGTCGCGCGACGCCGTTGATGCCCGACAGATTGCCCCGGCAGTGGTGGAGCAGCGCGTTGACCAGCGTGCCGGTGATGTTGCCCACCGCCGGGTGGACGACCATGCCCGCAGGCTTGTCGACCACGATCAGGTGCTGGTCTTCATAGGCGACGACCAGCGGGATATCCTCCGGCTGCGCGGCGGCGGGCATGGCGGCGGCAAGGATGATCCGGAACGCGGTGCCCGCTGCGACCTTGGCCGAAGCGGAGGTGACGGTCTTGCCGGCGACATCGACGCGGCCCTCCTCGATCAACCCCTGCACCCGCGCGCGGGAGAGGCCAGTCGCCTCGGCCAGCGCCTTGTCGAGGCGTCCTGCGCTCTCAATCGTGCCGGTGATGATTTCGGTCTCGGACATGCTATGGCCATGCGCGATGAGGCTCGAAGTGACAAGTGAGGCCCTCGGGCAGATGCGCGCCCATGCCGCCGCGGCGCATCCGCATGAGGCTTGCGGGATCCTGCTGGGGGAGGGCATGCGCATCACCGAAGCCCGCGCCGCCCGCAACGTCCACCCCGCGCCGCACACCCATTTCGAGATCGACCCCCAGGCGCTGATCAACGCGCACCGCGCTGCGCGGGCGGGGGAGGCTGCGGTGATCGGCTACTATCACTCGCACCCGCACGGCCCCGCCGAGCCCTCCGCCACCGACCGCGCCTCGGCCAGCGGGGATGGCAAGGTCTGGGCGATCCTTGCTGGCGAAGACGTAAGGTTCTGGAAGGACGGGGAAGCGGGTTTCACCGCACTTCCCTTATGCCTTACGGGCAGCTAGGAATGCGCCCATGATTTCCCAGACCGATCTTGCCGCCATGCTGTGCTCGCGCCTGTGCCACGACATGCTCTCGCCCGTGGGCGCGCTCGCCAACGGGCTGGAGCTGCTTGCCGAGGAGAAAGACCCGCAGATGCGCGCGCAGGTGGTCGACCTGCTCGAGCAATCGGCCAAGATCAGCACCGACAAGCTCAAGTTCTTCCGCTTGGCCTTCGGCGCTGCCGGGGGCTTCGGCGAGGCGATCCCGGTCGACGAGGCCAAGGCGGTGATCGACGCGCTGGCGGGCGATGCCAAGAAAGTCGACGTCAACTGGGCGATCGCCGAGCCGAGCCTGCCCAAGCCCGCGGTCAAGGTGCTGCTCAACCTCGCGCAGATCGCATTGGATGCGCTGGTGCGCGGCGGGACGCTCGACATCGGGGCCGAGCGGCGCGACGGCGCGGTCGAGATCGTCGCCCGCGCGCGCGGTGACCGGATTGCCTTTGACGAAACCATCGGCCGCGCATTGCAGGGCGATCTTGACGAGGGCGAGATCACCAGCCGCACCGCCGCAGCGCACATGATCTGCGTGCTCAGCGGAGAGATGGAGGGCGGCCTCCAGTACAAGCTGGGTGACGGCGCGCTGGTGCTGGGCGCGGTGCTGCCCGAGCCCGAGGGCATGATCGGCTAGGGTCTGCACGTGTCGGGGGGCATCGGCGGTATGGGGGAAGACGAACTGGTCCACCGCGAGCTGCTCTCGCCCAATCATGGCGAGCGGACGCTCCCGATTTCGATGGTGGTGATCCACTATACCGAGATGAAACCGGTCGAGACCGCGCTCGCGCGGATGTGCGATCCCGAGGCCAGCGTCAGCGCGCATTACTGCATCACCGAAGAAGGCGAAGTGATCCGCCTCGTGCCCGAGGACAAGCGCGCCTGGCATGCAGGCGCGAGCTATTGGCGCGGCATTCCCGATGTGAACTCGGCGAGCATCGGGATCGAGCTCGACCATCCCGGCCACGCCCCCGAGAACGGGGGCTATCGCGGTTTCGCCGAGGCGCAGATCGACGCGCTGATCCCGCTGCTCAGCCGGATCGTGAAGCAGTATGACATCCCGCGCGCGAATGTGGTCGGCCACTCCGATGTCGCCCCGATGCGGAAAGTGGATCCGGGCGAGCTGTTCCCGTGGCACCGCCTCGCCGACTACAAGCTGTGCCTGCCGCGCCCGGCCTGCCTTGCGGCGGGAAATCCGTTCCACAACGAGGGCAGCTTCTTCCTCGCGCTCGAACGCTTCGGCTACGACATCACCGATCAGGCCAAGGCGGTCGAGGCCTTCGAGCGGCGTTGGCGGCCCGAGAACATCACGGGTGTGCCCGATGGCGAAGTGGCCGCGATCCTCTGGCAGCTGCTGCTCGACCGCGACCAGGGGCGGACGCGCTAGTTTTGCGTTTTGTTCGGGAACGCCTATAGGCCGCCCGGTCAGGGGGCCTGAGGCAGCCGCGTGCTTATGCGCGAGGAAAGTCCGGGCTCCACGAAACAAGGGTGGCGGGTAACGCCCGCCGGCGCTCCGCAAGGGGCGCAAGGGAAAGTGCCACAGAGAGCAAACCGCCGATGGTTCCCTTCGGGGCACACAGGCAAGGGTGAAAGGGTGCGGTAAGAGCGCACCGGGGGGCCGGCAACGGCAACCGCATGGCAAACCCCACCCGGAGCAAGGCCGAATAGGGGCCGCGCGCCCGTCAGCAATGGCAGGGCAGGGGAGTTTCGCCCCGAGCGGCCCGGGTTGGCTGCTAGAGCGCCGGAGCAATCCGGCGAGCAGATGAATGGCTGCCACCGCAGGCCCGTCCCGCAAGGGATACCGCCTGAGGAGACAGAACCCGGCTTATGATGGCCTCCTGACGCTTCTGTTTGCGTGCCCGCCTCCGCGGGCACGTCCTCGCTAGACGTCCTTCGCTTCGCTACGGACCCGCTGCGGGCGGCCGTTCGGCCTTGCGGCCCGTCCTGCGGCGGGCCGAAACAGCGTAAGACCGACACCTCTCATTACTCCCCGCCCCGGGCTTGACCCGGGGCCCCGCTCCCTTGTCCTCGCTCCGGGAAAGCTGGGCCCCGGATCAGGTCCGGGGCGGGGAAGGGAGCACAAGGGGTTGGTGCACGCCCCGCCTTCGCGTAAACCATTGATCGGGAGGAACCGCCGCCAATGTTCACGCTCGTCGCCGCACTCGCCCTGGCCGCGCAGGAGCCTGAGGCTCCCCTCGAAGACCCGCCTGTCACCGATCTCTGCGCGCTCCCCGGCGAGGATGTCGCGGCCGTCCGCGCCACATGGGCGATCATCGATGCGCGCGAGATGTACAACCCCTTGGACCTCGCCGATGCCCTGCGCGCCGTCCCTGCGGGCAAGCGCGCGGTGGTGCGCGGCGGCAGCTTCAAGGGCGCTGACATGCGCAAGGCAGCGCCGCTGCTTGGCAATGCCTGCCTTGCCGAAGCCGAACTCGAGGGCAGCAATTGGGAGGGCACCGAAATCCCGGGCCTGCGGTTGGTGCACATCGACTTCACCGGCGTGAAAGCCGCGCGCGTGCGCTGGCCGGGGCTCACTACCCACGGCGTCAATCTGCAAGGCTCGGACTTCACCGGCGCCGACCTTGCCGGAATGCGCTTCGTCTCCGCCCGCCTCGGCGCGGACTTCGACGGAGTCTCTTTCCGCGCCGCGAACCTCACGGGCGCGAGCTTCGCGTGCAGCATCGCCTACCCTTCGTGGTGCATCAATGCCGGGCCCGACTTCACCGGAGCGGACCTGACCGGCACCGATCTCAGCAGCCTCGGCGTGTGGACGGATGGGATTGCAGGCGCGCGGATCGACGGCACGATCGTCGATCCCTATTCGCTCGCCGCGCTCGCCGCCGCGCGGATCGAAGGCCCGGTGCGGCTGGGGAACAACGTCACCTCGCCCTACGAGAACGACCACGACGACGATATTGCGGACTACGTTCCGACTGTGGTCGCCATCACCCCCGACGAAGCGCGCACGCTGATCGCCGCCACCAGCTCCATCGCCGAAGCCGAGGATCGCCCGAGCTTCGATTGCTCCAAAGCTTCGGCACCGATCGAGAAGGTGCTTTGCGGCGAATACGAGAGCGAATTGCGCAGCCTCGACCGCGAGCTGGCCGAGGTGTGGGGCAAGGTGCGGGCAGGCGGGAAGGGCGATCTTGCCGCGCAGCGCCGCTGGCTCGCGTCGCGCGGGCAATGCGGCGATGACCGGACGTGTCTGGCGGAGCTTTACGAGACGCGCATCGCGGTGCTGCGCGGGCAGCTGGGCCCCGGCATCGCGCTCGCTCCGGGGGAAAGCGTGACCTACGAGGACGACACGCTGCCGCTCCCCGATGCGATGCGAAAGGGCGAGCTTTACGAGCGCATCCTGCCGGTGCTGTCCGAGGCGACTGGGCAGGAAATCACCCTAACCGGTAACCCCGATGGCAGCATCGCTGCCGAGGGCTCGGCGGTGGGCGCCAATGCCCATACCTGCGAACTGGGCGCGCCCGTCACCCGCTTCGACCCCAAGACCGGCTGGTGGAGCGCCCGCACCGACGATGGCCGCAAGCTCGTCCCGCTGTTCCGGATCGAGGGGCGGCGGATCGTGATGCGCTACAGCGGCAACATGGGCAACACGCCCGATGAGGCGGGCGATTTCATGAGCTGCGGAATGCGCGCCTATTTCGTCGACGGGATCGACCTGACGCCGCGCTGACCAGACCTGGCGTTAGAGTGCTGGCTCGGCCCGCCAACGGACGGGCCGCGAGCGCACGCGCGCGAGCCGCAGGTGCCCGGAGCGAAGCGAAGGAACAGCACCGAGGACGTGCCCGCGGAGGCGGGCACGCAAACAAAGACAGCGGGGCCCCGGGTCAGGCCCGGGGCGGGGAGAAGAAAATCAACTTCTACCCACGCTCACATACTCAAACCCCGCCGCGCGCATGTCCTCGGGCTTGTAGACATTGCGCAGGTCGACCATCACCGGGGCGTTGGCCAGCTCCTTGACGCGCTTCAAATCGAGCGCGCGGAAGGCGTCCCATTCGGTCACGATCACCACCACGTCGGCGCCTTCGATTGCCTCGTAGGCGCTGGCGCACATGGTGACGTCGGGGAGCAGCGGGCGGGCCTGTTCCATGCCCTCGGGGTCATAGGCGGCGACGGCAACGCCCGCATCCATCAGCGTCTGGGCGACCGCGATCGCGGGGCTGTCGCGCATGTCGTCGGTGTTGGGCTTGAAGGTCAGGCCGAGCAGCGCCGCCTTCTTGCCGCGCGCTTCCTCGAACCCGCCAAGCGCGTCGACCACCTTGCGGCCCATCGCGCGCTTGCGGCTGTCGTTGACCTTGACCACCGCCTCGACGATCCGCGTCGGGCTGTCGTAGTCCTCGGCGGTCTTGAGCAGCGCCAGCGTGTCCTTGGGGAAGCAGCTTCCGCCATAGCCGGGGCCGGCGTGCAGGAACTTGGCGCCGATGCGGTTGTCCATCCCGATCCCGCGGCTGACGTCCTGCACGTTCGCGCCGACCTTCTCGCACAGGTCCGCCATCTCGTTGATGAAGGTGATCTTGGTCGCGAGGAAGGCGTTGGCGGCGTATTTGATCAGCTCGCTGGTGCGGCGGCTGGTGAACAGGATCGGCGATTCGTTGAGGAACAGCGGGCGATAGACCTCGCGCATGACGTCACGGCCGAACTCGTCCTCGGCGCCGATGACGATGCGGTCGGGGCGCTTGAAATCGCCGATTGCCGCGCCTTCGCGCAGGAATTCGGGGTTGGAGACGACCGAGACGCGGTGAGCGGTGCCGGTCTCGCGGATGATCCGCTCGACCTCGTCACCGGTGCCGACCGGGACGGTCGACTTGGTGACGACCACCGCGTCGTTTGTCAGCTTCTCGCCCAGCTCGCGCGCGACTTCGTAGACGAAGGTGAGGTCGGCGTGCCCGTCGCCGCGACGGCTGGGGGTGCCGACCGCGATGAAGATCGCGTCCGCGCCTGCGATGCCTTCGCCCAGATCGATAGTGAAGCTGAGCCGCCCGGACTTGACGTTGCTTTCGACCAGCGCATCGAGGCCGGGCTCATAGATCGGCATGATCCCGGCATGGAGGCGGTCGATTTTGCCCTGGTCCTTGTCGATGCAGACCACATCATGCCCGAAGTCGGCAAAGCACGCCCCCGACACGAGCCCGACATAGCCGGATCCCACCATCGCAATCTTCATGAACTTTCGGCCCTCAAGAGATGTGCACGCCGGCTGGCGTCTGATATCGGCTGGCGCGCCTTACTGCTCCCGGTCACCATGGAACACCTGCGCCGCTCCGTCATCGCCGGCACGGGCCTGCAGAATGCGCCGCTGGTCGCCCTCGAGCACGAGCGCTGTAAGCACACCGGAGCGGAAAGCGCCAGTGTCAATTCCGATCCGGTTGCCGCAGTCCATGACGTGGCTGAAAATGGTGTGGCCGTGGACCACGACCTTCTCGAGCGGGCCTTCGTGGCTGAGAAAACGCTCGCGGATCCACAGCAGATCGCCGCGGGTCTGCTCGGCGAGCGGGCGGGCGGGATCGATGCCGGCATGGACGAAGACGTAATCGCCCGCGCGGATCATCATCTCGAACCCGGCGATGTAGTCGCGGACCGACTGGCTGACGACGCTCGGGAGCGCCTCGAAGATCGCCTCGAGCGGCATTTCGGACAGCTGGCGCCGGGTGAAGCCGTAGCTCAGCAGCGTCTCGTGCCCGCCATGCTTGATGAAGTGGCGCAGCGCCTCGGGCTTTTGGAAGGCGGCGAGGAACATCTCCTCGTGATTGCCGGCGAGCACGCGGACATTGCGCGTCTGCTGCCAGACGCGGGTGCGCTCGACCACGCCCGCGCTGTCGGCGCCGCGATCAACCAGATCGCCGAGCACCACGATGCGGTGGTCGAGATCGGGCGCGCCCGCGATCTCCTCCTCGATCGCGCCGATCAGCGCCTCGTAGAGATCGAGCCGCCCGTGGATGTCGCCGATCACGTAGTAGCGCCGACCGGCGGGCACTTCCGGCAGCTTGGGTGGGGGCGGGGGAGTGAAGAAATCGCGCAGTCGCTGTAGCATGGCCCGTGTGGTGTTCCGGTTGGTGCGACCCGGCCAAAGCCTCGAGGTCGGGCAGAAATTGCCGCGCCCCCCTATTTTGGAGGGCGCGATAACTGGCTCAACGTGGCGGTGCAACAAACCCTCTGCGGGGCGCGGCAGAAAGTGCCAAATTGTCGGCGAGCGGTAACACGCCCCGCCCTAATCGAGCGTGAAGCTGACCGTCGTCACCACCCGCACCTTCTTGTAGGGGCTGTCGGCCGAGCCCCAGCCGCCGGCATCGCCGTCGCGCGCGGTGACCTCGAAATAGCCCTGCGTCGCGTCCTTGATCTTGCCGACGCCCGAGTTGGAATCCTTGGCGAATTGCTGCGCCGAGGCGCGCGCGTCCTTGGTGGCAGCGGCGACCATCTCGGGCTTGATGTCGTTCAGTTTGGTGAAGGTATAGGCCATCCCCGAGCCTTCCTCGAGGAACACCCCGCGCGCCACCAGATCGAACTGGCGCGCGACCGCCTTCTGGGCGCGCTTGATATCGGTGGTGCGCAGCGCGAGGCGCTGGCGCACGGTGTAGGTGGTCAGACCGTCATTGGTGAAGCTGGTCACGTTCGCGCCGGTCGGCTGGAGCGCCTCGGCGGGAAAGCCCAATTCCTTGAAGAAGGCCTCGATGCTGGCCGTGTCGCCGCGCACCTTGCCTTGCGCCTCGGCCAGGCTGGTCGAGGAGGCCGAGTACGAGATCGTCCAGGTCGCAAGGTCGGCGGTGACATCGCGCTCGGCGAGCCCGCGCACCGTGACCGCGCGCTCGGCATCCTTGGCGCGCAGCAAGCCGTCGCCGAGCAGATAGCCGCCCGCGATCATGCCGAGGGAGAGGATTGCGGCGGTGCCGAACCAGCGCAAGCTGGCGGGCTCGGCGAGGAGGCCTGTGGTCGTGTTTGCCGTTTGCACTTCGTCGCCGCTCATCGCATGTTTCCTTATCTAGGTTATTGCGGTGAATTGTGCATCATCGTCGATGAATGGAGTTTGAATGGGATGGCGAGGGGGCTTTTTTGGTCCGCAGCCCATCCGGGCTGCGATATCCTCGCTCACACGCCTTTCGGGCGGGTGTCCCGCCTTCGGCGGTTCAGCTTCGCTTCCGCTGCGGGCGGCCGTTCGGCCTTGCGGTCGCTGCGCGACCGATTATCTCGCCTCATGAAAGGATTCTCTCATGACGAAATTCCTCCACTCGATGATCCGCGTCGCCGACCCCGAGGTGACGGTCGCGTTCTTCAAGCTGATCGGGCTTGAGGAAGTCCGCCGTTTCGACAGCGAGGCGGGGCGGTTCACGCTGATCTTCCTTGCCGCGCCCGGGCAGGCGGGGCTGGCCGAGGTCGAGCTTACCTATAACTGGCCGCCCGAGGACGGCAGCCCGGCCGAAGACTACACGGGCGGTCGCAATTTCGGGCACCTTGCCTACCGGGTCGAGAATATCTACTCGACCTGCGCGGCGCTGGCCGAGGCGGGCCACATCATCCACCGCCCCCCGCGCGACGGGCACATGGCCTTCGTCAAATCGCCCGACGGGATTTCGGTCGAGCTGCTGCAGGAAGGCCATCTCGAACCGGCCGAACCGTGGCTCAGCATGCCGAACACCGGCAGCTGGTAGACTGGCGTATTTATACAAGTCGCGGAATTTTAACCGAATTAAACCAACAAAATTCCCGCTCCCTGTTGTAATACTTCCCCAATCAAGGTAGATTGACACCTTAATTGGGGAAGGGGGTCGCCTTGTCCATTGCAGAGCCTGTCTTGTGGCAGGGGCTCGCCCTGTTGCAGTATGAATTACTGCTGTTCGCCGGGGTATTCTTCCTCGTCGGTGCGCTGGACGATCTTGCGGTCGATGCGGCGTGACTGTGGCTCAAGGCCCGCGGCCGCGCGGTGACAGCAAGGCGCAGCCGCTCAAGCCTCGCGCAGCGCAACCTTGCCGGGCCCGCCGCAGTGCTGATCCCCGCCTGGCACGAAGCGGCGGTGATCGGCCAGACCATCCGCCACCTGCTCGATACCTGGCCGCAAGACACTTTGCGCCTCTATGTCGGCTGCTACCGCAATGATCCCGCCACCATCGGCGCCGCGATCGCCGCCGCACGCGGCGATCCGCGCTTCCGGCTGGTGATCCACGGGCGCGAGGGGCCCACCACCAAGGCCGATTGCCTCAACCGCCTGTTCGCCGCGCTCACCCTCGACGAGGAACGCGCCCAGCAGCGCTTTGCCATGCTGGTGTTCCACGATGCCGAGGACATGGTCGATGCCGGCGCGCTGGGTCTGCTTGACGAGACCATCGCGGCGGGCGCGGATTTCGTGCAACTGCCGGTCGAACCGCTGGTGCCGCGCCATCGCGGCTGGATCGCGCGGCACATCGGCGCGCATTACTGCGAGGAATTCGCCGAGGCCCATGGCAAGGCGATGGTGGTGCGCGATGCATTGCGCGCAGGGCTGCCGGGGGCAGGCGTGGGCTGCGCCGCCTCGCGCCGCGCGCTCGACTGGCTGGTGGCGCGGCACGGGCAGGGGCACGGGCAGGGGCAGGCGGGCGAGACCGGCGCGGGCCTGCCCTTTGCCAGCGACTCGCTGACCGAGGATTACGAGCTCGGCCTCGCCATCGCTGCCGAGGGCGGGCGCTGCCGCTTCGTGCGCGCGCGCGGCGAGGACGGGCGGCTGATCGCCACCCGCGCCTTCTTCCCCCACCGCTTCGACACCGTGGTGCGCCAGAAGGCGCGCTGGGTGCTGGGGATCGCGCTCCAGGGCTGGGCCGGGTCGGCTGGGAAGGGGGCCTCAGCGAATACTGGATGCGCTTCCGTGACCGGCGCGGGCCGCTCACCGCGCTGGTGCTGCTGGTCGGCTATGCGCTGGTGCTGCTGACCGCGCTGCTGGGCCTGATGATCGCTTTCGGCCTGGCCCAGGCGCCCAGGCTCACCCCGCTGCTGGTCGCGGTGCTCGCCGCCAATGGCGCGGCCTTCGTGTGGCGGATCGCGATGCGCTTTGCCTTCACCGCGCGCGAATATGGCCCGGCCGAGGGCGCGTGGGCGGTGCTGCGCCTGCCTCTCGCCAATGTCATCGCGATCATCGCCGGAAGGCGCGCGGTATTCGCCTATGCCCGCACGCTGCGCGGCAGTGCGGCGGCGTGGGACAAGACCGATCACGATGCCCATCCGACCAGCGCGGGTCAGCTGGGTCCTTCGAGACCGTGACCGCCCTGGCCCGCCGCGCCCCGACCGGCGTTCGGGCCCAAACCCGGAGCGCAACGCGCAGCGCCGCCCGCCCGCCGACCCGAATGCGGGGCGGCCCGCTGGTAATGCTGGTGCTGCTGATCGGCGGGTGGTGCGGAGCGCGAGCAATGTGGTGGGACTATCCCCTCGCGCTTGAACCTGCCGCAGCTGCGCCTGCCATGCTTGCCAGTGCTTCCGTTCCTGCTCCTGCTCCCCTCCCGTCCTATCGCCTCGCCCCCGTCACATGGGGCGCAGCGCCGATCGATCTGGCGCGGGCAAGGGCGCTGCTCTGGCACGAATTGCAGCGGCTCGAGCAAGCTGCAGCAGCCGCACAGGCGCCCGCTGGCGGGGCGATCTCGCCAGCGCCCGCGCGCACCCGCGCTGCAGTGTCAGTGCGCAGGGCCGTGGCCGCCCGCTTGCCCGCTCTCGACGGCAGCCCGCAGTGGCGGATGGCCGCCGGATCTGGCGGTGCCCGCGACGCGCCTGCGGCACCCTCCGCGCCCTTCCTGCCCCCGGGCCTCCCGCTGCCGGTCGCGGCCCCTTCCGGTCGCTGGTCGCTCGATACCTGGGCGTTCTGGCGGCAGGGTTCCTCCGCCGCGCCGGTCAGCCAGGGGCGCGTGCCGGTCTACGGGGCGAGCCAGGCGGGCGCGGTGCTGCAATACCGCCTCGCGCCGTCGAGCGACCTCGACCCGCGGCTCTACGTTCGCGCCTACCGCGCGCTGGTGACCCGCGGCGAGAACGAGATCGCGGCGGGTGCCTCGCTGCGCCCGCTCGCGCGGGTGCCGGTGCGGGTAACGGGCGAGGCGCGCTACACCGACGCGGCCTTCTTCAGCACCTTCCGCCCGGCCGCCTATGCCGTCACCGAAATCCCCCCACTGCGCCTGCCGCTGGGCGCGCAGGGCGAGGTCTATGCCCAAGGCGGCTGGGTCGGCGGGCCGGGCGCGACGCCCTTTGCCGATGCGCAGGCGAGCGTGGCCCGCAGCGTTCCGCTGGTCGCCCGCCTCACCGACGAGCGACTGCGCCTCAGCTTCGGCGCGGGCGCTTGGGGCGGGGCGCAGAAGGACGCGCGGCGCGCCGATATCGGCCCGACGCTGCGGCTCGACACACGGCTAGGCAAGGTGCCCGCACGCATCGCGGTCGACTGGCGCCTGCGGGTGGCGGGCGACGCTGCGCCGGGATCGGGCGTGGCGGTGACGGTCTCGGCGGGGCTTTGAGAGAGTCTCGCGCCAAAAACACCGAGGATACGCACACCCCACGCCTTCCAACCCCCTGCCGCCTCGGCTAGCCTGCCGCGCATGGACGTTTACCTGCCCATCGCGAATCTCTCGGTCAACGGGCTCTACATCGTCCTTCTGGGCGGGCTCACGGGCATCCTGTCCGGCCTGTTCGGGATCGGCGGCGGGTTTCTGACGACGCCGCTGCTGATCTTCTACGGCATCCCGCCGACGGTCGCCGCCGCTTCGGCCGCCACGCAGGTGACCGGCGCGAGCGTTTCGGGCGTGCTCGCCCATTCGCGCCGCAAGGGCGTCGACTACCGTATGGGCGGCGTGCTGGTGGTGGGCGGCATGGTCGGCGCGCTGATCGGCGCCCTGCTGTTCAGCGCATTGCAGGCGCTCGGCCAGATCGATGTCGTGATCAACATCCTCTATGTCGTGATGCTCGGCTCGATCGGCGCGCTGATGATGCGCGAGGCGGTGAGCGCGCTGCGCCCCGGCATGTTCGGCCAGAAGCCGCAGGTGAGGAAGCGCCGCCACCACCCGCTGGTGGCCTCGCTGCCCTATCGCTGGCGGTTCTACGCCTCGGGCCTCTACATCTCGCCGCTTGCGCCGCTGATCCTGGGGATGCTGGTCGGCATCCTCACCATGCTGATGGGGGTGGGCGGCGGCTTCCTGCTGGTGCCCGCGATGCTCTACATTCTGGGCATGAGCGGCAATGTGGTGGTCGGCACCTCGCTGTTCCAGATCCTGTTCGTGACGATGGTCACCACCATGACCCACGCGCTCACCACCAAGGCGGTCGACCTGGTGCTGGCCGCGCTGCTGCTGCTGGGATCGGTGCTGGGCGCGCAGTTCGGCACGCAGATCGCGCTGAAGGCCCGGCCCGAATATCTGCGCCTCGCGCTCGCCACGCTGGTGCTGCTGATCGCGCTCAGGATGCTCTACGGCCTCGGCGTCCAGCCCGACGAGATCTACACCGTGGTGCCGCTTTGAGAGTGCGCGCGTGAAGCTCGCGGGGCGGCTTGTCCTGCTGCTCGCCGCTTGGGGCGCGCTCACGGCACAGCGCGAGCCTGTGCTTGTTCCCGCAGTCAGCCAGTCGCTGATCGAGGTGCGCCAAGGCTTCACCGGCGCGCGGCTGCTGCTTTACGGCGCGGTGGTCGACCCGCAGAGCGGCGGGCGCGCAGGCGATTACGACATCGTCGTCGTCCTCAAGGGCCCGACCGCACCGGTGCGCATCCGCGAAAAGGAGCGCATCCTCGGCATCTGGGCCAATGCCGGGTCTTCCGATTTCCGCTCGGTCCCGTCCTTCTTCGCGGTCGCTTCTTCGCGGCCGATCGGCAAGATCGTCGATGAACGCACCGCCGCGATCTACGAGCTCGGCACCGACTTCATCCAGCTCTCCCCCTCGGGCCAGATCGATCCCGAAGAGCAGGCGCGCTATGCCAGCGGTCTGGTCGAGCTGCGCCGCCGGCAGGGGCTGTTTCAGGAGAACCCGGGCGGGGTGAGCATCGCTGAAAAGGTGCTCTATCAGGCGCGCATCGACCTGCCCTCCACTGTCACCACCGGCAAATACACCGCCGAGACCTTCGCCATCAGCCGCGGGCGGGTGGTGGCGAGTGCGACCGCGCGGATCGAGGTGGTCAAGGCCGGGCTCGAGGGGCAGGTGGTCACCGCCGCGCAGCGCTGGTCCTTCGTCTACGGATTGGGCGCGATTTTCCTGTCGCTGGGGATGGGCTGGCTCGCCGGACGGCTGTTCGCCCGCAGCTGAGTTTGGCGCTGCGGGGACGCCCCGGGCGCGGGATCAGGGCCTGATGTTGACCCGATCTTAACTCCGATACCCCTATTTCCCGCCGGTATTTGCAGTTTGCGCGAGGAAAAGGCGCCGATGACGGACCACGCCAGGCAGGATTTCGAACGCTTCACCGGCCCCAATCCGGCCGGCACCGAGGAAGTCGCGGCCGCCCATGCGCGCGGCGGGCAGGACAATGCGCGCCTGCCGATCGGCGTGGTGCTGGAGATCTCGGGCGCAGGCTCGCAGATCGCGCTCGATCTGCAGCGCATCAACGAATGCATGGACGATGCCGATCCCTCGATCGCGATGGCCGGGCAGGTCGGCAGCCAGATCAAGATCCGCGTCGGCGATTCCTGGCTGCTCGGCTCGGTGCGCGACCAGCGCAAGGACCGCCGCACCGAGGGCGGGATCATCGCCCATATCGACTTCCTCGGCGAAGGCTCGGAGGAAAGGCTCACCGGCCACATCCGCGGCTTCCGGCGCGGCGTCACCCGCTACCCGATCCCGGGCGCGATGATCTATCCGACCACCACCCGCGACCTTGAACAGATCTACGCCAGCGACGGCCGCGCCAGCATCACCATCGGCAAGGTGTTCCCGACCAAGGACATCCGCGCGGGCCTCTATATCGACGCGATGCTGGGCAAGCACTTCGCGCTGCTCGGCTCGACCGGGACCGGCAAGTCGACCAGCGCCGCGTTGATCCTCCACCGCATCTGCGAGGCTGCGCCCAAGGGTCACATCGTGATGATCGACCCCCACGGCGAATACTCCGCCGCGTTCCGCACCACGGGGCAGATCCTCGACGTCTCGAACCTGCAGATGCCCTACTGGCTGATGAACTTCGAGGAGCACTGCGAGGTGCTGCTCTCCAGCAGCGGCAACGACCGCCAGACCGACAGCGACATTCTCGCCAAGGTGCTGCTTGCCGCGCGCACCAAAAACCGGCTGGCGCAGGTGATGGGCAAGATCACGGTGGATTCGCCGATCCCCTATCTGCTCAGCGATTTCAGCAACATCCTGCAGGACGAGATGGGCCGCCTCGACAAGGCGACGTCATCCGCGCCCTACATGCGGATCAAGCAGAAGCTGGACGAGATCAAGGCCGATCCGCGTTACCAGTTCATGTTCTCCGGCATGCTGGTGGGCGACACGATGGTGGAGTTCATCAGCAAGATCTTCCGCATGCCCGGCGGCGGCAAGCCGATCTCGATCATCGACGTCTCGGGCGTGCCGTCCGACATCACCTCGACCGTGGTCGCGGTCCTCTCGCGCCTCGTGTTCGACTTCGCGATCTGGGGCCGCGACGAGAAGACCCGTCCGGTGCTGCTGGTGTGCGAAGAAGCGCACCGCTACGTCCCCAACGAGAAGAACGCCGACGGATCGTCGGTCGGCAAGATCCTCAGCCGCATCGCCAAGGAAGGCCGCAAATACGGGATCAGCCTCGGCCTGATCACCCAGCGTCCCTCCGACTTGGCCGAAGGCGTGCTGTCGCAGTGCGGCACGATCATCTCGATGCGCCTCAACAACGACCGCGACCAGGCCTTCGTCAAGGCCGCCATGCCCGAAGGCGCGCGCGGTTTCCTCGACTCGATCCCGGCGCTGCGCAACCGCGAATGCATCATCTGCGGCGAGGGCGTCGCCATCCCGATCCGCGTGACCTTCGACCAGCTGGAAGAACACAAGCGCCCGGCCTCGGAAGACCCGAGCTTCGTGGAACTGTGGAACCGCGACGGCGGGGAAGAAGAACTGGTCGAGCGCGTGGTGATGCGCTGGAGAAGTCAGGGTTAATTTTGTTTTGCGCACCCGCCTCCGCGGGCGCGTCCTCGGTGCTATTTCAAGCCTTTCAGGCTTGAGCACCTGCGGCTCGCGCGCGTGCGCTCGCGGTCGCTGCGCGACCGAAATCAGCGCATTTTATTGAGAATCGCGGTGCCTCGGTCCGCCATCGGACGGACCGCAAGGCCGAACGGCCGCCCGCAGGTGCCCGGAGCGTAGCGGAGGAACAGCACCGAGGACGCAGCCGCGGAGGCGGCTGCGCTCACAGGGAATCAGTCACGCATACAATTACGTCCCGCCCAGCTTCGCACCGATCAGCAGTGCGCGGCGGCTGTCGGGTTGGGCGCGGATTGCTTCGTTAAGCGTCACCGCCGCCTCGCAGGCCAGCTCGCCGCTGATGGAGGAGGGGTCGGCCTCGCCCGAGAGCACCTTCAGCTGATCCTCCACCAGCCCGCGCGCCTTGAGGTCTCCCACCAGCGCCTCGCGGTCCTTGGGGGTGATGGCAAAGCGCAGCTGCTGGTCGGTCCGCCCGGCCTTGATCGCGGCAAACTTGCTCGCGACCACCGCGCCCGCCTGCTCCTCCAGCGCGGCAGTCAGCGGCTTGTCGAGCGGCGCGCCGGTTACCACCGCGCCGCACACGATCGGGTCATAGGCCTGCAGCCCGGCGAGATAGGTCTGCTCGGCCGCCAGCGCCGCATCGAGCGCGGGCAGCGGCGCGCCGGCGAAATCGCGGGCATGGGCGGCAAGGAAGGTGCCCAGCCACGAATTGGCGACCACCAGCACCTGGTTGCCCGGCCCCTGCGCGCGCGCCGCCTTGCCGACCTTGTCGACGAAATCCTTGTATTCGTCGGGAAAATCGGCCTCGAGCTGCGCGATCAGCACCCCGTTGCCGGGAAACTTGCCGAGCTGGGCCATCACCTCCTTGTCGACCGCGCCTGCCGGGTAGAAGTAATTCTCGATCCCGCCGGCTGCGACCACCCCGAAGCCGACCCGCGCGACCAGCCCCAGCACCACCAGACCGATCATGCCGCTGGCGTGCTTTGCGGTAAGAAAACTCATGCTGTGCCCCTGTGCAAACCCTTGTGGGCGCTATCTTAAGTACCCCTTGTGTCGCCATACAAGTGGATATGCATCCTGTCAGACATCCGGAAGCCGTGTTCGAGGCACAGCGCCGAAAGCCACGCTTGCCGGGCGCGCAGGGTGGCGCTGTCGGTGCCCTCGGGCATCAGGAACACCCGTTCGGGGCGGAAGCGGTAGCGGGCGTGGAGCGCGAGCACCTCGTCCACATCCGCTGGGCTGGCGACCACGAACTTGAGGAAGGCGCGCGGCTCGGCGGCCCAGGCGTCGAGCCGTTCGGGGATCAGCGCGAGGTCGGCCGGGTTGCCGCTATGCGAAAGCTTGGGGCTGATATTATATTGATCCACCCGGACATCGAGCCGCGCAGGCGGGGCAACGGTGCCGTTGGTCTCGATCTCGACGCTGATGTCCGGCAGGTGCGCCAGCATCTCGGCGAGCGCGGGGGCCTGAAGCAGCGGCTCGCCCCCGGTGATGACGAGGCGCTTCTGGTCCAGCGCCGCGATCCGCGCGGCGGTTTCTTCCGGCGACAGGGTGACCTGATTGGCTTTGCGCTCGAAGGCGATGCCGTCGCGGTGGGGCCGGTTGTCGCCCTCGAATCGCCAGGTGTAAGCGGTGTCGCACCAGGTGCAGGCGAGGTTGCAGCGGCTGAGGCGCACGAAGGCGACCGGCACGCCCATGCTCGGGCCTTCGCCTTGCAGGCTCGCAAAGATCTCCGGCCCGCCGGTGTCGTCGGTGGCGAGGGCGAGGTTCATGGCACGTTCGTCTCGATCGTCCCGTCGTTCCAGATGTTGAAGTCCATCACCGGAAAGTCGTCGAACCCTTCGAGCGCATAGCGAAAGCCGATATCGCCATTGTCGAAGGCGGAGACCTCCACCAGCCGTAGCCACTTGGCGAAGTCGGCGCGGGTGAGCACCGTCCCGCCCGGGCGGCGGTATTGCTCGAGCCACAGATCGAGGAAACGCTGCAATTCCTTGCGCGCACGCCGGTCATGCCGCGCGCGCTTGTCCCACGCCTTGGCGAGCGTCGCCAGCGTGCGCGCGCGCGTGTCGGCGAGCCGCAGGTCGAGCCACAGCACCACCTCGACCGGCTGGCCGAGCCATTCGCGATCCTGCGAGAAGGCGGAATGCGGCTGGACCGCGGGAAGGAAGGTGCCCAGCTTGGGGTCGACGATGGGCGCAGGCTTCAGCACCGCAGCGGCGGCGGCCGTCAGCGGGGGGGCCTCGACCGCGGGCAGGGCCTCGAGCAGCGTTACTTCGGGGCGGTTCTTGTCGAAGGTGACATCGCCCAGCACCGTGAAGCGCACCACCTGCCGCTCGGGCAGCTTGGCCAGCACGGCCCTGACGGCCGCCTCGCTGTCGCCGGTGAAACTCACCGCCATCTGCGTCGACTGCACGGGGCCATCGCCGCTGCGCCATGCGACCAGCTGGAACCCGCCGCGCCACGGCTCGGAGGGGTGGAACTGCCAGACGTTCTCGTGCTCGAGCACCACGCCGGTAATCGTTACAGGCGCGGGCGCAGGCTCCTCGGCGCGCAGGGCGGCGGGCAGGGCCAGAAGCAGCAGCGCGAGGAGCGCGCGCAGCACCTCGTTACCCCAGCCGCGCCAGCGCTGCGGTCAGCCGCTCGACCTCGCCCGCGTGGTGGGCGAGATCGGCGCGGGCCTTTTCGACCGCTTCGGGCTTGGCCTTCTCGGCGAAGGCGGGGTTGGAGAGGCGGCCTTCGAGGCTCTTGGCTTCCTTGCTGCTGGTCGCCAGCGCCTTTTCGAGCCGCGACTTTTCCGCCGCGATATCGACGATCCCTTCGAGCGGGATGACGAACACGTCCTCGCCCGCGGTCACCTGCATCGCGGGGCCTGCGGGGGCCTCGCCGATGGTCACCGGGGTGAGGCGCGCAAGACGCTCGATCGCGGCGCTGGAGCGCTCGATGGTCCGCGTCGCCACATCGGACGGTGCGGCAAGGTAGGCCGCCAGCTTCGCGCCGGGCGCAATGCCGAGCTCGTTCTTGGCGCTGCGGGTGTTGGTCGTAAGGTCGATCACCCAGTCGATCGCGTCGGTCGCTTCCTTGCTCACCTCGGCCTCGGGCGCGGGCCATTGCGCCACGATCAGCTCGTAATCGCGCGCGCCCAGCTTGTGCCACAGCTCTTCGGTGATGAAGGGCATAAAGGGGTGAAGCATGACGAGGATCTGGTCGAGCGCCCAGCCAGCGACCGCGCGGGTTTCCACCGCGGGCGGACTGTCGGCGTCACCGGCGAAGACCGGCTTGATCAGCTCGAGATACCAGTCGCAGAACTTGCTCCACGTGAACTGGTAGATCGCGTTCGCCGCCGCGTCGAAGCGCAGGTCGGCCATGGCGCGCTCGATCTCGGTCACGCAGGCCGCGACCTCGCCGATGATCCACTGGTTGGCGGCAAGGCGCGCTTGCGGGGCCTTGATGGTGTTCGAAGCGCCGATGCCGTTCGACTGGCAGAAGCGTGCCGCGTTCCACAGCTTGGTCGCGAAGTTGCGGTAGCCCTCGACCCGCTTCTCATCCATCTTGATGTCGCGGCCCTGGCTCTCCATCGCCGCCATGAAGAACCTGAGCGCATCGGCGCCATACTGGTCGATCAGCCCGAGCGGATCGACCACATTGCCCTTGGACTTCGACATCTTCGCCCCGTCCGCCGCGCGCACGAGGCCGTGGAGGTAGAGCGTGTCCCAGGGCTTCTGCCCCATGTTGTAGAAGCCCATCATCATCATCCGCGCATCCCAGAAGAACAGGATGTCGAAGCCCGAGATGAGAAGGCTGTTGGGGAAGTGCTTTTGGAGGAGCGGCGCGCCCTCGTCCGGCCAGCCGAGGGTGGCAAAGGGCCACAGGGCGCTGGAGAACCACGTGTCGAGGACGTCGGGGTCTTGGTAAACCAAGCAAGTATCGACGGGAATGCCGCCGCTCGGTGCATATTCGGTGGCCGCCAGGCGATTATCGAAATACTCGAAACGCGTGATGTTCGGATCTTTCGCGAGCGCTTGAGCCTCAAATTCCTCGCGAGTTTCGGTGACGAAGACCTCTGTTTCCAACGTGATGTGGTTGAAGCAGAACCAAGCCGGAATCCGGTGGCCCCACCACAGCTGGCGCGAGACGCACCACGGCTGGATGTTCTCCATCCAGTTGAAGAAGGTCTTCTCCCAGCTCTTGGGCACGATGGCGATGTCGCCCGAGCGCACCGCTTCGATCGGCTGTTTGGCGAGTTCCGCCGCGTTCACATACCACTGGTCGGTCAGCCACGGCTCGATCACCACGCCGCCGCGGTCGCCGAAGGGGGTCGCGATCTGGCGCGGCTCGGCGTCGTGCTCGACCTCCTCGCCGTCCTTGGACTTGGTGATGTGGGGGATGAGGTAGCCCTGCTCCTTCATCCGCGCCACGACCAGCTCGCGCGCGCCGTCGACGCCGTCACGCTTGAAGCGGTGGAGGCCGAGTAATTCCTCCGGCACCAGCCCGTCCGCCGTCTGGCAGACGTTCGCCTCGGCATCGAGCATGTTGAGCATCTCGGCAGGCGCAAAGCCCGCGCGCTTGCCGACCTCGAAGTCGTTGAAGTCGTGCCCCGGGGTGATCTTGACGCAGCCGCTTCCCAGCTCCGGATCGGCGTGTTCGTCGGCGATCACCGGGATGCGGCGGCCGGTCAGCGGCAGGATCACGTGCTTGCCGACCACGCTCGCATAGCGCTCGTCCGCCGGGTTAACCGCCACCGCCATGTCGGCGAGCATCGTCTCGGGGCGGGTGGTGGCGACCTCGAGATAGTCGCGGCCATCGGGCAGGGTCACGCCGTCTGCCAGCGGATAGCGCAGGTGCCAGAAGCTGCCCGCGATGGTCTGCGTCTCGACCTCGAGGTC
>CAMCUB010000030.1 GCA_945878845.1 Erythrobacter sanguineus | reverse complement strand
CGGCGACCTCGTGGCCCTCTTCGACGAGCCATTCAGCAAGGTCGGCTTTAAGCTCCACGGCAGCGTGGTCGGAGGCGATGGCGATGCGCATGTGGGGGCTATAGGGGCTGGGGGAGAGATTCTCCACCCCGCAGACAAAGCTTTTCGACGGAGCACGATGACACGCCGGATCGCGGTCGCTCTGCTTGTGGTTGTGCTATAGGCCCAAGCCTTCCTGTTGCTTGATCACCAACCATCCGGGGGCAGTCGGTTGAAGCGCTTGTTCACAAATCCCTTCAAAGCCCGGCAGGGCAAGAACCTGTCCGTGGCGACGGCCGCTCCTGGCAGCGGAGATCCTCAGCCGGGGCAGGTTTATTCTTTGAGAACAGCGCCATTCTCCGAATTTGCCCCCTCACCGACCGGCAGATTTGCCGCTTTCAAGATTATCGGGATCACGAAGAAACTGGTTGTGGTCGCGGTTCTGGAGGGGATCTGGTCCAAGCCCCCGACGCCTGACGAGCTGTCCGGCTGCGGCATCCTCAAAGAACATCGCTTTGCCTACCTGGGTGGGCGTCCGGCGGTTTATGGCGTGAACACGGCTTGGTGGGAGCCCGCCGACTTGCTCGACGACCTGAATCATGTCGCAACCCACACGGTTTCGCACATCGAGCAGTCGCTAGCCGCCGTGGTCTTGAACGGCGAGGGCGGCGCGCGTTACGCCGGACTGGGCATGGTCAATGCAAGCGCGGAAGGGGAGTGGCGCTGGAACAACGATCAGGCCGCATTCCTCGACGAGGTCGAGCGCAAGCGTGCCCAATTTGACGCCGAACAGAAGGCCAAGGAAGAACGCTACCGAACACGGCTGAGAAAGCTCACCTGGGAGCAGCTTCTTGTCGAAACGCCGTTCGCGCGCTGGTCGCCGTCACCGCCGTTTCCGTCCGCCGATTTCACCAAGGGCGCGCAAGCCACGATCCGCGAGGCCTGCCTATCGCTTCAAGCGCTCGGGCCCAAGCCCCGCAAGGCTGAAGTGCGCGCGATCCTCAAGCAGACGGTCGAATGGTTCAACCAGGCCGACGCAAGCGCGGGCGGGGTGATCGAGACCGAGGAGCGGGAGGACATCTTTGCCGTTCTCGAGGAGATGGCTTACGTTGCACGCCAGAAATCGCTGGTGGACGAAATCGACCAGTGGCGCGATTGGTGAGGTGAAAGTAACGGGCCCGGCGCGAGGCGGAATTCCGGGCCCTGATACCGATTACTGATCGAGGAAGCTGCGCATCTTCCGCGACCGCGACGGATGCTTCAGTTTCCGCAGCGCCTTCGCTTCGATCTGCCGGATACGTTCGCGCGTCACCGAGAACTGCTGGCCGACTTCCTCGAGCGTGTGATCGGTGTTCATGCCGATCCCGAAGCGCATCCGGAGCACGCGTTCTTCACGCGGGGTGAGGCTCGCCAGCACGCGGGTGACGGTTTCCTTGAGGTTCGCCTGGATCGCGGCATCGACCGGGATGATCGCGTTCTTGTCCTCGATGAAATCGCCGAGGTGGCTGTCTTCCTCGTCGCCAATGGGCGTTTCGAGGGAGATCGGTTCCTTGGCGATCTTCATCACCTTGCGCACCTTCTCCAAGGGCATGGAGAGGCGCTGCGCCATTTCCTCAGGGGTTGGCTCGCGGCCTTCCTCGTGGAGGAACTGGCGGCTCGTGCGCACCAGCTTGTTGATCGTCTCGATCATGTGCACCGGAATGCGGATCGTGCGCGCCTGATCGGCGATGCTCCGGGTGATCGCCTGACGGATCCACCACGTCGCATAGGTGCTGAACTTGTAGCCGCGGCGGTATTCGAACTTGTCGACCGCCTTCATCAGGCCGATATTGCCTTCCTGAATAAGATCAAGGAATTGCAAGCCGCGATTCGTATACTTCTTGGCGATCGAGATCACCAGACGCAGGTTCGCCTCGACCATTTCCTTCTTGGCGATACGCGCCTCGCGCTCGCCCTTCTGGACCATGTTGACGATGCGGCGGAACTCGGTGAGGCTCATGCCGGTCTGCGCGGCGATGTCGGCGATTTCCGAGCGGATGCGCTCGATCGCGTCTTCCTCGCGCTCGGCGAAGGCGGCCCACTTCTTGTCCTTCTTGGCGCGCTCCTTGATCCAGCCGTCGTCCATCTCGTTGCCGACATAGGCATTGAGGAAGTCGACGCGCTTGACCTTGTGGCGTTCGGCAAGGCGCAGCATCTGGCCGCCGAGCGTGGTGAGGCGGCGGTTGAAGGCATAGAGGTTGTCGACCAGGAATTCGATCTTGGTCGCGTGGAACTGCACGCTCTCGACCTCGGCGGTGAGGTCTTCGCGCAGCTGTTCGTACTTGCCTTCCTTGGCGGACGGAAAAGCATTGCCCGCCGCCAGCGTGTCGACCCGCTCGCCCTGAAGCTTCTCGAAGGCGTTGAACAGCGTGGTGATGCGCGCGAAGCGTTCGAGCGCCTCGGGCTTCAGCTGCGCTTCCATCTGAGCGAGGGAGAGGGTGTTGTCCTCCTCCTCTTCCTCTTCGCGCTTCACGCGCGGTTCGCCGTCCTCGTCCTCGTCGGCGTCCGCTTCGGGCTCGTCGGCGACTTCGTCATCCTCGCGGATCGTCGGGCCGGCGGTGGCTTCAGAGATTTCGTCGTCGTCATCATCCTCGGCGCCTTCGGCCATCTTTTCGGCCGGGGGCTCCTTGGAGAGCATCGCATCGAGATCGAGGATCTCGCGCAGCTGCATGTCGCCGCTGTTGAGGGCCTCGGACCACTGGATGATCGCGTGGAAGGTGATCGGGCTTTCGCACAGGCCCATGATCATCATGTCGCGGCCGGCCTCGATGCGCTTGGCGATGGCGATTTCGCCCTCGCGGCTGAGCAGTTCGACCGCTCCCATTTCGCGCAGGTACATGCGCACCGGATCATCGGTGCGCTCGCCGGTGACGAGCTTCTTGTTGCCGGCGCGGGCGTCCTTGGGGGCCTTTTTGCCCTCGTCGTCATCGTCGTCGTCATCGTCGGCGATCACGTCTTCGCTATCGCCGTCCTCGCGATCTTCGGCCTCGGCCTCGGCGTCCTCGTCGCTCTCGACGATCTGGACCCCCATTTCGGAGAGCGCGGTCTGGATGTCCTCGATCTGGTCGGGGCTCATCTCGCCCGAGGGCAGCGCCTCGTTAAGCTCGTCATAGGTGACGTAGCCGCGCTTCTTCGCCTTGCTGATCAGCTTCTTGATCGAAGCCTCATTGAGGTCGATCAGCGGGGCATCTTCCTTCTCGGCCATATGTATCCGTGTCTATCCGTTGCCGGGCGACCTGCCGTGTGGCAGCCGCCTGTTGATCCCAAGTCCGCCCGGTCAGGCGGTATCATCCGTGCTGGACCCCGCGGAGGCCTTGCGGCGCCCGAAGGCCTTCAATCTTTCTTCGGTTGCCATGAGCTGTGCACGCAAACGAGTCTGCTCCGCAAACGATCCTTCCGGATCGTTGTCGAAACGCGCGATTGTGGCCGCAAGCGCAGCCTCAAGCGCCGGCCTTTCGACCAGCAGCGACACAGCTTCAGCCAGTTCCTCGCACGCAGCGTCGGGATCGTTGCCTTCATCGAGAAAGGCGTAGCGGATATCTGCCGACGGGGCGGGTTGGCCTTGCGTGGAGCTGCATATGGCGGTTGGCTGGCGCGAATCAAGCGTTTCCGCAAGTTCGAGCAGCGATTCGATCGCGGGTGCGGCCTCGGGCAGCAGCCGGGAGAGGCTGATCAGCGCCTCGGTATGGCGCGCAATCTGCCCGGGATAGCGCGCAAGTCCCGACAGCACAGCCTGCATCAAGCCCAGCCGCTGGCCGCCTGCCATCATGCCCGACAGCTGCTCGCGCGCCGCATCCGAGAGGCCGGGCGGCGGCATCGCAGCACCGCGCCACGGCCCGCGCTGGCCGGGTGCCGGGCGCGCCTGCGCGGAAGGTTGCCAAGGCGCGCGGGGCGGCCGGGGGGGATAGGCAAAGGCCGAGAAGCGGTCGGACAGCTCGCGGCGGTAGAGGCTCTTGATCTCGGGGTCGGCGATGGTCTCGACATGCGCCATCAGCCGCGCCTTCAGTCCCGCCTTGGCCTCGGGGGTGGCAAGCGGCTGTGCATCGCGCTCGAATTCCCACAGCGTGTCGATCAGCGGGGCGGGGCGGCTGAGGATTTGCTCCATCGCCTTCGCGCCTTGCGCCTTGATGAGATCATCGGGATCGAGCCCGGCCGGCAGCCGCACGATACCGAGCGAGCGCATCGGCGCCAGCATCGGCAGCGCCCGCGCAATCGCCCGCATCGCCGCGCGCTGCCCTGCCGCATCGCCATCGAAGCACAGCACCGGCACCTCGACCATGCGCCACAGCAGCTCGAGCTGCATCTCGGTGAGCGCGGTGCCGAGCGGCGCGACCGCATCGGCAATCCCCGCATTGGCGAGCGCGATCACGTCCATATAGCCCTCGACCACCACCACCCGCCCCGACTGGCGCGAGGCGGGAGCGGCGCGGTGGAGGTTGTAGAGCGTGCGGCCCTTGTCGAAGAGATCGGTGTCGGGGGAGTTGAGGTACTTGGCGACACCGTCGCGCTTGTCGAGAATGCGGCCCCCGAATGCGATCACCCGCCCGCGCGCGTCCTGAATCGGGAGCATGACCCGGCCCCGGAAGCGGTCGTAACGCTCGCCCTGTTCGTTGGCCGCGCGCATTCCGGCACCTTCGAGCATGTCCTCGCCGAAACCCGATAGGGCGCGGGGGAGGGCCTGCCTGTCATCCGGAGCCCAGCCAAAGCCGAATTCATGCATGACGGCGGGGGAGAAGCCACGCCGCTCCAGATATTCGCGGGCCGCGCCGCCATTCGGCCCGGCGAGGCTGTCGACAAAAAACTTCTGCGCCGCCTCGGTCACGTCGATCAGGCTGGCGCGCGCCTCGGCCTTCTTGGCCATGACCGGATCGGGGGCAGGGACCTCCATCCCGGCCATCGCGGCCAATTCCTTGACCGCGTCCATGAACTGGAGGCCCTGTTGGTCGACCATCCAGCTGATCGCATCGCCATGCGCGCCGCAGCCGACGCAGTGGTAGAACTGCTTCTGGTCGTTGACGTAGAAGCTCGGGGTCTTTTCCTCGTGGAACGGGCAGCACCCCTTCCACTCGCGCCCAGCGCGCGTCAGCTTCACCGAGCGCTGGACAAGTGTCGAGAGCGTGATCCGCGCACGCAGCTCGTCCTTCCATTGCGGGGTGATGGCCATGGGGGTTAGGTGCGCCCGAAAGCGCCCGCGTTCAAGCGCGCCCTGTGGACGGGTCTGTGGCTTACGAAAGCGCCGCCTTCACCAGCCCGCTTGCCAGCTTCCCGTCGAGCACCGCGCCGTGGCGATTGCGCAACTCGGTCATCACCCCGCCCATGTCCTTCATGCTGGTCGCGCCGAGTTCCGCCTTGATCGCCTCGATCGCGGCAGCGGTTGCCGCCTCGTCCATCATCTGGGGGAGGAATTCCTCGATCACGGCGAGCTCGGCGCGCTCCACCGCGGCGAGTTCCGCGCGGCCGCCGGCATCATACATCTCGATCGATTCTCGGCGCTGCTTGGCCATCTTCTGGAGCACGCTCGTCACCAGTACGTCGTCATCGGCGACCGGGGCCGCGGCGGTGCGCTCCTCGATATCGCGATCCTTGATCTTGGCGCTGATCTGGCGGAGCGCGGCAGTGCGGTCCTTCTCGCCAGCCTTCATCGCGGTGATGGTCGCGGCCTTGATATCGTCACGGATCATTTTTTCGCTCATTCCTGTGGATGGGGTTTCCTGCGGGCGCCCCTAACCCAAATAGAAGCATACGCCTAGGTTGACGGCGGGGGGCGAGGGGCCTAGCGGGCAAAACTTAGCACCATCGCCGGAAAACCAACCAACGGAGCGCCCCATGGCCGACCCCGCATCTACTCGCGCGCAACCTTCAGGGGCAACCGGCGTTCTGGTTCTGGCCGACGGCACCGTGGTCTGGGGCCGGGGCTTCGGCGTGGTCGGCTCGGCGGTCGGCGAGGTGTGCTTCAACACCGCGATGACCGGCTATCAGGAGGTGATGACCGATCCCTCCTATGCAGCGCAGATCGTCACCTTCACCTTCCCGCATATCGGCAATGTCGGCGCCAATGGCGAGGATATCGAGAGCAAGGTCGAGGGCGCAGTCGGCTGCGTGGTGCGCGAGGATGTGACCGAGCCTTCGAGCTTCCGTTCGATCGAACGTTTCGTCGACTGGATGGTACGCAACGGCAAGATCGGCCTTTCGGGGATCGACACCCGCGCGCTCACCCGCAGCATCCGCCAGACCGGCGCGCCCAATGCGGTGATCGCCCATGCGCCCGACGGCAAGTTCGACATTCCCGCGCTGCTGGAGCGCGCTCAGGGCTGGCCGGGGCTTGAGGGCATGGACCTCGCGATCCGCGTGACCCGCGAGGGCGACGAGCAATGGGGCGGCGGCGCATGGACGCTCGGCAAGGGCTACGGCCGCGCGCCCTTTGATGCGAAGCCGCATGTGGTCGCGATCGATTACGGCGCCAAGGACAACATTTTTCGGAACCTCGTGAAGGCGGGGGCGAAAGTCACGGTTGTGCCCGCGAAGACGAGCTTCGACGAGGTCATGGCCCTTCAGCCCGACGGCGTGTTCCTCTCCAACGGGCCGGGTGATCCGGCGGCGACCGGCGAATATGCCGTGCCGGTGATCAAGGCGTTGCTCGACGCCGACGTCCCGCTGTTCGGCATCTGCCTCGGCCACCAGATGCTCGCGCTGGCCGCGGGCGCCAAGACCATCAAGATGCACCAGGGTCACCGCGGCGCAAACCACCCCGTCCAGCGCGTCGGCGAGGGATGGGGGGAGACCTCGGGGCTGGTCGAGATCACCTCGATGAACCACGGCTTCGCGGTGGACGCGGCGACCTTGCCCGAGAATGTCGAGCAAACGCATGTGTCGCTGTTTGACGGGACGAATTGCGGCATCGCGATCAAGGGCAAGCGCGCCTTTGCGGTGCAGTATCACCCTGAGGCATCGCCGGGGCCGCAGGATAGCTTTTACCTGTTCGAGAAATTCGTGGGGGGGCTGGGGTGAGGGACAAGCTTCACATCATTGCGCTAGTGCTCACAGCGCCTCTTGCGGCGATGGCATGCAAGCCAGTTACCCATTCCGTCTCCATAGATCTGCCGGGCAAAATCGATTTCTCGGATGGCTTCCAGCAAGCTGACGCCGATGCGATTCTGCGTGAGTGCAAGGCCAAGGACATGGAACTCACGGTAAAGCCGAACGGCGACGTCATCTTCGAACCGAACCCCGAAGCCGATTACGAAGCCTCGGTTTGCGTGCTTGAGTACATCAAGAAATCAGGCACCACGAAGTTCGGCTTCGTCGGCAACGCCAAATACACGACCGATGACTAGCCGCCGCGTCCTCCTGTTGTGCGCACCGCTGCTGGCCGCGCCCGCGCTCGCCCAGAACCCTGCGCCTGTCACCGAATGGCCCGGCGCGGAGATCGCAGAGGGCGTGGCGTTTCAGGGTGATGGCTCGGTGACGCTCGAGGCCTCGGCCGATACCGGCCTGCCCGTCCTCACCTTCTGGCGCCCCGTGCAGCATGACGAGGGCTCGCGCTATCCCGTCGCGGGCCGGATGGATTGCCGCGTCGCTGCGTCCCAAGGCCCGTTCAGCGAGGAGGACTTCGACCCCGCCAAGCGCCACAAGGCCGTGGTCGATCAGCGTAAGGAACAAGGCTTCATCGACAGCGAACGCCTCACCAGCGGCACCGAGACTGTGAAAAAGCTCGATGTCATCGGCCGCCGCAATACGCCGCGCTCCTACTATGTGCTGAGCTACATCATGGCACGCGACGGGGACCGGATGATCGACATCCGCCGCAACTGCACCTTTGTCTTCGGCGCCGCGGCTTCCAAGCCCGACGTGCTGCCTTACGTGAACCGCTACACCAAGCTCATCTTCGCCTTTGCCGAGCAGGAATCCTGATGCCCAAAAGAACCGACATTTCCTCGATCCTCGTTATCGGCGCAGGGCCCATCATCATCGGCCAGGCCTGCGAGTTCGACTATTCCGGCACTCAGGCGATCAAGGCGCTGAAGGAGGAGGGTTATCGGGTGATCCTCGTCAACTCCAACCCGGCGACGATCATGACCGATCCGGAGTTCGCCGACGCCACCTATATCGAGCCGATCACGCCGGAAATCGTCGCCAAGATTATTGCGAAAGAACGCCCCGATGCGCTGCTCCCCACCATGGGCGGGCAGACCGCGCTGAACTGCGCGTTGAAGCTCGACGAGATGGGCGTACTCGCCGAATACGGCGTCGAGATGATCGGCGCCAAGGCTGATGCCATCGACAAGGCCGAGAACCGCCAGCGCTTCCGCGAGGCGATGGATGCTATCGGGCTTGAAAGCGCGCGCTCCGGGGTCGCCACCACGCTCGAACAGGCGCGCGCTGTGCTCGAGCGCACCGGGTTGCCCTCGATCATCCGGCCTTCGTTCACCCTTGGCGGTACCGGGGGCGGGATCGCCTATAACAAGGCCGAGTTCGACCAGATCGTGCGCGAGGGCCTCGACGCCTCGCCCACCAACGAAGTCCTGATCGAGGAATCGCTCCTCGGGTGGAAGGAGTTCGAGATGGAGGTGGTGCGCGACCGCAAGGACAATGCGATCATCATCTGCTCGATCGAGAACGTCGATCCGATGGGGGTGCATACTGGGGACTCGATCACCGTCGCCCCGGCGCTGACGCTGACCGACAAGGAATACCAGATCATGCGCTCCGCCAGCATCGCGGTGCTGCGCGAGATCGGGGTGGAGACGGGCGGCTCCAACGTCCAGTTCGCGGTCAATCCCAAGGATGGCCGCCTGATCGTGATCGAGATGAACCCGCGCGTCAGCCGCTCCTCGGCGCTGGCGTCCAAGGCGACCGGCTTCCCCATCGCCCGCGTCGCCGCCAAGCTTGCGGTCGGATACACGCTCGACGAGCTCACCAACGAGATCACCGGCGCGACGCCTGCCAGCTTCGAGCCCACCATCGATTACGTGGTGACAAAAATCCCGCGCTTCGCCTTCGAGAAGTTCAAGGGCGCGGCCAATGACCTGTCGACCGCGATGAAGAGCGTCGGCGAAGTCATGGCGATCGGGCGCAACTTCCAGGAGAGCGTGCAGAAGGCGCTGCGCGGGCTCGAGACCGGGCTCGACGGCTTCAACCGCTTCCCCGAGCTGGAAGGCGCGGGCCGCGAGGTGATTACCGCCGCATTGTCGCGGCGCACGCCCGACCGTTTGCTCAAGGTCGGCCAGGCGTTTCGCGAGGGCATGAGCGTCGAGGAGGTCGCCGCAGTCACCTTCTACGACCCGTGGTTCCTGCGCCAGATCGAAGAGATCATCGCCGCCGAGCGCGAGATCCAGACCGATGGCCTCCCGCGCGATGCCGCAGGGCTGCGCCGCCTCAAAGCCATGGGCTTCTCGGACCGCCGCTTGGCGACGCTCGCGGTGCGCTCGGTGGGCGTGGCGGGCGGCATGGGGGAGACCCAAGCCAAGCGCTCGGGGCTGCTGCATGACGCGCTCGTCGCCATGGCCGGAGCGACCAGCGCCGAGGAAGTGCGCGCCCTTCGCCACAAGCTCGGCGTCTTCCCCGTCTTCAAGCGCATCGATAGCTGCGCCGCCGAATTCGAAGCGATCACGCCCTACATGTACTCGACCTACGAGGCCCCGAGCTTCGGCGCGCCCGAATGCGAGGCCATGCCGTCTGACCGCAAGAAGATCGTCATCCTCGGCGGCGGGCCCAACCGGATCGGTCAAGGGATCGAGTTCGACTATTGCTGCGTCCACGCCTGTTTCGCGCTTGCCGAGCAGGGCTTCGAGACGATCATGGTCAACTGCAACCCCGAGACCGTCTCGACCGATTACGACACGTCCGACCGCCTCTATTTCGAGCCGCTGACCGATGAGGACGTGCTCGAAATCCTGCGCGTCGAACAATCACGCGGCGAATTGCGCGGCGTGATCGTCCAGTTCGGCGGGCAGACCCCGCTCAAGCTGGCGCAGGCGCTGGAGGATGCAGGGATTCCGATCCTTGGCACCTCGCCCGACGCGATCGACTTGGCCGAAGACCGCGAGCGGTTTGCCAAGCTGGTAAGCAAGCTCAAACTGAAGCAGCCCGAGAACGGCATTGCCCGCAGCCGCGACGAGGCTGCTGCTGTGGCCGCGCGCATCGGTTATCCGGTGCTGCTGCGCCCCTCCTATGTGCTCGGCGGGCGAGCGATGGAAATCGTCGACAGCGAAGCGCAGCTCGACAGCTACATCGCCACCGCCGTCAACGTCAGCGGGGATTCGCCCGTCCTCATCGACCAATACCTGCGCGATGCGATCGAGTGCGATGTCGATGCCCTGTGCGACGGCAAAGAGGTGCGGATCGCGGGCGTTATGCAGCATATCGAGGAGGCCGGGGTTCACTCGGGCGACTCGGCCTGCACCCTGCCGCCCTATTCGCTCAGCGCCGAGATCATCGCCGAGATGGAACGGCAGGCCGAAGCGCTCGCCTTTGCGCTGGGCGTGGTGGGCCTGATGAACATCCAGTTCGCGGTGAAGGACGGGGTGGTCTACCTGATCGAGGTCAACCCGCGCGCCAGCCGCACCGTGCCCTTCGTCGCCAAGGCCATCGGCCAGCCGGTCGCCAAGATCGCCGCGCGGGTCATGGCGGGTGAGCCGCTCAGCAATTTCGAGCCCTTCAAGCGCGACCTGCCCTACATGGCGGTCAAGGAAGCGGTGTTCCCCTTCGCGCGCTTCCCCGGGGCCGACCCGGTGCTCTCGCCCGAGATGAAGTCGACCGGCGAGGTGATGGGGATCGACACGAGCTTCGAGGCCGCCTTCCTCAAGTCGCAGCTCGGCGCAGGCATGATCCCGCCGCAATCGGGGACCGTGTTTGTCAGCGTCAAGAACACCGACAAGGTGGTGATTGTCCCGGCGGTCAAGCAGCTGCTCGATCATGGCTTCCGCGTGATCGCGACCGGCGGCACGCAGAGCTACCTTGCAGAACAAGGGCTTGCCGTGGAGCGGGTCAACAAAGTGGCCGAGGGCCAGCCGCATATCGTCGACAAGATCATCGACGGCGATATCGCGCTGATCTTCAACACCACGGAAGGCTGGCAGTCGCTGATGGACAGCAAATCGATCCGTCAGGCAGCGCTTGCGGGGAAGGTGCCTTACTACACCACCGCAGCCGCGTCCGTGGCAGCAGCAGCGGCGATTTCGGCGATCCGGCCGGACCAGCTTGAAGTCCGCAGCTTGCAGGACTATTATGGCAGCTGACTGACACCTCCCCCGACAAATGAGAGTGCTTGACGTCGTGCCATTTGGACGGCGTTGAAAACATTCTTTTCCCTGAGGGGCAGGCGGGGCGAGAAAGACAAACGGAAAGACAAGAGCTATGGCGACGGTGGAAAAGGTCCCGATGCTGGCCGAGGGTTACGAGCGGCTTACCGCCGACCTCAAGGTCCTGCGTGACGAGCGGCCGAGGATCGTCGAGGCGATCGAGGAAGCGCGCGCTCACGGCGACCTTTCGGAAAACGCCGAATACCACGCCGCCAAGGAACGCCAGGGTCAGGTCGAAGCCATGATCGGCGAGATCGAGCATATGGTCAGCCGCGCGCAGATCATCGATCCGACCACGCTGTCGGGTGACAAGGTGGTGTTCGGTGCGACGGTCACCTTGCTCGACGAGAACGACAAGCCGATCCGCTACCAGATCGTCGGCCAGACCGAAGCGGACGCCAACAAGGGCCGCATCAGCTACAACTCGCCGCTCGCCCGCGCGCTGATCGGCAAGCAGGTGGGTGACGAGATCGAGGTGACGGTGCCCTCGGGCGAGAAGTTCTACCTCGTCGACAAGATCGAGTTCATCTGACGCTTCACAGGGGGGCGCGCGACATGGCCATCCTTCCGGTCAGACCGCTTTCCGAGCGCAAGGTTGCCGCGCACTTCATCGCAGCAGGCGCGGTCAGCATGGCCGATGCCATCCCCTATGCCCCCGCACGCCCCAGCCGCCAGCGCGCCTTCGAACGGTTGAAGGGTGCCGACGTGCTCAAGACCAACGGGCAGGGCAAGTGGTGGCTCGATGAGGAGCTGTGGCAGGGCCGCCGCTCCAACCGCCGGACGCGCGCGGTTCTGGCGCTGATCGCGGTCGGGGCTGTGGCCGCGGCTGCCGCCTTGCGGTAATCCGCGCAAGCCGCCTCAGACGAGGCGCTTTTCCATCGCGTAATTGTGGATCGCAACCTCGCTGCCCTCGAAAGGGATTGTGAAGTCGCGCCGGCCAAGCAGGGCGTAGCCCGCGCGTGCGAAGACCGGGCGGGCAAGCTCGCTCGCCTCGGTAAACAGTCGCGTGAGACCGAGCCTCGACGCTTCCCGTTCCGCATCGGCCAGCAAGCGCCGTCCCAGCCCGCGACCACCGTGTTCGGGGTGGCAATAGAGCATGTCGAGATGCCCGTCCGTCTCCATCACGCAATAGGCGACAGGACAATCCGTTTGATCGACCGCAACCTGAACGAGATCGCCCGCAAAGGCGCCCGCGATCCGCGCCGATTGCGCAACCCGCGAGGACCACGCTTCGACCTGTTCGGGCGTATAGGCAGCCGCTGCCGTCCCGCGGATCGCCGCGAGGGTTATCGCGGTCAGCGCGGGGCCATCGCCAGGCCGGGCAGGGCGAATGGCATAGTCCACGCCGCGCGCCTTCTGCGCTTCAGTCTTCGGGGGTGAGCAGCTTGTGGATATGGACGACCACGTATTTCATCTCCGCATCGTCAACCGTGCGCTGCGCCTGCGCGCGCCACGCATCGACCGCCGCGTCATAGGAGCTGTAGACGCCGACGACGTGGATGCTCTCCGGGTCCTGGAACTCGATCCCGCTCGGATCCTTGACGCGGCCGCCCATCACGAGGTGGAGCCGCTGGGTGGGGGTGGTTTCTGCCATTGCTTTGCGCCCTTGGGGAGGAAGGATGCGCGCCCCTTAGCGCGTCATGCGCCAAGGGCAAGCCTCCTCCCGCCGCGCGCAGGTCAGCCCTTGGTCTGACGCCGGATATCGCGCACCACGCCGAGCGCGGCATCGCGGGTCTTGCGGGCCAGCGTGCGGGTGTTGTCCGCTGCCGAGCCTGCTGCATCCGAGGCGCTGGCCGAAAGCTTCTTCGCCTGCGTGCCGGCGGCCTCACCCAGATCCTCGGCGCGCTCCTTGCTTTCACGCGCGGCCTCGAGCACGTCGTCGATCACGGTCATGGCATAGGCCACCGCTGCTTCGCCGATCAGCTGCCCAAGCCGCGATCCGCCGCGCGCGGTGATGCTCTTGACGCCCGAACTCGCGCTCGAAGCCGCGCCCGAGATCGCATCGCCCGCCGAATGGATCGCGCGGCCCGCGACCCGGCGACCGGGGCGGGTGAGGAGGCCGATGACGAGGCCGAAGGCGACCGCCCCGCCGATCACCGTCAGCGGGTTGGCGCGGGTGAAGTCGATCGCGGCATCGGCGGCGGCACGCGCCTGGTCGGCGAGGGTCTTCTCGGCATTGCGGCGCTCGGCCGCCTCGATGCGGACGCGCAGGACATCGCGCTGGGAGTCGGCGGGGGTATCGGTCATGCGGGGTCTCCTTCGGAAGGGCCGGCGGGGGTGTTGGGCGCTTCCGGTGTGGTCAATTCGTCGTCGTCTTCGAAATCGCTTTCGAGCAGCTCTTCGATCCATTCGAGGATCGGCCCGCGGGCGAGGAACAGCACGATTGCCGCAATGATCCCGGCGATCAGCCCCTTGCGCGCGCCCGCCTGCACGCGCGCTTCGGCGAGCACGTCGCGCGCGCCGCTGCGGATGTGGCCGGAGATGGTCGAGGTGACGCCAGTCGAGACGCGGCTCGCGATGCCCTGCTCCGCAAGGCTGTCGCGTAGGCGGTCAATGTCCTCGGTGAGCACCGCGCGTGCGCTGTCGCGAAGCTGGCGGTCTTCGATGAAACGGTCGGGGAGGCGGGTCATGATCCTTCTCCTCCGCCGAACATCGCGCCGATCATCTTGCCGTCCCTCACCGCGGCCGCGACCAGCAGCGCGACGCCCAGCAGCAGCACCCCGACCACGATGGCGATCGCTCCCCAGATCGTCACCAGCGGAGCGAGCGCAATCACCGCGCCCACCGCCAGCGCGATCAGCGCAAGGTTGAGCAGCACCATCGCCAGCACCAGCAGGACCAGCGCGCGCGCGCCGTGCTTGCCGGCGAGCGCGGCGCGGGTCTTCTGGAAGCCGATCTCGGCCTCGGCATAATTGCGCGCGTCCTCGACCAGCGCAGTCACATCGTCGCGCAGGCCCGAGAGGGTGGTGTCGGGTGCCTCGGGCGCCGCTTCGGGCTCAGTCGGAGCGCCATCCTGCGGCCGCGCAAGGCCGGGGTCGATATCAGCCATGGCCTCGGTTCCCAGCGGAAGGCTTCAGCGCCGCTTGCCGCCCAGCAGCCGCGCGAGGAAGAAGCCGACCACTGCCGCCACGCCGACCGCGACGCCGGGGCTCTTGCGCACCATCTCGCGCGCATCCTCGCCCAGTTCCTCGACGCTCTTGGTTTCGAGCTTGGCCGAGGTTTCCTGAAGCGTGCGCGAGGCCTTGCGGGCGTAGTCGCCATATTGCTGCCCGAGCTTCTCGTCGATCTGCGGAGCGGTGTCGCCCACCACCTTGCCGAGCGAGGCGATGGCGTCGCTCGCCACCTGCTTGCCCTCGACCGCAAGTTCGCCGGCCTTGCCGCGGGCGTCGGCGACCAGATCGCTGCTCTTGCCCTTGGCCTGACCGCTGACCGCGGTGAGCCGGTTCTCGGCCTCGGTGCGCAGCGCGGCAGCGCCCGCCTTGGCTTCTTCGAGAGCGGCGTTGAAGCGGCTCTTGGCCTCGATCACCTGCGTCGAGGCGTGGGCCGCGTCAGAGGGCGCAGCGTCGGGGGCCTTGGCGGTTGCGGCGGTCTTGCGCGAGGCGGCCTTGACGGGGCCTTCGGACTTTGCAGCCCCGCCCTTGGCGGGCTTGGCCGGGGTCTTCTTTGCCGCAGCTTTGTCGTTCGGGGTGGTGTCAGCCATCGAAGGTCTCCATCTCTTTCAGGTCGATCCGGTGCCCTTGTGCAGCCGCTTGCGCAAGGCCTGCCTCACGCATAGGGACGTCACGCAAGGCGGCTGTCAACAGGTCGCATCAAGCCAGAATCATGACCTGCCCAATACCATAGGGGCCGAGTGTCTTAACACCCTAAACCACATTACAGCCGGAGCCAAACATGACCGCGATCATCGACATCCACGGGCGCGAAATCCTCGACAGCCGCGGCAATCCGACCGTCGAGGTCGATGTGCTGCTGGAGGACGGCAGCTTCGGCCGCGCCGGCGTGCCCTCGGGCGCGTCGACCGGTGCCCACGAGGCGGTGGAACTGCGCGATGGTGACGCTGCGCGCTACCTCGGCAAGGGCGTGCTCAAGGCGGTCGAGGCGGTCAACACCGAGATCCGCGACCTGTTGATCGACAATTTCGACGCCGAGGACCAGCGCGACATCGACCTGTCGCTGATTGCGCTGGACGACACGCCCAACAAGGCCCGGCTCGGGGCAAACGCGATTCTGGGCACGTCGCTGGCGGTTGCCAAGGCGGCGGCCAATGCGCGCGGGCTGCCGCTGTATTCCTATCTCGGCGGCGTGTCGGCGCACATGCTCCCGGTGCCGATGATGAACATCATCAACGGCGGCGAGCATGCCGACAACCCGATCGACATTCAGGAATTCATGATCATGCCGGTCGGCGCGGACTCGATCGCGGAAGCCGTGCGCTGGGGGGCGGAGGTGTTCCACACCCTCAAGAAGGGCCTCGCGCAGAAGGGTCTCGCGACCAGCGTCGGCGATGAAGGCGGTTTCGCACCGGATCTCGCCAGCACCCGCGCGGCGCTCGATTTCATCATGGAATCGGTCAGCAAGGCCGGGTTCAAGCCGGGCGAGGACATCGTGCTCGCACTGGACTGCGCGGCGACCGAGTTCTTCAAGGGCGGCAAGTACGAGATCAGCGGCGAGGGCCTCAGCCTGACCCCGCACGAAATGGCCGACTACCTCGGCAAGCTCGCCGCCGATTACCCGATCCGCTCGATCGAAGACGGCATGAGCGAGGATGATTTCGAGGGCTGGGCCGCGCTCACCGCGCTGCTGGGAGACAAGGTGCAGCTGGTGGGCGATGACCTGTTCGTCACCAACCCGGCGCGCCTCTCCGACGGGATCGCCCGCGGGCTTGCCAACTCGCTGCTCGTCAAGGTCAACCAGATCGGCACGCTCACCGAAACGCTCGCGGCGGTCGATATGGCGCACCGGGCGCGCTACACCTGCGTGATGAGCCACCGTTCGGGCGAGACCGAGGATGCGACCATCGCCGACCTGGCGGTCGCGACCAATTGCGGGCAGATCAAGACTGGCAGCCTCGCGCGTTCGGACCGGCTTGCCAAGTACAACCAGCTGATCCGCATCGAGGAAGAACTGGGCGACAGCGCCGGCTATGCGGGCCGAGCCTGCTTCGGCGCGCGCGCCTAAGCTCGCTTAGTCCACCGCGTCGAAGAACCGGTTCATCGCCGCCTGCCCCGAAGGCGTCAGCCTGACGAGCACGCGGCGATGATCTTCCGCGTCATTCTCCCGCACCACCAGCCCCTCGTCAGCCAGCACGCCGAGCCAGCGCAGCCCGGTGGTGGCGGGCGCGGACGAGCCGATGCACGCGCTCGAGACCGAGACGGGCTTGCCCTCTCCGGCGGCGATGTAGAGGTCGAGCAGGATGTCCCAGGCCGGTTCTCCGAACAGGTCGGGATTGGCGAAAAGGCTCGCGCGCTTGCGGCGCAGGGCATAGGTCTTGCGGGCGAGGGCGAGGTGGCTGCGCGCCGGGCGGGCAGGGCGAGCGGACGGCATTTCGGCGGTCTCGCCCCCCGCGCCGCCTTCCGCGGCTTCGCGCAAGCGCGCAGCGATGGCCATCAACTCGTCGGCGAGGGGGTGGAACAGCAGCGCGGCATCGCCGTTGCCCAACCCTGTGCCCAAGCCCATGTCTGCGCCCAAGCCTGCGCCTGCGATAATCTGGCCGGTGTCGTGCCTCATCTCGCCCATCGATCCACCTTCAGGAGCCCGGGGCGGTGCCCGCAGGGGAATGCCTATGGATCCCGATGTAAGAACATCCGATCTGGTTGGCTTTAAGGGTGAATACTCAGTGCGTTCTTTTTATGAGGGAAATCCGCAAGACGCGCTCGCCTCAGCGCCGCGCCTGCTCGCGACGTAGCTGGTCGATGGCCGCATCAAGATAGGCGCCGGCAATGTGTGCACCGATTGCGTCGAGAATGGCGAGTTCACGCTCGAGCGCGGCGATGACGGCAGGCACGCGGGCATCGCCCGGCGCGGTCGGTATAAGGTGTTCCACGGTAAAGATCCCAAGCAAGCGCAAACCCTTCCCCGGGTGCCCGCACATGGCGTGCATGGCCCCGGAGACGGGGGTGATATCGCGTTAATGCCCTATGGAAATCTACAGAGGGAAACTACGTAGCGGCGTTCACGCTCCAGAGCGGGACGCGCGGAGCCGCAAATATCAACCGAAGCGGTCCTGCAGGGCAAGCAGCGCAAGCGCCGCCTTGGCCGCCTCGCCGCCCTTGTCCTTCTGTGCAGGGTCGGCACGGACCAGCGCCTGGTCCTCGTTCTCGACCGTGAGGATGCCGTTGCCGATTGCGATCCCGTCCATGGTGAGCGCCATGATCGCGCGCGCGCTTTCGCCTGCGACGATCTCGAAATGGTAGGTCTCGCCGCGGATCACCACGCCGATGGCGACAAAGGCGTCATAGCGGTCTGCCTCGGCCGCGAGCGCAATCGCGCCGGGGATCTCGAGCGCGCCAGGGACGGTCAGCACCTCGACCTTGTGGCCCTTGGCTTCCAGTGCGGCGCGGGCGCCGGCGATCAGCATGTCGTTGAGGTGGGCGTAGAAGCGCGCTTCGACGATGAGGATGTCGGCCATGGGAATTACTCCGGAATCGGGTGGAAGTCGGTGATGGTCAGGCCATAGCCTTCCAGCGCGACCAGATCAGGGCGGCTGTTGGTGAGCAGCACCATTTCGGAGATGCCGAGGTCGGCGAGGATTTGCGAGCCGATGCCGATATTGCGCTGCTCCTCGCCCGCCTGCCATTCGCCGGTGCCGACGCGGCCGGTGAGGATCACGATCACCCCCGAGCCATGCTCTCCCACCGCCTGCATTGCGCGCTGGAGGGTGCGCTTGCGTGAGCCGGGCTGGCCGAGGATGTCGTCGAACACCGAGATCGGGTGGACGCGGGCGAGGGTGGGCTCGCCGGGGATGACGTGGCCCTTTTGCAGGACATAGGCCTCGCTACCCGCTACGCGGTCGCGGTAGGTGATCATCCGCCACTGGCCGCCGTAATCGGAGGTGAAGGCGCGCTCGCCGAGGCGTTCGACCAGGTGATCGTTGCGCATCCGGTAGGCGATCAGGTCGCGGATCGTGCCGATCTTGAGGTCGTGCTTGCGCGCGAAGGTGATGAGATCGTCGAGCCGGGCCATGGTCCCGTCCTCGTTCATGATCTCGCAGATCACGCCCGAGGGGTTGAGCCCGGCAAGCCGCGAGATATCGACCGCCGCCTCGGTGTGCCCGGCGCGCACCAGCGTGCCGCCATCGCGCGCCATCAGCGGGAAGACGTGGCCGGGGGTGACGAGATCGTCGGCGCCCTTGGCCGCATCGATCGCAACCGAGATGGTGCGCGCGCGGTCCGCCGCCGAGATGCCGGTGGTGACGCCCTCCTTCGCCTCGATCGAAATGGTGAAGGCGGTCTGCATCGATTCCTTGTTGTTGCGGCTCATCGGTGTGAGGCCGAGGTGATCGACGCGGTACTTGGTGAGCGCGAGGCAGATCAGCCCGCGCCCGTGGGTGGCCATGAAGTTGATGGCCTGCGGGGTGGCCATCTGCGCGGGGATGATGAGATCGCCCTCGTTCTCGCGGTCTTCATCGTCGACAAGGATATACATCCGGCCGTTGCGCGCCTCGTCGATGATTTCATCAATCGTGGCAAGAACGGGGCGTTGATCTTTGGAATCAAGAAACATTTCGAGCTTTTGTAGGGTCTCCGCTGTGGGATTCCAGTCGGGCTCCGCCGCATCGCGCAGGGTGTTGGCATGGAGACCGGCGGCACGGGCAAGCCCGGCGCGGGTCATCTTTCCGCTGTCCACGATGTCACGGACGCGTGTGATGATGGATGTGCTCATGGACTCGGTGTAGCACATTGCGGTGTGATCGCAAGGGGTGTCCTGCGTCAGGGGTGGTGCGAATCCGGGCTGCGTCGGGGCTGGGGGTGTGCCGCTGCGCCCAACATCAAAGTTTCTTGAGAACGTGACCGTAAGTTCCGAAATAGCAGTGATATTATTTGATTTTTTGCCTTCAATGAGGCCCGGACCGCAGTCCGCTACCCGATTGGTGTTCACGGCGGCATTTTGCATGCGCTTTGGCTCGCTCGCCGCAGTGCCGGACAGCCTCGTAGCAGCCGTAGCTTCAATTCCCACTAAACGTGAGGAGTCGCCATCAGGTTTCTCAATGCAAGTCGAAATATTGTCAACGGCTGCGTTCTCGCTCAGCCCAACCGCGTGAAGATCCGCCGTCGCCGCAAGTCCGCCTTTGATCTTCGCCTCGAACGCGCGAAGCACCTCATCGAGTGAGCGTGCCCCGCCGTCGCTTCCATGGAAGATCGCGCGGTTGGCGCGGGCCTGGCGGGGGAACAGCTCTGCCGCGCTGGTTTGCGGCGCTTGCTGCCACACCGTCAGGAACCGCGAAGCGCCGCCCGAGCCGAGGAAGTGCGCAAGGTAGAGTTCGGTCGCGTTAGGGGCGCGTCCCAGCACGCGTTCCAGCACCGCGCCATTGTCGAGCGCGTCGGCGGCGGCCAGCACCGAGGCTGCCGCCGGGTCGCTGCGCAGCGCCAGCAGCGCGCCGCGCGATGGGCGGGCGGAAAGGCCGTAGCGCGCGCCATTTCGTTCGAAGCTCGCAAGCCAGGTGCTGTCGATGAACTGGTAGAGCCCGCGCGCGCTGGAGGACCGCGCCCGGGCGTCAGGGTTCAAGCCGGATTCGAGATGTGCCTGGGCGAGCAGGAAGGCGAAATCGACGCCGGTGGCTTGCGAGGCCTTGCTGATGGCAGCGACGACTTCGGGCTTCGTCGGACTTCGCGAGGTTTTGGGCGGTGCAGGGGCGGCAGCCCGGCCTGCCAGCTCCGCCCGGACCGCGCCCGAGGGGCCGCGCGTCGGCCAGCTCTGCGCATGCGCTGGTGCGCCCGCCACGACGAGGAGCGCAAGGAGCACAGCGCAAAAGATGCCGAGAAGCCGAGCCATCCGCGCGGCCTACAGCGCGCGGGTTAAAATGCCCGTCACGCGAGGTGGTTTACCTAAGGTTTCCGAAAGACCAATGCGGCCCTACGGTCTGGCCGTAGGCGGGCGGAAACCTTCGGAAAGCGTTGAGGAAAGAAAGGGAATGGTGGACGCACTTGGGCTCGAACCAAGGACCCGCTGATTAAGAGCGGAGCTTTGTGCCCTTTTCGTTCCTTTCCAATACTACGCCAAACTACGCTCAACGGCTTGAAACGGTTGGAATAAATCCGCCGTGGATTACCCTTCGCTACGCCATCGTAATCCCGACATCTGATTACGTGGCGATTACGTGGACGAGCGCCAGATCATGCCGAATCAGTCAATCACACTACGAACCATTCAGTCCGTCACACCGGACCCGCACCGCGACATTTATGTGTGGGACCACCGGCTGAAGGGCTTCGGACTTCGCATCACGCCAAGAGGAGCACAGTCGTTTGTGTTCCAGTATCGGGTCGACGGGGGGCCTGCGCGCCGCAAGACAATCGGGCCGGTCGGCAGTCCATGGACGCCGGCCACGGCGCGCAAGGAAGCCGAGCGGCTGCTGGTCCAAGTCTATCAAGGGATCGATCCGGTCGAAGCCAAACGTGAAGCGAAGCGGAAAAAGGAGACGCTGAACTTTCGGACCTACAGCGAGAGGTTCGTTGAGCTCTATCTCAAGCCGAATTGGCGGGGGACGTGGGGCTCGGCGAATTGCACGATCAACAACGTGTTTATTCCGCGCTGGGGCAACCGACCCGTCCATGAGATCACCCGCGCCGACATTGTGAAGGTGCTGGATGAGTATTCCGATCGCCCGGCGCGGCGCAAGGAGATCCACTCGCTGCTGCGCAAGCTGTTCAACTGGGCGACCGACCGGCAGGATATCGACATCTCTCCGCTGGCCGGGATGAAGGCGCCAAAGGCTGTCCCGTCGCGCCGCCGGGTGCTGAGCGACGAGGAGATTGTCGCCTTGTGGCGGGCGACCGAGAATTCCGGTTGGCCGTGGGGGCCGTTTGTCCGGATGCTGATCCTGACGATGCAACGCCGACAGGAAGTTGCCGAAATGGACTGGTCCGAAATCGACCTGAATGCGCGTCGATGGACCTTGCCGGCCGATCGGGCGAAGAATGACCAGGAACACGTCATACCGCTGACGAGTCTCGCATTGGCTGAGCTGCAGCTGCTGGGTCCGAAGCGGAAGGGCCTGGTATTCACCACGACAGGGACCACTCCCGTCTCGGGCTTCTTCAAGGGCCGGATAGCGCTCCACGAGGATATGATCGCATACCTCAAGGCGAAGCAGATGGAAGAAGGGGGAGACCCCGACCAGGTCGAGGTTCCGAATTGGCGACTACACGATATCCGCCGAACCGGGGCAACCCATCTTCAATCGCTGAGAGTCCCTGTGGAGGTGACCGAAAGCGTGCTAAACCATATCAGCGGAACAAGGGCAGGGGTCGCGGGAATCTATAATCGCTACAAGTATGACGACGAGAAGCGGACCGCCTTGGACGCTTGGGATACAAAGCTGCGGTCTCTCCTGTCGGCCTAAGGCCGCTTTCGGGCGCGATCAGATCCAGACCATTGCGAGCGGGGCCTCATTGCCAACGGCGTCATCCGATGGTCCGGTCTTCAGCTTGAAGCAATCCCCGCCTTTTCTACCGGGGTTGCGACCGGCTGATCGCGCTCGACCCGCTCGGAATAGCGATCGACCAGCAGCTCGGCGTGGGGGCGTAGCAGCACGGTGAAGCGCACCAGTTCCTCCATAACGTCGACGATGCGGTCGTAATAGGCGGATGGCTTCATCCGCCCCGCCTCGTCGAACTCGTCATAGGCCTTGGCGACTGACGATTGGTTTGGGATCGTGACCATCCGCATCCAGCGCCCAAGAATGCGCAGGGTGTTGACCGTGTTGAAGCTCTGCGAGCCTGCACACACCTGCATCACTGCCAGCGTGCGGCCTTGCGTCGGGCGCAGGCCCTTGTAGGCGAGCGGCAGGTGATCGATCTGCGCCTTCATGATCCCGGTGATCGTGCCGTGGCGTTCGGGGCTGCACCATACCTGCCCTTCCGACCACAGTGAGTGTTCGCGCAATTCATGCACCGCCGGATGATCGTCGCCAGCGACCTGATCGGGCAAAGGCAGATCAGACGGATCAAAGATGCGTGTTTCGCAGCCGAACAATTGCAGCAGCCGCGCGGCCTCCTCCACCGCGAGCCGCGAAAAGGAACGCTCCCGCAGCGAGCCGTAGAGCAGCAGAATGCGCGGCGGCGGATCGATCGCGCCGAGGCCGCTGGCCGGGTTGCGATGAAGATATTCGCGGCGCAGTGCGGGCAATTGACCGGGATCGGGCAAAGGGCGCAGACGTGTCATGGCTGTGCTTCCGGTCAGGAGGCTGGGAAACGGTCGCGGGTGCGGTTGGCGAATGCGACCAGCGACAGCATCACCGGCACTTCCACCAGCACGCCGACGACCGTCGCCAGTGCCGCCCCGCTCGACAGGCCGAACAGGCCAATCGCAACCGCCACTGCCAGTTCAAAGAAGTTCGACGTGCCGATCAGCGCGCAGGGTGCGGCGATGTTGTGCGGCACCTTCCACGCCATCGCGGCGGCATAGGCGACCGCGAAGATACCATAGGACTGGATGATGATCGGGATCGCAATCAGCACGATCAGCAGCGGATTAGAGACAATTGTGCCGGCCTGAAAGGCGAACAACAGCACCACCGTGGCCAGCAGGCCAATGATCGACCAGGGCTTCAGCCGCGCGGTGAAGGCATCGACCGCAGCTTTATCTCCGCCATGCGAGGCGATCACCCGGTTGCGCGTGATAGCCCCCGCCACCAGTGGCACGACAACATAGAGCACCACCGACAGCAGCAGCGTATCCCACGGCACCACGATATCGGTGACGCCGAGCAGCAGCGCCACGATGGGGGCAAAGGCGACGATCATCACCAGATCATTCACCGAGACCTGCACCAGCGTGTAGGCCGGATCGCCTTTGGTCATCTGCGACCACACGAACACCATCGCGGTGCAGGGCGCCGTGCCTAGCAGGATGAGGCCCGCGATGTATTGATCGGCATCGCCCTCGCTCATCAGCCCGGCATAGAGGTAGTCAAAGAACAGCACCGCCAGCGCCGCCATCGTGAACGGCTTGACCAGCCAATTGATTACCAGCGTGATCACCAGACCCTTGGGCTTGCGGCCGATGTCCTTGATGCTGCCGAAATCGACGCCGACCATCATGGGGAAGATCATCGCCCAGATCAGCACCGCGACCACGAGATTGACCGAAGCGTATTCGAGCCCCGCGAGCACCCCGACCGCATCGGGTGCGACCAGCCCCAGGCCAAGCCCCGCCAGAATCGCGAGCAGCCCCCAGACCGACAGGTAGCGTTCGAAGGTGCCCAGCGGCGAAGCAGCCGGCGCAGGATTGGCGAGGGTCTGGTTCATCGCAAGCGCTGCCCGGATGCATCGACGACCTGTTCGCCATCTTCCTTAACGAAAGCGCCGCGCTGATCGGCAGGGATCAGATCGAGCACTTCTTCGGATGGACGGCAGAGCTTCACGCCCAGCGGCGATACCACCAGCGGGCGGTTGATCAGGATCGGATGCGCCATCATCGCATCGAGCAGCTGATCATCGGAGAGCGCAGGATCATCCAGCCCGAGCTCGGCAAACGGCGTGCCCTTTTCGCGCAGCAAGGCACGAGGGGTGATGCCCGCACGATCAAGCAGGCTTTCCAGCAGCGCACGCGAAGGCGGGGTCTTGAGATATTCCACCACATGCGGCTCGATTCCGGCATTGCGGATCATCGCCAGCGTGTTGCGCGAGGTGCTGCATTCGGGGTTGTGATAGATGACGATGTCGGTGGTCATTGGGTGTCCTTTGCGCGGATGCTGGCGCCTTCCTCGCGCCCGATTTCGGCAAGCTTGCCGCGCATAGCCATCTCGTCGATGCTCTTGATCGGCAACATGAGGAACAGCTCGATGCGGCGCTTGAGATAGGTCAGCGCCTCCAGAAACGCCTTGCGCTGGCCTTCGCCTTCGACCGCGGCGGGATCTTCCACGCCCCAATGTGCGGTGATCGCCTTGCCGGGAAAGACCGGGCAGCTTTCGCCGGCGGCATTGTCGCAGACGGTGAAGATGAAATCGAATTCGGGCGCGCCGGGCCGGGTGAATTCGTCCCAGCTTTTGGATCGCAGGCCGTTGGTCGGAAAGCCGAACCCGTCCAGCACCTCGATTGCCATTGGGTGGACATTACCCTTGGGCTGGCTGCCCGCGCTGTAAGCGGCAAAGCGGTCTTCGCCCAGCTTGTTCATCAGCACCTCGCCCAAAATCGAGCGAGCGCTGTTGCCGGTGCACAGGAACAGGACGTTGTAGATTTTATCGGACATTTTCAGCCTCAGGCGTTCACAGATTGACGGTCTCACAGGAGATTTCAGCCAGCAGGTCGCCGCACATTTCGGGCGCGCCCTGACAGCAATCCTGCATCAGGAAAGTCAGCAGGCGGCGCATACCGTCAAAGTCGGCGCGGTAATGGATCAGGCGGCTTTCGCGCTCCGACTGGACAAGACCGGCACGCTCAAGCGTCGCCAGATGATGCGACATCGTGGACGGTGGTACGCTCTGATGCTCGGCGATTGCGCCGGCAATCATGCCGTCCGGCCCCGCCTTTACCAGCATACGGAACACTGACAGGCGCGTTTCATGCGCCAGCGCACCCAGCGCATCGACCGCCCAGACCTGTGCGTTGAGATCGTCCACCATTATGTCCTTTCGATGGCGTCGAATTAGCGTTTGAACCGGCGCAGTCAATCGATGTTTCCAAAAATATCGAATCAATGACTGGGCGAACACCGTCATCAAGGCTCGAAAGGCTTGAAGCGCTCACATATAAGCAGGGGCAACGCCCAACCGTCGCGCGCCTCAGCTCTCACAAATGCGATGACGGGGAGAGTGATGATTTTGCGCAGGAGTGCGCGTTGCTCAAGACGGCATGATGGCTCCGAGATACCTGTGTAACTTTGCCTTTGATCCAACCGAACACCGCACTATGGTCCTCCCAGTGACACGGCGCCTCTTCCTCTATCTCGCGGCATTTCTGGTCGCGCTGCTTCCCGTCGAGGCAACCTATGCAGCGAACGGTTGCGCGCCCATGGCAGAGATGAACGCCGACGCAGGCGACTGCGGCGATTGCATGGATGACGAACGCGAGCAGTGTCGGAGCTATTGTCTGGCCTTGTGCCAGACGCTGCCAGTAGCGCGCATTTCACCGCTTGAAGTGCGCGATCTGTCATCGCTCACGTTTCTCCCGCTTCTCGCCAATTCACCGCCCTTGCGAAACGGAGGGCCGGAACCGCCGCCTCCCCGAATGCTCCGCTGATCGACGCAATTCAATTTCAACGGAGATAACATCATGAAGAAGTACATCATCGCTGCAGCAGTGCTGCTAGGTTCCAGCTCGGCTGCTTTTGCCGCTGCGCCGGATCAGGTCGCATCGCTCGCAAAGTCCTGCTGCGACCTCGTGCTCGCATGCTGCGAGGCTGCCATGGACTGCTGCCCGTAAGGGACTAGCCAAGGCATAAGGGCGGGCGTCCGGTCACCGACTGGGCGCCCGCTTTATTTTGCGCCGCTCTCGCGCGAATGCCCAACAGTCTAGCGGACCTCGAAAGAGCTTTTCATTGCGGCCTTTAATCCGTTGGCATTCGGCGATGTTCACGAAAAGCTCTTGGAGTGACCATCCCATTAGCTGCCATCAGGCTGATCGTCCTGGACCCATCAGAATCAATCCTGCTCCGACGAGGCAAATCGCGGCGCCAATGACATCCCAGCGGTCGGGTCGCGCGCCCTCGACGCTCCAAAGCCAGATGAGTGACGCTGCGATGTAGACGCCGCCATAGGCTGCGAATGCACGGCCCGCAGCGGGTGTATCGACCAGCGTGAGGAGCCAGGCAAAGATCGCGAGCGAGACCATGCCCGGCGCGACCCACCAGGCAGATTTGCCGAGCCGCAACCATGCCCAGAACGAAAAGCAACCGGCGATCTCCGCCAGCGCGGCGAGCGCATAGATGAGTCCGGTTTGCAGGGTCGGCATGGTTAGTGCTTGATCCGTGGCGATAGAGGGGCTGGGCAGACAATTGCCGGGTGTCGCAGCATCGTCAACGCCATCTGGCGAATACATGGACGCGAGGCAGAAGCGTCGGTGCCAATGTAGCGATCTTCGATCACGTCGCGGGCAGTGCGCGCGGAGCGAGGGTCTCGATGATCTTGCAGTCGGCGACGGTCCCGTGACGGCAGGAACCGATCACCCGGTCAAGTTCGCCGCGCAGTGCGCTCAGATCAGCGATCTTGCGGTCGATTTCGGTGAGGTGGACGCGCGCGATTCCGTCAACGGCATCGCAGGATTGGGCCTTGTCATCCGACAGCGTGAGCAGTTCGCGCACCGCTTCGAGTGTGAAGCCGAGATCGCGGGCGCGGCGGATGAATGACAGGCGCGCCAAATGTTCATGACCATAGGCACGATAGTTGGCGCTTGTCCGCGCAGGCGCCGGCAAAAGCCCGATCTTTTCGTAATAGCGCACGGTCTCGACCTTGGTCGCCGTGGCGCTCGCGAGTTCGCCAATCTTCATCGCCGCTCCTGCGGGCTTGACCCTGTAGTTGCTACAGGGTGTAGATAGAGGGCCGACTCGCCGATTGTCGAGAAGGTAAGAAGATGGCTGATGATTGCTGCAAGGCCGCGTGCGGAACGACGGCAACGCTGAACGACCCGCGCTGGCGCAGGGCCTTGTGGATCGCGCTTGGCGTCAATGCCGGCATGTTCGCTGTCGAGATGGCAGCAGGGGCCGCTGCTGACAGCCGCGCATTGCAGGCTGATGCGCTCGATTTTCTGGGCGATGCCGCCAATTATGCGATCAGCCTGCTGGTCGCTGGGTTGGCGCTGGCATGGCGGGCCCGGGCTGCACTGGCCAAGGGTCTTACCCTCATCGGTCTCGGCTGTTGGGTGATGATCACGGCCATTCTGGCGGCATTGGGCGGGGCTTCACCCGAGCCTGAATTAATGGGGATCATCGGCGGGCTCGCGCTGGCGGCCAATGCCGGGGTCGCCATCATGCTCTATCGCTTTCGCACCGGAGACGCGAACATGCGTTCGGTCTGGATCTGCTCGCGCAATGACGCGATCGGCAATATCGCCGTGATGGCGGCCGCACTTGGCGTGTTCGGTACCGGGACGGCTTGGCCCGACCTTATTGTTGCAGCGATCCTCGCGCTGCTCGGGATCAGCGGCGGCATTCAGATTGTCTGGCAGGCACGGCGTGAGCTGCAAGGGGTGGTGGCATGAACGAAGCGCGATCGTCAGGCTTCGCGGGTCGCGAGGCCACACAGCGGGTGATCGCGGCTGAAATGGCGGCATACCGGTTCGCGGTAGCAGCGGGCGACGATGATCGTGCGTGGCACCATCTGGAGCGGGTTCATATCGTTTCTCAGCCCTATCTTGGCCCGCATCTCGCCAGTCACGGTGCAATGCTAGGGTTTGCAATCCGGCAGCGCGATTGGGGCGAAGTGCTTGGTCAGATGGTCCGGATCATTCTGGCTCCGCTCGGCGCGCTGACGGGTCGGTTGCCGGTGGGCAACACCGGGCGATCTAATGTGAGCGCGTTTGCGCCGATGCCGATACCTGCCGATCTGGCGGACACGTTGCGCCAGCAGGACATGGATTCGTGACATCGCAGCTGTCAGATTGCTTGATTAACCCTTTGCAGGTATTGCGGCGCTGATGGCGCGCGTGCTTCTTCTGTTTTGGCTGGCGATTGGACTGGCATTTGGCGGCGTCGAATCGCCGTCGATGGCGCATGATGCCTTGCCTTACAGTGCTGTGATTGCGTCAGCCGACGCAGGCGGTCATGCCGATGCAGCGCACCGCGAACATGCTCCCGACGATGAGAATGCACCCTGCCACGCGATGGTTCATCACCATTGCAGCGTGGGGCTTGATGCCGGCGCGCCGGTCATGGCCGAAAGCCTGTCGCTGGCCCGTGTCGCGATGCGGCCGCAAGACAGCGCCATTCTGAGCTCTCTGGCGCAAGCTCCGCCGCTTCAGCCACCTTCTGCCTGAACTTGCACCGTAACGGCGCACGGACCTGTGGGTTCGCGCGCTGAACGCATGCCAAGTTCAGGAGCCTTTCATGCCCATATCCTTGCGCGCCGCCCTTATGGCTGCGGCGCTGGTCACTGCCTTTCCGGCCTTGGCCGAACCCATAACGCTCGAGGCTGCGATCGAGCGTGCCATTGCAAGTCAACCGCGCCTTGCTGCAGCTGCGGCGCGTGTCGACGCTGCCGAAGCGCGCACGCGTCAGGCCAATGTCGGCCCCAATCCGCAGGTCAGCCTCGAGGTCGAGGATTTCGCCGGAAGTGGTCTGTTCCATGGCTTGGATAGCACGCAGACCACGCTCGCACTGAGCCAGCAGCTCGAGATTGGCGGTCAGCGCGGTGCCCGCCGAGCGGTCGCGGCGAGTGAACGCGACGTGGCGGCGCTCGCATTGCTGCGCGAACGCATCGACCTGATCCGGGATGTCGAACTGGCATTTGCCGAACTTGACGCGGCGACGGATCATGCGGTCCTGGCCCGCGACAATGCTGAACAAGCGGCATCGCTGGCCAACACTGCGCGCATTCTGGTTGCAGAGGGCCGCGATCCGCCGCTCCGGCAATTGCGCGCCGAAGCGGCACTTGCCGAAGCCCGTGCGGCCGAGGCCGAGACTTTCAGCCTGATGCTGGCCGCGCGGCGCAACCTTTCCGTGCTGATCGGGTCCGACGACCCGGAACTGACGGCGGTCACCGGTGCGCCGCAGCCGCGAGAGCGCACAAATGATCCTGCCTTTATCGGCATCGATGAACGGCTTGCAGAGGCGGAGCGTCAGGTTGCGGCTGCGCGCGTTACGCTGGCCCGGACGGCGGCAACGCCCGATGTGACGGTAAGCGGCGGGCTGCGGCGGTTCAATGACGGGCGCGACACCGCGCTTGTTGCAGGCGTGTCGCTGCCCATCCCAATCCGCGACCGCAATCGCGGCGGGATCGAGGCAGCGCGAGCGGACGAGACCGCAGCCGAATATCAGGTGCAGCGGGTGCGAGCCGAGGCGCGGCGTGACAGGGCGCAGGCACAAATGCTGGTCGACGCTGCCGAGACGCGCTTGGCTGCACTTGAAGGACCGGGCCTCGCTCAGGCCGAGGAGGCGGTGAGGTTGGCGCAGATTGGCTATAATGCCGGGCGCTTCTCGCTGCTTGAATTGCTCGACGCCCGAGGCGCGCTGACCACAGCACGCCGTTCCATCATTGAAGCCCGGCTCGAACGGGCCCGCGCGATTGCCGCGCTCAATCGCGCCTATGCGCGCGAGGAGAACTGATCATGACGATTGACCGAAAAATGCTGGCCCTGATTGGCGGGGCCGCGATCATCGCACTCGTTGGCGGCGGCGCGGGCTATGTGCTGCGCGGTGAAGCTGCCCAAAGTGAGGGGGCCGCGCATGGCGACGAGCCAGGCAATGCCGCAGAAGCCGAAACGGCACCGGGAGAAGGCACTGTCTTAGTCACTGAAGCGCAGCGGCGCACGGCCGGGATTGTGGTCGCGGCGGTTGGCGAAGGCTTCGCCGGGGGCGAAGTGACGACTGCGGGGGTGCTCGTGCCGCCGACACAGTCGGTTGGCCATGTCACCGCGCGCACATCGGGTGTTGTCGTGCGGATCCTTCGCCAGCTGGGCGACCGGGTTGCGATCGGCGATGCGCTCGCTGTCATCGACAGCCGCGAGGTGGCCGAAGCGCAAGGGGCAGCGGCGCGGGCGCGGCGCGCAGCCGAAGCCGCGCGGACTGTTCTCGCGCGCGAGGAAAGCCTGTTCCGGCAACGGGTCACCGCGCGTCAGGATTATGAGGCAGCACAAGCCGCCTATGACGCGGCGCGGATTGAGGCGAGCCAGGCCGAGCAAGCCTTGCGTGCGCTCGGCGCGGGAACGGGCGGGGGCACCACCCGGCTGATGACGCTGCGGTCGCCGGTCGCCGGCGAAGTCACGTCGGTGACCGTAACGCCCGGCGAGTATGTTCCGCCCGAGCGCGAGCTTTTTCAGGTCGCCGATCCGCGGACGGTCTGGGCGGAACTGATGATCCCGGCACGTGATATCCAGCGTGTGCTGGTCGGGCAGACGATGATGCTTTCTGTCCAGGGAAGCGATCACCCGCACACAGGCCGCATCCGCTTTCTCTCTCCCGCTGTCGATCCGGCCACTGGCGCGGCCAAGGCGATCGCCACCATCGACAATCGCGATGGCGACCTTCGTGTCGGCCAGAATGTCAGCGCGCGGGTCACGACGCCCGGAAGCGATGGCCAGCGGGTGCCAGTCGTGCCGCGCAGTGCGATCCAGGAGGTTGAGGGGCGCAGTGTTGTGTTCGTGCGCACGCCGCGCGGATTTGTCGTGCGGCCGGTAACGGTGGGCACCGGCAGTGATGCCGCTGTGCCGATCATTTCGGGTCTGCGCGTCGGCGAGCGCGTCGCGACCGTCAATGCCTTCGTCCTCAAAGCGGAACTCGGCAAGGCCGAGGCCGAACATGATCATTGAGAGGACGAACCATGATTGAAAAAATCCTCGCCTTCGCCGTCGAGCGAAGGGTGCTGGTGGTCCTCCTGACCGCATTCGCCGCCATTTATGGCGCCACTCAACTTGTCCAACTGCCTGTCGATGCAGTGCCCGACATCACCAACCGGCAGGTGCAGATCAACGCCGTCGCGCCCTCGCTCGGGCCGACGGAAATGGAACGCCAGGTCAGCTATCCCATTGAAACTGCCATGGCGGGCATGCCCGGCCTTGTTGAAACCCGCTCGATCTCGCGCAACGGGTTTGCGCAGGTCACGGTGATCTTCACTGACGAAACCGATCTCTATTTCGCCCGCCAGCAAGTGGGTGAGCGATTGACGCAGGCGGCAGGCACATTGCCGCCCGGGGTGGATCCGCAGATCGGGCCGGTGTCGACCGGCCTTGGCGAAGTGCTGATGTGGACGGTCGACTTCGCGCATCCGGACGGGCGCGGGGCTTCGCGCGCGCGGGCCGGGCAGCCGGGCTGGCAAACTGACGGCAGCTATCTTACTCCTGAGGGACAGCGGCTGACGACGCCGGAAGAGCGGCTGACCTACCTGCGCACGGTCCAGGACTGGATCATTCGTCCACAGATGCGTCAGGTTGCCAATGTCGCCGGTGTCGACGCCATCGGCGGTTTCGTGAAGCAATATGAAGTCGCACCCGATCCGGTGCGTCTGGCCGCCGCCGGTCTTTCGATGACCGATCTCGTCGATGCGCTCGAACGCGGCAATGTGTCGAGCGGTGCCGGCGTGGTCGAGCGCAGCGGGGAAGGACTGGTGGTTCGCGCCGATGCCCGGGTGTCACGCGGGTCTGAGATTGCCAATATCGTGATTGCCCAGCGGGGCGGGGCGCCGGTGCGGGTCATTGATGTGGCGACCATTTCGTCGGGCCGCGAGGTCCGCACGGGTGCAGCCAGCGTCAATGGTCATGGCGCTGTGGTGGGCACTGCCCTGATGCTTGCGGGCGGCAACAGCCGCACGGTGGCGGCCGAATCCGCCGCAAAGCTCGATGAGATCGGCGCGGCCCTCCCGCCCGGCATTGTCGTGACGCCGGTGCTTGATCGTTCGGTGCTGGTTGATGCGACGATCAGCACGGTGGCCAAGAACCTGACCGAGGGCGCGCTCCTCGTCATTGTCGTCCTGTTTCTGCTGCTCGGCAATTTCCGCGCTGCCATCATCACGGCGCTGGTGATCCCGCTGTCGATGCTGCTGGCGGCCATCGGGATGGTCAATGGGGGTGTTTCGGGCAATCTGATGAGCCTCGGCGCGCTCGATTTCGGGCTGATTGTCGATGGCGCGGTCATCATCGTTGAAAATTGCCTGCGCCGTCTGGCCGAGCGGCAGCATCATGAAGACAGGTTGCTCAGTCTGCAGGAGCGGCTTCACGAAGTGATGGTTGCGGCGCGCGAGATGATCCGCCCGTCGGTGTTCGGTCAGGCCATCATCATTCTGGTGTATCTGCCGCTGCTCGCGTTCGACGGGGTGGAAGGCAAGATGTTCGCGCCGATGGCGATCACGGTGATGCTGGCACTGGCCGCAGCCTTTGTCCTCTCGCTGACCTTCGTACCAGCGATGGTGGCGCTGCTCGTGACCGGTAAGGTCGAGGAGAAGGAGCCGCGCGTGCTGGCGGCGACGCGGAGCCGTTATGAGCCCTTGCTCGACAAGGCGCTGGCCCGGCCATGGGTGGCTATCGGCTCGGGAGCGGCGATTTTCCTTGTCGCGCTCGTCGCCTTCACCAGCCTTGGTCGCGAGTTCATTCCTCAGCTCGACGAGAAGAATTTCGCGCTCCACGCGATGCGGATCCCGTCGACGAGTGTCGAGCAATCGGCCTCAATGCAGTTGCAGGTTGAGCGGGTGATTGCTGGCTTTCCGGAGGTCGCGACGGTCTTCTCGAAGACGGGCACGGCGGAAGTTGCGACTGACCCGATGCCCGGCAATGTGTCCGACACTTTCGTAATCCTGCGTCCACGCGAGGAGTGGACCGATCCGTCCGAAACAAAGGCCGCGCTGATTGCCCGGGTGGAAGCCCGGCTGAACACGCTGCTTGGCAACAATTATGAGTTCAGCCAGCCCATCCAGATGCGCTTCAACGAGCTGATTTCGGGCGTTCGATCCGATGTAGCGGTCAAGGTCTATGGCGATGATTTCGAAACACTCAATGCCACGGCGCAGCGCGTTGCAGCTGCGCTGCGCGCGGTCGACGGTGCTTCGGATGTCAAGGTTGAGCAGACCGAAGGATTGCCGGCGCTGGTGATCGATTTCGACCGGGCAGCGATTGCAGCCTATGGTCTGTCGGTTGGCGATGTGACTGATGTGGTGCAGATCGCGCTCGGCGGCCGCGAAGCCGGCCTGGTGTTCGAAGGCGACCGGCGATTTGATGTCGTGGTGCGCCTGCCCGAAGAGCAGCGACGCGATCTCGATGCGCTTGCGGCCTTGCCAGTGGCATTGCCATCGGCAGATGGCACGGCGCGGTCCGTACAACTGGGCCAACTCGTCCGCTTTCGCATCGAGAACGGCCCCAACCAGGTCAGCCGAGAGAACGGCAAACGCCGGGTGGTGGTGCAGGCCAATGTGCGCGGGCGGGACTTGGGCTCGTTCGTTGCCGATGCGCAAGCCGCAGTCGCCGATGATGTGCAGATTCCTCCAGGGCTGTGGATCGACTGGGGCGGCCAGTTCGAGAATCTCGAACGTGCCCAAAACCGCCTAAGTATTGTGGTGCCGCTCGTCTTCGCGGCGATCTTCGCCTTGCTATATGCAGCGCTGGGGTCGGCAAACCGTGCGGCGATGGTCTTCTCCGCCGTCCCGCTCGCGCTGAGCGGGGGCGTGCTGCTGCTATGGCTGCGCGGGATGCCCTTCTCTGTTTCGGCAGCGGTTGGCTTCATTGCGTTGTCGGGTGTGGCTGTGCTCAACGGGCTGGTCATGATGTCGAGCATCCTAGCGCTGCGTCAGAACGGCAAGGGCGTGCTGGAATCGGTGCGCGAAGGCGCGCTTATGCGGTTGCGACCCGTGCTGATGACGGCATTGGTAGCCAGTCTCGGCTTTGTGCCGATGGCGCTGGCAAGCGGCACGGGGGCAGAAGTTCAGCGACCAATCGCCACCGTCGTTATCGGAGGATTGATCTCGGCAACCTTGCTGACCCTGGTCGTCCTGCCCGCGTTGGCCCGGCTTGTGCTCGACCGGGAAGCCAGGCGCTTTCCCGACGATGAGCCGCAGGCCCTGTCGCCCGCAATGGCATAGGCCGAGGATCAGATGCCTAGGAAAATGGATCAAGGGAGAGACGCGATGAACCGCAGCAGTAAGCGATTTTCACCATCGCCCGGCGGATGGTGCATGCCCGCAGAGGAGGCAGGCTGATGGGCGCAGGACATGATCATGGCGCAGGGGGTCACCAGGGTCACAGCCACGGCGCTGGTGCCAGCACCCGGCGCCTTGCCATCGCACTTGGACTGACCACGACGTTCCTGATCGCCGAGTTGGTCGGTGCCTTTGTCTTTGACAGCCTAGCGCTGCTTTCCGACGCTGCGCATATGTTCACCGACAGCGCGGCGCTGGCGATCGCGCTGGCGGCGGTCAAGATCGGTCAGCGTCCGCCCGATGATCAGCGCACCTTCGGCTATCGCCGGTTCGAGATATTGGCGGCGGCGTTCAATGCGATTCTGCTGTTTGCGGTCGCGGGTTATGTCCTGATCGAGGGTGTCGGCCGCTTCTTTGCACCACAGCCGGTCGAATCCGTAGGCATGCTGATTGTCGCAACGCTGGGGCTGCTTGTGAACCTCACTGCAATGCGAATCCTTGCCGGGGGCAAAGAGGACAGCCTGAACCTCAAGGGGGCCTATCTCGAGGTCTGGGCCGATATGCTTGGCTCGCTTGGCGTCATCGCTGCCGCCGTTATGATCTATTTCACCGGTCTCAACTGGATTGATCCGGTTGTCGCGATTGCGATTGGTCTCTGGGTGCTTCCGCGCACGTGGATATTGCTGCGCGACACCACGCATATCCTTCTGCAAGGCGTGCCGCGCGGGTTTGACCTCATAGCCATCCGCACTGCGATGGCCGAGATGCAGGGCGTGAACGGGGTTCACGACCTGCATCTGTGGTCAGTCGCGGGCGACGATGCCAGCCTAACCGCGCATGTTGCGATTGGCGGCGTGGAGGATGCAGAAGCGGGGCGGCGCGCCGTTACAGTTATGCTGAAAGCGCAGTTTGCGATCCATCACGTCACGATCCAGACAGAAGCTGTGCCGTGCACTGATGAAACGCCAATGCATCGCTGAATTGGCGATTTCTACCCTACGTCATCATCCACAGCGCCATGCCGATCATCATCAGGTTTTCTGTCAATGAGACAAAGCCGAGCGGTACATTGCTGTCACCGCCGACGCAGGCGCATTTGAGTTCGCGCTTGTCGATATAGACTGCTTTGAAGACCGAGATTGCACCGATTGTCCCGATGAACAGCGCTACCGGTATCGATAGCCAATGCAGTTGGCCCGAGACCATCAGCACACCGGCGAGGCCCTCAGCGAAAGGATAAAGGGTCGCATAAGGCACCCAGCGCTTTGCCAAGAGGTCGTAATTGAGGAACATGGTCGCAAACTTGTCGACGTTCTGGAGCTTGAGCAGCGCCAAGACGCACATGCTGAAGGCGATAAACCACTCCGCAACGCGAACACTCAGAGAGGTGCCATCGACCGCGATGCCGGCCGCAATTGCCATCGCTGCGGTCATGGCGAAGAGCGCGATGATCGGGCGATAGCTGGTTGCAGCAGGATCCAGGACCTTGATCCCGAAGTATCGCCGCAGGTCGTCATGCCCTCCAATGCGCTCACCGTCGATGAAGGTCTGAGGTGTGGTTGCAACCCCGTGTTCAGCCTTGAACGCTTCGGTCTGTTCGCGCGTGGTGAGATGCCGATCATCGACCTTGTAGCCGCGCGTTTCGAGCAGATGCTTGGATTTCAGGCCATAAGGGCAGGTGTGATTGGGCATGACCATGCGGTGGAGCACCGCGGTTTTGGCGCGTGAGGGCATTGGTGAATTCCTTTGAATCGATACAATACCGCCCATATAGATTCCGTACCATAGTACGGGATCAAGGCTTAAAATGAAAATCGGTGAACTTGCCCGCGCAGGCGGGGTCAATGTCGAGACGATCCGTTATTATCAACGACGCGGATTGCTGGCGCAGCCTGCGCGGCATGAGGGGCCACGCCGCTACACGCGCAGCGATCTTGGCCGTTTGCAATCGATCCGTTCGGCGCAGACTGCGGGCTTCACGCTTGACGAGATCGCGACGCTTCTTGCTCTCGATACCGGCGATCGCACAGCGGCGCAGCAGCTGGCGCGCGTTCGGCTCGCTGCTCTCGATGAGAAAATCGCGACGTTGCAAACCATGCGGGGAGCCCTCCTCAAGCTCGCCGATAACTGCGCGGCGGAGCGATCCGGACCCTGTCCCATCATCGATGCTTTCAGCTTTGACCAAGAAAATGCAGGATCGAAGGTGGGAACATGAGGGGTTTTCGCCGCGCCCGCGTATACTACGTCGAAGGAGCTTCATGATGGACCTCGACACAAATCTTGCCCGACTGGCCAGGCTTCCCGTTCCGGATCTTTCCGCCATTGATGGCGGAAGGCTAGCGGCCCGCGCGCAGAATGAGGTCCGGCAGACGCGTGCAGTGCTCGGACTGGGGCTTGTGATGTCGCTTGGGATGGGGGTCGTCGGCGGGCTTCAAGTGCCGGCACGCGCCGAAGTGCCCCTGGCTGCCTTCGGGCCGCCGGCTTCGCTTACGCCCTTGATTGCACTGGGTCAGGAATGAACCTTCGTCGTATCGCCTTGGCGGCAGGGCTGATCATTGCGCTCGCGCTGGTCGGGGTGTGGCTAGGGCGAATGCTTCAACCCGCACCGCACCATGGTGGGGCTGAACTCCACGCCTTGATTCATGGTGAGCTCGACCTCGATCCGGCCCAGGAACAAGAACTGACCGCATTGGAGCGCCAGTTTGCAGCGCGGCGCGAGGCGCTCGAAGATCGGCTGAGGCGCAGCAATGCACTGCTTGGCGACGCCATTGCCGCTGAACATGAATATGGTCTCCGCGTTTCTGCGGCGGTGGACGATACGCATGATGCTATGGGGGATCTCCAGAAGGCGACGCTCGAGCATGTTTTCGCGATGCGGGCCATTCTTCGTCCCGATCAACAGACGCGGTTCGATGCGGTGGTTAGCAAGAGCCTCGCTACACAGCCGCAGTGACCTCTGACAATCTGGACGCGGCGCTTATACGCGACGCGCGGGCTGGCCTGTCGGGCGCGCAACGTGCGCTCGTCGAGCGCTACCGTGAGACCGTGTACCGGCTTGCGCGCTCCGCGACGGGTGATCCTGAGGAGGCCTTCGATATTGCGCAGGAAACGTTCGTTGCCGCGTTTGCTGCGCTGAACCGTTATGATCCCGAGCGACCATTCAAGGCCTGGATCAGCGCCATCACGCTCAATAAATGCCGGGACTGGGCTCGTCGCCGCGCGGTCAGGCGGTTCATCGGACTGCCGATGCCCGAGCACACGGCGGACTGGATCGCTGATGATGCGCCTTCAGCGGAAACACTTGCTGCAGACCGCGCCGAGCTTGCCGCGACCGCCCGTGCGATCGCCGAGCTTCCGGCCAAGCTGAAAGACGTGTTGATTTTGTGCACGGTTGAGGGACTGAGCCAGCAGGAGGCCGCATTGACGCTGGGAATCAGTGTCAAGGCTGTCGAGACGCGGCTTTCTCGTGCGCGTCAAAAATTGGTGGGCATTTTGAGGGGTGGCCCGGACGCGCGCGTATAGAAGCGTATGAATAGTCCTAACCTTACACGACGTCACCTGATCGCCGCCCTTGGCGCGGGATCCGCCTTCGCTGCCATGCCAGCCTGGGCGCAGGGTCACAGCGTCCACCGCAGCGGCAGCCATGGGCGCGGCGGCCCGCGTATTCCAGCGGGCTTTGGCGAGCTGAGCGGCGATGTTATTGACCTCACCGTTGGCAGCGGTCACCGCATTGTTGAAGGGCGTCGCGGCCCGGGCATCGCGGTCAACGGCAGTGTGCCCGGCCCGCTGATCAGGCTGCGCGAAGGGCAGAATGTCCGCCTCAATGTCACCAATAATCTGGAGACGGACACATCGGTCCACTGGCACGGCTTCCTTTTGCCGTTTCACATGGATGGGGTGCCCGGCATCAGCTTTCCCGGCATTAAACCGGGCCAGACCTTCACCTATGAGTTCCCTATCCGCCAGTCAGGCACCTATTGGTATCACAGCCATTCGGGTCTGCAGGAGCAATCCGGCCATTACGGCCCGATGATCATCGATCCGGCAGGGGCCGAGCCGGTGCAGTTTGATCGCGATTACATCCTGCTGCTGAGCGACTTCACCGTGCTCGACCCGCATTTTATCATGAGCCGGTTGCGCACGGGCGAGGGCTATTTCAACCGCCAGCTCAGCACCTGGACCGATCAATATCCGATGTCGGCCGAAGAACGGCGGATGTGGGCCGAAATGCGGATGATGCCGACCGACATCATGGATATTGGCGCGCCGACCTACACCTTCCTTGCCAATGGGCGGGGCCCAACCGAGGGGATGGAATATCTATTCCGCGCCGGGGAACGCGTGCGGCTGCGCATCATCAATGGATCGGCGCAGAGCTTCTTCAATGTTCGCATTCCCGGCCTGCCGATGACTATCATCGCTGCCGATGGCCAGAATGTGCGCCCGGTTGAGGTCGACGAATTCCAGATCGGCACGGCTGAAATCTATGACGTGATCGTCACTCCTGGTGAGGCTGATGCCTATGCCATCGTGGGCGAATCGATGGACCGATCAGGCATGGCACTGGCGATGCTGGCGAGCCGCCCGGGTGCGCGGGCGGCGGTGCCGGCGCTACGTGATCCGCCGCTGTTGACCATGGGCGACATGGGCATGAACCACGGCTCCGATGGCATGGACCACAGCATGATGGATCATGGCGGCGCCGCCGCAGATGCTGCAGCAGGCGAAATGGACCACGCCGCCATGGGCCATAGCGATCCGGCCGTACCTGCTGACGCCGCCGATGGTGCAATGGCGGGCATGGCGATGGGCGGAATGAGCATGGACGGCATGATGATGCGCGACACCACGCTGCTACCGCCTGACGTGGCGATTGGTCCGGGGATCGACATGGTGTCGATGGCACCGACGGACAAAATGGGCGATCCCGGCCTCGGCCTGCGCGATGTGCCGCACCGGGTGCTCAACTATCGGATGCTCACCGCGCTTGAGGCCAACCACGACACGCGCGAGCCTTCGCGGCTGCTAGAGCTGCACCTCACCGGCAACATGGAACGCTACATGTGGTCGTTTGACGGGCGAATGTATTCGGCCGTCAGCGATGTGCCGATCCGTTTTGCCTGGAACGAGCGGGTGCGGGTGAAGCTCATCAACAACACGATGATGGCGCACCCCATCCATCTGCACGGCATGTTCTTCGAACTGGTCAACGGGGAAAGCGCTGAGCATCAGCCGCGCAAGAACGTCGTGATCGTCCAGCCCGGCGCCAGCGCGCAATTTGATCTCACCGCCAATGAACCCGGCGACTGGGCATTCCACTGCCACCTGATGTATCACATGCATGGCGGGATGATGCAGACCGTGACCGTGGTCGGTCCGGGCGGCGGCGCATGAGCGTGCGGTCTGTGCTGTCAGCGGCCCTGCTCGGGAGCGCGATGATCTCCGTCCCGGCCTTCGCGCAGCATCAAGGGCATGCAAAGCCTGCGCCAGCGCCAGCGCCGACACCTGCTCCAGCGCCCGGCGATCCCCATGCCGGGCACGGCATGCCGGCCGCGCCGACTACGCCCGCGCCTGATCCGTCCCATCCGCACGCGGGGCATGTAATGCCTGAGCAGCCTGCGACCTCTGAGACAATCGACCCTCACGCGGGCCATGACATGACGGGTGAGGCGGCTGCACCTGCCGATCCGATGACTGGCATGGACCACAGCACCCTGGATCATGGCATGATGGGCGGCGCAGCGTCGGCATCGCCTGGACCTGCCATGGAAACCCCGCCGCCACCTGAGGCCGGAAGCGGTCCACCGCGTGCTGCCGATGCCATTTGGGGCGCCGACGCGATGCGGGCTTCGCGTGAGGATTTGCAACGCACCCATGGCGATTTCCCGGTCTTCTGGTTCCAGGGAGATCGTTTCGAGACGCAGGTGCGCGACGGCCTTGAGGGCTATCTGTGGGATATTCAGGGCTATTATGGCGGGCCGACGAGCCGGCTCTGGTTCAAGAGCGAAGGTGAAGGCACGTTCGGCGAACCGATCGAACAAGCCGAAGTTCAGGCGCTTTACGCCCGGGCCATTGCGCCCTTCTGGGATCTGCAGGCGGGAGTGCGGCAAGACCTCGGCGGACCCGACACCACACATGCAGTGATCGGCGTGCAAGGGCTTTCGCCCTATATGTTCGAAGTCGACGCCGCATTGTTTCTGTCACAGCGCGGCGATCTCACGGCGCGGATAGAGGGCGAGGTCGACCAGCGGATCACGCAGCGTCTGATCTTGCAACCGCGCGCCGAGGTGAACCTGTCGGCGCAGGACATTCCGCGCCTCGGCATCGGTTCAGGGATCGACTCGGTCGAGGTCGGCGTGCGGCTGCGCTACGAATTCATCCGCGAGTTTGCGCCCTATATCGGCATCGAACAAAGCTGGCGCCTCGGCGGCAGCGCCGATTACGCCCGCGCACGCGGCGATGATCCCAGCGTTACCAATTATCTCGTCGGCATCCGTTTCTGGTTTTGAAGTAAAGGAATACCCCATGAAATTCGCATCTCTCCTCGCCACAATTGCCATGATTGCTGCGCCGCTTGCGGCCCCGTCGATCGCGCTTGCCCATACGCGCGTCGTGGCCTCGACTCCTGCTGAGGGCGCAACCGTTGTGCGCCCGCGGGCGGTGACCCTCACATTCAGCGAAGCCTTGTTGCCGCCGACCGCCGCCGCCAGCATCGTCATGACCGCGATGCCTGGGATGGCGAACCACGGCGAGATGGTGATCCGCAATTTCACGACGGCCTGGAGCAATGGCAACAAGACCATGACGCTCACCCTGCGGCAGCCGCTGCGCGCCGGAACCTATGAGGTGCGCTGGCAAGCCGCCGGAGCCGATGGGCATCGCATGAACGGCACCGTCAACTTCATCGTCAGCTGACCACAGCGTGGGGAGTTGGACTGAACAGGGGTTGCGCTTCGCGCATTATGGTGCGCTGCTTTGCCTGTTCGGTTGGACGGCGTTTCGTTTGCTGAAGCTGCGGCAACTTGAGTGGGTGTCGCAGGATGAGGGCAGGACTGCCCTGACCCTCGTCGCCATTTGTGCGCCGCTGTTGTCAATCGCGCTGATGCTTGTGTCGATTGCAGCGATGATGGGCGCGCCGATTGCTTCGCTCGACTGGCCGATGATCGAGGCGATGATCATCGGCACCGAGATGGGCATGGCGTTTCTGGTACGCCTTGCGCTGCTGATCGCCGGCCTTTGCGCACTGCTGGCAGACCGAGCAGGGAGGCAAGCCACGCTGATTGCGGCCATGTGCTTCGCTGGCGCATTGCTGACGCTCAGCTGGAGCGGCCATGCGGGTGCGACTGAAGGCGGATTGGGCCTGTTCCACCGTTTGAACAATGGCGTCCATCTGCTGGCGACCAGCCTGTGGCTGGGCGCAATATGTTGGTTCCTGATGCTTACGGTCAAAGCCCATCGGCAGCCCGATCTCATCCCTGCTTTGCCGCTGCTTCGCGTGATGCACGCGTTCGCGCCGCTGGGTGTCGGCCTGGTCGCTGCAGCTGCACTGACGGGCGTGATCAACGCGCAGTTGATCTTCGGACTGGAGAACAGCGTGGCGGTTTTGACCACGCCTTATGGCATCTTGCTGGTCGCCAAAGTCATACTGGTTGGCATGATGCTGGCGTTCGGTGCTCAAAACGCCGCGATCGGACGATGGGAGGTTCTCGACCAACGCCACGAGACTGCCGAGCCCCATACCGCATTGTTGCGCCTTCGCAGAAGCCTGGCAGGCGAGCTGCTGCTGGCCGGCGGTGTAATCGGTCTGGTTGCCGTGCTGGGCACGATGTCGCCAATGATGCCAATGATGATGTAAATGCAAACGGGACACAGGGAGGAACAAGGTCATGTTAAAGAGTGAAGTGGGTCAATTGGCAGGGCGGCGCGCGGCGCGTCTCGCTGCAATGGTAGCGATCGGGCTAAGTCTGACGGCTGCGCATCCCGGGGCGCATGATGCGCCGCGAATGCCGGTCTCGGGAGCGCCGAGCGCCACTATCGACGCTGCAACACCGGTCGGAACTGTCATGGCCTTCCACGCTGCACTTGCCAGCGGCGATACGGACGCGGCGCTGATGCACCTTTCTGAAGACATCGTTATTTTCGAATCTGGCGGCGTTGAAAACAGCCGCGCCGAATATGCCAGCCATCATCTGGAAGCCGACGCTGCCTTCAGCGCCGCAGTGCCGCGAACCCTGGTCAGCCGCACGCATGGTATGCAAGGCGATATGGCCTGGGTCATGAGTGTCGAAACGGTGACCGGAACGTACCGCACGCGTGCGATCAACAGCCGGTCGGTCGAGACGATGATGCTCCGGCAAGTGAACGGGCAATGGCGTATCGTACACATTCACTGGTCGTCGGCCGATGTATCCTGAACCGATCTTCGTTTCACATCGGGCAGGAAATCTGAGGTCTCGAGCGAGATGACCCATAGTGAATTAATGGATGCGAAGAGCACGAATACGTGCTTGTAGCGGCAGCGATCTTGCCCGCTGGTTATTGAAGACATTGGAAAAATCTGGGTGATCCTGATTATTGGTGATAATGCGACCGGGGAGAAGATGATAAAGGTCGCGTAGCCTATGATCGAAGTGCGTCAGCTCAGGTTTGCTGTTGCCACAGCCGATGCTCAGAATTTCTCACGCGCCGCCGAAGCATTGCGCATAAAGCAATCGACCTTGAGCAGACGGATCGCCGCCCTGGAAGCGCGCCTCGGGATCAAGCTCTTCGAACGCAGCACGCGCGGCGCGATACCGACCGAACAGGGCAAGGCATTCCTAAGCGTTGCCCGGCGCATTCTCACCGATATCGACAATCTTCAGACGACAGCCCGCGCCGTCAGCTATGGCGAGGAGGGAAGGATCGCGGTAGGCTTTTCTGCGTCCTTGATGGCCGGCAACATGCGCGCGACCATTGGCGAGTACATGGGGCGTCACCCCGACATTCAGTTTGACGGGATCGAAGCGGATCCCGAGCGGATGCTCAGTGACCTGAAGGCACGTATCATAGACGTCGCTCTGATGCCGTCGGATGCGCACGACGCCGGCATCTCGCGGCGCTCGGCATGGTCGGAGCGATTGCTTGTTGCGCTGCCGAAAGACCATCAACTGGCCAAGTCAGACCGGCTTCACTGGA
>CAMCUB010000029.1 GCA_945878845.1 Erythrobacter sanguineus | reverse complement strand
CAGTCGGACGAAGGCATGGCGATCCAGGGCGGCTTCACCGTCAACCACGAAAGCGGCGCCTATATCGGCACCTGGGGCTCGAACCTCGCCGGCTGGGGCACCTTCGGCGGCTCGAGCATGGAGCTCGACATCTATGCCGGCTACAAGCTACCGGTCGGTGAAGGCACGCTCGATCTGGGCGGCACCTGGTACATGTATCCGAGCGGCGCGGACATCACCGACTTCGTCGAATTCTACGCCAAGCTCGGCGGCACCGTCGGCCCGGTCGGCCTGACCGCCACCGTCGCCTATGCGCCGCAGCAGGAAGCGCTGGGCAACTGGTTCCCGGTTGGCGCCCCGGCCGATCCGGGCGACAAGGAAGACAACCTCTACCTCGCGGCCGATGCCGCCTACGCCATCAGCGGCGCTCCGGTCACGCTGAAGGCCCACCTCGGCTACTCGGACGGTAACCCCGGCCTTGGCCCCAATGGCACCAGCGTCGCGCCGACCGGCACCTATTTCGACTGGTCGCTCGGCCTCGATGTCGTGCCGATCGAGCACCTGACGCTGTCGGTCGCCTATATCGACACCGACATCGCCGAGGCCGACGCCGCGCTGATCCGCCCGAACTTCGCCACGCTGGCCGGGGATTCGATCTCGGATGCGACCGTGGTGTTCTCGGTCACCGCATCGTTCTGATCCGGGTCTGACACGGACAAGGGGCGCTCCGCCACGCGGCGGAGCGCCCTTTCCTTTTGTGCGGGCGCCGGATAGGTCTCTCACAGACACCCACAAACGGGTGACGGGAGAGCGATGATGAAGCGGATGGCGGTTTGCGCGGCGGCGGCTGCGGTGCTGGCAGTGGCCCCGGCCAGCGAGGCTCTGGCGGGCAAGCGCTACGCTGCGACCATCACCCGCACCACTTACGGCATCCCCCATATCGAAGCGCGCGACTGGCGCGGCGTCGGCTACGGGGTCGCTTATGCCTATGCCGAGGACAATCTGTGCCTGATGGCCGAGGAATTCGCCACCGTCGCGGGCGAGCGCTCGCGCTTCTGGGGGCCCGAGGCCAAGGCAGTGCTCGGCTTCGAGGAGGTCGACAACCTCTCCTCCGACGTGTTCTTCCGCGCGGTGATCGACCTGCCCGCCCTGCGTGAGGGCGCCAAGACGCTGAGCCCGCGTGTGCAGGACCTGCTGGCGGGCTATGTCGCGGGCTATAACCGCTTCCTCAAGGATGCCGGCACCGAAGGCATCCCCGCTGAATGTCGGGGCAAGGCGTGGGTGCGCCCGATCACCGCCGACGACATGCTGCGGATGAACGAGAAGCAGATGCTGCTGGCAAGCTCGCTGAACCTCGCCCCCGCGATCGCGAATGCCGCACCGCCGGGCAGCCCTGCGCCCAAGGTCGCGATCAACATGCCCGATCCGAGGGAGCTCGGCATCGGCAGCAATGGCTGGGCCTTCGGGAGCGATGTCACCGCCAATGGCCGCGGCATGCTGATCGGCAATCCGCACTTCCCGTGGAAGGGGCCGAGCCGCTTCTGGCAGATGCATGTGAAGGGCCCCGATGGCTATGACGTGATGGGCGTCGGCCTTGCCGGCACGCCGCTGCCGACGCTGGGCTTCAACAAGGACATCGCCTGGACCCACACCGTCACCGAGGCGCGCCACTTCACGCTTTACCAGCTGGTACTCGATCCGGCTGACCCGGCGCGCTACATGGTCGACGGCAAGAGCGAGGCGATGACCCCGCAGACCGTCACCGTGCCGATGCCCGAGGGCACAGCCCCCGTCACCCGCACGCTCTATTCCACTCGCTGGGGCCCGATCTTCATCATCCCCTCGCGCGGGATCACCTGGAGCGCGCAGAGCGCCTTTGCCTTGAAGGACGCCAACCGCGGCAATCAGCGCGGGATCGAGACCTGGCTGCGCATCGGCGAAGCGAAGAATGTCGGCGAGGTCGAGGCCGCGGTCAGCGAGACGCTCGGCATCCCCTGGGTCAACACGATCGCCGCCGACCGCTTCGGCGACGCGCTCCACGCCGATGTCACCGCGGTGCCCAATGTCACTGCCGAGAAGGCCAAGACCTGCGCAACGCCGATAGCGCCGCTGTTCGCCGAACTCGCAATCCTGCTCGATGGCAGCAAGGCGGCCTGCGACTGGGACGCCGCCCCCGGCACCCCCGTCCCCGGCCTCATGCCCGCCAGCGATCAGGCGGCGACCACGGTCAAGACGTGGCTCACCAATTCAAATGACAGCTACTGGATCAGCAACCCGGCGATGCCCTATCGTCAGCTTTCGCCGATCCTCGGCCGATATGCGACCGCGCGGACCCTTCGCACGCGGTCGAACTTCACCGAAACCGCCGCGCTGATCGCGGGCGGCAAGATCGACCACGCGCGCGCGCAGGCACACGCCTTCGCCAACAAGAGCCTTGCTGCGGACATGGTGCTGCCCGAACTCGGGACACTGTGCACCGGGGCAGAGGGCGCTGCCGCGCGCGGCTGCGCGGTGCTCGCCAAGTGGGACGGGCGGTTCGAGACCACCAGCCGCGGCGCGCGCCTGTTCCGCGCCTTTTGGCCTGCCGCCGCGCAGATAAAGGGGCTGTGGGCCGTGCCCTTCGACCCCGCCGATCCGGTCGGCACCCCGCGCGATATCGTGACCGAAGGCGAGACCGGAGCGAAGCTGCTCGCTGCGCTCGAGCGGACCGTCACGACGTTGGAGGATCAGGGCATAGCGCTCGATTCCGAATGGGGCAGCGAACAGCTGGTGTTGGCGGGCAATGAAGCTATCCCGATCCACGGCGGCCCTGGCGGGCTCGGCATCCTCAACATGCAGGAATCCGAACGCGCGGCGAGCGGCAAGCTGATCCCGCGCCACGGGACGAGCTACATCCAGATCGTCGGCTTCGACGACAAGGGCCCGGTCGCGGACGCGATCCTGAGCTACAGCCAGTCGACCAACCCCGCCTCGCCTCACGCCCACGATCAGACGCGGGCCTATGCCGCGAAGAAATGGCACCGCCTGCCCTTCTCGGCCGAGGCGATCGCGGCCGAGGCCATCGGCAAGCCCAAGCGCATCGCGGAGTAAGCGTCAGCAATATCGCGATAGCGGCAGCAGCTCGGCGCTGTAACATTGCGCCCGCTGGGGCCGAATTCCGGCGGGCGCAGCTCAACGCGCCGGGGCATTACTGAGGGGAATGACATAATGACCGGTTTGCTTCGCTCGGGCGTCGCGGGCGCTGCCTTGGCGGCTGCCAGCGTGATCTGTGCGCCCGCCGCCCTTGCGCAGCAGGCGGGGATCGAAATCACGGTCGTCGATGGCGAGGGCGCGCCGGTCGCAGGCGCCGAAGTGGTGGTCGAGAACACCGCGATCGGCCTTGCCCGCACGCTCGTGACCGATGCGCGCGGCACCGTGCGGCTGGACGGGGTGACGACCGGCGGGGCCTATCAGGTTTCGGTCCCCAGCGCCCCCGGCTTCGCGCCGCTAGCAGCGCAGGCGGTGGAGCTGCGGTCGAACTTTACCCGCAGCGTGATCCTCCAGCTTCAGCCCTCCGCCGACGCCGGGATCGTGGTGACCGCCGCGCGCGCGATCACCGGGCTCAACACCGCCAACGCCGAAATCTCCGCCTCGCTCGCCCGCGAGCAGCTGGTTGCGCTGCCCATCGAGGGCCGCGATGTGCTGGGCGCACTGATCCGCCTGCCCAACGTGGTGCCGTCGACCGGGTTCTTCCCCGAAGCCCCGTCGATCTCGATCAACGGCTCCAACGGCCTCGACACCAACTATCTGATCGACGGGCTCGACAATAACGAGAACTTTCTCGGCGGGATCAAATTCCCCGTGCCGCTGGGCTTCACCCGCGAGGTAACCGTGCTGGCGAACTCCTACTCCGCCGCTTACGGGCGCACGGCCAATGGCATAGTCAATTATACCACCCCCTCGGGCAGCAACGACTTCACCGGCGAGGTCTATAGCTTGGTTCGCCCCGGCAGGCCGCTCGACGCCCGGTCCCCCTTCCCGCGTCGCGACCTGTCGGGCAACCCCGTCGGCGAGAGCTTCGAGCGCTATCAGGGCGGCTTCGCGGCTGGCGGCGCTCTCAAGCGCGACACGACCTTCTTTTACGCGAACTATGAATACACGCGCGACCGCAACACGCAGGTGGTGGACGCGCCGCAGCTCGGCATCGTCGACACGGTCACCGGCAATAACGAATTCCACCTCGCATCGCTGCGGCTCGATCACCGGCTGACCGACGGTTGGACGATTGGCCTGCGCGGCAATATCGGCCGCGTCACCATCGACCGTCCGGGCGGCGGCCTTGGGGGCGGGAATGCGACCTTCCCTTCGGCCGGATCGAAGCAGGACCGGTTCTCTACCCTCATCGCGGCCACGGCCAGCTATGCGGGCACGGACTGGAGCTACGACGGCGCGCTGCAATTCAGCCGCTTCCGCTGGGATTACGGCGAGGCGATTGGCGCGCCCGGCCCGCAGGTCGTGGTGCGCGGCCCCTCGGGGCTGATGGCGGCGGTGGTCGGCAATCCGGGCTTCGTTTTCGACAATCTCGAGAAGACCTGGCAGACCACCCACCGCGTCAGCCGCGACCTCGGCGCGCACCGGCTGAGCGCGGGCGTAGACGTGATCGCCTCGGACTTCGCCCTGCTGGGCGGGGGGAACCCGGACGGGAATTTCACCGTCGACCTCACCGCCGGCCAGCTTGCCAGCCTGTCTTCGCGCGGCCTTGCGCTGACCGCGCAGGACGTGCTGGCGCTCAACCCGGCCGTCGCCAATTACGCGGTCGAACTGCGCCCGCAGAGCTTCGGCACGCCGCAGACGCTGGTCGCCTTCTATCTTGAGGACGCCTGGGAGCTCTCCCCCACCCTCACCGCCACGCTGGGCCTGCGATGGGACTATGACACCCTGACGGAGCGCGGCGCAGGGAATGGCGACACCGACAACATCGCCCCGCGCCTTGCCTTGAACTGGCAGCCCGATGCGCGCTCCTCGGTGCGCCTCGGGACGGGGATTTTCACCGGCAAGCTGAGCTACGCCGTGATCTCGGACGCGCTTCAGAGGAACACCACCTCGGCCGGGTTCCTGAGCCAGCTCGCGCAGTTGCAGGCGCGGGGCGCGATCCCGGCGGGCGTGAACCTTGCCGACATCACCTTCGACGGCAATCTGACCGTGACGCCCCCCTGCACCACCGTCAGCGCCTGCCCCACCCCTGCGCAGGTGCAGGCCCTGCGCGACACCGCGACGCTGGGCGAGGGGCGCATCCTCAGCCCGACCGGCTACGACAATCCGTGGAGCGTGCAGGTCAGCGGCGGCTACCAATATGCCGCGACCAGCACCCTGACGCTGTCTGTGGACGCGCTCTACAGCCGCTCGCACAATCTGCTGCGGCTGCGCGACCTCAACGCGCCCGCGCCGTTCTCGCCCAACCTTGCGAACCTCACCGCGGCCAACATCGCCGCGCTGCGTGCCCTGCCCGACAATGCCGCACGCTTCGCCTTGGCGCAAAGCCTCGGGTTGGTGCGCTCACAGGCGGCGGCGGACGCCTCACGCCCGATCCCGCTCGTGGCAGGCGGGGCGCGGCAGATCACTGTGTCAGAGACCGCAGGCGAGGCCGAATACCTCGCGCTGATCCTGCAAGCGATCAAGCTCAGGGGCGAGGATGATTACGCCTTCCGCGTCAGCTACACCCTGTCGCGCCTCAGGAACGACACCGACGACATCAACTTCCGCGCGGCCAATTCGAACGACTTCGCCGCCGAGTTCGGCCCTTCCGCCAATGACCGGCGGCATGTGATCTCGGCGGTGGGATACCTCTACCCGCTGGACGGGCTGACGCTGACCGCTGCGGGCCTGTTCCAGTCGGGCCAGCCAGTCAATCTCGTGCCCGATGCGCGGATCTTCGGGACGCAGGATCTGAACGGCGACGGGGCGAGTTTCGGCGAGAACTTCCTCGGCAATTCCGACCGCTACCCGGGAGAAAGCCGGAATTCGGCGCGGCTGCCGTGGTCGGCCACGGTCGATCTGGGGGTGCGCTATGCCCTCCCGATCACCGGCGGAAAGCTCGAGGCGAGCGCCGACGTGTTCAATGTCTTCAACGTCAACAACCAGAGCGGCTTTGCTAACGCGGCGACGACCTCGAACCAGATCCAGTTCGGCGGCGGGGCGGAGTTCGTGCAGAGGAACGCGGGCGCGCCGCGGCAATTCCAGTTCGGCCTCGCCTACAAGTTCTAGCCGATCAGCGCCTCGACCGACCCCAATTCGCCGAACCCGGCGACGACCGTGCTGCCGGGCGCAACCACATGGACCCCGGTAATCGCGCCGCTCGACACCCACCAGCCGGGCTTGATGGCAAAGCCCCGGCGGATGAGGTTGGCGAGGAGGAAGGCGACCGCTCCGAACGGCCCGTCGAGCATGGTCGCGGTGGTGGCGCGGCCGACTTCGGCGCCGTCGATCGCCAGCGTCACTGGTACTGCATCGAGCCCGCCCCATTGCGATGGCGGCACAAGCGGGCCGAGCAGCAGGCCGGCATTATTGCCATGGTCGGAAATCGTCACGCAGGGCCCGTCGGCATTGATCCGCGCATAGGGCGAGGAGGCGATCTCGATGCCGATGCGCACCTCGTCAACCCAAGCCATCGCCTCTTGCGGGGTCGTCGGCAACGGCCCGTCTTGCGGCGCGAGGCGGAGCATGAATTCGGCCTCGGCGGCGGCAAATCCGCCGCGGAACACCGGAAAGGGCTCGTCCGAACCCGCCGTCAGGATCGCGTCGGAGAAAGCCGGGCCGACCAGCCGGTCGGCGCCCAGCTCGGCATCGCGCGGCGGGTTGATGCGGCCGACCTTCCAGCCGCCGATCTCGCGCTCCCACAGCGCGATGGCGCAGTCCTGAATGGCATAGGCGCTCGCCAGATCATGCGGCGCCGCGCCCGGATAATGGCTGATCGCAGCCCCGCTGCGCCGCGCGGCGACAAACGCCGAGGCGATGTCGCGGCTCAAGCAAAGCACGGTTTCGGTATTGTCCTCTCGCTCCACGAAACGGAGCCTTGGCGAAAAAGGAAACCGGTGTCAAAAGCTTTCTTGTGAGCGCAAGAGCCCGCAAGGCGAGGCGGTTTTTTGCATTCGCGCGAATGCCCTCTAGAAGGGCGAGGCCCTTGCGAAAGATGTTCACCACAACCGATGCCCAAATCGAACAAGACGCCAACGATCAATGACGTGGCCCGCATCGCGGGCGTGTCGAAGAAGACCGTCAGCCGGGTGATCAACCGCTCCGCACTGCTGAGCGAGGACACCCGCACCAAGGTCGAAGGCGTGATCGCCGAGCTTGGCTACGTCCCCAACCCCCAGGCGCGCGCGCTGGCGCTGCGGCGCAACTTCCTGCTCGGGCTGCTGCACGACAACCCCAATGCCCAGACCGTGCTCAAGGTGCAGGAAGGCGTGCTCGATGCGATCCGCGATACCGAATTTGCGCTGGTGGTGCGCCCGGTCGACCGCCACTCGCCGACCATGCTCGATGACATCCGCCGCTTTCTCGAACTGCAGCGGCTCTATGGCGTGCTGATCCTGCCGCCGATCTCGGAGAATGATGCGCTGGCCGAATTATGCCTCGAGATGGGCTGCGGCTATGTGCGTCTGGGCTCGGCGATGCTCGATGACGAGGAGCACATCGTCGCTTCGAATGACCGCGAGGTGGTGAGCCAGGCGGTCGAATACCTGATCGGCCTCGGCCATCGCCGGATCGCACTGATCGAGGGGCCCGAGGGCTTCCGCTCGGCGCTGGAGCGGCGCGAGGGGTTCCTTGCGGCGATGCAGGCGCATGGCCTGCCGGTGCCGCCGACTGCGCGGTCGCAGGGCACCTACCGCTTCGAATCGGGGCTTGAGGCGGCGAGCCGCCTGCTCGATGCTCCCGAGCGGCCGACCGCGATCTTCGCCAGCAACGACGAAATGGCCGCAGGCGCCTTCCACGCCGCGCGCAGCCGCGATCTCAAGATCCCGGAGGATCTCTCGATCATCGGCTTCGACGATTCGCCAGTCGCAGCGCATATCTGGCCGCCGCTGACCACCGTCGGCTGGCCGGTGCGCGAGATGGGCCGCGCCGCCGCCCTCAAACTGATCGCCCCGGGCGAAGAGGCCGCGCAAGCCTTCCGCTTCCCCGCAAGACTGGTGCAGCGCCAATCGGTCGGCCCGCCGCGGGGCTGAAAATGGGCGGTTGAAACCGCCATGGTTTTGCGGCTATGCCGGTTCATGACACCGGTTTCCTAATCGGGCCAGGCACGCCCACGGAGAGAGCACATGAAGATCGCGCTGATTACCGAGAACAGCCAAGCCGCGAAGAACCCGATCATCCACGAGGCGCTCACCGCCGTGGCCGAGCCGCTGGGGCACGAGGTGTTCAATTACGGCATGTATTCGGCCGAGGATCCGGCCTCGCTGACCTATGTGATGAACGGGCTGCTGACCGGCATCCTGCTCAACTCCAAGGCCGCCGATTTCGTCGTCACCGGCTGCGGCACGGGGATGGGCTCGATGCTCGCCTGCAACGCCATGCCCGGCGTGTTCTGCGGCCTCGTGATCGACCCGACCGACGCCTTCCTGTTCAGCCAGATCAACGCGGGCAACGCGATCTCGATGCCCTATGCCAAGGGCTTCGGCTGGGCGGCGGAGCTGAACCTGCAGGATTGCTACCGCAAGCTGTTCGAAGGCGAGCCGGGCGCGGGCTACCCCAAGGAGCGCGCCGCGATCATGGCGGTCAACCGCGGCAAACTCGCCGACCTCAAGGCGGCGAGCTGCCGCGACATGCTCACCGTGCTCCAGAACGTCGATCAGGACCTGCTGCGCGCGGCGATTGCGGGCGAGAAGTTCGCCGAATACTTCTACCCCAATTGTCAGGACGAGGGCATCGCCGCCTATCTGAAGGCGCTGTAAGGAGCCGGCTGACATGGCGATTTCCTTCGACCTTGCTGGCAAGCGCGCGCTGGTGACCGGGGCCAATACCGGCATCGGTCAGGCGATCGCGGTCGCGCTGGCCGAGGCGGGGGCCGACGTGGCGCTCGCCGGGCGCAGCGCGCCGGACGAGACGCTGGCGCTGATTGACGCCACGGGGCGCAAGGCGGTGGACCTGCGCGCCGACCTTTCGTCGATCGCGCCGGTCAAGGGGCTGGTCGACGAGGCTGCATCGGCGCTTGGTGGGCTCGACATCCTCGTCAACAATGCCGGGATCATCCGCCGCAACGATCTTGCGGATTTCACAGAGGAAGACTGGGACGCGGTGGTCGACACCAACCTCAAAACGCTGTTCTTCCTCAGTCAGGCGGCGGCCGGGGTGATGGTGGCCCAAGGTGCAGGCAAGATCATCAACATCGCCTCGCTGCTGAGTTTTCAGGGCGGCATTCGCGTGCCGAGCTATGCCGCGGCCAAGTCGGGCGTGGCGGGGCTCACCAAGGCGATGGCGAACGAGCTCGCCCCCAAGGGCGTACAGGTCAATGCCATCGCGCCGGGCTACATCGCCACCAACAACACCGCCGCCTTGCAGGCCGACGAGACCCGCAACCGCCAGATCCTCGAGCGCATCCCGACCGGGCGCTGGGGGAGCCCTGCAGATATCGCCGGAGCGGCGGTGTTCCTCGCCTCTCCCGCCTCGGACTATGTCACCGGGCATGTGCTGGCGGTCGACGGCGGCTGGCTGGCGCGGTAATCTCGCCCCATGCACGTCACCTGCTTCGGCGAAATCCTGCTGCGCCTCTCGCCGCCCGAACGGCAGATGCTGGTGCAGGCGGGCAGCCTCGAAATGGTCGTCGGCGGGGCGGAGGCCAATGTCGCCTCGGCGCTGGCGAGCCTCGGGCACGCGGTGCGCTTTGCGGGCGTGGTGGCGGACAATCCGTTGGGTGACCGCGCGCTCGCTGCGCTTCGCGGGAGCGGGGTGGACGTGGGCCACATCGCCCGCGCGCCCGGGCGGATGGGGCTCTATTTCCTCGAAGCCGGTTCAGGCCCGCGCCCTTCGGCGATCACCTATGACCGCAGCGGAAGCGCCTTTGCCGAGGCGGCGCCGGACGCGATCGATTTCGCGGGCGCGCTTGCGGGCGCACGGCTGCTGCACAGCGGAGGGATCACCCCCGCGCTCGGCCCCAAGGGCGTGGCGCTCGCCCGCGCCGCGCATGCCGCTGCGCGCGCAGCGGGTGTGCCGATCTGCTTCGACGGCAATTACCGCGCGCAGCTCTGGGCCGCGTGGGACAGCGATCCGGCGGCGATCCTGCGCGAGCTCGTGGCCGACGCGGCGATCCTCATCGGCAACCACCGCGACATTGCTCTGCTGCTCGGGCGGCCGTTTTCGGGTGATGGCGAGGGACGGCGGCGCGAGGCGGCCGAGGCGGCCTTCGAGGCCTTCCCGAACCTCCAGCTGATCGCCTCGACCGCCCGCCATCTGGTGACGAGCGACCACCACCGCATCAGCGCCCGTGTCGACTCGCGTGAAGGGAGCCACCAGACCGAGGAGATCGACGTCACCGGGATCGTCGACCGCATCGGCACCGGCGATGCCTTTGCGGCGGGCGTGCTCGATGGCTGGCTGGAAGGCGGCGATCTCGCCGTGATGGCGCAGCGGGGGCTGGCTCTGGCGGCGCTCAAGCACACCATTGCGGGCGACATGTGCCCGGTCAGCCGCGCGATGCTGGGTGCCTTCAGCGCGGGCGCGGGCGATGTCCGCCGCTGACGGGCTCTCCCGCCGCGCGGTGCTCGCGGGCGGGACGGCGGGGGCATGGGTGATGCTGGGCGGCGGCAGCGTTGTTATTGACGCAACCGACGGCGTGGCCGCACCGGACGGCTTCTTCGTGAGCCGCGAGAACGCCCTCGACAATCGGCCGCACCGCTCCTTTGTCAGCATCCGCTATGCCACCGCGCGGCGCTTCGAGAAGCCGGTGCCGATCCGCGAGGCGCAGCAGAACGGTGGAGCCTACGACCGGTTCGGCCCCGTCTGCCCGCAGCCGGGCAGCGCCTACCTTGACCAGAGCGAGGACTGCCTGTTCCTCAACGTCTGGACCCCCGACCGCCAACCGCGTGAGCGCAAGCCGGTGATGGTCTATTTTCACGGCGGGGCCTACTCCACCGGTTCGGTGACCGACCCGCTCAACGACGGCACGGCGCTGGCGGCGCGCGGCGATGTGGTGGTGGTGACGGTCAACCATCGGCTCAATGCGCTGGGCTATCTCTATCTGCCCGAACGCTTCACCGACAGCGGCAATGCCGGGCAACTCGATCTGATCGTGGCGCTCGAATGGGTGCAGCGGAATATCGCAGCCTTCGGAGGCGATCCGGGGAATGTGACGGTGTTCGGTCAATCGGGCGGGGGCGCGAAGATCGCGACGCTGATGGCGATGCCAGCCGCGCGCGGACTGTTCCACAAGGCGATCACCATGAGCGGCCAGCAGGTCACGGCTTCCGGCCCGCTCAACGCCGCCAAGCGTGCCGCCGCCTATCTCGCGGCGCTGGGCGAGGACCCCGCCACCGCGCCGGTCGAGGCACTGGTGGGAGCGCTCAGTGCGGGTGATCCGGTGTTAGGCGGGCGGGTCTATTTCGGGCCGGTGCTCGATATGCGGCACTTGCCCCGCCACCCCTTCTGGCCCGACGCGCCCGCGCAAAGCGCCGATATCCCGATGCTGCTCGGCAATACCATCGCCGAGACGCGGGCCTTCTACCCGCCCGAGGGCCGCGTGCTGAAGGGCCTGTCATGGGATAATCTGGCAGAGCGGATCGGGCCGGAGATGCGCGTCGACCTCGAGCCCGGCTGGGTGGTCGCCCAGTTCCGCGCGCGCTATCCCGAGGCCTCGCCCGAGGAATTGTTCCACCGCATCGTCACGCCCGCGCGCAGCTGGCGGGGTCAGGTGGAGGAGGCCGAAGCGCGAGCGCTGGGCGGCAAGGGTAATACCTTCGTCTACCAGCTCGATTTCGAGGACGCCAAGCACACCGACGATATCGGCCTGGCCTTTGGCACCCTGCCCGATGCCACACCCACACAGGCCGCGATGAGCGCGGTTGTGATGGACGCCTTCGTAAGGTTCGCCCGCACCGGCAATCCGGGCTGGCCTGCATATGACCTCGGCACCCGCCAGACGATGATCTTCGATAACCAGAGCGGCGTCGCAAGCGATCCGCGCCGCTGGGAGCGCGAGCTTTTCGCCCGCGTGCCCTATGTCCAGCCCGGCACCTAGTTCGGGTAGCTGACGATCAGGTCGAGCGGTTCTTCGCCCAATTGCCGGATGCCGACCACCGCGCCCGTCCACAGATAGGCCGCCATGCCGGGTTCGAGCACCGCGGTGACCCCGTCCGAGACCACCTCGCCGCGGCCCGAGAGGACGTAGTAGACCTCGTCATGCGCAATCGGGTGCGCGCCGATCGCCGCGCCCGGGTGCAGCACGCGGCGGCGGAATTCCATCGCGCGCGGGGGCGGGACGGCGTCGGAGATGCGGTAGGCGGTGCTGGTGCCGATCGCGCCGTGCGGCGGGGGCTCCTCGCGCCGCACATCCTCACCGCGCACGACCACCATCGGGCGTGCAGGGGGCGACGGGGGAGGCGGCGCTTCCCCGCCCGCCAGCAGCAGCGCGGCCAGCGCCGGGAAGATCATTTGCCGCTCGCTCGCATCTCGCGGTCGCGCGGCGAGAGGTGCTCCTGCGCGCCGGGCTTCTGGCCCGGATAGCTCCCCGATTTCGGCGTCATGGTGGCAAGGTCCCACTCGGCTTCGACGAAAGGCGCGGCGGTAGGCTCGACCTTGGGATAGCCGCCGACCTCGCTCTCGTCGTCGATCACCTCGCCGCGGCCTTCGGCGATGAAGAACAGCACCCGCAGCTCCTCGCTCCCGCGGTCCCACGGACGCGCGCCGGCGGTGGCGAGCAGCGTGGTCTCGACCTCATCGGCGGGCAGGATGGCGTAGCCTTGAAGGCTGGCGAGCGGCGCCTCGGCCTCGATCAGCTTCGCCTGGGTCTTGCCGTAGCGACCGAACATCGGCAACGGATTGCCCAGCCGGTCGACCGCAGAATTGTCGCGCCCGTAATAGGCCAGATCGCCCACCCCGCCGAGCATCAGGAAGGGCAGCCCCGGATCGGTGTCGGTGCCGCCGCGCAGCACATTGCCGACCGCGGTGATCTCGCCCGTCACCGGCGTGCGCCCGGCCCATTCGAGGTCCATCAGGTTGTAATGCAAGGCGCGCCTTTGCGGGTTGTAGATCAGGTTGTTGACCATCAGCACCTGCGCCCCGCCCTTCACCAGCGGACTGCGCTCGACATTATGGGCCCAGATATTGCGATCGAAGACGATGCTGGTGGCGTTGTCGTGGACCAGCGAGCCCTTGGAATGCTCGCCCTTGGGGTGGCTCGAATTGGCGAGGCCCTCGGCCGCCAGATTGAGGCGGAAGACGATGTCGCGGCTGGTGCCCGCGCGCCATTCCTCCACCGTCTCGCCCGTGAAGCGCGGGCCGGAGGCGGACATGTTCTCGTCGATGCCCCACAGGAAAGTGCAGTTCTCGATCACCACCCGCGCCGCGCGGACGGTGGAGAGCGCATCGGCCTCCCACCCGCTCATCTTGGCCTGCCCGTCAGCGCCGGTCAGCACCCGGATGTGCTGGATCTTCACATCCGTGGTCTTGATGTCGATCCCGCCCTTGATGATCGTGATCCCGGGCGCGGGCGCGGTTTGCCCTGCGATGGTGACAAAGGGATTGTTGATATCGAGCCCGGTGCGGCCGAGGTCGATCACCCCGCCGACTTCGAAGACGATGATGCGCGGGCCCTTGGCGCGGATCGCGGCGCGCAAGCTGCCCGGCCCGTCGGCGGCGAGCGTGGTGACGCGGATGATCCGCCCCCCTGCTCCGCCCTGGGTCGGGTCCTGAGGATGCGCGAGCGCCTGTTGCGGCAAGATCACAGCGGCCAGCACCAGAGCGGCCAAAACAGCGAAAAATCGGCGCATTTGCGTCACTCTCCCTCGATCCGAAGCGCTGCTTGACAGAAACGGCGAGCCATGGCAATTCATAATGACACCGGTTACCAAAATCGGGACGAGAGAGGTCTGGGGCAAAGCCGGTCGTTTTTCGACCGTCGCGGAAACCGGTGTCACTCTCTCGGTGAAACAGAGGGAGTAGGCTGCGTGTCAAAGATTACCGGGATGATCCGTTTCAAGTCCGCCCTGCTGCTGGGCGGCGCGCTGGTGGCGCCGAGTGCAGCCTACGCGCAATCCGCGCCCGCAGCCGGCCAGCCGCAGGTCGCGGTCACCGCGCCCGATGAAGCGGGCGAGGCGGTCGACGGCGAAGGCATCGTCGTCCAGGGCTTCCGCTCCAGCCTCAACGCCGCGCTCGGCCAGAAGCGCCAGGCGGTCAACGCGGTCGACGTGATCCTTGCCGAGGACATCGCCGACTTCCCCGATCTCAACCTCGCCGAATCGATCCAGCGCATCCCCGGCGTCTCGATCGACCGCGACAACGGCGAAGGCCGCACTATCACCGTGCGCGGTCTCAACCCCGATTTCACCCGCGTGCGCATCAACGGGATGGAGACGCTTTCGACCACCGGCTCGACCGACAGCTCGGGCGGCACCAACCGCGGGCGCGGGTTCGACTTCAACACCTTTGCCTCCGAGCTGTTCCGCAGCATCACCGTGTCGAAATCACCCAACCCTTCGACTGAAGAAGGCTCGCTCGGCGCAGTGGTCGATCTGGCCACCTCGCGCCCGCTCAATTACGGCGCGGGGCTGACGCTCGCAGGTTCGGGGCAGGCGCTCTACAATGACGCCTCGCAAAAGGTGAACCCGCGCATCGCCGCGCTCGCCAGCTGGGCCAACGAAGCCGAGACCTTCGGCGCGCTGATCTCGGTCGCCTGGACCCCGCGCGACATCGTCGAGGAAGGCTTCAGCACTGTGCGCTTTGCCGGCAACCCGGTGCCCGCCGCGGGCACCGCGCAGAGCTTCACGCTTCGCAACGCCTTCCAGAACGAGGCCGCCTTCCCGACCGCGGCAACCGCCTTCTTCCCACGCATTCCGCGTTACGGCGTGCTGACCTCGGATCAGGACCGGCTCGGCATCACTGGCGCGCTGCAATTCGCGCCTTCCGAGCGGACCACGATCAGCCTCGACCTGCTCTATTCGCGCTTTGCCGGCACCCGCCGCGAGGAATTCCTCGAGGCGATCTCGTTCAGCCGCAACACCACCGACGGCATCCGCCAGACTGACGTCGTCTCGATCGAAGTCGATCCGACCACCCGCAACCTGGTGCGCGGCACCTTCGATGACGTCGACGTGCGGATCGAGAACCGGCTCGACGATCTCGAGACCGAGTTCAAGCAGGCGACGCTCGAAATCGCGCACGAGTTTTCGGACAGCTTCAAGGTGCGCGCTTTTGGCGGGATTTCGGAATCCGATTTCCGGATCAGCCAGCAGACCACGATCATCGCCGATGCGCTCAACGTCGACGGCTATTCGATCGACTTCAGCGGCAATCCCAACGCGCCGCTGATCGATTACAATATCGACGTCACCAATCCCGCCAACTTCCTCGTCAACGAAGTGCGCGACCGCCCGCAGTCGACCTTGAACGAATTCAAGACAGTGACGCTTTCGGGCGAATGGGCGGCGAGCGACACGATCAGCATCGAAGCGGGCGGATCGTACAAGCAGTTCGGCTTCTCCTCGACCGAATCCCGGCGCGATACCGTGCTGACCGCGACCACCAGAGTGCAGCCCTTCGCGCTGACCGCTGGCGAATCGTACCTCACCAGCCTCACCTCGGGTTCGCCCGGGCCGAGCGGCATCGACCGCACCTTCGTGGTGCCCGACATTGACGCGATCGCCGCGCGCGTGGGGCTGTACACCGGCAACTTCCCGCTGGTGGTCCAGAACGGCGCCGTCAACGACGTGGTCGAGGATGATTTCGCCGGCTTCCTGCAAGGCTCGCTCGATACCACGCTGGGTTCGTGGGGACTGCGCGCGGTGGCCGGGGTGCGCTATGTGCGCACCGAAGTCAGCGCGACCGGCATTCTCAGCGGCAACGCGGTGACGGTCGACAACGCCTACACCGATTGGCTGCCGTCGCTCTCGGTAGTGCTCGAGCCGACCGAAAAGCTGCTGCTGCGCGCCAACGTCGCCCGCCAGATGGCACGGCCGACGCTCGCGAGCCTGACGCCGGGCGGGACGTTCAACGCCTTCAGCCAGACGCTCAGCTTCGGCAATCCGATGCTCGATCCGTTCCGCGCCAATTCCGTCGATTTCGGGGTGGAATGGTACTTCGCCCCCGAAGCGCTGCTGTCGGTCGCGGTGTTCTACAAGGACATCGAGACCTTCGTGACGCGCGAGACCGCCTCGGTGCCGTTCAGCGAGCTGGGCCTGCCGGAAAGCCTGCTGTCGGGCTCCCCGTCCGGCCCCGACGACATCTTCACCGTGCAGCGCAACATCAATGGCGAGGGCGGCGACCTGAAGGGCATCGAGATCCAGTATCAGCAGCCCTTCACCTTCCTGCCGGGCGTGCTCAAGAACTTCGGCTTCCTCGGCAACCTGACGCTGCTCGATTCCGAGGTGAATTACGGCACGCTTGCCGCACCCTTGCGCGACCAGCTGACGGGCCTGTCCAAGACCGGTTTCAACACCACGCTCTACTACGAGGACAGCAAGTTCAGCGCGCGTATCTCGGGGGCCTATCGCAGCGACTTCCTGACCCGCGTGCCGGGGCAGAACGGCAATGATGTCGAAGGCACCCGCTCGACGTTCAACGTCGATGCGGCGATGAGCTATGCCATCAACGACAAGATCCGGGTGACGCTGGAGGGGATCAACCTCACCGACACGATCCGCCCGCAATTCGTCGACAGCGTGGGCGATCGCCCGGTGACCTTCAACCACACCGGTCGCACGGTCCTGGCTGGCGTGCGTTTCACGCTGTGATCCGACCGGCGGCGCGGGCGCGGCCGGGATGGCTGCGCCCGCACCGTCTCTTTCATGTTGCGCTTGCCGGGATGGGCCGTTGATCGATCGTCGCACTGCCATCGCGGGCCTGGGATGTGCCGCTGCCGCCCCGGCCCTCGCCCGCGCGGCTGCGCCTCAACCCGTTCCGGCCGGAGACCCCGCAAACGAGCCCGCGCAGTGGGTCGCACTCTGGCCAGACACCCCGCCCGGCGCGCCGCCGGTGCTGCCTGACGAGCAGATCGTCGAGCGTTCCGCCGATCCGGCGCGGCCCGACCGGATCATGCAAGCCATCACGGCTCCGCGCATGGCGGTGTTCCGGCCCGCGACGCCCGGCGGCGCGGCGGTGCTGATCGCGCCCGGCGGCGGCTACCGCCATGTCGTGATCGACAAAGAGGGCTTCGAGATGGGCGGCTGGCTGGCGCAGCGCGGCGTCACAGCCTTCGTGCTGTTCTACCGCCTCCCGCATCAGGGCTGGGCCGCAGGGCCCGATGTGGCGCTCGCCGACGCGCAGCGTGCGCTGCGGCTCATCCGCCGCGGCCATGCCGCCTACGGGATCGATCCCGAGCGCATTTCGGTGATGGGCTTTTCCGCGGGCGGCCACGTCGCCGCATCGCTGGCGACGGGCTTTGCGCGAGCGGCCTACGCGCCGCTCGACGCCGCCGACCGCCTTTCCGCGCGCCCCGACGGCGCGGCGCTGATCTATCCCGTGATATCGATGCGCGCCGATCTGGCTCACCCCGGATCGCGCGAGCGACTTATCGGCGCGGATCCTCCCCCCGCGCTGGAACTGGCGCATTCGCCCGATGGAAACGTCCCGGCCGATGCGCCCCCTTTCTTCCTGCTCCATGCCGAGGATGACGATGTCGTGCCCGTCGGCAACGCGATGGCGATGCGCGAGGGGCTGAAGGCGCAGCGGATCGCGGTCGACACGCATTTCTACGCCGCCGGCGGCCACGGCTTCGGCATTAGCAGGGCAGGCAGCAAGCCGGTCGCCGCGTGGCCCGAGGCATGGCTCGTCTGGGCGCGCGCGCAGGGCCTGGCATGAAAGCAGCGCGGCGCGAGGTGATGGCCGGGCTGGGCGCGCTCGCAGCGCTGCCCGCCCCATGCCGCGCCGCCGACGCCGCCGCGGCTCCGAGCGCGCCCTCTCGCCGCGGCCCCGAGAACCAGCGCATTGCCGATCGCGGTGATGGCTCCTTCCTCAATCCGGTGCTGGCGGGTGACCGTCCGGACCCTTCGATCCTCAAGGACGGCGTGGACTACTACCTCACCTTCTCCAGCTTCGACGCCTATCCCGGCCTCACCATCTGGCATTCGCGCGATCTGGTGAACTGGCGTCCGCTAAAGTCGGCGCTCACCCGCAATATCGGGTCGGTCTGGGCGCCGAGCCTGCACAAGCATCAGGGCCGCTACCTGATCTACATCCCGGTCAAGGCCAAGCCCGCCAACGACATCTTCGTGATCCACGCCAGCCACATCGAAGGCCCGTGGAGCGATCCCGTCCCGCTCGGCCTGCCCGATCACATCGACCCCTGCTTTGCGCAAGCCGAGGACGGGAGCTGCTGGTTGTTCCTATCAGGCGGAGACCGGGTGCGCCTCAGCGATGACGGCCTCAGCCTCGCAGGCGCGGTCGAGCACGTTTATGATCCGTGGGGCTATCCCGCCGACTGGGTGGTCGAGAGCTTCTCGCCCGAGGGCCCCAAGATCCACCGCATCGGCGAATGGTTCACCATGCTCACCGCCGTCGGCGGCACCGCCGGGCCGCCGACCGGGCACATGGTGATCGCCGCCCGCGCGCGCTCGCTCCATGGGCCGTGGGAGCACCACCCCGGCAACCCGCTGGTGCGCACCGCGAGCGCGGCCGAGGCCTGGTGGTCGCGCGGCCATGCCTCGTTGGTCGAGGGGCCGGACGGCAGCTGGTGGTCGCTCTATCACGGCTACGAGAACGGCTTCTGGACGCTCGGGCGGCAATGCCTGCTCGATCCGGTGGAATTCACCCCCGACGGCTGGTTCCGGATGACCGGCGGCGATCTGGCGCGGCCCCTGCCCAAGCCGGCGGGCGGCGACGCGGTGGCCCACGGCATGGCACTCTCCGACGATTACAGCGCGCCGCTGCTGCTAGGCAGCAAGTGGACCTTCTTCCGCCCCGCCCCCGATGAAGCCGCGCGCATCCGGCTTGGCGACGGCGCGCTGCACCTCCAAGGCAAGGGCGAGGCCCCGTCCTCGGGCTCGCCGCTGCTACTGACTGTGGGCGAGCGCGCCTACAGCTTCGAATGCGACATCGCGTGCGCCCCCGAAGGCCGCGCGGGGCTGGTGCTGTTCTACGACGACAAGCTCTATTGCGGCCTGGGCTTCGACGCGCGCCGCTTTGTCACCCACCAATACGGCATCGAGCGCGGCCGCCCCGCCAACCCCCATGGCCGCCGGATGCGCCTTCGGGTTACCAACCGCGAACACATCGTCACCTTCGACACCAGCGGCGATGGCGGGCGGACCTGGACCCGCTTCGACCGCGGGATGGAGGTGTCGGGCTATCACCACAATGTCCGGGGCGGCTTTCTCAGCCTGCGCCCGGGCCTTTACGCCAGCGGGCCGGGGGAAGCGCGGTTTGCCGACTTCCGCTTCACCGCTTTGTGACTAGACACAGGATAACGCGATGGGAGACGCGAGCATGACACAGGACCAAGCCGTTCCGGCCAAGACCGGGCGCTATCGCTGGTCGATCATCGCGCTGTTGTTCATCGCCACAACGGTCAATTACATCGACCGCACCATGCTCGGCCTGCTGGCGCCCGATCTGGGCCGCGAGCTGGGCTGGAACGAAAGCGACTACGGCACCATCGTACTCGCCTTCCAGGCCGCCTATGCCAGCGGATTTCTGGTGATGGGCGGGCTGATCGACCGGCTCGGCCCCAAGATTGGCTATGCCATCGCGATCTCGGTGTGGACGCTGGGTCATGTCGCGCACGGCTTTGCCAGCGCGGTCACCGGGTTCATGGCTGCGCGCATGGTGCTGGGCGTGGGCGAGGCGGGGCACTTCCCGGCGGTGGTGCGATCGAGCAGCGAGTGGTTCCCGCAGAAGGAACGCGCCTATGCAATCGGCTGGGTCAATTCCGCGACCACGGTCGGCGTGATCCTGACCGCGCCGACGCTGGCGCTGTTCATGGGGGTGCTCGGCCTCGGCTGGCGCGAGACCTTCATCGTCACCGGCCTGTTCGGCGTTGGCCTGCTCGCCCTGTGGTGGTGGCTCTACAGCAACCCGCGCGAGAGCGGGCGGGTGAGCGAGGGCGAGCTTGCCTGGATCGAGCACGATCCGCCCGAAACCGTCGCCCAACTCGGCTGGGGCCGGATCGCGCGCCACCGTTCGACCTGGGCCTATGCCAGCGCCAAGTTCCTGACCGATCCGGTGTGGTTCCTGATGCTGTTCTGGCTCCCCAAATATTTCGACAGCACCTTCGGGGTCGATCTCAAGCTGGTGCTGCTGCCGATGATCATCATGTATCTGCTCTCCGATGTCGGCAGCATCGCAGGGGGCTGGCTGTCTTCGCGGCTGCTCCAGAAGGGCTATTCGTGCAGCTTTGCGCGCAAGGTGACGATGCTGGCTTCCGGCGCCTGCGTGCTGCCGCTGCTGGCCGTGACGAGCCTCGACAATATGTGGCTTGCGGTGGCGCTGATCGGGCTGGCGCTGGCGGGGCACCAGTCGTTCTCATCGAACCTGCTCTCGCTCCCGCCCGACATGTTCCCCAAGCGCGCGATCGGATCGGTGATTGGTCTGGGTGGCTTTGCCGGCGGCGTGGGCGGCATGATCATGGCCGCCAGCGTGGGCGCGATCCTCGATGCGACTGGGGGCAATTACACGGTGATCTTCGCGGCCTGCACGGTGGTCTATTTCCTTGCGGTCGGCATGATCCACCTGCTCGCGCCGACGTTGGCGCGGGTCGAGGAGGTCTAAAGGGTCACGCCGCGCTTCCACAGCGCGATCACGCGCTGGCCGCTGCGCTCGGCGGCGGTCGGCTCGCCGCTGGCGATGGCGAGCAGGCGGTCGCTGAAGGCCTCGAGCACCGCGTCCGCATCGCCCCCCAGCAGCGCGCCCGCGTCGAAATCGATCCACCCCGGCTTGGCCTCGGCCAGAGCGGTGTTCGAGGCGACCTTCACCGTCGGCACAGGGAAGCCGAGCGGCGTGCCGCGTCCGGTGGTGAACAGGATCAACCCTGCCCCCGCTGCCGCCAGTGCGGTCGAGGAGACTGCGTCATTGCCCGGAGCCTCGAGCAGGGTCAGGCCGGAGCGGCTGACGGTCTCGCCGTAGAAGATCACATCGGCGAGCGGCACCGCGCCCGCCTTCTGCACCGCGCCCAGCGACTTCTCCTCGAGCGTGGTGATCCCCCCGGCAATGTTCCCCGGCGAGGGGTTTTCCGAGACCGGCAAGCCGAGGTCGAGGTAATGCCGCTTGAAGCGGTTGACGAGCGCCCCCGCTGCCTCGAACACCTGGGGCGTGATTGCGCGGGCGAGCAGCGCATCCTCGGCGCCGAAGATTTCCGGGATCTCGGTCAGGATCACCCGCCCGCCGCTGGCCGCCAACCGTTCGGAAAAGCGCCCCAGCAGCGGGTTGGCTGTGAGGCCCGAGAAGGCGTCCGATCCGCCGCATTTGAGACCCACCGTCAGCGCCGCTGCGGCGACCTCCTCACGCTGGCGGGGGGCGAGTTGGTCGACCAGATCATCGACCAGCGCCATCACCTCGGCGAGTTCGTCGCCCGCGTCCTGCGCGCGCAGCACGCGCAGCTTGGCGCGGCTGCGTTCAGGCACGCAGGCGATCAGCGCATCGAGCTGGTTGCTCTCGCACCCCAGCCCGATCAGCACCACCCCGCCCGCATTGGGATTGTCGCACAGCGCCGCCAGCGCCGCGCGGGTGCCGGCTAGATCATCTCCGAGCTGCGAACAGCCATGCGGGTGGCCGAAGCCGGCGATGGCGTCGATTCGGCCGGCATGGCGCAGGCTCGCCTCGCGCGCGGCCATCTCGGCGAGCGGGGCGACGCAGCCGACGGTCGGCAGCAACCAGATCTCGTTGCGGGTGGCAAAGCGTCCGTCGCCACAAGCGTAGCCGCGCCACGTCCCCAGCGTTGCGGCCACGGGGCCGTTGGCGGCGCGCATGCCGCTGTCGGCATAGCGCCGCTCCCCGCCGAGCGCGGTCGCAAGATTATGGGTGTGAACATGCTCGCCCGGCGCAATTGCGGCCGTAGCGCGGCCGATCGCCTCGCCATAGCGGCGCACCACCTCTCCCAGCGCATGAGGCTGGAGCGCGAATTTGTGACCCTTGGGGATCGGGCCGCGCAGCCCCACGCGGACCTCACCGAGCCGGATCACTTCGCCCGGCGCGAGGTCGGCGAGCGCGATGCCCACCCCGTCGGCGGGATGGCAGCGGATCGCGCGGGGGCTGGCGGGGTCGGTCATGCGAGCGGTGCCCATGACACCGGTTACCAAAACGTGCCGCGCCCGGCAAGCCGTGACGCAAAGGTCGCGGCTTGCCGGGCGCTAACAGCGGTTACTGGAGGTTACTTGCGGCCTTTGCGCGCGGCGTAGCGCGCATCGCGCGCCGCCTTCAGCTCGGCTTCGGTCTTCTTGGGCTGCTCGGCCTTTAGCCTGTCGGCATCGGCTGCAGCCTTGGCCGCAGCCTTCTGCTCGTCAGCCAGCCGCTGCTTTTCTTCGCGTGCCAGACGCGCGGCTGCCGCCTTGGCGGCGGCGCGCGCTTCGCGCTCGGCACTGCGAGCCACACGCTCGGCAAGCTCGGCTTCGTCGGGCCGCGGCGCTGCCTTCAGGGCTGCGAGCGCTTTCTTCTTGGCCTGCATCGAGGCGGCGGCCCGGTCCTGGAAACTGGGGGCATTATATCCATTCATCGTGAATTCTCCTGCCGGGCTGCACAGGACGCAGCGCGGGTTAGACAGTCAGTTGGTTTACCGGGCGCTCGGAACGGCAGCGGCGAGGTGCGCGGCGTTCCACGCACAGGCCGCAGCAGCGCCCAGTTCATGCTGGAACGCGCCGATCCGGCCGGCGATACGCGAGGCCTTGGCGAGCTGGTGCTGGCGGTGGTCGGCCGATACGGCACTGCTCGCCTGCATCAGGGCCGATTGGTGCGCGGCATATTCGTGGTTGATGTCCATGTCCGGACTCCTTGTCTGGGACGATGTCCCGCTTGTTCGTGCTGGCGATGCGTCAATCGACCATCGCTGCGACCATGCCGCGCAGATCGCGGGCGGTCAGAAAGGCATAGGGTTGTTGCGGCGCGTCCTGGCGACGGGCTTGGGGCAATGTGGCGCGGATCGCCTTGGCGCGGAGGAAAAATGCGCCGGTCGTAATGAAGTTCATGAAGTCTTTCGCAAATAGTTTGATTGCGCAGCCGGGCCAGTCCCGGCGCGAGGCCATGCTGCGTGAAAAGGAAAATGTGGCCGCAGGTGGCGGTTCCGTGGCGGCCCGGACACAATCGCCGGGCGCAAGAACGCCGAAAGGACGCCGATCAAATTCCGTCGCAAGCGACGTGAAGCAATGTTTAGTTAGACCATTATTCTAAAATTTCAAGTTAATTCGGCCGCGCGCCTTATCCCTTGCGGTTCTGGCGCACCAGTTCAGCGAGGCGCACGCTGGTTCCGGCAAGGCCTTTGCGGGCATGATCGGCCCCCACCGACAGCGCGGTCGCGGCGGCTTCGGCAAACAGTCGGCCGCCGACCGAAACCACCGTCGGGTGCTCGGCAAGGATCAGACGGCTGTGCTCGATGGTGCTGCGCAGCTGTTCGAGCGCGTGCTGGCGGGGCATGGCGTCCGACAACCCGATATCCACCGCATCGGGGTGCTGCGCGTTCATCTGGTTGGTGAGCGCCTCCTCGCTTTCGGGGAAGGCCATGTCGACCTGCCATCCGCCGGCGAGGAACTGGTCGGCGAGCAGCGTAGTGCCGAGCATATGCTTTTCGCCCGGCGCGGTCGCCAGCAGCACGCGGTAGCGGCTGTTGCGGATCGACTGCGCGGAGGGGATGTAGCGCACCGCGTGCCCGGCCAGCTGCAACATGCTGAGGCCGATGGTGAGATCGAGCTCGCTGCATTGATCGTCAAGCCATGCATCCCCGAGCGCGCGGGCCGCCGGTTCGATCAGCAGGCTGAGGATCGCATCGCTCGTCCATCCCTGTTCGGCGAGGTCCGCCATCACCGTGCCCAGCGCCAGATCGTCGGCATTGAGCGCCAGTTCAACCAGCCGCGCCACGTGCTCGGCCACGGCGGGAGGCGTGTTTGCCGCCCGCGCGCGCTGGTCGGGGAGATCGCCGAAGCGGCCTTCGAGCAGCAGGTCCCAGTCCGAAAACAGCCGACTTGCGGCCATGTGCTCGCTGAGCACTTCGATATGGTCGTGGCGCTCATCGCGCTGGATCGAGGACCACAGCTGGGCGACGGCCTGCGGCGGGCCTTCGAGGGTCTGGAGAAAGCAGCCGTCCTCGAACAACAGCATGCCGGTCACATCAAGGCTGCGGTTGCGGGCACGCGCCCGGCCGGCCAGCGCATCAATGTCGCGCGCACGCGGGGTAGCGGTCGCGGTGCTCTTGTAGGTCAGGCAAGCGACCCACTCGTCCACGCCTTGCGGCTCCTGCGCGTCCTGAACCAGCATATCCCTCTCCCACCCGGGAGACGAGGATATGCGGAAGATCGAGGCGCAGCTATGCCACGCACCAAGCAGTCCGGCAGACGATCCCCATCCGCCCCAAATCTACCACCCGGCAGGCCTTGAAGCCCCGCGCCGAACCTTTCGCTGCATGCCGACTCTGCACGATGCAAGCCGACCCCAACAGAGGTGCAGCATCCTCCTCTAGTCTGACATCGTCAAGCAGGAATGGTCGGGCGCGCCCGGTCAAGCCGCCGCGGCGGCTTCGAGCAGGTCACCGGCGGCGAGCCACGCCTCTTCGGCCTTGGCCAGCGCATCGCCAGCCTTGGCGCGGGCGGTCAGCAGGTCCTGCAACTTCGCGCCGCCCTGCCCGCCGCTGCTTGCAGCCACGATCTGGGCATCAAGGCGTTCGACCTCGGCCGTGGCGCGGGCCAGTGCCTTCTCCGCCTTGTCGAGCTGCGACTGGGCATAGCGCGTCTCGGCCATGGCCTTCGGGGCGCTGGGCTTGACGACCACACTGGCGCCTCCCTTCGGCTTCCTACCGAGGATGAAGTCGATGTAATCATCCATGCTGCCGTCATATTCGCGCGCCGTCCCGCCATCGACCAGCACCAGCCGGTCCGAGGTCAGCTCGACCATGTGGCGATCGTGGCTGATCAGGATCACCGCGCCCGAATAGTTGTTGAGCGCCTGGATCAGCGCCTCGCGCGCGTCGACATCCAAGTGGTTGGTCGGCTCGTCGAGGATCAGCAGATGCGGCGCGTCGCGGGTGATCAGCGCGAGCGCGAGGCGCGCGCGCTCGCCGCCCGAGAGCTTCTCGACCCGCTGGTTCGCGCGCGGGCCGGAGAAGCCGAACCGCCCGAGCTGGGCACGCACCGCGGCGGGCGACTGCCCCTCCATCGCGCGCGCCATCAGATCGAGCGGAGTGTCCTCGCCCGCCAGTTCTTCGACCTGATACTGGGTGAAATAGCCGACCTTCAATTTGCCCGGCGCGTTGACCTCGCCCTCGGCGGGCGAAAGCTGCGCGGCCAACAAGCGCGCCAGCGTGGTCTTGCCGTTGCCGTTGCGGCCCAGCAGCGCGATCCGGTCATCCGCCTCGATCCGGAAGTTCAGCCGCTTGAGGATCGGCGGCGCTGCGCCATAGCCGACCGCGGCATGCTCCAGCGTGATCATCGGCGATTTCATCTCGGCCGGATCGGGGAAGTCGAAGCTCAGCGAGGGGTCTTCCATCAGCGCGGCGATGGGCTGCATCTTGGCGAGCATCTTGGCGCGCGACTGCGCCTGCTTGGCAGTCGAGGCGCGGGCCGAATTGCGCGCGACATAGTCCCTTAAGCGAGCGGCTTGCGCATCCTGCGAGGCCTTGGCCGCCGCGAGCTGCGCGGCGCGCTCGGCGCGCTGCTTCTCGAAGGCGTCATAGCCGCCGGGATAGAGCGTCAACTGCCCGCCCTGCAGGTGCAGGATGTGATCGACCACCTTGTTGAGCAGATCGCGTTCGTGGCTGATCACCACCAGCGTGGCGGGATAGGACTTGAGGAAGTTCTCCAGCCACAGCGTCGCTTCCAAGTCGAGGTGGTTGCTGGGCTCGTCGAGCAGCAGGATGTCGGGCTCGGAAAACAGCAGCGCGCCCAAGGCGATGCGCATCTTCCAGCCGCCCGAGAAGCTGTCGACCGGGCGTTGCTGCATCTCCTCGTCAAAGCCGAGGCCGTTGAGGATCTTGGCCGCGCGCGCCGGGGCCGAATAGGCGTCGATGGCGAGCAGCCGCTCGTGAACATCGCCCATCCGGTCCATGTCGGTACAGGTTTCAAGCTCCGCCAGCAGCGCGGCGCGCTCGGTGGCCGAGGCGAGCACGACGTCTTCCGGGGTCATCGCACCGCTCGGGGCTTCCTGAGCGATATAGCCGATCCGTGCGCGCGAAGGCTTGGAGATTTCGCCGTCGTCGGGCTCGATCTCGCCGATCAGCGCTTTCATCAGCGTCGACTTGCCCGCGCCGTTGCGCCCGATCAGGCCGACGCGCGCGCCCACCGGCACGGTCGCGCTGGCGCGTTCGAGGATGGCCCGGCCGCCAAGCCGCACGGTGAGGTTGTCGATAGTCAGCATGGGCGCGCCTGTAACAGGCTATCCCCGAGGCCCCAAAGGAAATCCCCGCCGGTCGTTTAGGGCCGGATGCGAGCGGCCTCGCGGAAGGAGACGAGCTTGCGCTGGTCTTCGTCCCACAGTGCCAGGACCAGCGGCCTGAAGGTCTGCGGCACGGTCATGCGGTTGAATTCGCGCAGCTGCGGGAAGGCCTTCAGCACGCTCGGCAGGCGATAGAAGGGGATGCGGCTGGCGAGGTGGTGGACATGGTGCATCCCGATATTGCCGGTGAACCAGCGCAGCGGCTGCGGCAGATCGAGGTGCGAGCTGCCCTTCAGCGCCGCCTCGTGGAACTCCCAGTCCGTGCGCCGCTCCCAATGGGCCTGCTCGAACTGGTGCTGCACATAGAACAGCCAGACGCCGGTTGTCGCCGCGACCAGCACGGTCGGGATGACCACCAGCAGGGTGGTGCCGATCCCGAAGGCGGCCATCAGGGCTGCGAGGAAACCGGCGGTCGCAAGATTGGTGGCGAGCGCGCTGACCCAATATTGCGCGCCTTCCTTCATCAGCCCGATCGGCAGGCGGTGGCGCAGCAGGAACAGATAGGCAGGCCCGATCCCGAGCATCACCACCGGATGGCGATAGGCGCGATAGAGCAGTCGTCCGAGCCAGCTGCGCGACCGGAACTCGCGGACCGTCAGCATGTCGACATCGCCCGCCCCGCGCGAATCGAGATTGCCGGTGGTCGCATGATGCAGCGTGTGCGAGTGCCGCCAGCAATCATACGGGGTGAAGGTGAGGATACCGAGCGCTCTGCCGAGCCGGTCATTGCTCGTGCGCTTGTGCAGGAATGCGCCATGCCCGCAATCATGCTGGATGATGAAGATCCGCAAGAGCAGCAGCCCTGCCACCGGCACCAGCGCCAGCGCGACGAAGTAGCCGGCGCTGATCGCCCAGAGCGCCGCCACCAGCACCCCGAAGAACGGCGCGAGCGTGATCGCAAGCTCCCAGACGCTCCGCCCGGCATGCGCTTTCATGAAAGGTCTAAGCTGGGATGCGAGCTGGCGGGGTTGGGGCACGCCAGCTTGTGCGCCGGCAGGTCGCCGGTCGATCGTCGATTGGATGTTCAAGGCAATGTATGTCCGGTTTGCAGTCGGCCCACCATCCAAGCTTTGGCGCAAAGTGCAAGCATTCTCGCGCCGTGTCAGCATTCTCCCGTGCGTTCCGGCAACCGGTACGGATCAGTTGATCGACCGGTTCGCCCGCAGCCGGTCGACCGCCAGGTCGACAAAGGCGCGCACCTTGGCCGATGCCCTGCGGCCCTCGGGATGGACGACGTGGACCGGCAGGGGCGCGTCCTCGAACTCGGACAGGACGATCTGCAGGTCGCCGTCCAACAGCGCCCGCCCGATCTGGTAGGACAGCGGCCGCGCCAGCCCCCAGCCGAGCATCGCCGCCTGCAGCACCGCGCCATAGGTGTTGAACGAAAGCCGCGGCGCAATCCGCACCACCGGCTTTTGCGCACCCCCGAAGCGCCAGTCGAGCGAGGCCCACGAGGCGCTGCTGACGATGATCTTGTGCTTCGCGAGGTCGGATGGATGCTTGGGCACCCCGTGCTGTTCGAAATAGGCTGGCGCCCCGCACACCACCCGCCGCACCGCGCCGACGCGGATCGCGCTGAAGCTCGAATCCGGCAGGTCGCCGATGCGGATGCCGACATCGATCCCTTCGTCCACCATGTTCGTGATCCGGTCCACAAACAGCGCGCGGACATTCACCTCGGGGTGCAGGTCGCAATACTCGGCGAGGATCGGGGTGATGTACTCCTGCCCGAACAGCGCCGATGCGGTAACCGTGAGAACGCCGCTCAGAGCCCGCAGCGGCCGCCTCGGCCTCGGCCACATCTGCGAGGATCCGGCGGCAGTCGTCGAAATAGCGCGTGCCCGCTTCGGTCAGCTTCACCATGCGGGTGGTGCGGGTGAACAGCCGCGCGCCGATGTGGTCCTCGAGCGAGGCCACCGCCCGGGTGACCGCGGGCGGGCTCATGTTGAGCTGCCGCGCCGCTTCGGCAAAGCCGCTGGTTTCGGCCACCTTCACAAACTCCTGCATCGCATGAAGCCGCGACATCATTACCGCTCTCATGATGAAATCACGCCTCTCCTAGGCGATAATTGCGTTCCGCGGAATAGTGACTTGCACCCTTCGAAGGTTCCGATCGCGCCGGCCACCGCCCATTTGGTGGCTCGCCGGATGGCCCGCTTGCCGCCTGCGCTTGCCAAAGGACGCGATCATGAAACTCTATGTCCACCCCATTTCCGGCCACGCCCACCGCGCCCGGCTGTTCCTGTCGCTGATCGGTGCCGACGCCGAAATCGTCGAGGTCGACCTCGCCAAGGGTGAGCACAAATCGCCCGAATATCTGGCAAAGAACCGCTTCGGTCAGGTGCCGATTCTGGAAGACGGCGACGCGACAATCGCCGATTCCAACGCGATCATGGTCTATGCCGCCAAGAAATTCAGCCGCAGTGACTGGCTGCCCGAGGACCCGGCGGGCGCCGCCGCGGTGCAGCGCTGGCTGTCGGTCGCTGCCGGGCAGATCGCCTTCGGCCCCGCAGCCGCCCGCCTCGTCACGATCTTCAAGGCGGGCTTCAACCCCGACGAAGTGATCGCCCGCGCCCACGCCGTTCTGGCGCTGATCGAGGCCGAACTCGAGGCCCGTGACTGGATCGCCGCCGACCACCCGACCATCGCCGACATCGCGCTCTACAGCTACATCGCCCGCGCGCCCGAGGGCAATGTCGACCTTGCCGCCTACACCAACGTCAAGCGCTGGCTCGCCCGGATCGAGGGCCTGCCCGGCTTCGTCGCATTCGGCAAGACGCCGGTCGGCCTCGAGGCCTGATCCATCCGCCGCCGGGAGAGAACCGCGATGACCCAGCCCACGCCCGACATGCCCTCACCGTTTCATGCGGGCGAAGTCGCGCTGCAGACTGTGGTCGGCGTGGCCGAGCGGATGGAGGCATTCGGTCGCCGGGTGATCCGCGACCACATGCCCGACCAGCACCGCGACTTCTATCGCCAGCTCCCTTTCATCGTGCTCGGCGCGGTCGATGCGGCGGGCGATGCCTGGGTGACGCTGCTGAGCGGCCAGCCCGGTTTCATGACCAGCCCCGATCCCAAGCACCTCGCCTTCACCACTCACCCCGATCCGCAGGACCCGGCCACGGCGGCGCTGGTCGATGGCGCGGCGGTCGGGCTGCTCGGGATCGAGCTCCACACAAGGCGGCGCAACCGGATGAACGGCACCGTGCGCGGATTGTCGGACAAGGGCTTCGCAGTCGCGGTCGAGCACGCTTTCGGCAATTGCCCGCAATATATCCAGCAGCGCGACTTCGCCTTCGTGCGCGAGCCTGACGATTTTGCAGACGCCCCCCCGGCACAATCGCTGGACATGGATGACCCGCGCGCGCGCAACATGATCAGCGCCGACGGCTCGCTCACGATTCCGGATTTCGCCGGGAACTTCCATTTCAACACCTTCGGCAACTTCATGCTGAACCCCAAGGCGGGCTTGGTCTTCCCCGACCTTGCCACCGGCGACATGGTGCACCTGACCGGCGATGCCGAAGTGGTGCTGGAGTCCGACGAGATCGCCGCCTTCCAGGGCGCCGAGCGTTTGTGGGTGTTCCGCCCGCGCAAGGTCGTGCTGCGCGCGGGCGCCTTGCCGCTGCGCTTTGCCATGCGGGCGGACGGGTGGTCGCCCAACAGCCTGATGACCGGCGGCTGGCAGCAGGCCGCCGCGCGGATCGCGGCCGAAGCGCTCCGCAACACTTGGCGCCCGTTCCGCATCGCCCGGATCGTCGAGGAGAGCAGCGTCATCCGCTCGTTCCATCTCGAGCCGGCGGACGGCAAGGGCATCGCCGGGCACGAGGCGGGCCAGCATCTGCCGATCCGCGTGCGCCCCGATCCCGCCGCCGAGCCGGTGCTGCGCACCTATACGCTCTCGACCGCGCCGTCGGACGGGTTCTACCGTCTCAGCGTCAAGCGGCAGGGGCTGGTCTCGAACCACCTCCACGATTATCTCAGCGTCGGCGACGTGATCGAGGCGCGGGCCCCGGCGGGCGGGTTTGTCATCGACCCGCTCGAGGCGCGCCCCGCCGTGCTGCTCGCCGCCGGGGTCGGGATAACGCCGATGTTGGCGATGCTGCGCAGCATCGTCTTCGAAGGCCTGCGCAAGCGCCGCATCCGGCCGACCTTCATGTTCATCGCCGCGCGCTCGGTGGTCGAACGGGCCTTCGACCGGGAAATCACCGAGTTGGCAGCGCAGGCGGGCGGCGCGGTGCGGGTGATCCGGCTGCTTGACGTAATCGAAGGCGCAGCGCCCGGCGTCGACTTCGATACCGAGGGACGCATAAGCACCGACCTGTTCCGGCAGACCCTCCCGTTCGACGGCTACGACTTCTATATGTGCGGCCCGCCGCCCTTCATGCAGGGGCTCTACGACCAATTGAGCGACATCGGCGTGCCAGACGCGCGGATCTACGCCGAGGCTTTCGGCCCCGCCTCGCTCAAGCGCCGCATACCCGAAGCCGCCGATGCCTTGCCGCCGGTCGCCGACCAGCCGGTGCCGGTCGCCCTCGCCAAGTCGGGCAAGGAAGCGCGCTGGGATGCGGCGGCGGGGAGCCTGCTCGACCTTGCCGAAGCGCGCGGGTTGACGCCCGAATACAGCTGCCGCGGCGGCTCCTGCGGAACCTGCGCGGTCAAGGTGATCGAGGGCAAGGTGACCTATGCCACCCGCCCCTCTGCCAAGGTCGATGCCGACCAGGCGCTGATCTGCTGCGCCGTCCCTGCCGTCCCTTCAGCAGGCGGCGGCGACCGCTTGATCCTCGACCTGTGACCTCAAGAAGGAACGCCGCATCATGAGCCAGCGCCCCGCCGATATCGCCTTCACCCCGGCCGTGAAGGCCGCGCAGGCGCGGAAAGGATCGCGCGCGATCTACGAAGGCATGGAGATGGGCCGGACGATCGACGAAGGCCTCGCGGCCTTCATCGCCGGTGTGCGCAGCTTCTACCTCGCCACCGCGAGCGCTGCGGGCCAGCCCTATATCGAGCATCGCGGCGGCCCGCCGGGGTTCCTGCAGGTGGTCGGCGACCGCACGCTCGCCTTTGCCGATTTCAAGGGCAACCGGCAGTTCATCACAACCGGCAATCTCGCCGAGAACCCCCGCGCCCATATCTTCCTGATGGACTACGCCCACCGCCAGCGCATCAAGCTGTGGGGCACGGCGCGGGTGGTCGAGGGCGACGCCGCGCTCGAGCAGCGGCTGATGCCCGAAGGCTACCGCGCGCGGGCAGAGCAGGTGATCCTGTTCGAGATCGAGGCCTGGGATGCCAACTGCCCGCAGCACATCCCGCAGATGTTCCACGCCGAGGATGTCAGCGCAGCGCTGGCGGACCGCGACGCGCGGATCGCCGCGCTTGAAGCCGAGCTCGCAGCATTGCGAGGCGCGCAATGATCCCATTCGCCCCACCAGAGGAGATTGCCATGTCCCGCCCCCCACTCCCCCCTTCACCGAGGAAACCGCACGCGAGAAGGTGCGCCTTGCCGAAGATGGCTGGAACAGCCGCGATGCGGCAAAAGTCGCGCTCGCCTATACAGAGGACACCGAGTGGCGAAACCGCGCCGAGTTCCCGCGCGGCCGCGCCGCGGCGCAGGCGTTCCTGGAGCGCAAATGGGCCAAAGAGCTCGATTACCGGCTGATCAAGGAGCTGTGGGCCTTCCGGGAAGACCGCATCGCGGTGCGCTACGCCTATGAATACCACGATGACAGCGGCAGCTGGTTTCGCGCCTATGGCAACGAGAACTGGGAATTCGCCGAGGACGGCTTGATGCGCCGCCGCTTCGCCAGCATCAACGAACACCCCATCCGCGAGGAGCAACGCCTGTTCCGCTGGCCCCTCGGCCGCCGTCCGGACGATCATCCGGGCCTGTCGGACCTGGGGCTCTAGCCGCAGGTGAAGGGAACCCCGAAGATACATTTTTAATCTATTATTGTTCAATTTTATGAATGATAGATAGTCGGATACCCCCAGACATACCCCCAAACTCTAGCGTCAGGCGGCTGTTCGGGATCGAAGTCCGCCCGCAGGGCGAGGCCTTGCTTAAAAGCAACGGCAGAAGCGCCGGATGCTCGACAGGGCCATTTCCCGGTCCGGGGCTGGCATTGTGGAAGATATACACCCTACGCGACGGATCGCAGCATCTATTCCCAAAAATCGTTGCGACAAAACAGCAAGATAAGGCGCGCGCTCCGAAGGTGGCAGCTTCTCAATCAAATTCGAATTGCACTCGGTTCCCGCATCAAAACTGATTGAAGCCGACCTTAACCAATTGTTCTACAAGGGCATGACCTAGCAAGTGGGCCGCATCAATTTCGAATGAGCAATACCAAGGTTGTCCTCGTGGCGTATCAGCGGCGCGAGAAAAGATGCATGTACTGCGATCGCGACAGAGCTGAGCGAGATGTAACCGCGGACTCTCCCCCTGAGTGGTGTTCAGGCGATTAGATCGTTCAGACCTTCCAGACCTTGCGCACGTGCCGGCGGCTTCCCCTATGCGGTCAGATCCGGCGCGGATATACTTTGCCATCTGTCCGATGCAACACGACTTACGCCGACGCCCTTCTCACCCAGGACTATCGGGAGGAAGTGGCAATCCAAATCGAGGCCCTTGGCCGCAAGCCGTGCAAGACCGATGCGCGACCGCCTAGGAGCGGTCCTTGCGGGTTTGCCCCATGTCAATGGTCCGAACGAGGCGACCGCCCAGTGAAAGCTCTTTCGACCGCTGTCGGATGCACACAGTCGGGGCGCCAGCATAATTCCGCAAAGCCTGCCCGAAATGTGACTGTTCCGATTTCGAGAGGCCCCTACTTGCTAATAGGAGCCTCTCGAGACCCGCGACGTGTTAGTTAGTCCCTACGCGCAGCCCTCATGAATGGACTTTACTGCGCCCCGATAAGCGCGTGAAGCCGGCGAAGCTTGCGGCACGGACGGACACGTACTTCAGCATATTCCGCCCTTTTCACATGCCCTTAGCCAAACACCCCCCGACCGTTCAACACCAAGAACATGCCACCGACAGAATGTTGGCTTACGCCGGCCACGACGATTCTCCGTGCCTATTACATCCTAAGGAATGTATTCTTAATGCGTAGCGCCATTTTAACCAATTCTTATAAGATGAATTGCTAATTTAAAAACATCAGTCGACTAACTTATTTAAAAGGAGGCGGAACACTCGAATGAATATAATTGACTCTATCCGTAGCATCTTCGAGGATGTGGATGGCGCAGATGTTGTTGAATATGGCTTGGTTGCCGCACTTATTTTGATTGCGATCACAAATGTCTTGTGAATTGTCAAAAAATCTCTGCGGCCATTCCAAAACATTTCGGATCCACTCAACGACCATTAGCTAGCTGCGGTGAGCGGCGGCTCTGTCTCCAGTCGCAGCCCATTCAGGAAGCTAATCGTCCAATACGGATACCGCCGCTCGATGCAACGATTGGTCCCGGGGCATCGAGCGGCGGGCAGGAGGGGATAAACCGGCATTAGCCCCCAAATTCCCATATCTATGCTGACATCACAGTAAAACCACTACCAACCCGGAAGTTCGGCAGACGGTCCCGATCATTATCGGCAGACCGCAAGTATCGTCATCGGAGAATTGCATGTCGATTAGAACATGGTCCACCGAATTCGATCCCAACACGGCGGTCAAGAAAGACAATACCTCCACAATTTATTCAAGTAAAAAAGCGATCCTCACTGGCAAACAAGCGGGATTCTCATTGATGGAACGAAATTTCATCCGTCAAGAGGTTGGAGGTGGCGCGACGCCCGATCGCCGTGTATCAGTGCGCATGTCGCTGACCGCTCCTGCAAAGCTCGTCTGTGTTTATGATACTTTCGACTGCGTGCTACTCGATCTTTCGGGGTTCGGCGCGCTTGTCGCATCGGCGAGCCCACTCTCGGTTGGTACGAGTGCGTATCTGCGCGCCGGGACCTCAGAAATCTTCGCTGTCGGGGTCCGGAAAGTCTCCTGCCCGGGCGCCCCGTTCTTAATCGGCGTAATGTTCGACGAACGCCTGACGCGGGACCAGATCATAAGCCTGCGCACTTATGCTCGGGATTGGATCCGGATCGAGCAGCGAAGAGAATACTGTGCGGCCAGGGATTGGTGGAACGCCGGCATCCTGTCGTGGCCGCGTGGTCGGAACGATCCCCGCACGTGGCCTCGCATTCCTTGTGCTTAACAAGCGATGCATTGATTATGCGATATTTTATATATTGGCCAAAACGCTTTCGGTACATATCCGTATGGATTGCCAGATGGTATATATCCGTTTGGATAGTCATATATCCTTCTGGATAGGTATCCGCAGCATCAAAAGCGCGGCTACCTCGACGCGGGTCCAAGCGTAGACAGCTGAACGAATGCGGATGCGCCATCTCGATTTTGGTCACTGGCTGAAAAGAAGCACGCGTCAGTTTTTGGCAGTCAGCCGGAAGGCATGTGAGGGTCCGTGCAACATCAGGATCAGGAGAAGTTGGCCCACCTTATCGCCGAGGCGACGAGTGACGCCTTCGTTGCCGTCGACCCGGACAACCGGGTGATCTATTGGAATAACGGCGCGGCGAAGCTGTTTGGCTGGCAAGCAGATGAGATTATGGGCGAAAGCCTTCATCGCATCGTACCGGAAATTCACAGGGCCAATCACTTGGCGGGAATGCGGCGCCTGGCGGAAGGGGGGCAGTCGCGACTTTTGGGAAAGACGACAACCATCTCCGCTCTCTGTCGCGACGGGCGATTGCTCCCGGTCGATCTTTCGCTTACTCACTGGGTCGAGCCCAAAACCAGCAAGCTGGCGGGCTATGCTGCAATCATCCGAGACGCAAGTGAGCGTCTTGGTCTCGAGCGGCAGCGGGATGCTTACCAGAGAAAGCTGGAGGAGCAGTTTTCTGCGATCGAGGCGACCTCGGATGGCGTGGCGATCACCGATGCGGAGGGCTTCTTCTTATACCTGAACCGCGCCCACTGCACGATGTTCGGCTATAGCGATGCCACTGCGCTTGTGGGGCGGCATTGGTCGATCCTCTATAGTAGACAAGAGGCCGAACGAATCGAACAAATTGCGATGCCGTCGGTTTTCAAGGCGGGCAGCTGGCGCGGAGAGGCGTGTGGTGTGCGGCGGGATGGCGGCATCGTCGAGCAGGAGGTGACGCTTGCGCAAAGCCCTTCGGGCGGACTGGTATGTACCACCCGCGACATCGGAGACATCAAGCGTGCGACAAGGGACCGCATTCGCGCACGCGAAAGGCTTCAGCTGATTGAGCGCGACGAGATGATCGGCCATGCGGTTTCCGGCGTAGCCCACGATCTGGCAAACTTCGTCGCGGTTATGGGGGCCTCGGCAACTACGCTACGGGCCAAAGGTTGGTCGCGCTCACCTGAACTTGAGCGGATCGAAGGCGCCGCCAGGCAAGCGAGCAGCCTGCTCGATTCTGTGCTCGCACCAAACGCTGCCAAGCGGCCGCCAAGTGCGCTCGATGCGAAGTCGGCCCTTATGACTGTCATTGAGCTGACCGGTGTCACCTTGAAGCCTTATCATTCCATCATGCTCAAGGCGAAAGAGGAAAGTATCGCACTAAAAGCAGCGGAATCCGAATTCCTGCGCGTGATGATGAACCTTTGTAACAACGCCCGCGATTCATTGCCTGTCGATCGAGCCGGGTCAATCGAGGTCATCCTTGAAAGGCTCGACCCGGCGCGAAAGCTTTCGGAGCCAATGGTTGGCGAGAAACCCGAACTGCCAAGTGCGCTGATCACCGTGCAAGACACCGGCTGCGGCATCGAAGCTGAAGACCTCCCCCGTATCTTCGAGTCATTCCACACCACGAAGTCCTACGGGACGGGCCTGGGCCTTAGCATCGTGTCAAGCAAGGTAGTCGAAGCAGGAGGTTCAATACATGTCAAAAGCGGGAGACATGGAACGACGTTCCAGCTTGTCTGGCCACTCGCCAAACTTCCCTTGGACCAACGCGCCGTCGAGGAACTCAGTACTCAACGAGCGCCTGAGGGCGCGAAACTCATGATTGTCGATGACAATCCGTTGGTTCTCGAGCTCATCTCAAGCGAGGTACGCATGTTTGGGGCGGAGGCGATTGCAATTTCTTCTCCGCTTCAAGCTCTCCAAGTGCTTGAAGCCGATCCGGTGGGTTGGGATGCCGTTATTCTTGATTACGACATGCCGGAAATGAACGGGGGGCAATTGGCGGCGCTGATTCGTGACGCTTTGCCGTCTCTGCCCATCCTGCTTTGCACCGCTCTTCACGAAGTCGAAATGGACCTGTCCCCATCTCTCTTCGACGAGCATGTGGTAAAGTCAGCTATATCCAGTAGCCTTAATCAGGCGCTTGTTCGACTCCTCGCCAGTTCGAGATACAAGGGGGCCTAATGCGCATACTTTTCGCCGATGATCACGATCTTCTCAGGGACGTACTCAAGGCCTACCTTGAGGTTGACGAGGAGTTAACGGTCGAACTTGCTTCGACCGTTGACGAGGCGCTGGTCAAGATCGCACATGAAGGCCCGTTCGATCTCGTCCTGCTTGATTACCAGATCCCCGGCATGGACGGGCTTCTCGGCCTCAGGCGAATAGTTGCTGCACAAGAGCCCCGCCCAGTCCTGCTTATTACGGGTGTGGCGACGGAAGGTACAGCAACAGCGGCACTTCGCTCGGGGGCGGTTGCGGTGCTCAGCAAAACAATGTCGGTCGAAAAGCTCAAAATCGCCATTGTCAGCGTGATTAACGGAAGTTTCGTCCCGCCATATCCGGGCTCTGCCGGTCAGGCTGGCGGAGCCCACGCTCCGACTTTGACACCACGGCAGGAGCAGGTTTTGCGCTGCATCTGCTCGGGTCTGTCAAACAAGCAAATTGCAAGGGAACTGAAACTGACTGAAGCCACAGTAAAAATGCATGTCAAGATGATATTTGCGAAATTGAGTGTAAATAGTCGTACACAAGCTATTTTGATTTCGAAGAGCTTCAATCTTTTATAGCCTCACTCGCCTGCCTCAAGCTGGCCTGAATGATGGTCAATTGATATGGTTATTGCAGATAACGATCTGAATTCAGTCTCAATCTCGTTGACTCTGGCTGTGATATTTGGGTAGGGTGCACTTCTCGCCCTTGACAGGCCGACTAAACATCGGGTTTCCCTGACTTGCCGCGGCGCCAAGCTATTCTAACTCGCTGTGCTTGTAGGAAATGCGCCGGAGCCCAGCTTGGTATCTCTTAGGCCGGACGATGCTCCTGCACTTCGCGCTCCCAAGCCTTGGCTCGATCCAAGTCGCAGGCGTTTTGCGCCATGCCCTACTGGCCGGCTCTGCCCTTCGCGATCCCAGCGCAGCTTTTCTGCCGTGCAGCCATGCTTCGCAGCCGGGTGAGGTCGTCACCGACCAATCCGAGAGGCAATCCCCACCGCTTTCCACAGCCATCCGCACTGCTTGATGCGCAACGTAGAAAAAGCGTTTTCGCGTGATAGCGCCAATTGCTCCTCCTTCTTGCGAATAGCAGTCACCAAATCTTCCCCCCACTTCCGACCACTTCATTTCAAAATGGAAACATTTAATTCTAAAATGAAACGTATACATTATGTCCAATATGGCGAGGTTAACGGGTGATTAGGACATCTTTCTTATACAATACTCCATGAAAAATCCGCATCAATCCTTTGAATATTCTGGATTTCCGATCCAACGCAGGCAAAGATTCGTAAAACTATTCCTGTCTGTCAGTTGCATCGCTGCTCTTGTCTATAATGGTGAGAGCCCGGGCCGGGCTGAAGATCTTACGCAAGCGCTGCAATCTGCTTATGCGCGGAGCGAAGTCATCGCCAATGCCGCCGCAGAGTACGAGGCTGATCTCGAGCGAGTTACCATTTCCCGAGCCGAAGGACTTCCAGAAGTCAATGCAAGCCTCAGTGTCAACGAAGCTGTTGTCGGACCCCGGATCGGACCCGATCTGCTGAGCGTTCAAGGGGAGGTTTCCCTCCCCCTTTACCGGGGCGGAAGTGTCAAGAACCAGATCAACGCCGCGAAAGCGCAATCTGACGCTTCGTACGTCGGGAAGAGAACTGCCGAGGCGCAAGTTTTCTCCGAGGTTGTCGCGGCCTACGCGAATGTGATCCGTGATCGCCAGATTCTGGCGTTGAGCAGGGAAAACCTTGATACGCTCACGACCACCCTCAATGCCACGCGCGCACGTTTCCAGGTGCGCGACCTGACCCGGACCGATGTTGCGCAGGCAGAATCTCGCGTTGCCCTTGCGCATGGCGAGGTGGAAACGGCCGAGGCCAACTTGATCGAGGCAATGGAGGAATTCCAGCGAGTTACAGGAATGCAGGCGGCCGATCTTGCTCCCTTGCCGCTTCTTCGAAACCTGCCTCCGGATCCCGAAACTGCGGCCGAAGCAGCGCTTGACGAAAATCCCGAGGTCCTGCAGGCGCGCGCTGTTTCCGAGGCCCGACGTTACGAATGGCGCGCAGCAAGGGGGGGGGCGTTGCCTTCGGTGTCTGCCGTTGCCAATGGCCGTTATGGCAACTCTACGCAGGTTCCTACCCAGGGTGATAACAGCCGCTTCGGAGCGACCGTCGGCTTCTCGGTGAATGTTCCCCTATTTCAGGGCGGCCGAACTTCCGCCGGTATCCGCGAAGCTAATATCCGGGAAAGCCAAGCAATCCTCACGGTTCGCGACCTTGAGCGGAGACTCGCTGCACAAGCAAGAAGTGAATACGCCAATTGGCAGGCTTCCAGCTCAGTTGTCGTGGCGAGTCAACGGGCCGTCGCGGCAGCGCGCAGTGCACTTGCCGGCGTGCGTGCTGAAAGCGACGTCGGAACTCGCACGATCCTCGACATCCTCAATGCTGAACAAGAGCTGCGTAATGCCCAGGTTCAGCTCGTGTCGGCGCAGCGTGATTCCTATGTTGCAGCATTCGCGCTGCTCACTACGATGGGGCAGACGCAGGCGCATCATTTGGGCGTCGGTAACCGGGCGACAGAATTGTCGCCTGAGCCCGGAACTGGCCTCTCTTCCGGTCCGGCTTTCGTTCCTATTGAAGACAAACCGACGCTCACCGCTTCGTCGATTGCTGATCCATGGCCGAAGATTGCGACGGAAGATATCCCGATCGTAGCAGCTCTTCCCTCGCTGACAGAGGTGCGACCTGCCCCTGCCGAGCGAAGAGACGCGCCTGTCGGCCGGGCCCCCACCCCTGCATCCTCGCCAATAGCTGTTCGTCCAGACAATGGGTTCGAGCCCACCCAATGGGTCATTCAGTTGGCAGCATATTCTACGGAGGCATCCGCGCGGCAGCATTGGGAAACGGTCGAGGTCCAGATCACGCGTATCATTGGCACCGGGCGGCCGGTCATCACCAGCTTCAGGTCCACCGGAAACCAGATGTTCCGCCTTGCCGTCGGGCCTTTCGCGGATTTTGCAGCCGCTGAAGCGGCGTGCCACGATTTGAGGCTGGGAAAGCAGAACTGTATCGTCCGCCGCTTCTCGACTCTGGGAGAACCGCGATGGACTGGGCCGCAATCTGACAATGACGGAGCGCGCTGAGATGGAACTGAATTCCAATCTTTTCATTCAATTTCGCGATTCAAAGAACTTTATGAAGACTGCTTTGAATTACTCGCGAGATACTTTCATATTAATTTTTCTAATATCTGTCATCATCAATGTATTTGTCCTCAACGGATCAATTTATATGATGATGGTTTACGACCGAGCGCTGCCATCACAGAACTTAGCGACGCTGTTCGGCCTGTTCGGCCTGTCTACGCTAGTTTATTTTGCGCAAGGGTTCTTCGAGGTCCAACGAAGTGCGATGCTCGCCGACATCGCATCTGATCTTGAACGATCCATCAACCCGCTTGCAATCCGGGCGGCACACGAGCTTTCGATCAGCAATGACCCGGCAGATCGCACGGGCGGCCCCTTGCGCGATCTCGAGCAAGTCCGCAGCTTCATCGCGGGCCCCGGTCCCGGCGCCTTCATGGACCTGCCGTGGATCCTTTTCTTCCTTGCGATTCTTTCGATGTTGCACGTCTGGCTGGGCGTAGCTGCACTTGTCGGTGCATGCGTGCTGATAGTGCTGACGGTCATAACTGAAAAACTTCACAAGAAGTCGGCTAGCACGATAAATGAACTGGCCCAGAAAAGGCAGTACCTCATTGATCGCAAGCGCAGAGGTGCCGAAACGATCCAAGCACTCGGCATGCGACAACGTTTTGCACGAATTTTCTTGGGCCTCAATGCCCAATTGAGCATCCGGCAGGCTGACGTCAACTACACGCTCATCGTCCTTTCGACGATCAGCAAGACGATGCGGATGTTTATCCAAAGCGCATTGTTGGCTGTCGGGGCCTGGCTGGTTATTTCGGGAGAGACTTCCGGCGGTGTAATCTTTGCCAGCTCGATCCTTGCAGGACGGGCGCTCGCGCCGATCGACCAAGCGATTGCCCAGTGGCGTAACTTCTCTTCGGCGCGGACGAGTTGGGTGCGCCTGAACCAAACCCTTTCTAGATACGGAATCCCGGAAGAGCGCGTTGCCCTGAGCAGACCAAAGGGCCATCTGGAAGTTTCGGAATTGCAGATCGTGCCGGCCGGACAGGAGAACCCAACGCTCCATGGCGTGAGCTTCGCCTGCGAACCGGGCTCAATTGTGGGCGTGATCGGTTCCAGTGGGGCCGGCAAGTCCTCGCTCGCGCGGGCGCTGGTGGGGATATGGCCTCCCAGTGAAGGAACCATTCGTCTGGATGGTGCGACACTTGCACAGTGGGAAAGCGATGTTTTGGGCGGGTTTATCGGCTACCTGCCGCAGACGGTGGAGTTGCTGGAAGGAACGGTTGCGCAGAACATTGCCCGCTTTGACCCTCGCGCCACATCTGAGGACATCATTGAAGCCGCTCAGCAAGCCGGTGTTCATGAGCTGATCCTGCATCTGCCCGATGGGTACGAAACAGAAGTGGGAGAGGAAGGGCGGCGGCTTTCCGCCGGTCAGAGACAGCGCGTGGGCCTTGCCCGTGCCCTGTACCAGAAGCCTAGTCTCGTTGTGCTCGATGAACCAAACAGCAACTTGGACCCGGCAGGTGAACAGGCATTGGCCGCTGCACTGATCAATCTGCGCAAGAACAATGCCACGGCGATCGTCGTCACGCATCGTCAGGCGATGCTGCGGTTCGCCACGCATATCCTCTACCTTGCCGACGGCAAAGTTGTCGCATTTGGTCCTCGCGACGCGGTGCTCAAGGCCATCAACGACCGCAACAATGTCCAGACCATGCCTGAGGAAGAGGCCGCTCGTGTCTGATCCCAACATTCAATCCGGAAGCGAAAAGCAGCCCATGACACCTGATATCCAGTTCGATGCTGACGCCATTTTGCCCGAAAGCCGTCTGAAACAGCGTTCGAGAATTGCCTATCTCAGCGTCGGCATTACCGCGGCAACTATGATCGCTCTATCGACGGTGGTGACCGTGTCCGGTGCAGTGATCGCCCCTGGCAGCCTGTCAGCTTCAAGCCAGACAAAGCTGATCACGCACCCGACTGGCGGTGTGCTGTCCGAATTGCTAGTAGCAGATGGTCAGCGCGTTTCCGACGGACAGGTCCTGCTACGCCTAGATACGAATGTCGCCCAGACCACCGCGGCGGTGTCAGCCGATGGTGTCTCGGCACTGGCGGCGCGGCGACAGCGACTTGAAGCTGAACTCACGGGAGCTGGCAATGCCGACTTCGCCACGATAGACAATACTGGTCGGGATACTGCCATTGGGACATCGGTCGCACGCGAACGAGAGTTGTTCGAAGCGAGGCGGGCGGAGACCGAGGCTCAGGTGGGCATGCTGGCGGCAAGACTTCGCCAGTTGGAGGCCGAGATCACGGGCCACCAAAGCCGCATCGCTTCGCTGCGCAAGCAGCAGTCGCTTCTCACCCCGGAACTTGAGGGTCTGCGCAAGCTGTACCAACAGGAATTGGTCACGATCAACAGGCTGAACGAGATCGAGCGATCCGACGTCGTGTTGCGGGGGGAAATTGCCGCCGCAGAGGCCAGTATTCGCCAAGCTCAGGCCCGGATAACGGAGACCAGCCGCGAGATCAGCTATGCACGCCAGAATCTGCGAACTTCGGCTGGTCAAGAGTTGAATCAGGTCGTCACCGAGTTAGGCGAAGGTCGTCTGAGGCTGGTCGATGCTGGCGATGCTTTGGAGCGTGCAACGATAAGGTCGCCGCAGTCCGGAGTGGTGGATTCAGTTGCTTATGTGACGGCCGGAAGCTTCGTACCACCTGGTCAGACGATCCTGCGGATTGTGCCGGATCAGGACAAGTTGCTTGCTGAAGTCCGAGTCAACCCCTCGGATATCGAACAGGTTCGGATCGGCCAGGATGTGCGCCTCCGCTTCTCGACACTCCAATTGGAATCGTCGCCCGAGATCTTGGGGATCGTCGCCTTTATCTCCCCGGAACGGATCGAAGATCCGCAAACCGGGCAACCCTACTTCAGGGTAAGGATCGACAGCAGTGGCCCGCAGCTTGACGCGATCGGCAAGACGGCGCTGGTGAATGGTATGCCACTGGAGGCCTATATCACCACTGGGGAGCAGTCCCTGATGAGCTACCTTTTGAAGCCGCTCCTAGATAACATACGCAAGGCATTTACTCAGTAGTCGTGCTGGGAATGAAAAAATAGCAACGCCCCTGCCGCCGAAATTGGATACGAGAATGATTACGCTCGCTTCGTCCTCTCAGGTCACCGCAGGCGAAAGCTTGGATCACCTAACACTTGCAAAGATCATGTATGTCAGCCCCTTAGATCAAGGTAGCAAGTCATCACGATTCTCCCCCTTTCGACCGAGATGAAAACCGCTCTCGTCCTCCCAACCTTCAACACAAGTAAATTCTATTATCTTCATAATGAGAAATGAAATGACAATCGTTGCAGAAGAAAATATGAAAACCTTGTAAAACATATTATCGGCATCCCCAATTTGCTCGGATTTCGATTTTTATTTTTTTCATGTAAATTGCGCTTGACTATTCGAATTCCGCCTATGCCGATCCAAGCAATTTGTATTCGGGACTAATCTTCCAATGGCCTGGTGAAAATATCAGAGGCCAACATGATTTCAGACATTGCCGAATGCGTATCGTTCTCAAGCTCCAGCAACACGCGCCGATTATCGAGCGGATCCTTCCACCGCCGCACCATGCGATGATCAACCAGATTGCCGATGCAACGGTATGCAGTCGTGAACGGGACTGCCGCTGCCGCACAGGCGCTCGATACGGGAACCGGCTCCCCCTGCAGCTTTGCTAGCGTCAGCTCGAGGATGATGTCCCAGGCCGGATCGGAAAACAGTTCGTTGCCGAGAAACTCATTGCGCCGCTGACGGAACGCTTTCGCTCTTCGGATCAGCTTTATCAGCTTCTGATCAGGGCTTGCGTCGAGCGCATTGACCCCCTCCTTGTCCTTCTCGCGCTCATCAATCGATTGAGCCGACGCGAAAGCCGTTAGAAGTTTAATGCTCACGAGTTGCGAGCGTCGCAAAAAGGCTCTGCGCAGCGCCCGCGCGAGCTCCGCGTCGCTCAATGGTTTGCTCAGAAGATCGACTGCATTCGCGTTCATCGCCCGGACGGCGATGTCTAACGAAGGCCCATCCGCCATGATGATCGGCACAACCGGCCGAACCAGACCGAACCGCGCGTCAATTTCTTCGAGAATGTTGAAATCATTTGCAAATGCAAGCGAGGCATCAACAATGACAACCCCGATGCCCGGTTCAATTTCCAGCAGCTCAATGGCGCTGATCGGATCAGCCGATAGCAGGCATTCATAGCCGAGCGCCTTCACAGCGTCGCCGGATGCGTCGTCGCCATCAGCGCCGGCGCCGATGATCATGACTTTGCACGAGGTCTCGGGCGCGACACCTCCTTGCCGAGCTACCTCCCTAGTTAATGATGTCTGATGAACTGAGAATGGATACATTCTGAAGGTGCCACACCAAATAGTGGAGACGGATCATTCGAAAACTGATCACGAGGGTGGCATGAGCGACTGCATTTGCCCAGTTTTCGAACTCGATTATCACGGACTCTACGCGATACGGGCGCGCCGGTGTATACACCCGAAAGGATGGGTCGCAGATGTACTTACGTTGCCTGTTCCGAACCGGCGGCAAAATGGCTTGCGCGAGCGCGGAAGGCGTTCAGGCAGACTTAGCGCCGCCGCAGAGTTGGCCGTGGTTCACGGCGCGACCAAAGCCCTGCTTTCCACCTTGGCAGATTGCATGTTCAGCACATGCTGGAAGCGGCCTTCGGAACCGTAACCGACGTTAAATCAAGTGGCCCGCATCACCGGTGATTCGGCCAATTCATCATTTCCATCGCTAGTTAATCGCTCCGATGCGCCGATTAACCGCAATCCCATCGCTAAAGCCCATGGAAAATTTGTTCGATATGAAAGGATCAACATATTCATATTTTACATACA